>NZ_CANMWS010000028.1 GCF_947501665.1 uncultured Shewanella sp. | reverse complement strand
TTATTCATATTTCCATATTAAATTAAAATCTGAATTTATGTGTGTTCTATTTTTTGGTTTTGGGTGCTTATAAAGTTGTTCATAGCATCTACTTTATGCTAATAAGAGAGATTGTCTTCTTTTTTTTTGAAAAATTATAAGATTTAGTGATTTTTTTAAAAAAAGAATTTCAATACTTATTGAACATAATAGTGAAAGTACGCCACGCGACTTTAGGCTTGGAGAAAAAAGGGCGTGAAGGCCTTGGAATGAGACGTTATCTTAGCAAGATCAGTCCAAAAAGCACATGTCAAAAAATAGTGAATTTCACCACTATGGGGATTGGACTGAAAAGGCAGTTGAGTGGTTTAAAATGGCAGGATCTCGCTATATTGAGCCTTTAAGGTGGGTGAGAACAATGAGTATTAATCACTTTGACCAAACCACTTTAACCACTTTAACCACATTTTAGCCCAAATTCCTGTTTCAATTTCGGCAAGAGTTGCGCTAATTTCACATAGCCTCGAAGAACACTGTGCAGCTGGCCTTTCTCATCAATAATGAGGGTGATCGGGGTGGCGGGCAGGGGGCCAATAGACAGCATCATGGTTTGGCTGGCTAAATAGGCAGGAAAATGTAATTTCATCTTCCAAGCGGCTTTTCGCAGCACGGTTTTATTGCCGTGGCTGGCCAGTGCGGCAATATTGATGGCATTGGGGCATTGAGCAAGCAGTTGATTAAAGGCTTTTCCTTGTTTGGCACACCAAGGACACTCGGGTTCAAAAAACATGAATAAGCTGGGTTTTCCCTCAAAATCTTGAAAGTGTTCTTGTTGATGAGTCACTAGGTGTTCATGTTGGTAAGCCAGCCAAGGTAAGGTATTAACTAAGTGATCCACATTGGGATCCGTGTTGGCTGATGTGGCTGAACGAGACTCTGTGCTGTGAGTGGCTAGTGTCGATGAATAGGCACTCTGGCTCATAATGCAAAGGAGCGAAGTCAATAAAGCGACGCATAATGACAGTGTGTTTGGGCGTGTATTGTTCATTGATAGTGAGCCTTAAGCAGAGCGGTAACATGGTGTTTTGGCTAAATGCCGCTTCATGGCATTCAGGCCAACATGAGCGTTGGCCTGAACAAGTTAAAGCATGGCTTATAAAACGGATTGATTAAAACGTAACTTGAATACCTGTGTAGGCTTCACGGCCTCGCAGTGGTCCCCAAATATAGGCAACATCATAGTCACCATTATCGTCATAAAACAGCGGTGATTCACCATTATCAACTTGCGTGTAATCAAACAGGTTATTCACGCCTGCATACAAGGTGATACTGTCAGTAAGGGATTTACTGATCTTAAAATCAAAGGTCCAATAAGACGGCGCATGAGTGGATTTTTTCGATGATGTGACGACATTACCGCTACTGTCGATTTGGTTATAACCGTCATAGCCATAATCCGATAAGTCCCGTGCGTCAATCCACACTAAGTTAGTGAAGATTTCCCAGCCATTGATGTCCCAGTCAGTGTAAAAGGTTAAGCGTTTTTCCACAGGCGCAATCGCGTAAGAGGATTGAAAGGCACTGTCGTAGAAGAAACGCTCGGCGGTCAAGTTAAGCGTGAGATTATCGGTGAGTGCATAACCTAATGCGAGATCGGTGGTCGTGACCGTGGCGGTTTTATCCAGTTGGGTTAATCTTGGCACGCCATCATCAGTTTCGTCTAGCATGGCAAGGTTATCGACTTGGGTCCAAGCAACCGATGAGGTGACACTTAATTGCTCGCCTGTAAAGCTTAAAGCATAAGTGGCTGACTTTGAACGCTCGAGCTTATCGACATCAATTTCAAAGCCTTTAGAGGCATCAAGCACGCCATGATCGGTTTCAAAGAAAGATAAAGGAGCACGATACCCTTTACCGGCAGATAGACGTGACATCCATTCATCATTGTGGCTATAACTCATATCAATGCGTGGAGCGATGATATGCTGATCGATTTCTTTACCCGGTTTGCTGGTGTCGATAAAATCTGCCTGAACATGGTCAAAGCGCAGCGCCATATTCACTTCTAACTTATCGCTGGCTTGCCAAGTGTCTTGCAAATAAAGGCCCAGTACATCATAGTCAAAGGCATCGCTGACATAGTCAGGTTCATTTTCGCCGCTAGAGTGAGAGCGCATTTCTTCTGTGCGCTTATCGAGACCGAAAGTGAGTAAGTGCGCTTCATTGAGGAAATAATTAAATCGTGCATCGACATACCACATGGTATCTTCAGCGTAATAACTAAAGCCTTCATAGAATGAGTCTTGAGTATGATCGGAATAACTGCCTGATAATGTCATGTTCCAGTCATCATTTAAGGCACTGAGCCAGCTTAAAGAGAGCTCATCACGTTGGGTTTTGACCCATTCCGTGGTTTCCCATGCTTTACCGATAAATTGATTACGAACATCACCGTCTTTAAACAACATATCAGATGGAATATCATCAAAAGTGGCGATCACATTATCTGCGCTGGTCGCAGCGCCATCGGCAAACGTATTGCCCAGCATAGGACCACCAAAGACTTCAGATTGAACATTGGCGTAACGTAAGATGACATTGTCGTTATCGGTAATATCATGTGATAAACGTAAGCTAAAGGTTCGATTATCTTGACTGGGTGATTCGTTGACGAAATTGTTATCTTCATCGACTTGATTGCGATCGTCATATTGGGCGGTCAAGGTGGCGAGGGTTCGGCCATCTTCACTGACACCTGTGCCTAATATGCCGATCTTACGGTTACCGTTTTCACCGATGGAGGCATCGACTGTGGCGCTATTTTCAATGGCCGTTTTAGTGATGATATTAATGGTGCCGCCAATGGCCTCAGGCGCAATGAGTGAAGCACCTGCGCCGCGAGCCACTTCAATACGATCCAAACCTGTTGTGGGAATGGCATCAACGGCGTAGTAACCCGCTATCATGGCATGAACGGGCAGCCCATCGACTAAAATGGTCGTCTGCTCGCCTCGAAGTCCATTGAGCATGATGCGTTTAACTCCGCACATAGAACATTCATTAGAGACTCTGACACCAGGGGTATTGTTAATGGCTTCAGTCAAATTAACCGCATTTTTATTATTCATTAATTCGCTGCTAATGACTTCGGTTTTCATGATGCTATCTGAGAGCATACCGGCTTTTTCTAAGCGTTGACGTACACCATGAACGGTCATTTTTTCAATTGCTTGTGTGTCGTCTTTTTGATTGGTTTGTGGTTCAGTGCCATTATTGGTTATTGTTTTTTGTTCTTGTGCCAGTAAAGGACTTGATTGAAGGGCAAAGATAATAGCCAATGCCATTGATGTATGATTAAACATTAATTCGGTCTCGATAATTGCCTATAAAATGAAGGCAAAATGTATGTAGTCAATAAAGAGATTGAATAGTTGTGAGTATGTTTTCACTTAAGGTCTGATGTAGCGTATTCAATCCATGATAATCGCCGTGACAGTAATGATAATTATTTTCAATTGATATTCGACTTTCAGGGATAAATAGGCATTTGGGCTAAATAAAACCAAAGTTGAAAATGAAGTGTTATACAATCGTTTGTGAAAGTTTTGCTTAAGGTAGTTCAAATGAGCCAAAATAGAGGGTGAAGGAAGTGTGCAGCGAGTTCCATGATACCTCCATTGGTCAACTTTGAGCGTTTATTTTATTACTGATTGCCTTATTTTGGTCTTTTTTCACTTGATTAGGGGCTATACATTTCTTCCTTCTCAAGTATAAAATACCCTTAATATATTATTTTACTTGTGTTGATCATTCGAGACTGGCGATCGACATGGGATGCTTTTGTTTTAAAGGAGACGAAAGAGAATTATGAATAAGGTTCCAATGACTGTGATCGGCGCGGATATGTTGCGTAAAGAACTAGACCACCTTAAATTTGAGCGTCGCCCTAAAATTACTGAGGCAATCGGCACAGCGAGAGAACTTGGTGATTTAAAAGAGAATGCAGAATATCATGCGGCGCGGGAAGAACAGGGGATTTGTGAAGCCAGGATCCGTGACATTGAAGGTAAATTATCGAATGCACAGATTATTGATGTCACCAAGATGCCTAATACTGGGCGAGTGATTTTTGGTGTCACAGTGACCATTTTGAATATCGATACCGATGAAGAAATGACGTACCGCATTGTGGGTGATGATGAAGCGAATATTAAAGAGAATCTAATTTCAGTGAGCTCACCCATTGCAAGAGGCTTGGTTGGCAAGAACCTCGATGATGAAATTACCATTGAAACACCAGGTGGTAAAACGGATTACGAAATTATACGTGTCGATTATATTTAACCCGATTTCAGGTTATTTAATTTTAAATTTAATCACTTGTAATAAAGCCGCTATTTGTTAGCGGCTTTTTGTTACATTTTTGTTTTTATTTTTGCTCTATTGCCTTCTATACTGCGTCTCCATTGTTATCCCTTAATGAAGGGAGTATGCTGTTTTGCGTTATCTTACTTTGATTTATTGGCTTGTATGCCCATAAATCAAACATGAAACATGAAACATTATAAAGAGTGGTTTAGGTATTGAATTTATTTAAACAAGTGTTCGCTATTTTTTGTATTGCCTTAATGCTTTGCATTAACGCATATGCGTGCACAGAAAAAATAATGTTACCTATTGAGGATCATACTGACGTAGCAACATTGACGACTAACGCGTTACACCAAGCAAACGTAAGTTATTCAGCCACGTCTGAAAAGCCATTGCTTATTCATGAAAAAATGGCTAATCAGCCAAGCCCTTCAAAAGTGAGTCACACTCAAGATATTGCTCATCAACCTGTATCGCCAACCTCAAATTCAGTACCAGTGAATCGAGGGGCGACATTTGTCCCATTAGGCACTCAGGTTTACCTGAGCTTTATTCAACACGATTTGGTTGAAATTCAGCCTCAATATCAATTAGCTTTTGAATTTTCTCCACCCGAGATCCCCCTTTTTAAAGCGGGTTATCGTATTGATGCTAACCATCCGTCATGGTTTTTAACGACCTCTTCTACTCACGCGCGTGTGTCGGGCTGGAAAGAGTCGAATCTTATCTACCGCTTTACACAGCAAATCAGCTAACGCTTTAGCTTATCAACACGTGCTCAGTCTATAAAATTTCTTAGCAATGAAAGTGTGGCTGCATATCGATACCTTGATGTGTCACAGCTAATGATTTTTTATTGTCTTGTCGAGCATAGCTTCCAATAAAAGTATGAGTGATCCAGCGCGGATAATATCTGCTGCTGTCTTTAGGTAATGAGATTTATGAATAATAAACACAAACATAAAATATTGAATAAGTATTCAGCATGGCAATATATCGTTTTAATCGTGACTTTAGTGATTATGCTATTGAGCGCGCTTCCAACTTGGTACGGCGAAGATGCCGCAGTGCAGATCAGCAATCAGTCGGGTTTGTTGCAATCCCCTGTTGCGTTGCAGCTTAAATTGCAAGAAGCGGGCATTAAAGTAAAACGAATTACTCAAAATGATAAAAATACTGTGGTGGTGCTTGAAGATGCTCAGCAGCAAACACAGGCTAAAGATATATTAGCTAAGAAGACATCTGATACGTCTGAATTGACCTTAGCGCTGGTACCTGCAGCGCCAGCATGGTTAACGAATATGGGATTTGAGCCCATTAAATTAGGTCTGGATTTACGAGGAGGCGTCCAGTTTTTATTAGATGTGGATGTGACGCCTGTTTATAGCGCCCATCAAAGTCAATTAATGGATGCTGTTCGTCAATTTGTGCGTCAGCAAAAGTTACGGGGGGTAGGGGTCACTAAAGCGCCGGAACAGGGGATACATATTTCACTGTCGGGTAAAGATGTACGAGGAGAATTACGGACTTTCTTTAAAACCAATTATGCGCAATGGCAAGTGACAAACTTTGGGGATAAAGGGTTGGCCTTGGTGTTAAAACCTGATGAAAGAGTCAATATTCGTAATCTAACAGTGCAGCAAAACTTACAAGTTATGCGCAGTCGAATTGAGCAGCTTGGGATCACAGAGGCCATGGTGCAGCGACAAGGTGAACATCGTATTCGCATTGAGTTGCCGGGCGTGCAAGATCCTGCTGCGGCAAAGAATGTCATTGGAGCGACTGCGAGTTTAGCCTTTTATGCCGTTAAAAATACGGGCGCTGTGAATACGAAGATCCTAAACGATAAATCAGGCATGCCTGTGTCCGTGTCTCGTCGTCCGGTTTTAGGAGGGGAACATATTGTTGATGCCAGAGCGGGCACCGATGAAATGGGCCGAGCAGAGGTCAATATTACCTTAGACAGCGAAGGTGGAAAAATCATGTCTGATTTTTCTCGTGCGAATGTAGGTAATCCAATGGCGACAGCCTATAGCGAATATAGCCGAGATGTGAATGGAAAGGCGAAACAAACAACTGAAATTATCAGTGTCGCGACGATACAATCGCAATTGGGGGATAGATTCAGGATCACAGGGGCTGGCAGTTATCAAGATGCACAGCAACTCGCGTTACTATTACGTGCAGGTTCGATGACAGCGCCGGTATTAATGGTGGAAGAGCGGACGATTGGCCCAAGCTTAGGGGCTGAAAATATTGAAAATGGTTTTGCAGCGTTAGGCCTTGGGATCAGCATAACCTTATTATTTATGGCTCTTTGGTATAGACGTTTAGGTTGGGTGGCGAATGTTGCATTAATCGGCAATATGGTATTGCTCTTTGGTTTATTGGCGCTTATTCCTGGTGCGGTATTAACCCTACCCGGTATTGCTGGGCTTGTATTGACTGTTGGTATGGCGGTGGATACCAATGTGATTATCTTTGAGCGAATTAAAGATAAAATGAAAGAGGGTAGGAGTTTTGCTCAATCCATTGATCGCGGATTTGACAGCGCTTTTTCAACGATTATTGATGCTAACTTTACCACGATGATCACCGCAGTCGTATTATATTCCATCGGTAACGGCCCCATTCAAGGCTTTGCATTGACATTGGGTCTCGGTTTGCTGACGAGTATGTTTACGGGCATTTTTGCTTCAAGAGTCATCATTAATATGGTGTATGGGCGTAACACAAAGCGTAATCTGAAGGTGTAAAAGATGAAAAATATTAATAGATTAACTAAGTGGCGTCATCTTTCTAGCGCTATATCAGTGGCTGTTGTGATCCTATCTTTGAGTATCATTGCGGTGAAAGGGTTTAATTGGGGCTTAGATTTCACGGGAGGGGTGGTGGCCGAAGTGACCATGAGTCCTAAAATCACGGCCAGTGAAATTCAACCCTTAATGAATGCGGCATCAAAACAAGATGTCAGTGTGATCTCAGCCGGAGAGCCCGGGCGTTGGGTGATTCGTTACGGGTTACCTGATAGCGTTAAAAATATTGATTCAAATAGTGCTAATACTTCTGTGCTTGATGTTAAGCAAGTACTCAGCCCATTAGACAGTCATGTTCAATTAGTGAATTCAAGTGTCGTGGGCCCTCAAGTGGGTCAAGAGCTTGCCGAGCAAGGGGGATTAGCGTTATTGATTGCGATGTTGTGTATTTTAGGGTACTTGAGTTATCGCTTTGAGTGGCGCTTAGCGGCAGGTTCATTATGTGCACTGGTCCACGATGTTATTTTTGTATTGGCTTTCTTTTCACTCAGTCAGATGGAGTTTAATTTAACGGTATTGGCGGCAATACTAGCGATTTTAGGCTACTCATTGAATGACTCGATCATTATTGCCGATAGAATTCGTGAAGTCTTAATAGCGAAACCGAATGCAAAAACCGTTGATGTGAATAATGAAGCGGTATTGGCGACATTTTCACGTACTATGGTTACATCTGGCACCACATTACTGACAGTCATCGCTTTGTGGATAATGGGAGGATCACCATTGGAAGGGTTTTCTATCGCCATGTTCATTGGTATTTTAACAGGGACTTGGTCATCAATTTCAGTGGGGACGGTATTACCTGAAAAGCTGGGATTATTGCCCGAGCATTATAAAGTTGAAGCCTTACCTGAAACGCCATAATTTTTGTAACGATTTATATATCAGGGGCCTTTAGTCCTAAAAAAAGCCGCTATTGATAGCGGCTTTTTAGTATTTCATTTTCAATAACAAGTTTATTTACGAGCTTGAGGAACCGCAATCTTCATTTCTTCAGATTGACGGAATAAAACAAGCACATGGCCAATCATTTGGACTTTGACGGCTTGTGTTTCACGGATAATGGCATCGACGATTGCATTTTTTAGCTCTCTGTCTGCAGAGGCTACTTTCACTTTAATCAGTTCATGATGAGAGAGTGCGCTATCAATTTCAGCCAGTACACCTTCAGTTAGACCATTAGAACCAAGCATCACTACAGGCTTTAAACTGTGGGCTAAGCCTTTTAAGTGCTGTTTTTGTTTGGTTGTTAAGTTCATTTATACCAACTTTATGCTGAGTTACTGTTGAAAAGACGCTATTCTACCCTTATATAGCTCTTATGTAACTCTCATTTGTTGCGGATTTTTAAATGTCAGGTAAAAAACGAACAGCGAGTTCGTCTCGTTGGATGCAAGAACATTTTGATGATCATTATGTTAAATTAGCTCAGAAGCGAGGTTTACGTTCACGTGCCGCGTTTAAATTAGAAGAAATCCAAGACAAGGATAAACTCATTCGCCAAGGTATGACCGTGGTGGATTTAGGGGCCGCGCCGGGAGGCTGGTCACAAGTAGCGGTGAAATTAGCGGGAGATTCAGGTAAAGTGATTGCCTGTGATATTCTGCCTATGGATCCTATCGTTGGCGTTGATTTTCTACAGGGCGATTTTCGAGAAGAAAAAGTCCTTGATGCATTATTAACGCGAGTCGGCGATGCTAAAGTGGACGTGGTATTATCTGATATGGCACCGAACATGAGTGGTTCGGGCGGTGTTGATCAGCCTAGAGCGATGTATTTAGTCGAGTTAGCACTGGATATGTGCCATCAAGTTTTAGCGCCAAATGGTTGTTTTGCCGTTAAAGTTTTTCAGGGGGAAGGCTTTGATGACTATATGAAAGCTGTAAAACAAGCATTTAAAACTGTAAAAACCCGTAAGCCGGATTCTTCGCGGGCACGTTCACGTGAAGTCTATTTAGTGGCGACAGGGTACAAGTTGTAGTACCCTAAGCTTAGTAACCGAAAGACTGAAAATGAGGTCTAGTAATTTGAGTGATATGGCAAAAAATTTAATTCTCTGGGTTGTTATCGCTGTTGTGCTGATATCAGTCTTCCAGGGCTATTCCCCCTCTTCGCAATCAACGCAGAAGATGGACTATTCGACTTTCTTAGATGATGTGCGTACTGGACAGATAGGATCCGTTCAAATACAAAGCGATCAACGTACCATTGATGGCATTAAGACAAATGGTGATAAATTTACCACTATTATGCCAATCTACGATCAAGATTTGATTAATGATCTTGACCGTAAAGGCGTCAAAATGAAGGGCGAAGAAGCAGAAAAATCAGGCTTCTTAACCCAAATATTCATTTCTTGGTTCCCAATGCTGTTGTTGATTGGTGTCTGGATTTTCTTTATGCGCCAAATGCAAGGTGGTGGCGGTAAAGGCGCCATGTCCTTTGGTAAAAGTAAAGCCAAATTGATGGGCGAAGAGCAAATCAAGACGACTT
Organism: uncultured Shewanella sp.; assembly: GCF_947501665.1. Lineage (GTDB taxonomy): Bacteria > Pseudomonadota > Gammaproteobacteria > Enterobacterales > Shewanellaceae > Shewanella. The sequence continues at coordinate 71,052 of NZ_CANMWS010000028.1, read as the reverse complement.
TTGGCGATGTGGCTGGCTGTGATGAAGCCAAAGAAGACGTTAAAGAGTTGGTGGATTACTTAAAAGAGCCGACGCGTTTTCAAAAGCTGGGTGGCCGTATTCCAACAGGTGTCTTGTTAGTTGGCCCACCAGGTACAGGTAAAACCTTATTGGCAAAAGCGATTGCTGGTGAGGCGAAAGTGCCTTTCTTTACGATTTCAGGATCGGATTTTGTTGAAATGTTTGTCGGTGTGGGTGCATCTCGTGTCCGTGACATGTTTGAACAAGCAAAAAAATCGGCACCTTGTATCATTTTTATCGATGAAATCGATGCAGTGGGTCGTCAACGTGGTGCCGGTGTGGGTGGGGGTCATGATGAGCGTGAGCAAACCTTGAACCAAATGTTGGTTGAGATGGATGGCTTTGAAGGCAATGAAGGTGTGATTGTCATTGCAGCGACTAACCGTCCAGACGTATTAGATGCGGCATTGCTGCGTCCAGGGCGTTTTGACCGTCAAGTGGTCGTAGGTTTACCGGATGTGCGTGGTCGTGAACAAATTTTGAAAGTGCATATGCGAAAAGTGCCATTAGCGGATGGTGTGAAAGCCAGCGTTATTGCACGTGGTACGCCTGGATTCTCAGGGGCTGATTTAGCTAACCTTGTGAATGAAGCAGCGCTATTTGCCGCACGTGGTAACCGTCGTTTAGTGAGCATGGAAGAGTTTGAAAGCGCAAAAGATAAAATCATGATGGGTGCAGAGCGCCGCACTATGGTGATGTCTGAAGAAGAAAAAGAAATGACCGCTTATCATGAAGCGGGTCATGCTATTGTGGGGTGTTTAGTGCCTGAGCACGATCCTGTGCATAAGGTGACGATTATTCCTCGTGGTCGTGCCTTAGGGGTGACCTTCTTCTTACCTGAAGCGGATCAAATTAGCCAAAGTCGACGTAAGCTAGAGAGTCAAATTTCAGTGGCTTATGGTGGACGTCTTGCTGAAGAGATTATTTACGGCAGTGAAAAAGTCTCAACCGGTGCTTCTCAAGACATTAAATACGCTACGTCAATCGCGCGTAACATGGTTACCCAATGGGGCTTTTCTGAAAAGTTAGGGCCTGTGCTATACGCGGAAGATGACAACGAAGTGTTTTTAGGTCGTAGCATGGGTAAAACCCAGCATATGTCAGATGATACCGCCAGCATTATTGATGCTGAAGTGAAGCAGATTATTGCTGAAAACTATGACAGAGCAAGCCGTTTCCTTAATGACAATATGGACATACTTCACGCGATGAAAGATGCGTTAATGAAATATGAAACCATTGATGCAGATCAAATTGATGATTTGATGGAAAGGCGTGAAGTACGTAAACCTGCTGAATGGCAAAAGGATGAAGATAATTCAAATGACAATGGTGCAAATGATACGGATGGAGAAACAGTCTCTACCCAATCAGCTGAGCCTGCGGCTTCTGATGAGTCGACTTCAGATCCTAAGCCTGACGACAAAGGTGATGCGGCTGAGTCTCCTGCAAAGTAATGAGTGATTGATAGCCTAGTGATTTAAATTTAGGCGTGTCATCCAAATAAAAGAAAACCCCATTATGGGGTTTTCTTGTTTATAGCTATCATGTGCAGTTTGAAGGAAGAGTTTGGTGTTTAAATTACAAAATAAACAAAAAGTATTAAGCTTAACGTCCCCTTCAGTGATGGGAATAGTGAATGTTACTCCGGATTCTTTTTCCGATGGAGGGCATTTTTCTCACTTTAAAAATGCATGCCAGCAGGCGGATAAATTAATCAGTGAAGGTGCCAACATTATTGATATTGGTGGTGAATCTACTCGTCCGGGTGCGAATGAAGTGAGTTTGCACGAAGAGCTAGCACGAGTGATCCCTATCATTGAGTATATCAGTCACAAGCACAAAAAAGTGTGGGTATCGATTGATACCAGTAAACCTGATGTGATGAAGCAAGCCATTGCCGCTGGCGCAGATATGATTAATGACGTTAGAGCGTTGCAAGCACCAGGAGCACTGGAAGTGGCGGCACATCTGCAGGTACCCGTCTGTTTAATGCACATGCAAGGTGAACCGAAAAATATGCAACTTTCACCTAACTATCATGATGTTATTCAGGAAGTGACTCATTTCTTCGAAGCAAGAATTCAAGCGTGTTTGTCTGCGGGGATCAAACGTGAGAATATTATTCTTGATCCTGGATTTGGTTTTGGTAAAAGCTTAGGGCATAATTTCGAGTTATTGGGGCGATTATCAGAATTTCATGTATTAGGTTTGCCTTTATTAATCGGCTTATCCCGTAAAAGCATGTTCGGCCACCTTCTTGGCCGAGATGTGTCAAATAGATTATCGGCAAGTCTTGCTGGAAACTTACTGGCAGCTCAAGCGGGCGCCCATATTTTACGCGTTCATGATGTCTTAGAGATGCAAGATGTATTAACAGTATTCAATGAGAGTCAGCAGTTTAAGCTTAAGACATAAGTAAGCTTAAATTGATGATCGAGATAACATTTTATTTTTGTTGTACGAAGTATCATAGTTAATAAGGATCTTGGCTGACTCATTAATTTCAATAATTGATAGATTAAAATGGGCTTCAATAAATGAGGTCTAGTAATGGAGATAAACGTGAGAAAATTTTTTGGTACGGATGGTATTCGTGGCAAGGTTGGGGCAGGAAAAATGACCCCTGAGCTAGCGTTAAAATTGGGATGGGCAGCGGGTCGCGTCTTGTCTCGTGCTGGTACAAAAAAAGTCATTATTGGTAAAGATACGCGTATTTCAGGTTATTTATTTGAGTCTGCGATGGAAGCGGGGTTAAGTGCTGCGGGGCTAAGTGTCATGTTGGTTGGTCCAATGCCGACACCGGCCATTGCATATTTGACTCGAACATTTCGCGCTGAAGCGGGGGTTGTGATCAGTGCTTCCCATAACCCTTATTATGACAATGGCATTAAGTTTTTTTCAAGTGACGGCAGTAAATTGGATGATGCGGTTGAATTGGCGATTGAAGCAGAGCTTGATAAACCACTTGAGTGCGTAGAATCACATTTATTGGGGAAAGTGTCTCGTATCGATGATGCGGCTGGACGGTATATTGAATATTGTAAAGGGCATTTTCCCGCTGAACATACCCTAGAAGGGCTTAAAATTGTGGTTGATTGCGCCCATGGTGCCACTTACCATATTGCGCCGAATGTGTTTAGAGAATTAGGGGCTGAAGTCATCGCCATTGGTGATAAGCCTGATGGATTGAACATTAACCATGAAGTGGGCGCCACCTCCATGGGAAAAATCTGTGAAACGGTTATAGCTGAGCATGCGGATTTAGGTATTGCTATTGACGGTGATGGCGATCGCATTATGATGGTTGATAGGAAAGGCCGCGTCATTGACGGAGATGAAATCCTTTATATTCTTGCCAGTGATGCAAAGTCGCGTGGAGTATTAAAAGGAGGCGTGGTAGGCACCTTAATGTCTAATCTCGGGCTAGAATTGGCGCTCAAAGAACTCAGTATTCCTTTTGCGCGCTCTAAAGTGGGCGATCGCTATGTGATGGAATTACTCAAAGAGCATGATTGGCGTATTGGGGGAGAGAATTCCGGTCATATTCTGAATTTAGATCACGGTACAACAGGGGATGGGATTGTTGCAGGGATTTTAGTGCTGGCTGCGATGCAGCGCAGCGGTAAGAGTCTTGAAGCCTTAACGGCGAAAATGAGTATGTTACCTCAAGTGCTTGTTAATGTCCGTTTTGAAGGTGAGAACGATCCCCTTGCATCGCATCAAGTGTTGGCGGCAAAAGAAGCTGTTGAAACCCAGTTGGGTGCTCGTGGGCGCGTTTTACTCAGAAAGTCAGGAACAGAGCCGTTACTTAGAGTCATGGTTGAAGGTGATGAAAAAGGCAAAGTGATGGAACATGCTCACTTTATCGCAGAAGCGGTAAGAAGTTTAGTCTGATTTTATTTTTATCAATATGTGATATAAGACAATTGAGCGGGTGGCGATATCGATTGAAACCCGCTTCGCATAAAAAGTAGACGTACAAGCTTATTTAACCAAAAATATTGCTTTTAGCTATTGTAACTTAGCGAGGGGTTCGCTATTATTCACGCCGCTTTCAGAGGAGATGGTGATGACACAAAGACGTCCGATGGTTGCTGGTAACTGGAAAATGAATGGTGATGCCAATTTGGCTAGCGATTTATTTAATGAGTTTAATAAGCAGTTGTCTGCACAAAGTCCAGAAGTTGTATTGTGCCCGCCGACAGTTTACCTTGGAAGCGTAAAGCAAGAATTTGATAACTCTGATCTCGATTTTAAATCGAGTGTTATAGCATTAGGTGCACAATCGGTCAGCGAGTTTGACAAAGGTGCCTATACTGGTGAAGTATCAGCTTCAATGCTAAAAGATTTAGGATGTCAGTATGTTATTATTGGCCACTCCGAAAGACGCAGTCATTTTGGCGAAAGCAGTCATGTGATAGCAGAAAAATTTGCTGCTGCAAAAAAACAAGGTTTGATCCCTATCTTATGTATTGGGGAGTCAGCCTCAGAGCGAGAAGCAAATCAAACATTCAGTGTCATTGGCAATGAAATCGATACCATTATCAAGAGAAATGGTATTCATGCTTTTGACCAAGCCGTTATTGCTTATGAACCTCTTTGGGCTATCGGCAGTGGTAACAGCGCTACGCCAGAGCAGGCACAAGAAGTGCATGCGTTTATTCGCAAGCGTCTGCTAGAAGGATCTCCATCAATAGGAGAGAACATTAGGATATTGTACGGTGGTAGCGTAACACCGAGTAACGCAGCAGATTTATTTGCTCAACCTGATGTAGACGGTGGTTTAATTGGCGGTGTAAGCCTTAAACCTACTGATTTTCTCAGTTTATGTACAATAGCGATGAGCGTGTAATATGTATGAAGTTTTAATGGTAGTTTACTTGTTGGTAGCATTAGGATTAATTGGCCTAATTCTTATTCAGCAAGGAAAAGGTGCAGATATGGGAGCCTCATTTGGCGCCGGTGCTTCTGCCACTTTATTTGGGTCATCAGGTTCGGGTAACTTTTTAACTCGTTCGACCGCAGTTTTAGCCATTGCATTTTTTGCTTTAAGTTTAACGATTGGTAATTTAAGCGCCAATCATACTAAAGCAGCTGATGAGTGGAATGATTTAGGTAAAGATGTTGCTCCAGCTACTGAGCAAGTGCAACAGAAAACCGATAATTCAGAGAATACTGAAAACAATACAAGTATTCCTGATTAAACCAGGTGTCGCCGAGGTGGCGAAATTGGTAGACGCGCAGCCTTGAGGTGGCTGTGACTTAACGGTCGTGCGGGTTCAAGTCCCGCTCTCGGCACCAAAGTTAGGATTTTATTGGTAATAAAATCAAATTTTAATAAAGTGAAAAAGAATTGAGCTTTATTATTGCAAGTATCAATGTTTATCAATATACTTGCATCAGTTAACGCGGGGTGGAGCAGTTTGGTAGCTCGTCGGGCTCATAACCCGAAGGTCGTCGGTTCAAATCCGGCCCCCGCAACCAGTTTTTAAGTGATAACTATTATGGGTTATTTCACTTAGACTGTTACAGGTGATATACATGTTAACCTCGTCATTACGGGGTTTTTTGTTATCTGTGACTTATCAAATTGCCGCATTCGTGGGGTTGTACTGGGGCTTTAAGCCCTTTTTTGTTTTTCTGGGGGTAACCTTGGCTACATTAGAACGCAAACTGGAACAAATGCTGACAGCGCCAGTTGAAGCATTAGGGCATGAGCTTTGGGGGATAGAATATATCCAAGCAGGCAAACATTCCGTTGTGCGCCTTTATATAGACAATGAAAAAGGTATCTTTGTTGATGACTGTGCCGATGTCAGTCGTCAAGTCAGTGCCGTATTAGATGTAGAAGATCCAATTTCAACAGAGTATACATTAGAAGTCTCTTCTCCTGGTGTTGAACGTCCTTTGTTTAATGCCAAGCAATATGAAGCTTATTTAGGGGAGACAGTAAAAGTACAAGTGACCATGCCTGTGGCTGGCAGTCGTAATTTAAAAGGCACCATTACTGGCATTGAAGGCCAAATGCTTTCTTTGATGGTAGACGGTAAAGAACTGATAGTTGCTCTGGATAATATCCGTAAGAGCAATCTAATCGTTAAGTTTTGATGGATTCAGGTGAACGAGGCAAGAGGATGAATAAAGAAATTCTGCTAGTCGCTGAGGCGGTTTCAAATGAGAAGGGTGTTCCTCGCGAAAAGATTTTTGAAGCGTTGGAAATTGCCCTTGCCACAGCAACTAAGAAAAAATATGAAGGCGACATTGAAGTGCGTGTTGCAATCGATCGTAAAACGGGTGGATATGAGACTTTCCGCCGTTGGATGGTTGTCGAAGATGAAGGCGAAGCATTAGAAAATCCGTTTCGTGAAATTACATTTGAAGCGGCACAATTCGAAGAGCCTGGTATTGAACTGGGTGCTTACATCGAAGATGAAATTGAGTCGGTGGCTTTTGACCGCATCACCACACAAACGGCGAAGCAAGTTATTGTTCAAAAAGTCCGTGAAGCAGAACGTGCACAAGTGGTGGATCAATTTCGTGATAAAGAAGGCGAATTGGTTGTCGGTGTTGTTAAAAAGAGTAACCGTGAAAGCGTTGTTGTCGATTTAGGCAATAATGCTGATGGCGTATTGTTTAAAGAAGATTTGATTTCACGTGAATCTTTCCGTCCTGGTGACAGAGTGCGCTCATTGCTTTACTCTGTTCGCCCTGAAGCTCGTGGTGCACAGTTATTTTTGACCCGTACTAAGCCAGAAATGCTTATTGAACTATTTCGTGTTGAAGTGCCTGAAATTGCTGATGAGCTTATTCAGATCATGGGGGCGGCTCGTGATGCGGGATCACGTGCTAAAATCGCAGTTAAGTCAAACGATAAGAGAATTGATCCTATTGGCGCCTGTGTGGGTATGCGTGGCGCAAGGGTTCAAGCGGTATCGAATGAGCTTGGTGGTGAGCGTGTAGATATTATTCTTTGGGATGATAATCCAGCTCAGTTTGTGATTAACGCGATGGCACCTGCCGATGTTGCTTCCATTATTGTCGATGAAGATAATAACTCTATGGATATTGCAGTAGAAGCAGACAGTTTAGCGCAAGCGATTGGTCGTAATGGACAAAATGTACGTTTAGCGACACAACTAACAGGTTGGGTGCTTAACGTGATGACCGTTGACGACATGAAGGCTAAGCATCAAGCAGAAAGTGCAAAAATCATTAACTTATTTGTGTCTGCATTGGATGTGGATGAAGATTTTGCGCAAGTCTTAGCAGATGAAGGGTTTACTTCATTAGAAGAAATCACTTATGTGCCAGTTAACGAGTTGCTAGAGATAGATGGATTTGATGAAGATATTGTTGAATCTTTAAGAGAAAGAGCCAAGGCGGCGATTTCGACTCGAGCCCTTGCGACTGAAGAAGCACTAGATGGCGCGCAGCCAAGTGAAGATTTATTAGCGTTAGACGGTTTAGAAAGACATTTAGCATTCGTATTGGCGAGTAAAGGCGTCGTTACGCTTGAAGATTTAGCCGAACAAGGCATTGACGATTTGATCGAAATTGAAGAATTGACAGAAGAAAAAGCTGGTGAGCTGATCATGGCTGCCCGTAATATCTGTTGGTTTGGCGAAGATGCATAAGTCGATCAACAGAGGGGAGTTTACAGATGGCAGATATGACAGTAGAGAAGCTAGCCAAAGAAGTAGGGAAAAGTACTGATCGACTTGTCGAACAGTTTTCTCAGGCTGGTATTAGCAAAGTACATACAGACACTGTGTCTGAAGCGGAAAAACAGCAGCTGCTTGATTTTCTGAAAAAGCAACATGGCGGTGATACTAGCCCCACTAAAATGACTTTACAACGTAAGTCTGTATCAACACTGAGCGTTGCGGGCAGTGGTGGGCAATCTAAAGACGTTAAAGTTGAAGTCCGTAAGAAACGCACTTTTGTGAAACGCGATGAAGCACAAGAAGCAGCGGCAAAAGCGGAAGAAGAAGCTAAATTAGCGGCAGAAGCGAAAGCGGCGGCAGAAGCAGAAGCAAAAGCAAAAGCAAAAGAAAAAGCTGCTGCAGACGCAAAGGCGGCAGAAGCGAAAGCTGCTGAGAAAGCAGCAAAAGAACAAGCAGCGGCGGCAGCGAAGGCTAAAGCTAAAAAAGAAGAAGTAAAAGTCAACTCGGCTAAGCAGGATACAGTGCAAGTACAACAAAGTGCTGAAGAAACAGCGGAAAAAGCAGAAGCAGATAGATTACAAGCAGCGAAAGATGAAGTGGCTAAAGCAGAAGCTGAAGCTAAAGCATTAAAGGCTACTGAAGAGGCACGCCGTCTTGCAGAAGAAAATGCAAAGCGTTGGGCTGAAGAAGAAAAAGCGCGTAAAGAATCAGAGCAAAGTGCTGATCATCACGTGACGACCTCTTCAGAAGCGCGTGAAGCTGAAGACCGAGCAGATATGAATGCTGAAAAACGCGGCCGTCGTCCACGTAAACCAGCGTCTAATGCAGCTGCAAATAGTAACGACAATGCCAATAGTGGCAACAAGCCTAGTGGTAAGAATAAGCGTGGCGGAAAAGACAATCGTCGCGATCGTAATTCACGTAATTCACGTAACTCGCGTAACAATATGCGTAATGCGCCAGAGTCAATGGATCACGCGTTTACTAAACCTGTTGCTGCAGTTAAAACCGATGTGAGCATTGGTGAAACGGTTTCTGTATCAGAACTTGCATCAAAAATGTCGATTAAAGCTACTGAAATCATCAAGCAAATGATGAAGATGGGCTCTATGGTCACCATTAACCAAGTCTTGGATCAAGAAACGGCGCAACTTGTGGCTGAAGAAATGGGCCATAAAGTGATCTTAACTCGTGAAAATGAGTTAGAACATCAAGTGTTGGCAGATCGTGATGGTAATATTCAAGCTGAGACGCGTGCACCAGTTGTGACTATTATGGGTCACGTCGATCATGGTAAAACATCATTACTGGATTATATTCGTCGTGCGAAAGTGGCTTCTGGTGAAGCGGGTGGGATTACCCAGCATATCGGTGCGTATCACGTTGAAACTGATAATGGCATGATCACTTTCCTTGATACTCCAGGTCACGCCGCGTTTACTGCGATGCGTGCTCGTGGTGCAAAAGCCACCGATATTGTTATCTTAGTGGTTGCAGCAGATGATGGTGTGATGCCACAAACTATCGAAGCGATTCAGCATGCAAAAGCGGGCGGTGTACCGTTAATTGTTGCTGTGAACAAGATGGATAAAGAAGCTGCAGATATTGATCGTGTTAAAACAGAACTAGCACAACACGAAGTCATGTCAGAAGAGTGGGGCGGAGACAACATGTTTGCCTACGTTTCTGCTAAGACGGGCGCTGGCGTTGATGAGCTACTTGAAGGTATTCTACTTCAAGCTGAAGTGATGGAATTGACTGCGGTTAAAGAAGGCATGGCAGCGGGTGTGGTTGTTGAGTCTAAACTGGATAAAGGCCGTGGCCCTGTTGCTACAGTACTAGTACAAGAAGGAACGCTAAACCAGGGTGATATCGTTCTTTGTGGATTAGAGTACGGTAAAGTTCGTGCGATGCGTGATGAAAATGGTCGTGCCATTAAAACAGCTGGCCCTTCAATTCCTGTTGAGATTTTAGGCTTGTCAGGTGTGCCTTCAGCCGGTGATGAAGCAACGGTTGTACGTGATGAGCGTAAAGCGCGTGAAGTGGCACTTTATCGTCAAGGTAAATTCCGCGACGTGAAATTGGCTCGTCAACAAAAATCGAAACTTGAAAACATGTTTGCAAACATGGTTGAAGGCGAAGTCCAAGAGTTAAATCTTGTCCTTAAAGCTGATGTTCAAGGTTCACTTGAAGCTATTGCTGATTCATTGAACAAACTATCTACTGACGAAGTCAAAGTGAATATTATTGCTCGTGGCGTCGGTGGACTGACTGAAACGGATGCAACATTAGCAGCGGCTTCCAATGCCATTATGGTTGGCTTTAACGTTCGTGCAGATGCACAAGCACGTAAAGTGGTTGATAGTGAAAGTGTTGATCTACGTTATTACAGCGTGATTTATAGCTTAATTGACGAAGTCAGATCGGCCATGGGCGGCATGTTGTCCCCTGAATTTAAGCAAGAAATTATTGGCCTTGCTGAAGTACGTGATGTCTTTAAATCACCTAAGATTGGTGCCATCGCAGGTTGTATGGTGACCGAAGGTCTGATTAAGCGCAGCGCGCCTATTCGTGTTCTACGTGATAATGTTGTTATCTACGAAGGCGAGCTTGAATCATTACGTCGTTTTAAAGACGATGTGAATGAAGTCCGTAACGGAATGGAATGTGGTATCGGTGTTAAGAACTACAATGACGTCAAAGTTGGCGATCAAATTGAAGTGTTCGAAACGGTTGAGATAGCACGTACTTTATAAGATTAATCTTGAAAGAAGGGCGGCATTAGCCGCCTTCTTTATACCAATCCGCTTTGAGAGGTATTCACCTTTCAAAGCGGATTGGTATTATTTATGGCGAAAATATTATGGCAAGAGAATTCAGTCGTACCCGTCGAATTGCACAGCAACTACAGCAAGAATTAGCCCAAGTACTACAACGGGATATGAAAGATCCCCGTATTGGTATGGTTACAGTGAATGATGTAGATGTGTCGCGAGACTTAAGCTACGCAAAAGTGTATGTCACTTTCTTTGATGAAGATGAAAAGAGAGTGCAAGATAAACTAGCAGCATTAGAGACTGCTGCAGGTTATGTACGCTCACTTGTTGCAGGGCGAATGAAGCTTAGGGTCATGCCTGAACTGAGATTTATTTATGATGCCTCACTGGTTGAAGGTATGCGTATGTCTAATCTCGTCAGCCGCGTGATCAGTGATGACGAAGCAAAGCAGCAAAAACAAACTGACTCAGAATCACATAAAGGTGAGGGTGACGAATAATGGCGCGTCGTTCTCGTGGCCGCTTTATTGATGGTGTGTTGCTGTTAGATAAAGATACCGGTATGAGCTCTAACTTTGCATTGCAAAGAGTGAAGCGATTATTTGGTGCAGCCAAAGCAGGTCATACTGGCGCACTGGATCCTTTGGCCACCGGCATGCTTCCCATTTGCTTAGGGGAAGCGACTAAGTTTTCACAACATTTATTAGATGCAGATAAACGTTACCTTGTTACGGCGAAATTAGGTCAACGAACGGATACAAGTGACTCTGATGGTGAAGTGGTTCAAACGCGAGAGGTTGCGTTTACTCAAGCACAATTAGATGATGCACTGGAGCACTTTAGAGGAGAAACTATGCAATTTCCTTCTATGTATTCAGCGCTTAAATATCAAGGCCAGCCACTGTATAAATATGCTCGTGAAGGCATTGAAGTACCAAGAACAGCCCGTCCAATCACAGTATTTGAACTTAATTTTGTCTCTCTTGAAGGCGATGAGTTAACACTTGATATTCACTGCTCTAAGGGCACTTATATTCGTACGATTACGGATGATTTAGGTGAAATGTTAGGTTGTGGCGCGCATGTTATCATGCTTCGTCGAACGCAAGTGGCGGGTTATCCTGCTGATAGTATGGTGTCTTTGGCAGAGCTCGAAGCATTAGTGTCTCAAGCTGATGAGCAAGAGGTGAAATCCAGCACTTTATTGGATCCTTTATTGTTGCCAATGGATACCGCTGTAAGCAGTTTGCCTGAAGTTAATTTACCTGAAGCGAGTGCGGCTTATCTGATGCAAGGGCAAGCAGTACAAGCGGCAAATTTAGTCGCTGACGCGTTAGTTCGCATTACGATTGGTGATGAAAAGCAATTTGTCGGTATTGGTTGCATGAATAACGATGGCCTATTAGCGCCTAAGCGCTTAGTTGTCCATCACGACTGATGTTTGCTTGAAGATAAGCACATTATTGCGATTTTAATGATGTATTAGGTTGCGTATTTAATGGTAAATGGCTAAAATAACGCGCCTGCTTTAGCTGAGTTAGTGATCGGCTAAAGCCTTTTGAATATTATTTTGGAGATAGAAATGTCACTAAGTGTTGAAGCGAAAGCTAAAATCCTAGCTGAATTTGGTCGTGGCGAAAATGACACAGGTTCTACTGAAGTTCAAGTTGCTTTGTTAACTGCACAAATCAACCACCTACAAGGTCACTTCAAAGAGCACATCCATGATCATCACTCACGTCGTGGTTTATTACGCATGGTTAATACCCGTCGTAAGCTTCTAGCATACTTAAAGCGTACTGAAGTAGTACGTTATCAAGAATTGATCAAGAAGTTAGGTCTACGTCGTTAATTTCGATGTTAGATCAAAGAAAAAGGAAGCTTAGCTTCCTTTTTTTGTATCTGTGTGTTGGAACTGGTGCTATCGAATTGCCCCTTCTTTGATGTATATCACTTCAAATTCTTCTTGGGATAAAGGTTGATTAAAATAATAACCTTGTCCAGTGTGACAACCATTTTCTTTTAGCCATTGAAATTGATCATTATTTTCTATCCCTTCTGCAATAATATGTAAATTGAGTTCTCTGCCAAGCATCAAAATGGTGGAAGCCAGAGCGTTCTCTTTTGGCAAGTCGGTGACAAACTCTCGATCAATTTTAAGGGTAGAAATCGGAAGGTGACGTAAGTACGCCAGTGAAGAATAGCCTGTACCAAAATCATCGAGTGCAATACTAAAGCCTGCTTTTTTGAGTTGCTGTAACTTATAAATGGCCACATCAATATCATTCATTAATGAGGTTTCGGTTACTTCAATTTCTAATAAACGAGGCTCTATTTGGTAATGTTGAACAATAGTTTTAATGTCATTTAATAAGTTATCATCTTCAAACTGTTGAGTAGAAACATTCACAGCCATAGGAATCGAGCAGTGGTAAGTTTGCTGCCAGTATTTAATGATCCGACAAGTCTCTTCAATGACCCAACGGCCAATGGGGATAATGATCCCCGTTTCTTCTGCGACTTGAATAAAAGAGGTTGGCATGATAACGCGGTCATTTTTTTTCCAGCGGATCAGCGCTTCACAACCAATAATTTTAGTTGTGGTTAAATCAAACTTGGGTTGAAAGTAAAGTATGAACTCATTATTGCTAACGGCCTTATGTAAGGCTCCTTCTGTTTTAAGTCGTAAAGATGCGCGCTCGGTCATTTTAGGTTTAAAGAAAGCCCACTGATTAGAACCCGTGTCTTTGGCGGTATACATAGCAATATCAGCATGACGGATCAACTCTTCACCGTGCTGACCATCATCGGGGTAAATACTGATCCCAATAGAAGCCGCGGGGTGAATCGTGTGTTCATTCAGTTGTAATGGTTGATTAAGCTGGGTGATAATATCATTCACAAAATCAGCGGCTTGCTCGGGGGTCTGTACATTTAAGGCTAAAATAGCAAATTCATCTCCGCCAATTCGAGCAACACAACCTCTGTTTTCAACTGCTTCGAGTAATTTTTTGGCAATACGCGTTAAAAATAAATCACCCAGAACATGACCTAATGAGTCATTGATATTTTTAAATCTGTCTAAATCAATAAATAACAGACTGAATTTTTTTTGTTCCGTTTTTGATTGTTGAATAGCGATATCAATATTTTCTAACATGAGAACACGGTTGGGAAGGCGAGTGAGTGGATCCCGTGTGGCCATTTTTTTGAGCTTATTTTGTGTTTGTCCAAATTGAATGAGAATTTGATTTAATTTTGCAATGACTAAACCTAGTTCGTCATTAGCATGTTCTGTGGATGAAGCAAGTAAGTGATAATCTGGACGTTCAGGATCGATTTTGTCTATGTATTCGCTTATTTGGGCGATTGGTTTAGTGAGAAAACGGTGAAAGACGAGAGACAGGACTAGCGTTAGCAGTAATGCGCCAGTTAAGGTCGCCCATAAACTGAGTTGTAACTGTACAAAAAGGTCATGGGTGAGCTCTTGAATATCGAAGGTGAAGTAAACGGTACCAATACTGAAATCCTTATGGGTACGTTGCACATATTTGGGAGGATATATGGGATGAGATAACTCGGCTAAATCACCGAATAATTTATCACTTAGGCCAATAAAGAAGGTACTTTCTCCGGTTGGATTGCTGGCTGAGACAAATAATTCGCCATCTTCTAATTCAATTTTTGATGATTGGATATGAGGCACTTTTAAAATGCCATTGATGATTTGTTTGGCGAGAGCATCATCTAATACCCAGACAGCATTAGCAATTGGCTCTTCAATTGAGTTCAGCAACTCACTTTGTTCTTGGGTTAGTGAACGTCTCGCATCGACGGCAACAAAGATAATTTCTATTAAAAATATAGCAATAGCGAAAAATAATGCGGTTGTTACAACCAGCATGGTTTGTTTCCATGTTAGCGATTTGAACTGACGTTTCATCTTTGAGATCCTTTTATGCATCGCTAAATCGACAGATTATTCATAAATAGCTTTTCCTTTTGCGTTCAATTTATCACTTTAGAGAAAAGTTATGCCTTTGTCATTTAATCTCTGCTCTTTATCTATCCAGTCAGAATGAAGTATACTAACGCGCGTAATTAAGGTAATTAAATTTAAGGAATGGTTCACGTGAATCCAATCGTAAAGAGTTTTGAATATGGTCAGCATACAGTCACTTTAGAGACTGGGGTTATTGCACGTCAAGCGGACGCCGCTGTTTTAGCAAGTATGGGCGATACCACTGTCTTGGTTACTGTTGTAGGGAAGAAAGCTGAAGAGCCAGGACGTGACTTTTTCCCTTTAACCGTTAATTACCAGGAAAGGACGTATGCTGCTGGTAAAATCCCTGGTGGTTTCTTTAAGCGTGAAGGGCGTCCTTCTGAAAACGAAACATTAATTGCACGTTTGATTGACCGTCCTATTCGACCATTATTCCCTAATGGTTTTAAGAATGAAGTCCAAGTGGTGATTACTGTTGTTTCAGTTGATCCTGAAATCAATCCAGATATCATTTCAATGATTGGTACCTCTGCTGCGTTATCGATCTCTGGTATTCCTTTTAACGGCCCCTTAGGTGTGGCACGTGTCGGTTATATCAATGGCGAGTATGTATTAAATCCAGATATCGGCCAATTAACTGACAGTGATTTAGATTTAGTTGTAGCAGGTACTGAAGGCGCGGTACTGATGGTTGAATCTGAAGCGGCATCGCTACCTGAAGAAGTCATGTTAGGCGGTGTAGTGTATGGACACGATCAACAACAAGTAGTGATTAATGCCATCAGCGAGCTGAAAGCTGAAGCAAGCAAGCCGACTTGGGAGTGGACTGCTCCAAGTGAAGATCAAGATTTAGTGTCAAAAATAAAAACACTTGCTGAAGCTGAATTAACGGCTGCTTATCAAATTACGGCTAAGCATGAACGTCGTGATGCTGTGAGTGCGCTAAAACAAGCGACTATTGCAAAATTGGTCGAAGAAAATCCAGAGACGGATCTGCGTGAAGCGGATAAGCTATTAGGTAGTTTAGAGAAAAAAGTCGTACGTAGCCGCATTATTGCTGGTAATCCTCGTATTGATGGGCGTGAGCCTGATATGGTCCGTGCTCTAAGTGTGATGGCGGGCGTATTGCCTCGTACCCATGGTAGCTCATTGTTTACACGCGGTGAAACACAAGCACTTGTGACTTGTACATTAGGTACAGAACGTGACGCTCAAAAAATAGACAGTATCATGGGTGAGTATACTAACCGCTTTATGTTGCATTATAACTTCCCGCCTTATTCTGTTGGTGAAACGGGAATGGTAGGTTCGCCAAAGCGTCGTGAAATTGGTCACGGTAAGTTGGCTTGGCGTGGCATGAATGCGGTTATGCCGTCTGCTGAAGAATTTCCATACAGTGTGCGTGTTGTATCTGAAATCACTGAATCAAATGGATCAAGTTCAATGGCATCTGTGTGTGGTACGTCATTAGCATTGATGGATGCGGGTGTGCCCATTAAAGCATCCGTTGCCGGTATCGCAATGGGACTAGTGAAAGAAGGCGATGACTTTGTTGTTCTTTCTGATATTTTAGGTGATGAAGATCACTTAGGAGATATGGACTTTAAAGTGGCGGGTACCCGTGATGGTATTACGGCATTGCAAATGGATATCAAGATTGAAGGTATCACTAAAGACATTATGCAAATCGCATTACAACAAGCTTATGGCGCACGTGTTCATATTCTTAACGTAATGGATCAAGCCATTGGTGAGCACCGTACTGATATTTCAGATCATGCACCGCGTATTACTAGTTTCAAAATCAACCCTGAAAAAATTCGTGATGTGATTGGTAAAGGTGGCGCAACCATCCGTGCATTAACGGAAGAAACAGGAACGACCATTGAATTAGAAGACGATGGTACTGTGAAGATAGCCTCTTCAAGTGCTGAAGCGACTAAAGAAGCAATTCGTCGTATTGAAGAGATCACCGCTGAAGTAGAAGTTGGTACAGTTTATAAAGGTAAAGTGGTTCGTATCGTTGATTTCGGTGCATTCGTGACCATTCTTCCAGGTAAAGATGGCCTAGTGCATATCTCTCAAATTGCAGAAGAGCGTGTGGCTAACGTGTCTGATTACCTTGAAGTGGGCCAAGAAGTTGACGTGAAAGTGATGGAAGTCGATCGTCAAGGCCGTGTGAGATTGTCAATGAAAGAAGCACAGCCAAAAGCAGAAGCACCTGCAGAGTAATCAATTCGTAGTGTGAATGATAAGGAGACGTTAGCGTCTCCTTTTTTGTGCCTAAAATTAATTAATTGATACAGATTGGCATGACTTTCATAGCTCTTAAGCATAGGGGTTGCTATGATTGATGCAACGAGCAAATAAACAAGGTTAAATGGATGAATCAAAGAATGCGAGCTGCTGTTGTTATCGTCATGGTGGGGATGAGCTTTTTATTAGCGGCCTGTGTGTCTACGCAAGAAAAAGTAGACAGCCAAACAGGTCGATTATTGGTTGCGCCGGTTCATCCGGATTATAAGCTTGAAATCACTTTGGCAAAATTAAATGAGATTTTAGCTAAAGCAGAATTATCAGATGATCAGCGAGCACGCTTTTATTATGATCGTGGCGTCATTTATGATCGAGTTGGCTTACGTATATTAGCACGTATTGATTTTATGCAAGCCTTAAAAATCCAGCCTGATTTAGCCGATGCTTATAATTTCCTGGGCATTTATGATACGCAAGAAGGGGAGTTTGAAGCCGCTTATGAAGCATTTGACGCGGCCTTAGAGCTAGAACCGAGTTATGATTATGCTTATTTAAATAGAGGAATAGCCCTCTATTATGGTGGCCGAGCGAAATTAGCCACTGATGACATGGAATTATTTTATGCGGCTGATTTAAAAGATGGTTACCGTGCTTTATGGTTATATTTGGCTGAGCGTGAAGTTGATCCGATAAAAGCCATGACTCGTATGCAACATAATCGAACTCATTTAGCGAATAATTCTTGGTCAAGTGTATTAGTGGATTATTATTTAGGGAAAGTGAGCAAAGAAAAAGTGTTTGCTGCGGCAAAGGTTGGTTTAACTTATCCAAATGAATATGCTGAACGTCTTTGTGAAGCCTATTTCTATATGGCTAAAATGGCGTTAGTGGAAGGAAAAACTATTGATGCTGCAAACTATTTTAGATTAGCATTAGCCACAAATATTTATGATTTTATAGAATATCGTTATTCTCGTTTAGAGCTAGCTAAAATTGGTGAAATGCTGACAAAGCAAGCACAAGCTACTCAAGCTGAGGAAGAATCGCAATAAATAAAGTGTTATGGGCGTCTCATTTGATCAACTCTCATTGCTGTCAGTGATTGAGAGTTGATCCATTCTATTATAATTGCGCCTTTGCTTGCCATGCTTTAAGGGGGGAAATGAATAGGTAGTCATTCAGTTAATGAGCGGCTATAATTGCGGCCTTTGTGAACTCCATGAATTTCAAGGTTAACATGTCAGCCAATAAAGTTGAGGTCGATAAGCGCCGTACGTTTGCTATTATCTCTCACCCAGATGCGGGTAAAACGACCATTACAGAAAAAGTGCTTTTATTTGGAAATGCACTTCAAAAAGCAGGAACGGTAAAAGGAAAAAAGTCAGGTCAGCATGCTAAATCTGACTGGATGGAAATGGAAAAAGATCGTGGTATTTCTATCACCACGTCTGTTATGCAATTTCCTTATCACGACGCATTAATCAATTTATTGGATACGCCGGGTCACGAAGATTTCTCTGAAGATACTTATCGTACATTAACCGCAGTCGATTCTTGTTTGATGGTGATTGACTCCGCAAAAGGGGTCGAGCAGCGAACAATTAAGTTAATGGAAGTGACTCGATTGCGCGATACGCCCATTGTCACCTTCATGAACAAACTCGATCGTGATATTCGTGATCCGATAGATTTGATGGATGAAGTGGAAGAGGTACTTAATATTGCTTGTGCCCCTATCACTTGGCCTATCGGCGCTGGTAAAGAGTTTAAAGGTATTTATCATTTATTACGCGATGAAGTGATTCTGTATCAAAATGGCATGGGGCATACCATTCAAGACTCTACCATCATTAAAGGCTTGAGCAATCCAGAACTGGATGAAGCACTTGGTAGTTATGCGGATGAATTACGTGATGAAATGGAGTTAGTGGCTGGTGCATCACATGAATTTGATTTAGACGCGTTTCTTAAAGGTGAATTAACCCCTGTTTTCTTTGGTACCGCATTGGGTAACTTTGGTGTTGACCATATTTTAGATGGTATTGCACAGTGGGCACCAACACCACAGCCACGGGAAACTGAGGTGCGCAGTGTTGAGCCTTACGAAGAGAAGTTCAGTGGCTTTGTATTTAAAATTCAAGCAAACATGGATCCTAAACACAGAGATAGGGTTGCCTTTATGCGTATTTGTTCTGGCAAATATGAGCAGGGCATGAAAATGCGTCATGTGCGTCTTGGTAAAGATGTGAATGTTAGTGATGCCTTAACGTTTATGGCTGGCGATCGTAACCGCGCAGAAGCTGCCTATCCCGGTGATATTATCGGTTTGCATAATCACGGTACAATTCGCATTGGTGATACGTTTACCCAAAATGAGCAGTTACGTTTTACTGGGATCCCCAATTTTGCTCCGGAAATGTTCCGCCGTATTCGCCTAAAAGATCCTTTAAAGCAAAAGCAATTACTCAAAGGCTTAGTACAGTTATCTGAAGAAGGGGCTGTGCAAGTTTTTCGTCCATTGGATACCAATGATTTAATTGTTGGTGCGGTTGGGGTGCTACAGTTTGAAGTAGTTGTAGGCCGCTTAAAATCAGAATATAAGGTAGAAGCCATCTACGAAGCCATTAGTGTTGCAACGGCCCGTTGGGTGTATTGTAACGATGAGAGAAAGCTTGAAGAATTTAAGCGTAAATGCAGTACTAATTTGGCACTTGATGGTGGTGATAACTTGACTTATATTGCACCGACTATGGTTAATTTGAACTTATCAATGGAGCGTTATTCCGATATTGAGTTTGCTAAAACTCGGGAAAATTAATGGCGTTAGCGCGCTGTTCTAGGGCCTGTTGATTTTGGTGATTAAGTTATGTTCAGATAAATGTGTTTGAATCGCGGCGAGAGGTGTGATGCCTAGCATTCTAAGCAAATGCCTCTCAACAAAGCGTAAAATATGTTTAGTGGATCCTACGGACAGCGCTTGTCGCTTCTTTCTACGGCGTTATTGCTTATTTATGGCGAATAATGACACCGCACAAGCTCTGAATTGTATAAATAAGCGACAAGCTGATGCAGAAATACTCACCAAAGATCAATAGGCCCTAAGTTATCAAAATTAAATGATTTTGAAAGCGCAACGACCTTTCTTTAAAACAGAGCATGATTGCTCTGTTTTTGTATATAGCGACTAGAAACTGACGCCTTTATTTTATTTGGTCTACATTACTGAGCACTGGAGGAAGCTGTATGTCTGAGAGTTATTCAATAATCGATAGTCATGCCCATTTAGATTTTGATGTGTTCGATCCTTATAGAGCACGCTTATTTGAACAAATGAGACAAGCTGGCGTGAGTACCGCTGTATTACCGGGAGTGTCTTCTTTGCATTGGGAAAAACAGCTACAAGTGGCTTCAGATTTTCATTGCCCTTTTGCCTTAGGACTTCACCCATGGTATTTACATCATGATAGTGATAAGGATGTGGAAAAACTCACACAATTGCTGGAAACCAACAAACACAATAAGCAATTGGTTGCGTTAGGTGAGTGTGGGTTAGACAAACGATGCCAAACGGATTGGCAGCTTCAATTACGGGTGTTTCATCAACAAATTGCCTTAGCAAAAGCCTATGATTTACCGCTAATGTTACATTCTGTTAATGCTGCTGGTGAAATGTTATCTATTTTGAAGTCAATTAAGCATCAGAAAGCTGGTGTGATCCATGGTTTTTCAGGTGCGCCAGAAGTTGCCAAAGCTTATGTCGAATTGGGTTTTGCAATAGGGATTGGCCCACTTTTACTGAATAGTCACGTAAAAAAATTGCAAAAAACGGTTCATGAACTGCCGTTAAATGCCTTTGTTATTGAGACCGATCTCAGTCAAGAAGCGTCAAAAAAATCACCATATGGAACAAATATTGCGCAAATATTACACTTGGTCGTTGATGAAATAGCAAAAATACATAAAAAATCAAGTGTTCTTATTTTAAAACAGATTTATGTTAATACATGTAATCTTTATAATATATAGTAACTTATTATTATATAATGCCTTTCTGATTTTCCTGTTTGACTAATGTTAATGAAATAAAGCGTCAAAAAATTGATCTAAACAGAGTTTTTCCCTGTTTGCTCGGGTATAATCGTTGCTGGAAAAAGGTTGATTAACAACATAATTAAAAAAATGTTAACAATAGGGTGATGGTTAATGAATATACTTATGAGCTTAGTAGGGGTGTTCACCTTACTTTTGATTGGCTTTTTGTTATCAAATAACAAAAAAGCAATCAACAAGCGCACTGTCTTTGGTGCGTTGGCGATTCAAGCCGCATTTGGTGGCTTTGTTTTATATGTTCCAGTGGGTAAAGACATACTTAAGGCTGTGTCTGATAAAGTATCGAGTGTAATAGGCTATGCGTCTGACGGTATTGGGTTCTTATTTGGTGATTTAGCTCACTTTAAATTAGGTTTCATTTTTGCTGTAAACGTATTACCTGTTATCATCTTTTTCTCTTCTCTTATTGCCGTTCTTTATTATCTAGGCATCATGCAATGGATTATTCGTATCATTGGTGGTGGATTACAAAAAGCACTTGGCACCAGTCGTACAGAATCCATGTCTGCGACAGCTAACATTTTTGTTGGCCAAACTGAAGCACCGCTTGTTGTTCGTCCGTTTATTGCAACAATGACAAACTCTGAGCTATTTGCCATTATGGTGGGTGGTTTAGCGTCTATTGCGGGTTCGGTTTTAGCGGGTTACGCGCAAATGGGCGTCCCTATTGAGTTCCTCGTTGCGGCATCTTTCATGGCAGCACCTGGTGGGCTATTAATGGCCAAACTGATGCACCCTGAAACGGAAACGCCAAAAAATGATATGGATGAGTTACCAGAAGATCCTGATAAGCCAGCCAATGTGATTGATGCAGCAGCTGCAGGTGCGTCTTCTGGTATGCATTTAGCCTTGAACGTAGGTGCAATGTTACTTGCGTTTGTTGGCTTGATTGCCATGCTTAACGGTATCATTGGCGGTGTAGGCGGTTGGTTTGGTATTGAAGGATTAACCCTTGAACTTATTCTAGGTTATGTATTCATGCCATTAGCATTCTTAATTGGTGTGCCTTGGAATGAAGCTTTAGTTGCAGGTTCATTCATTGGTCAAAAAATTGTAGTGAATGAGTTTGTTGCTTATCTAAACTTTGTGCCTTATTTAAAAGATGTGGCTGATGGCGGTATGGTCGTTGCTGAAACAGGTTTGCCTATGACAGCAAGAACACAAGCCATTATTTCATTTGCTTTGTGTGGTTTCGCTAACCTTTCTTCTGTTGCAATTATTTTAGGTGGTTTAGGTGCCATGGCACCGAATCGTCGTCATGACTTAGCAAGATTAGGTTTACGTGCAGTTATTGCAGGTTCTTTGTCTAACTTGATGAGTGCAACATTAGCAGGTCTTTTCCTTGCTATGTAATCCTCATTGGATATAGGTAAGGTTATTAATATTGGCTCTAAGTGTTGAGTAAAGTGTTAGGTTTTTCAGTAAAAGAATTCTAGTTTATTGAAAAACCTTCAAGACATAGAGTCAATATTCACTCAATCGTTTTCCATTTTAAATGTTAACAATATTATTTCACTCTCGATGCTTATTCGTTGGCGTCAATGGAGAGAGGTTTAGCATGTTTGAATTTAACATGTTGATAGAAAAAGAAAATATTTAATCAAAAAAAGTGTTTTTTCTGTAAATAATGTTGTGATCATGATTTTTTTAAGTAAAATACAACGCAATAAAATAAGAACTGACGTTATAAAAATGAGCAGTCAACTTTTTATCAATTCACTATAAGTTGAATAAAAAGTCATAACAATTATAAAAATGCTGACTCTTCAAAGAAAGAGCGGTAAACCATAAAAATGGGGTTGATGATGAAAAATATTAAAACACTTGTCCTAGCGGCAACGGCAGCTGCTGCTGTCTCTGCACCAAGTTTCGCAACTGATTACGGCGATGATATCCATAAAAACGACTACAAATGGTTACAATTTAATGCCATGTATTCGTTAGGCGAAAAACCAGCTTCTTCAACTGCTGATGGCGACAATCACCATAATTATCTAGAAATGGAATTTGGCGGCCGCTCTGGTATCCTTGATTTATATGGTTATGTGGATATTTTTAACCTAGGTAATGAAACCAGTGAGAATGGTGATAAAAACCCAGGTTCTGGTACCAGTAAACTCTTCATGAAGTTTGCGCCACGTTTGTCTATCGATGCGATGACAGGTAAAGATTTATCTTTCGGGCCAGTACAAGAATTGTATTTTGCAACCCTTTTCAACTGGGATGGCTTAAATGGAGATGGTGTTAATACTTCATTCTGGGGGTTAGGTGCAGATGTCATGGTGCCATGGTTGGGTAAAACCGGCATGAACCTCTATGCGCATTATGATATGAACCGTAAACAGTGGAATGGTTATCAGTTCTCGGCAAACTGGTTTAAACCTTTTGTAAACTTTGATAACGGTAGCTTCTTGGCCTTTCAAGGTTACTTAGATTGGCAGTTTGGTGCTGACTCTGACTTAGGCAATGAGTTTGTTCCTATGACCTCAAGCGGCGGTAACATCTTCTTTGGTCTATACTGGCACAGCGATCGTTATGCACTGGGTTATGGCCTAAAAGGCTTCAAAGATGTGTACCTACTTGAAGATAATGGCGGGCTTGTTGGTCTATCAACAACAGGTTGGTCACATTACTTCAGCGCGACTTATAAGTTCTAAGCGAACTTGACTCGTAGACAAAAAGCCGTGTCTAACACGGCTTTTTAATTTTGTTATTAATGACAGTTTAAAAGGTTAAATGACTTGTTATTTTGTCGGTAAGATCACAATACTTGGAAGTAAAATCAGTTTTAATATTATGGGTAGAATGAATTAGTTTTTATCGAATAGGTTTTTTGAAAGTCATTTCATTTTTAAGAATCCTATTGATTAAAAATTAATGCTTTACGTTAAATGGAATTTTTCGGTCCTTAAGATTTCATTCGAGATCTTGTTTTTCGATCTTCAAGGAACCAAGTCGTTTATTGAACGATCCAGGTTGTATCCGTAGCGCACTTAGGTTCGCTATGCCTTGCTTATGCATAATGTACACTCTAATAATTTTTCGATTGTAGCAGAATTTGGCATTAATAATAATGACAAAGCGCCTGTGTTTTCTGTTGCTTTCAGATGATGGATTTTAATCATATGACCTATTGTCATATGAACCAATTTACTCATTTTAATTTATTTTGGAGCACGATTATGAGCGATTTAAAAAAAGCGGCCCAAACCGCCATTCAGTTAATGGATTTAACCTCACTTAATGATAATGATACGGATCAAGTGATTATTGATTTATGTCATAAAGCATTAACGCCTGCTGGCCATACCGCTGCTATTTGTATTTACCCTCGCTTTATTCCTATTGCCCGTAAAATCTTAAATGATCTCGGCGCGGAAGATATTCGCATTGCTACCGTGACTAACTTTCCTCATGGTAATGATGATATTGCTATTGCGGTGCTAGAAACTCGTGCGGCAGTGGCTTATGGCAGTGACGAAGTGGATGTGGTATTTCCCTATCGCGCCTTAATGGAAGGAAACGAAACCGTGGGGTTCGAGCTTGTGAAAGCCTGTAAAGAAGCCTGTGGTGATGACGTTAAACTCAAAGTTATCATTGAGTCTGGTGTACTTGAAACGCCAAGTTTAATTCGTCGAGCATCAGAACTCTCGATTGACGCGGGTGCCGATTTTATTAAAACATCGACCGGTAAAGTCCCAGTGAATGCCACCCTTGAAGCGGCTCAAATCATGATGACCGTTATCAGTGAGAAAAACACCCAAGTGGGCTTTAAACCTGCAGGAGGAGTGCGTGATGCAGCAGCTGCTGCAGAGTTTTTAGGGGTTGCAGAGAAAATATTAGGACAAGATTGGATAACACCTGAGACTTTCCGTTTTGGTGCATCGAGCTTGTTAAGTAATTTATTAGCAACATTAGACTTAGCTATGGCAACGGATACGTCTCACAGCGGGTATTAATGACTTTGTTATTCATAACAAGGGGGCTTAAAAATGTTGTTAGCACAAGAAATAATCAGAAAAAAACGCAACATGCAAATTTTGTCTCAAGAGGAAATTGCTTTTTTTGTTAAGGGGATCAGCAATAACACAATTTCTGAAGGGCAAATTGCCGCTTTGGGTATGGCGGTTTATTTCAATGATATGAATATGGATGAGCGGATTGCGTTAACCCAAGCCATGCGAGATTCTGGTGATGTGCTCAATTGGCAGAGTTTGCATCTTGATGGTCCTGTCGTTGATAAGCACAGTACTGGTGGCGTGGGGGATTTAGTCAGCTTAGTGTTAGGTCCTATGGTAGCAGCCTGTGGTGGCTATGTGCCGATGATTTCGGGTCGAGGTTTAGGCCATACTGGTGGAACATTAGATAAATTCGATGCCATACCTGGTTATCAAACCGAACCGAATAGCAGCCTATTTCGCCGAGTTGTGAAAGAGGTGGGAGTGGCGATTATTGGGCAAACTGAGGATTTAGTTCCGGCTGACAAGCGCTTTTATGCTATTCGGGATAATACCGCGACTGTTGAGTCGATTTCATTAATTACAGCGTCTATTTTATCAAAAAAATTAGCTGCGGGTTTAGATGCCTTGGTGATGGATGTCAAAGTGGGTAATGGTGCTTTCATGTCAACTTATGATGACTCTGAAAAGCTAGCAAGAAGTATTACCCAAGTCGCGAATGGCAGTGGCACACGAACCAGTGCATTATTGACCAATATGGATCAGGTACTTGCCACTTGTGCAGGCAATGGGCTGGAAGTGAAAGAGGCTGTGGATTTTTTAACGGGTGCTTATCGGCATCCTCGTCTTTATGAAGTGACGATGGGCTTATGTACAGAAATGCTGCTATTGGGCGGATTAGCCTGCAATGAAGCTCAAGCTCGTGTTAAACTTAATGCTGTGCTTGATAATGGTATGGCAGCTGAGACATTTGCTCGTATGGTATCGGGGCTGGGTGGCCCTAGTGATTTCATTGATCGTCCAGATAATTATCTACCAGAATCTACGATAATTCGCCCTGTTTATGCTAACACGTCTGGCTTTATTACCCAAATGAATACTAGGCAGTTAGGGCTTGCTGTAGTGAATTTAGGTGGCGGCCGCCATCGACCTGGAGATGCTTTAGATTATAGCGTAGGTTTATCACATATGAGCTCAATTGGTGAGTCTGTTATGGCTGATAAACCGCTTGCTTTTGTCCATGCACAGTCAGAAGCGGCCTTTGTACAGGCTGAAAAAGCAGTGCAGCAAGCAGTGAAGATTAGTGAAGAAAAGCCTGATTTGGCTCCTGAAATTTATCGTTATATTCGTCAGTCGAATGTATAACGGAGTAAGATGATGAAACGTACATTTATTTTAATGTTGGACTCGTTTGGTATCGGTGCAGCAAGCGATGCTGAACAATTTGGAGATGTAGGCGCCGATACTTTTGGTCATATCGCCAAGGAGTGTGCTGAAGGGCGTGCGGATGTTGGACGTGAAGGTCCACTTAAGTTACCAAATTTAACACGGTTAGGTTTAGCGCATGCATCTAAAGAAAGTGTAGGGCATTTTCCTGCAGGTTTTGAAGAGTGCAAAGATATTGATGTGATTGGAACTTATGGTTTTGCCGATGAACTGAGTTCAGGAAAAGATACGCCAAGTGGTCATTGGGAAATGGCGGGTGTGCCTGTTTTATATGATTGGGGCTACTTTACTGATTTAACGAATTCTTTCCCCAAGGCTTTGACTGACGATATTTTGACAAAAGCGGGATTGTCAGATTTTTTAGGTAACTGTCACGCATCTGGCACAACGATTTTAGAGCAGTTGGGTGAAGAGCATATGAAAACAGGGAAACCTATTTTTTATACCTCTGCTGATTCTGTCTTTCAGATTGCCTGTCATGAAGAAACGTTTGGGTTAGATAATCTTTACACCCTTTGTCAAATTGTGCGTGAAGCCTTAGCGGATTATAATATTGGCCGAGTGATTGCGCGTCCGTTTGTTGGAACTGGACCCAGTGACTTTGCCAGAACAGGTAATCGTCGTGATTATTCTGTTGAGCCGCCGTCAAAAACGGTATTGGACAAATTAAAAGATGCCAATGGTGAAGTGGTGAGCGTAGGTAAAATTGCAGATATTTATGCTCACTGTGGGATCACTAAAAAAGTCAAGGCAACGGGACTGGCAGCTTTATTTGATGCGACGCTTGAAGAAATTAAGCAGGCTAATGACAAGAGCATTGTTTTTACCAACTTTGTTGATTTTGATTCGCATTATGGTCATCGCCGAGATGTGGCAGGTTATGCGAAAGCACTGGAGTATTTTGATGCTCGTCTACCTGAGTTACTGGCGTTACTGGATGAAAATGATCTTCTCTTATTAACAGCCGATCATGGTTGCGATCCTACTTGGCCGGGAAGCGATCATACTCGTGAACGTGTTCCTGTTTTAGCTTATGGCGGCGGTTTGAATGCAGGCTCCATAGGTCTAAGAGACAGTTTTGCCGACATGGGACAGTCCATCGCCACTTATTTTGATTTATCACCAATGGATTATGGTAAATCTTTTATTTAGCTGGCTAAATTTCGTGAAATCATCATATGTGAAAGCACATGATGATAGTGAACAATGATTGTAAGCAATAATTGTGAACAATCATTATTAATCAAAAGACTTATATTTTTTACTATTAGAGGTTATATCCATGGCTACACCACATATCAATGCTGTAGATGGTGCTTTTGGCGAAACAGTATTGTTTCCTGGCGATCCATTACGTGCAAAATACATTGCTGAAACATTTTTAGAAAATGTAGAGCAAGTGACTGATGTTCGTAATATGCTTGGTTTTACTGGTACTTATAAAGGGAAGCGTATTTCCATTATGGGTTCTGGCATGGGGATCCCTTCATGTTCAATTTATGCTACTGAGTTAATTAAAGATTATGGCGTTAAAAATTTAATCCGCATTGGTACTTGTGGTGCGATTAGCACAGATGTCAAAGTGCGTGATGTGATTATTGCTATGGGTGCATGTACTGACTCAAATGTGAATCGTCTACGTTTTAAAGGCAACGATTTTGCTGCCATTTGTGATTATAGCCTACTTGCCGCGGTTGCTGATTCAGCCAAAGCGAAAGGCATTAACACGCGCATTGGTAATGTTTTCACTGCTGATCTATTCTACACACCTGATCCACAAATGTTCGACGTGATGGAAAAAATGGATATTCTTGGCGTTGAAATGGAAGCTGCGGGCCTTTATGGCGTTGCAAAAGAGTTTGGTGCTAAAGCTTTGTGTGTTGTGACAGTATCAGATCATATTCGTACAGGCGAAGTTACTTCTTCTGATGAACGTCAAACAACATTTAATGAAATGATTGAAATGACATTAGAAGCAGCGATTACGTTGTAATCGGTTGTTGATATTGTGAAGATGGCATGAGCCATCTTCATTGATATCTACTTGCACTTTATCCCTTTTTTTATACTGCAGACGAGTATTTTTGGCAAGGTAAATGCGTACCAATTAGCGATGAGTCAAAATTTAATCTTTCATTGAATGGAGTTCGTATATGAAAAAGTGTATTGCTAATATATTATTTACTGCCGTTGCTGTTTTTGCTGTGTCAACGCCTTCTATTGCTGATGACAACCAGCCTGAAGAAGGGACTGGCCTGCCTTTTGTTAAGTGGTAAGTTTTTGGATAATCAATAATATTAACCTTTTTGATTGAAAGTGTTTTTCAAGTGTGAGATTAAAGGGGCTCTTTGATTAAGTCCCCTTAATTTGGGGAACAATAAAATCGAAAAGGCTTCCATTGAAATGGGGATAATTTCAGTGACATTTAGATAAAAATATATTATTGCTATTATTTTTAATTTTGCTTGATATATGATTAATGTATTCATCTATCCTGCTTATCCTGCTTATCCTGCTTATCCTGCTTAGATCGTGATTGTTTTCTTAATCGCTTAATTAATTTTATCCGCGCTTTACGTCTATCAACATAAACGCGTTTATAGGAGAGCGAACGTGAAAGCAGCATACCAATGATGCCCGCAATAAGTAGCATGATTTGTTGTTGTTCCATATTCAGTTCATGAGCGGCTTTTATATCATCCAGAAAAGAATTAGGAGTCAGTCTAAGCTCAATATAGCCCAAGTTTTCATCGTCTTGTAATATGGGTTCAACATAAGGTGGGTAACTATTCAATATGCTGGTTAAGGTATGCGAGTTGGGTGTTAGGGGAGTATCGATAACTTTTTGAGCAAATGCAAGTCTGACACCATCATGATTAAAAATACTCGCTGACATCACCTTTGGATCTTGAATTAAGGCATTAGCAAGCCAACTAAGTTGTTGTTTATCTTTTAACTTCAAAGCGGGCGCTGCTGCGTAAGCCGTTTGTTGTATAAATAAACGTGCCATCTTTTCTGTTTGAGACTTTAGAAGCTGTTGGCCTTGTAGTAGGCTTGTTTCCCAGAGTTGAAACAAACTAATCATCAATAAAATTGCTATGATGATCTGGATAAGTCGACTAATTCTATGGCTCTTTTTTAGACCTTTAAGGAAAAACACGCCGCACCTTAATTTATTGTATGCAAATTTCATCATAAATGATTTTGCGAAGCCTCGATAGTTGGAGAGAAATAAAGTAATGAAAAGTTTGACTCAAGCACCGTTATTGTCTTGGTTAAGAGAGACTCTTTTGCCGGAATGTATTATTGATGAGATGTGTTTCACTCGATATGAGGAAGCCGAGTTTCCAAAAGGGGCCTTCAGGTATCGTTTGATATACCAAACTCAAAATGATGAAAATTTATTGGCGCAGTGGTTAATGACAATAAAACAAGACTTGTCAATGGCTGTTATAGACAGACAATCACAATATTTGTGTATTGAAATTGCACTTAAAGTGGCGCTGACAGAGGAGGAGCTAGACACATTTTCCTCTCAAAGTGGTATCGAATTGTTTCATTTATCCGCTAATCCCCCAATATTAAATCAAGCGGGTGTGTTGGTGATGGATATGGACTCAACAGCGATTCAAATTGAGTGTATTGATGAACTCGCTAAAATGGCGGGCGTGGGTCAGGCTGTGAGCGAAATCACCGAAAGAGCGATGCAAGGTGAATTAGATTTTGAAGAAAGCTTACGTGCGCGGGTGGCACAATTGAAAGGCGCTAAGGCAAGTATCATTGAAACATTATGTCATCGTTTGCCGTTAATGCCAGGATTAGAGGAGATGGTCAAAGAGTTACAATCTTATGGCTGGTATCTTGTTTTAGCGTCTGGAGGTTTTACTGCATTTGTCGAGTATTTAAAAAATGAGCTGGATCTTGATGCTGCATTCGCGAATACATTAGTGATTGAAAATGAAAAATTAACGGGTGAGGTGAGTGGTCAAGTCGTGGATGCTCAATTTAAAGCTGATACCTTAGTTGCTTGTGCTGAGCGCTGGGGGATCATGTCTGGACAATGTTTGGCAATTGGAGATGGAGCGAATGATATTCCTATGATCCAAGCTGCTGATTTTGGTATTGCTTTTCATGGTAAGCCTAAATTAACGCAAGTTGCTGATATTGCAATTCATAAAATGGATTTAAAAGCACTTCCATTTTTGTTGCATCTTGCTTAATATTTTTGCCCATAAGTGTTGTTTGAGGCTCTGTGGGCATTAATCTAATTTATTTTTATAAACAATATGATACAAATTTTTTTGCGTAAGATAGACTAAAAAATTCTGTTTAAAATATTATGTTATATTATTGAAATAATTAGATATTAACAAGTATGTTTGTTTATTCGTTATTATTTGTTTAGATTAGAGTTATTACTCTTGTTTTTGTTGCATTTACTCAGTAATTTATTAAGTAAATTTCTAGTTGTTATTGCTTAATATTGTGAATATAAATCAAAAATCCTTATTTGTTCCTTATCATACAGGCCATTTGCATGTGCGGCAGCTTACGCCGAATCAATCGGTTAAACATAAAACGCCTATATTGATGTTACATGGTGCTATATCTAATGGACGAGTATTTTATAGTGAGTCTAATAAAGGGCTAGCGAGTTATTTAGCGAATCAAGGTTTTATCGTTTATGTAATGGATATTGAGGGGCGTGGAAAAAGTGCACCTAAACTGGCTCGTGGTTCTCATTTAGGACAAGGGGAAGTGATCAGAGAGCAGTTACCATTAGTACAGCAGTATATTTTAGCTCAGCACCCAGATATTGATAAAGTCCACTGGTGTGGGCATTCTTGGGGGGGGGTGTTAATGGCAAGTGCCATTGCTCGTTATGGGTATTTTCAACGTAATGTGGCGTCTTTTGTCACTTTTGGCAGTAAACGTAGGGTTAAGATTAATTCTTTAAAAAAATGGCTCATCATTAAACTTGGATGGAGTCATTTAGCCCCATTGATTGCTTGGAAAAAAGGATATTTTCCCGCAGATAAGTGGCGCTTAGGAATGGACAATGAAAGTAAAAATTCTTTAAAGCAAAGTGTTAAGTGGGTAAGTGGTGATTGGATTGACACAGATGATGGTTTTGATTACGCAAAAGCAGCAAAAAAAACCCATTGGCCTAAGACTTGGTTTATCGCTGGGCAAGGCGATAAAGTTCTCGGTCATCCTTGTGATGTGCAAAGGATGATAGACGAGTGCCAATTTCAAGAATCTCAATACACATTGTTA
Organism: uncultured Shewanella sp.; assembly: GCF_947501665.1. Lineage (GTDB taxonomy): Bacteria > Pseudomonadota > Gammaproteobacteria > Enterobacterales > Shewanellaceae > Shewanella. The sequence goes on along the minus strand of NZ_CANMWS010000028.1, from coordinate 39,497 downwards.
TCCAAAAAAGAAGGTTTTAAGCATGATTACGATCACGCTGGTATGCTGATCCATCAAGATATAGCGAAAGAGTTTTTTCCTCGAATCAATGAGTGGTATTTGCATTTTTGTCATTGATGTAGGTGAATTATTTAGATTTATTACGTTTAAGCCTATGTAAAGGATTGTATTGGATAATTGTCTATTTAATATGACGATGAGACACCTTCAATATGATGTTATTGAATGACAAGCTAATTATTTTATTAAAATTGAGAGTGACATCATTATAGTGTAAAGTACATTAAATATTGTTCATTTGAGGCTAAGATTACTTATAATAAATTCATCGTTTTTGAGTTTTTTATATAGGTAAGACTGCCTTACTTTTAAACTTTGATTAATGTGGTAACTCCTTGAATAAAATTAAAAAAATGCTGCATAGTAGAACAGATAAAAAGCTGAATAAAATACAGCAAGATCTGTTGCTGTCTTCTTTGAGTAAAGATAATGTGTGGTTTTATTCTCAGATGAAGTCAGGAACAACTTACACGATAAACTTTTTGATTAACTATTTTAGTTTGCAAAGTAAACAGGAATATAATATTGAGTTAATTAAAAGTAAATTGTCATTTTTTCATAGTACCCATCAAGTTATAAAGCATGTATCTCCCTCAAAAATAATAAGCGAACAAGGGAGTATTTTGAAGGAGTATGATTTTTCTTTGATTGTTCATACCCATGAAAACATAATTGACTATTCTAAACAAAGAATTCTTATGACAAGAAATCCACTTGATTACATTACGAGCAGTTATTTTTTTCATTATAAAAATAGAGGAAGTCATAAAAGTATTCATCAGTTATGGAAAAAACTTGCTGATCCATATATTAAAAATCACCAAGCACAAATGAAAATACTATCAGAACAACCAGAAACAACTCTTTTAATTAAATATGAATGTTTAATTAAAAAACCAGAGCAAGTTTTTCATAAATTATTATCTTTCTTAAATGTAGATGTTAATAATGATATTTTATTAAAAAGTATTGATTTATCTTCTAAAAAATCCGTTAAGAAAATGGAATCATTAACTGGAAAAGCGATTATTGCATCACCTGAAAAATTTAAAGGAAGCTCTTTTATTCGAAGTGGAAAAGTGGGTGACTGGAAAGAACATATGGACACTAAATTATCAAACAAGATACTTGATTATTTAGAGGTTAATGGCGTTAACAAAGAGAACTTTAATTGCAATTAGTATTTTTTATACTTAAGTAATTACTATATTTAGGTTATTAGTAATTTTACGTAAATCTTAAGCTGCAAGTAAGTATTAAGTTTATATCATTTCATTGTTTATTGTTATTCATCATCTTTATAAATTAATCGGATTTTATATGGTACATATTTATATTCATATTGGCTCACATAAAACAGGTTCAACGACGATTCAGCATTCATTGCAAGAAAACACTGAAATGGGAGTGAGGGAAGGCTGGCGATATATTAAGCCACCTAAGTGCATAAAAGATCTCATGGTGATGGATACATACAATAGCAGTATTGTGGATAGATTAAAAAAATCACTTAAGAAAAATATTAAAAAACACAGTGATGTGGATCATTATGTTATGAGTAGTGAGTGTTTGATGGGGGACCCTAATAATGGTTATAAAAATTCTGCGATAACAGCAAAAATTTTGCGCGAAGCAACTCAAGAATATAATGTATCAATTGTGACTTATTTACGAAGACAGGATGACTTTGTTGAATCTATGTATACTCAGAATATTCATCAGGGAAGAACTTTTGATTTTGATACTTTTTTGAACGTTTTCAAACCAGAAAGTGCATTAAATTATATGCGTATACTTAATGATTTCCAATTAGAATTTGGTAAAAAACAACTCATTATAAAATCATATCATATTGCATCACAGACTGGTTTGATTAATGATTTTGCAGGGATTATTGGTAGTCGATTATTGTCGGGATCAATAAAACAAAGGAAGAATCCAAGTTATTCCAAATCAGCAATAGAAATTGCTAGGATATGTAACCCACATCTCAATAATAAAGAGCAGTGGAAAATGAGAAAAGTTCTTCAAGATGTCATGGCTAAAGAGAAAGGTGAAGTTTTTTCATTTTTCTCGCCTTCTCTTCGTGAGCAATTTATGGACAAATATGAAATTTCTAATCAAGAGGTGGCTGACTGCTATTTCAATGGGAATTTAGCAGACCTGTTTCCTTTAGAGATAGGCAGTCAACAAAAGGTGATTACTTCAGGAGTAACCAATGAACAAGTTGCAAATTTAATTTTAAGCCTTTTGAATCAGAAAGATAAAAAGGGAGTGTTTTCTTATTTTTATGATTTTTTAATTGGTAATAGAAAAGTTGATAATTAGACTTGCTTAATAAGTTTAGGTATAAAATTAGGGGGTGTTGACAATTTCGCTAAGTAAAACATAGAAGCTGTTATTTGAATCGTCTTTAAATAATGCTTAATTATTCTCTCATAGCGTGTCGCTATTCTGCGGTATTGTTTTAATTCTTTAAAATAATCGTTTTATAAGGTTTCTCTCTTTATATCATTCGGTATCATGAATTCGAGGTGTTTTTCTTGCTTTACGCTGTTCGTTGCTTTTCTGAAAGCAGTGAATGAATTCGTCATCATTGCTTATCGCTACATTTTTAGAGATATATGAATTTTAAAGAGTAGAATTGTATCTTAATCAGATGATTATGGTTAATTGTCAACCAGTCCTAGTCGTTAATGGTAAATTATCTATTAAAGATAAGTGTTTAATACTATTTAACCTGAACTTGGGGTAATAAGTGCCTGGATTAAACCCGATTATATGAAAATCAATGAATTAAATTGATTTCTTGTTTTTATTTATCATTTTTTGTTAAATGTCGATATAATGGCGGGGTTTAGTGCCTAATAGCCCACTATTAGTAGAAAATACAACACAAATAGGAGATAAAATAGCAATATTTAATGGTGCTGCTTAAGCCGAGTTCAGGTTATTTACTATGTGCATCATTACTTTTAATGAGTAATCGAAATGACAAGTTTCATAAGTTCAACGAATTTATTTTTTTTATATACTTTTCTTTGAAGTTGAAATAACTTGGGGCTCGAGAATAAATGATCTTATTTGAATTATCATTGAATATACTTGCAGCAGTAGAAAATAGCGTGATGACATTATTAACATTTATGTCTAGTAGTACCATTAACTCAATAGGAAAGTCTTTATCTATTATTGTAGCGTTAGGGAAGTATTTTTGATAATCTGTATTTTCTTTTGGGTGAGGTTTTATTATAAGGCTTTTCTCTGAAAAACTATGTTTTTTTAATAAGAGTCTGTATCCTTTTATTTTATCCTCTTCAGTACAGTTATTATCCTCATTCAATGGTTGTGTTAGTAGTAAGTTGAAACTATCATTTATAGTGTTAAGTTGAACAGCATTAACATTAAATAACTTTAAAATAAGTGATTTTTCATTGTTAGTTTTTTTATTCCAAGTTGATTTAATATCAATATGAATAGTTTTATTTTTAAATGGAGTAGCAGCTATTATCGATTCCGCGATAATAAATTTTTTGGTAGAACTAAATTTTTTAGCTTCTCTAAAATATATTCTCTTTTTTAAACGACTCAGAAAGTTTGTTTTTTTTATTCCTTCCCTTAGGTGTTGTCTTGTACCAAGACCATCTTCAATTTGTATTTTATATGAGTTTACTAAAGAATTATCAAGGTGTTCGATATTACCAACAATTAAATTGTATTGGTTAAATAATTCTTTTTGTATTAATTTTTTCTTATAAAAATTGATAGGGTTACGAATTGGTGATTTAGGTATAGGCCTTTTACATCCATTGTAATATATATTTTCATCGATACAATGAACCGTTTCTTTTAATCGATTTAAAAAATCATAGGAAATTCTATTGTCGAAAATGAGATAATCGCTCTCTAACCAGTTTTTATCATAGAGCATATACAAAAATAAACTGTAGTAAGTGTTTTCATATACTAAAGTGTTCTTATTCATGGTGTAAAATTTTTAAAGTGATTTTTTTAATTATAATTTTAATTTTTATAAAAGTATAATTTATTAGTAAAACTATCTTATTTATTTATTTTTATTTGATTAATTGTTTTGTTTAAAAATGAAGTTTAGATTTTTTTGTGTGAATTTTATTGCGTATAGGTTATTACATTGTTGGGTTGTTAGTGTGGGCGGATTTCTTAGGTTATTCATACTGTATTTTAAGAGGTAACTAAAGTAGACTTTAGTACAGCTAAATCCATTGGTTTTGGATAAAATGAAACGAAAAACGATTGCGATTATTCCTGCTCGAGGTGGTTCAAAAGGGATCCCTCGAAAAAATTTAGCCCAGCTAGCTGGAAAACCATTAATTTGGTATTCAATTCAATCAGCTAAAGAAAGTGGCTTATTTGATGAAATTATTGTTTCTTCAGATGATGAAGATATTTTGCAGTTTGCAATAAGTGAGAGTGTATTGGCACAAAAGAGGCCTTCCGAGCTAGCACAAGATTTAACAACGTCTAACGAAGTCATTAGTTATATTATAAATGAAAATAAGTTTGATAATCATGATTATATTTGTTTACTTCAACCCACATCACCTTTAAGAACTGCTGTTCATATTGAAAATGCATTTAAAATATTAAGTGATAATTTAACTGTTATTAGTGTTAAAAAACAAAGTAAATCAGTCTATAAAACTTTTCTATTAAGAGAAAATGGTTTTTTACAAGGCTTAGTGTCTCCAGAGGCTCCTTTTATTCCAAGGCAGCAGATCCCGGAGCTATATTCGCCTAATGGTGCTATTTATATTTTTAATGTTGAAAATTTTATAGCGTCAAATAACAGTATTCCTCAAACAAACATTGTTCCATTTTTAATGGAACATATTGAAAGTATAGATATAGATTCCTCAGAGGATCTCATTATTGCGAATCAAATTTTGGAAAATAAATCATGTTCGAGTTAGAGATAGCAGGTCGTAAAATAGGGGATCAACATCCTACGTTTGTAATTGCAGAAATAGGTATCAATCATGGCGGCTTACTTTCAGTCGCTAAAGAAATGGTTGATTCTGCAAAACGTGCTGGAGCAGAGGTTATTAAGCATCAAACTCATGTACTCGATGATGAAATGAGTGGGTCTGCGAAGAAAATTATTCCAGGGAACACGGATAAATCAATTTATCAAGTTATGGAGGATTGCAGCTTAACGTTAGAAGAAGAAATAGAGCTCAAGCATTACATCGAAATGCAAGGCTTATTGTATATTAGTACGCCGTTTTCTAGGGCTGCAGCTGATTTTTTGATGGAGCAAAATGTTCCCGCATTTAAAATTGGCTCTGGAGAGTGTAATAATTTTCCACTCATTGAACATGTTGCAGGATTTGGAAAGCCGATTATTCTCAGTACTGGTATGAACGATATTAAAACCGTTGATAAAGCGGTTGAGATAATGGAGAAAGCAAATATTCGTTATGGTTTACTTCATTGCACTAACCTGTATCCAACGCCTCCAGAGTTAATTCGACTTGGCGCTATCTCACAAATGCGCTCTCATTATTCAAATGCTGTTATTGGATTATCGGATCATTCATTGGATAATTATGCATGCTTTGGAGCTGTTGCTGTTGGTGCTAATATTATTGAGCGTCATTATACCGACCATAAACAACGTTTGGGACCCGATATTGTTTGCTCTATGGATGAGAGGGAACTTAAAGAATTAATTCATGGTTGTGATGTTATACGTCGAGCAAGGTTTGGTGATAAAACCTTACTTGAAGAAGAACAAGTGACTCGTGATTTTGCTTATGCTTCGGTTGTCGCGATTAGAGATATTAAAGCTGGGGATGTACTGACTAAAGATAATATTTGGGTTAAAAGGCCAGGTACTGGAGAGCTGAGTGCAGCTGATTATAAAGAGGTATTAGGGAAAAAAGCAACATGTGATATCGCAAATGATAAAATGCTGAAATTGGCTGACTATGAATAAGAAAATACTATTTATTACAGGCACTCGTGCTGATTTTGGTAAGCTTAAACCGCTCATGTATGAATGTGGTTCTAGATTTGATACTCATATATTTGTGACTGGAATGCATATGTTGGCTAAATATGGTTCAACATATAAAGAGGTTTATAAATCTGGTTTTAACAACATTTATCAATTTGTGAATCAAAATGTTGACGATAAAATGGATACTATTTTAGCGAAAACAATTATTGGTTTATCGGATTTTGTGACTGAACTTAAACCTGATGTGATTTTTGTTCACGGTGATAGAGTTGAAGCATTAGCGAGTGCGATTGTTGGCAGTTTAAATAATATTAAAGTTGCTCATATTGAAGGAGGAGAAGTTTCAGGGACTATTGATGAGCATATTCGCCATTCAGTAAGTAAGTTAGCTCATATTCATTTTGTTTGTAATGAGCAAGCTAAAAAAAGGTTAATTCAGCTTGGTGAATTAGAGCAATATATTTTTCCTATTGGCTCTTCTGATCTAGATGTTATGATAAGTGATAAGTTACCAACATTAGAGGAAGTAAAATCTTGGTATAATATTGAATTTGAAGAGTTTGGTATTGTACTTTTTCATCCTGTAACCACGGCGGTTGACACGTTGCAAGATGAAACTAATATATTAATTAATAGCCTAAAAAAAAGCGGTAAACAGTATGTCGTCATTTATCCAAATAATGATCATGGAAGCCATTTTATTTTGTCAGCTTATGATGAATTAAAAAATAATAAAAACTTTATTGTTATCCCATCTATGCGATTTGAGTTTTTCTTAACTTTATTAAAGTATAGTCATTTTATGATTGGTAATAGTAGTGCAGCTGTTAGAGAAGCACCTTTTTATCAGGTACCGAGTATCAATATTGGCACTCGGCAACATAGTCGTGCTCAATCAAAAAGTATATTAAATGTTGCAATGAATGAAGATGAAATAATAAAGTCTATCAAACGTATCAATTCTGGTGATATTACAGTAGAGCCTAATGATGAATTTGGTGACGGTCGTAGTGTTGAAAAGTTTCTTGAAGAGATAACAAAAGAATCATTTTGGCAGATCCCCGTACAAAAAATATTTAATGATATCTAGCCATTTAGCTATCGCTCAGTTGAGATGACTAAAAAGGTTGTTATTTCAGTATCGCTATTATTTCATTGGTTTTTTGTACTACGAGTTGTCGATTGCCTTTTGATTCGACATTGAGTCTTATTAAAGGTTCTGTATTAGAGTAACGTAGATTAAAACGCCATGCTTGTTGCTTGTTTTCAAATGAGAAACTGATCCCATCACAAGTATCAATATGTGTGGCTATATCTTGATAATGTGCTTTAACTTTATTAATAGCGTCAATAGGGTGGCTGACGGTGAAATTAATCTCACCCGAGTTTGGGTAAGTACGTTTACTTTCAGCAACCAAGGTCGAAAGAGGTTGGTTTTTGATGCTCAATAGCTCTATGAGTAGCAACCAAGGGATCATGCCACTATCGCAATAGGCAAAATCGCGAAAATAGTGATGACCGCTTACCTCCCCACCATAGGCTGCATGAGTTTGACGCATTTTTTGCTTAATAAATACATGCCCTGTTCGACATTGAATTGCCTTACTTCGATGCTTTTGGCAAATGTGTTGTGTATGCCAAATCAAGCGTGGATCATGAATAATGTTTGATTGGGAATTTTTTTGCAAAAAAGCATCAGCTAGTAAACCAACGACGTAATAACTGTCAAGAAACTCCCCTTGTTCATCAAAGAAAAAGCAGCGATCAAAATCACCATCCCACGCAATGCCTAAATCGGCTTGGTGTAACGTGATGGCATTTTGTGTGTCTTGTCGGTTCTCTTTTAACAGAGGGTTAGGAATACCATTAGGAAAACGTCCGTCAATGTCATGGTTTATTTTGATGAATGTAATGGGGGTTTGCAATTGCTTAAATGCGACCTCTAATTCATCAATTATCTTTGCCGCAGGACCATTGCCTGCATTGACTAAGATTTTAAGGGGTTTGATATGATGTGGCTGAATATAAGATAAAAGGTGCTTGATATAATCTGGCATTAAGTTAAGACCATGATAGTGGCCTTTTGCTTGCTTATTGACGGAAAAAGCTTGGCTTTCTGCTAGCAATTTTATTGGTTGCAAACCATTATCAGGGCCAATAGGCTCCGCATTTTTGCCAACGAATTTCATTCCATTATAATCGATAGGATTATGGCTGGCGGTCACTTGAATACCCGCGTCTAATTTAAGGTGAAAAGTGGCAAAATAAACTTCTTCTGTGCCTGTTAATCCTAAATCGAGCACATTAACACCCGCATCCATGAATCCGCTTGCTAAAGCTTGTTTTAAGCTTGCTGAGGTGAGCCTAGCATCACCGCCAAGCACGACTGTTTTGGGCTTGATGATGTCAGCAAAGGCTCTTGCTATTCGATAGGCTATTTGTGGGTTTAATTCTGTTTCGAGCTTTCCACGAATATCATAGGTTTTAAAGCAAGTGAGGGGGAGGGTTGCATTATCAGGATTATTTTCGGCCATAATGATCACTAAAGCGAATAATATCGTCTTCTTCTAGATAAGTGCCTGATTGTACTTCAATCATCTCAAGGGGTATTTTACCTGGATTTTCAAGTGAGTGAATAGAGCCAATGGGAATATATGTTGATTGATTCGGACTTAATAGTAACTCTTGTCCGCCGTTAGTGATTTTAGCCGTACCTGAAACGACTATCCAATGTTCTGCTCTGTGATGATGCATCTGAGTCGACAATTTACCTCCAGGTTTAACACTTAAACGTTTGACTTGAAAATGCTCTCCTTGATCAATGAGATCGTATTTTCCCCAAGGGCGGCATACTTCTCTGTGTTGTTTATGCTCTATTCTATTTCTCGCTTCTAATTGAGCAACCACATTTTTGACTTGTTGCACATGATCTTTATCGGCAATTAATACCGCATCTTTGGTTTCAACGACAACAAGATTGTTTAACCCGATAATCGTCACCAATTTATTTTCAGCATGGACGAAAGTATTGTGGCTATGAAGGTTGATGACATCGCCATGCAGGCTATTGCCTAAGTCATCTTTATCACTGATAGTCCATAATGCTGACCAACTGCCCACATCGCTCCAGTGATTCCTCAACGGTACCATGACCGCGCGATGGGTTTTTTCCATGATAGCATAGTCAATTGAATTACTTGGGCAAGCATTAAATGCGTTAGGCTCAACGCGAATAAAATCTAAATCTTGCTGACTATGAGTCATTGCTTTTTGACAAGCGCTTAATATGTCGCTTTGGTGCTGTTTTAATTCACTGAGGTAAACACTGGCTTTTATCAAAAAGATGCCGCTATTCCAGAAGTATGCTTTATTGGTTAAATATTGCTTGGCCGTGGCTAAATCAGGCTTTTCGGTAAAGCTATCGACGTGAAAGCTAATCAAAGGGTTATTTTTGTTTTTTTCTATTTCTGATCCAGTTTTAATATAACCATAACCTGTTTCAGGGTGAGTCGGGCTGACACCAAAAGTAATGATATGATTGGCTTGGGCCAGCTCACTGGCGCTGGCTAATGTTTGACAAAACGCCTCAGCATGTTGAATATGATGATCCGCAGGTAAGATTAATAATAAGGGATCGAGATCTGTATTTTCATTGCTTGTTTGGTCTTTAAGGGTCAATGCATGTAAAGCGCCTAATGCAATGGCTGGTGCGGTATTTTTTCCCATGGATTCAAGGATGATGCCATTGTGAGGTATCGTTTTCTCACGTAATTGTTCGGCAATTAAAAATCGGTGGGCTTCATTACAAATAATAACGGCGGGTAAGTGTTGTAAATGAGCTAAACGTTCAAGCGTACTTTGAAGTAAGCTTGAGTTTTCTAATAGTGATAGACATTGCTTAGGATGAAGCTGACGAGATAATGGCCATAGCCTCGTCCCAGTGCCACCTGCGATAATAATGGGTAAAATGGGTTGCATCTTATTGCCCGTCAGGGAACCTCTTTTAAAAAATAAACATCTGAATGTAATACGACTATGAGCTTAATACGATAAAGGGCCGAATGCTTCATTTATCATTTTGTCACTCAGGATACCTCAATATGACTTATTCTGTTATATCAATAATTTTACCAACATCAATGATACGGCATAATTGTGCTTTCAGTTGTTTCTTTTTGAATCAGTTAATCAAACAATGCTTTAAAATTATTTCGCGACATTAAGGTCATTAATGGCTAAATGAGTGTATAGCTAAATCAATATAAAATGACATGCTCAGCTGGAATGAAAAGTGATTTAGGCTAGGCGAATTGTTAAAAGCATAGTCATGCTACGGTAAGACAAATCAACAACGTATAAATCACTTTTAAACCAGCATGTTAGGAGCTTTATTTGAGCGACACTTCTTTGTTGCATTATCTCAAAAGGTGCCTACATTCCATCAATAATTCATCTCAAATTGCCGCTCAATTGACCGCTCTGAGACTATCATTTTATATTGATTTAGCTATAGGGGAGCTGGGTGAGATCATTTCGTTTATTATTCTCTATAACGCGTTAATATAGGCATAATCGCAGTTTAATTTATAATTTTACAACTAATGTCAATTTGTGTTTCTTGAAGGATAATCATTTTTTAAGACATGCATATAACGGATGAATATCAATAAACATTATGGCAAAAAATAAAACAGCATATGTGTGTAATGAGTGCGGGCAAGATTTTCCTCGCTGGCAAGGTCAATGCAGTGCTTGTCAAGAGTGGAATACCATCACTGAAGTGCGTTTGGGTCCCCCTATTGCAGGAAAATCAGCTTCTTTTAGTGGTTATGCTGGCCAAGGTTCCAGTGAAATAAAAACGTTAAATCAAATAGATTTAGATGAACTTCCTCGTATTGCCAGCTCCTTTAACGAGTTGGATCGTGTGCTTGGAGGAGGGATTGTACCCGGATCTGCCATTTTAATTGGGGGTCATCCCGGTGCGGGTAAAAGTACATTATTATTACAAACTTTATGCCAGTTAGCCGAATCTATGTCCGCGCTTTATGTGACAGGCGAAGAGTCATTGCAACAAGTGGCGATGCGGGCTAATCGACTTGGCCTGCCAACGGCTAATTTAAAAATGCTATCAGAAACTAGCGTTGAACAAATTTGCCAAATTGCAATGCAAGAAAAACCCAAAGTGATTGTGGTTGACTCCATTCAAGTCATGCATATCAGTGAGGTGCAGTCATCTCCTGGAAGTGTGTCTCAAGTGAGAGAGTCGGCTTCTTTTTTAACACGTTTTGCTAAACAAAATGGCATTGCTGTGATTATGGTGGGCCATGTGACCAAAGATGGTAGTCTTGCTGGGCCTAAAGTCTTGGAGCACTGTATTGATTGTTCGGTTATGTTTGAAGGAGACAGTGATAGCCGATATCGAACCTTGCGTTCTCATAAAAATCGTTTTGGTGCGATTAATGAACTTGGGGTATTTGCCATGACTGAGAGAGGCTTAAAAGAAGTGGCCAATCCATCGGCTATCTTTCTTTCTCGAGGGGAGGAAGATGCATCGGGTTCATTAGTGATGGTGGTTTGGGAAGGGACTCGGCCATTGTTAGTGGAATTACAAGTATTGGTTGATAGTTCTGCGATGGGCAACCCAAGACGTGTCGCGGTGGGAATGGATGCAAACCGATTAGCCATGTTATTGGCGGTTATGCATCGTCATGGTGGGCTAATGATGGCGGATCAGGATGTGTTCGTGAATGTGGTTGGTGGAGTGAAAGTGACCGAGACCAGTGCCGATCTCACTTTATTATTGGCGATGGTGTCTAGTTTTAGAGGCGAAGTATTACCAAGAGACTTAGTGGTTTTTGGTGAAGTGGGATTATCCGGTGAAATAAGACCTGTTCCTAATGGGCAAGAGAGGATCACCGAAGCGGCTAAACATGGCTTTAAAAGAGCAATAGTGCCAGACGCTAATGTACCCAAAAAAATACCTGCTGGCATGCATATTATTGGGGTGAGCAAGTTAACCCAAGCTTTAGAAGCACTTTAGGCTTACTTTTTACTGTTTTCATATTGCCGTACAGTACTGCATTGTATGGCAATAACCATTGCTCAATAGAGGGTAAAAGAGTATGTTTAATCAGCATATTGACATGCTTTGAATTTAGCAAAGCATAGACTTAATACAAGGAAAGAATGAATGTCTATTAATACCTTAGAAGTGTGGCATCAATTAGTGGTAAAAAAAGACCCTCGGGGTTTGTCTGAATTATTAAGCGATGATGTGATTTTTTATTCTCCTGTTTTACATACCCCCCAAGTGGGGAAAAAAATGACTCAACATTATTTAAGTGCTGCATTTTATATTTTTCTTAATGCTCCTTTTCGGTATGTTAGAGAAGTGGTTGATAGTCATAATGCCATCTTGGAATTTGAAGTTGAAATTGATGGGATCAGTATCAACGGTGTTGATATGATTAGGTGGGATGAGACGGGAAAAATTGTTGAATTCAAAGTGATGATCAGACCGTTAAAGGGAGTGTATCTTATTCAGCAGAAAATGGCCGAGATGTTACAACAAACAGCTAGCGCTTAGCTGATTGAGATGAATGAGACAAAGGCGATGGTGTATTTGTCTTACTTAACCTGAACTTGGGATAACGAGTGTCAGCTATAAATCGCATTCATTTAAACTTAACTTATTAATTTAACCCTCGTTTAGGTGATTTTTTATCACAAAAAAGCAGAGATAATGAGGTTAATCACAAACCATTACAGCAGAAAAATAAAAGATTGACCAAGAAAAAAAATCATGCCTATTATGAATGAAGTCAAGCGAATAGATAGGTAATGTATGACAGCAATCACTCATGTTTACAACTACACCATTCGATGTCCTCACGTGAAAGACCCCGCCCATCCAACCAGTTGGTTAAACCATATTGAAATTAATCACTCTTGTGAAATTGCGCTCGATCGTATTACTAAGTGGCATAACCATTCCGGTACTCGAGTGTTTGAGTATGAAGGCTTTACAGTGAGACAATCGGAGCAGGAGGAGGCCTATTTCTCATTGCAAAGCGATCGATTTAAAGAAGATTTTCATACCTTAGTGACGGTGAAAATTTATATTGATAGAGCAACCAAAAATACCTCAGTGCAAGAGATTATGCAGCATGTTATACGGGATTATCATGTGCGCCTGAGTAAGATATAATCGTATTTAAACGCGATACCCAAGCTATTTAGTTTGGGTATAGCTTCTTTTCATGTCATTCTTTTCTTGTTTCTTCTTCCTCCTTTGTTTACTTCAGACATCATTTAATGACTCAAGATTAACAGGTTCTAGCGCTCACTTTGAGAAAAATCCCCCAAACGACTTATGTAATAAAAATGAAGCAATATGTTAATAATAGGTAAACCTTAATGGTTTTAAATGGTATTTAGTGAATGTAGTTATTGATTCTTATAATGATGAAATGGTGGAAATAGTGATTAAGATCAGAAAAATAGCTTTATTGATTTCCTGTGGTTTACTGGCATCCAATGTACATGCTGCATTATTACCGAGTGTGCAAAGTGACAGTCAATGGTTTAAGGATAGCGCGGCTCACCTTGTAGAACAAACGCAATTACAAACTCATAGCAAAGCTAAAAACGTGATCTTATTCATTGGGGATGGGATGGGAATTTCAACGCTTACTGCTGCAAGAATTCTCGAAGGGCAGCAGCAAATAGGCAATCAAGGTGGTGAAGAAAACTTCCTTAGCTTTGAGCGCTTCCCTTATAGTGGTTTAGTCAAAACGTACAATACAAATCAACAAGTTCCTGATTCTGCTGGCACAATGACAGCAATGGCGACAGGTGTTAAAACGAAAGCGGGGGTACTGTCTGTATCAGATGCCAGTTTGCGATCTAACTGTCTGTCATCAAAGGGAAATGAGTTAATTACATTGGTTGATTTAGCTAATGCTAAAGGATTATCTACGGGAGTTGTGAGTACTGCACGACTCACCCACGCCACGCCAGCGGCATTATATGCAAAAACCCCACAACGTCAATGGGAGGCCGATTCAGATCTATCGGATGAGGCAGTGACTTATGGTTGTAAAGATATCGCCTATCAGCTTGTTATGCGGGACAAAGCCGACGCGCTAACTGTCGCCTTAGGTGGCGGTCGACGCAACTTTATCCCAGAAGGGATAATCGATGGTGAAGAAGAGGCAGGTGTGCGTACTGATGGGCTCGATTTAACCCAGAAGTGGCTCGAAAACTTCGATAATGCAGCTTATGTTTGGAATAAAGCCGACTTTGATGCGATTGATGTGGAGAATACCACCCATTTGTTAGGCCTATTTAATGCATCTCATATGGAATTTGAAGCGGATCGTCTCACAGACAGTGCTGGCGAACCTTCTTTGACAGAGATGACGACGAAATCCATTCAACTATTGAGTCAAAATACAGAGGGATATTTCCTCATGGTTGAAGGGGGGCGAATCGATCATGCCCATCATGCGGGCAATGCCCAACGTGCGCTTTATGACACCATTGAATTCTCTAATGCCGTGAGAGCAGCGGTTGAAAATACGGATCCAGAAGAGACGTTAATTATTGTGACAGCGGATCATAGTCACACGTTAACCATCGCAGGATATCCAAAAAGAGGTAATCCGATCTTAGGATTAGTGCATCACGTGGGTGGTGACATGGCGATTGCCTTAGATGGTAAGCCTTACACAACGTTAGGCTATGCCAATGGACCGGGGGCGAGCTCGGGAGAAAGAGATGACTTATCTTTATTAAATACACAAGAAATGGATTTTATGCAACAAGCGTTAATTCAAAAAGGCGGTGAAACCCATGCAGGTGAAGATGTCAGCATTCATGCTATTGGCGCTGGGGCACATTTAGTTCAAGGTGCGATGGAGCAAAATGTTGTTTTTCACATTATTAATCAAGCACAGCAGCTTGGTGGGACCAAGTACTGAAATTGACATAGTCAATTTTGTATTAACTTTTGGAGCATAAAAATGAATAAGAATTTACTGGTACTGACCTTGTCTGCTTTATTAGGTTTAAGCGCTTGTGGTGACGATGATGATGGCTTGGTGATAGTCGAAGAAAATGAATTGGCCGATCAGGTTGAAGCCGAGTCAAACAGTGATACGACTAACTGGAGTGAAGTGAATCAATGGTATATTGATGGTCAGCAACATGTGGTCGATGCGGAAAAGTTAACTGTGATTCATGAGGCTGGCTCAGCGAAGAATATCATTTTATTTGTTGGTGATGGAATGGGGGTTTCCACTGTCACTGCCGCCCGTATTTTAGATGGTCAACTTAAAGGGCAAACTGGGGAGGAGAATATTCTTTCTTTTGAAAGTTTTCCTTATGTGGGATTGTCTAAAACGTTTAATACTGATGCTCAAACGCCAGATTCAGCCGGAACCATGGCGGCGATGATGACGGGAGTCAAAACGGATGCAGGTGTGATTTCACTTGCAGAAGGGGTGACGAGAGGCAATTGTGCATCGACTCAGGGACAAGATCTGGTTACCGCATTAGAACTTGCGGCGATGGCAGGGATGTCCACGGGCGTTGTTTCTACAGCGCGAGTCACTCATGCAACACCTGCAGCTACTTATTCTCATGCCCCTGAGAGAAACTGGGAAAGTGATGCTGATTTACCTGAAGAGGCCGTGACTAATGGCTGCAGCGACATTGCTAAGCAGTTATTTGATTTCAATGATGGTAAAGGGATGAATGTCATGCTGGGCGGTGGTCGTCGTGCTTTTATTCCAAATACAGTTGTTGATAGTGAAGGAGAAAACGGTAAACGTCTTGATGGTGTGGACTTAACTGAGCAATGGTTAAATCAGTATGGAAAGTCAGCTTATGTACAAGACAGAGATAGCTTTATTAATATTGATCCTTTAGAGACAGATCATTTATTGGGATTATTTAATTCATCTCATATGGATTATGATTTTGACCGTACAAAAGAAGGCGTTACAGGGGAGCCATCGCTTGCAGAGATGACGGCAAAATCGATTGATATTCTTCAAAAAAATGATAAAGGTTTTGTGTTAATTGTGGAAGCTGGTCGTATTGATCATGGTCACCATGCAGGCAATGCAGCGCGGGCTTTATATGACACAATTGCCTTGTCAGAAGCAGTCAGGGTTGCGATGGAAAAAACCGCTTCAAAAGAGACTCTATTAATGGTCACAGCGGATCATAGTCATGTGATGACCATGGGAGGCTATCCTATTCGAGGTAATCCTATTTTAGGGTTAGTGAAAAGTACTGATTCAAATGGATTAGCAGAACTTACCTTTGAAACAGACAGTCACGGTCTACCTTATACCACATTGGGATATGCTAATGGTTTAGGCTACGCGCCGCTTGAGGTGGGAGGAGATGAACGCTACGATCATCCAGCATCAGCAGGGAGAGTCGATTTGAATTATATTGATACTCAGAGTCCAAGTTATCATCAAGAAGCCCTCATTCCACTTAATAGCGAGACACATGGAGGAGAAGATGTGGCTATTTTTGCTCAAGGCCCAGGCGCCCATTTTGTTCAAGGTACTGTTGAGCAAAATCATATTTTCCATGTGATTAATCATGCTGGAGATTTATTAAATAAAGCCGAAGCCGCTCAATAATAAAGCACGTTAGTACTATCAATAATAAAGCTTAATAGAGACTGCTATTGAGCTTTATTTATTCATCTAACAACAATTCATTTCACCGACGATAAAAAACTCACCTACACTTCAATCTGTGAAAATAAAAATAACAGTAATTATTTTTTTGGGAGAGTCGATGAGAATAAACGGATCTTTACTCGGTCACTTAAGCTATGCCTTGTATGGTTTTTTTTTGTTAAGTGCCTGCAGTGACAATAACCAAGATGACTATTATGACAAAGTATTTATTGAACCAGAAGTCCGCAGATCGTCAGATGGAATACTGAGTACCACCTTAACGGCAGCAGTGACTGAAAATACGATTCAGTATGTTGAGACCGGAGAGTTAGTCACGGTCAGTACACCCAATTTTGAGGCGAGTTTAGTGGGCCCAACGCTGATTGTTAATCCTGGTGACGTACTTTCAATTAAAATGATTAATGATTTACCTGATAATCCAGAAAATCAGCGCGGCGGGGCTTTTCCTGATGATCCTTATACGATTAATTACCATAGTCATGGATTAAATGTGTCACCTGAAGGCTTATCGGATAATCCTTTTCGGCATATGGATCCAGGCAGTACCCATGATGTTGTCATCAAATTACCTGATGATCATGCTTGCGGCACTTTTTGGTATCACCCCCATAAGCATGGAAGTATTAGTATGCCATTCTTTGGTGGAATGTATGGATTGTTGATTGTAACAGGTTGCTCAAATGGATTAGAGAGTGTCCCTGAGGTGGCTGCGGCTAAAGAGCATTTTATGGTACTGGGATCCATTCGTACTGATCAAAGTGGGGATGTGCCTTTATATAATGAGGAGGCAACGCAGTTTTCTGCTGGAGATTCAGGTTTGTGGGCTGATTATCGAGATGGATTGCTGTTTATGACAAATAATGGGCTAACCGATCAAACTTTGTTTATGCGCCCAGGAGAAGTACAACGTTGGCGAGTTTTAAATGCGGCAGCGGGATTGAATAAGTTGATCTCACTTGAATCGCATCAATTACATATTGTGTCTAATGACGGGTTGACGTTATCTGAAATGAAAACCTTAGCCTTAGAAGAGCCTTTTGTGCTGGGATCTGGAAATCGTGTTGATATGTTGATAAAAGCAGGGGATCCCGGTATTTATTTACTACAAGCTATTGACCCTAATAGTGTCGAAGTGTCTGTGTCTGCAACAGGAATTGACCCTGAAATAAGAAGGGCCAGAGTAGGGGCTAACTTTCCTAATCCTAGCTACCCAGTCACTTTAGCCACCGTGATCGTGACGGGGGAAGAAATGGATATGTCTTTACCCAGTGGGGCATTACCGGCACCTGATGGATTACCAAGCATAGCAACGATGCTTAATACTGAGCCCAAAGAAGTTCGAAATGTGGGTTTTGAAATATGTGGCGGACAGCAGTCAGATGAAGAACGTTTGCCTTCCTGTGGCTGGTATTATCAAGAATATGATACTGATTACTGGGGAGGGATAGAGTTTAATACATTATTAATGATGAGGAATGAGGACGATCAAGGTGAAGAGAATCCTGATGGTGATCCCGCTATGCCTCGGATCAATTATACCACTGAAGGTTTGTTTGCTATGAATGAACCTATGTTTGAAATGACGGCGGGAAGTATCGAAGAGTGGACCGTTTATAATTACACTTTTTCTGATCATCCTTTTCATATCCATACAAATGCCTTTTTATTGACAGAGGTGAATGGCACGGAATTAGATACGCCTCAATGGCATGACACTATTTTAGTACCAGCAGCAACGGGTGTGGCCCAGGGGGGGAATATTAATGATGCCACTCCAGGTTCCATTACGTTCAAAACATATTTTAATCCTGAGTATCCCGGAGAGATTTTAATGCATTGCCATATTATCACCCATGAAGATATCGGTATGATGCAAAAGGTCGATATTATTGAAGAGACAGGACACATGCATGTAGAGAAGAGTAGAGAGAATAGGATTATTCACTAAGCTTGATTATGAGTTTACGATTAATAGGTGGTGTTCATGGCATTAAGTGATTTACTTTATTTGCATGGAATTGGCGATGAATATGTGGACTATAAAGGTGAGAATATTGTTATTTCTGATGAAGATAGGGAAGGAGTATTACGCAGCCTTATTTCACAATCAAGCCAAGTTGCTGATGCAGATGACATTGACACCCCTTTAACTGAGAGTCAAATTCAAACACGTATTGATGAGCTTGTTCATCAGCCTTGGTTGCTCCCTTTACCGCGTTTTCAGTATTGTTATCTTGATCAATTACAAATGGATATTGTGTTATCGGCAAAGGAGCAGGGCAGCATTAAGCTCAGCATAGTGGATCCTCAAGGTCAGCTTTTCAGCTTAGTGTTAAAGAAAGCAGATTTACTCTTTGTTGATAAACATGATTATGCTGAGCAGCAATATATTCAGTATCGAATCAAGTTATCGAATACGGTATTAGCATCAAAGTTAGTGATGGGATACCACCAAGTCAGTCTTGTATTACTTAATGCCTCTGCTGAGCGATTTGTTGGGCGCTTAATGATTGCCCCGAGACAGGCTTTTCGAGGGCATTTTTATGATGATAATTCACCACATAAACGTAAACCGTGGGGCGTGAATATTCAGCTTTACAGTTTACGTAGCCAGCGGCAGTGGGGGATTGGCGATTTTATTGATTTACATCAATTAATGTCAATTCTTGCCGAAAAAGGTGCGGATTTTATTTTACTCAATCCATTACATGCATTAGATATAAAAGAGCCTGAACAAGCCAGTCCATATAGCCCCACTGACAGACGTCGAATTAATCCTCTTTATATCGGTGTTGATGCTGTAAAAGAGTTTTCTTATGTGGAAAAACAGATCAATCAGTCCCCATGGCAAGCCAAAATAGAAAATATTAATGAGACTGATTGGGTTGATTATGCCAATGTGTTTACCATTAAATATCAATGTTTTGTATTGTTATATCAGGCTTTTTGTGAGTATGAACAGGCGAGAAACACGTTAAGGTATCAGGCATTTCAAGCTTTTGTTTGTGATGAAGGTCAAGCGTTACAAGAGTTCGTTTTAAGAGAAGAAGTATTATTTGCTGACAAGAATAATGGTATGCCCGTTGATGTAACTTTTTTTTGTTATTTACAATTTGTTGCTCAAGAACAATTGCAAGCTTGTCAGACCCATGCCAAAACCTTAGGTATGTCAATAGGGTTGATCTGCGATTTAGCGGTGGGTGCAAAGAGTAAAGGTGCGGAAGTGGGGGCTCATTTACCTCAATATGCGACAAAAGTGAGTATTGGTGCTCCGCCAGATGATCTTGCTCCCCAAGGGCAAAATTGGTATTTAACGCCTTTTGATCCTAATAAATTACAGCAATCGGCCTTTGAGCCCTTCATTCAACTCGTGCATCAGAACATGCGTCATTGTGGCGGATTAAGAATTGATCATGTGGTAGGACTTTTACGTTTATGGTGCCAACCTATTAATCAATCGAGAGGAAAGGGGGCTTATGTTTACTACCCCATGGAAACGCTTATTGCAATTATTAATTTAGAAAGTCAGTTAGCACAATGTTGTGTGATAGGTGAAGATTTAGGCCTCATTCCCGATGAGTTGACCCAAGCTGTGTTAAAGGCGGGATTTTATGCCAATGAGGTCTTTTATTTTTGTAAAGATTGGCAGGGATTTTTTGCTCCTAAAGATTATAAAAAGCAAAGTTTAATGATGCTGGCTAATCATGACGTGCCAACATTAGCGGCATGGTGGTCTAGTAGTGATTTACATTTACGCTTTAAATTATCTTTGCTTGAGTCAGAAGAAGTGCTCACGGGATTACTATATCGACGCACCGAGGAGAAACAGCAGTTACTCGATATTCTTATTTGGAAACAATTACTAAGTCCTGATGTAGAGATGAAAACCTTGGCTTTTTCAGAGCTGCTTATGGCATGGGTGAATTTATCTGCTTCAGGTGCATCTCAGCTTTTTAGTGTGCAGTTATGTGATTTATTAGCTGATACACATAGTGTGAATATTCCAGGCACTTGGCAGGAATACCCAAATTGGCAAAGAAGACTCACCTCTACATTAACGGAATTAGCGAACAACTCTCACTTTCTTGCATTATTAGATGCAATTGCCAGACAAAGGCTGAATGAAGAATAATAAAATAATAAGTTTAAGTTGTTAATATTTAATCACCTTAACAATATGGATTAGAACAAATGCAAACAACAAAAGTGATCCAAGATGTTGTTTACGCCAATCATGATTTTCAGCTCGCGTATTATCAAGAAGCCAATAAAAAGTGGCCATTGGGCTTGCATGATTTACAGGCTCAGCAAGAAAAGAAAAGAGGCTTAACCTTGACGGCTTTTTTACCCGAAGCGCTCAGTGTGGAAGTGATTGCAATGGCGGGTAAGCAAGCTATTGCCACGCTTGATAGAGTGAATGCTGCGGGGCTTTTTTCAGGTTTGTTAGCGAGCTGTTCTGAGCCATTGTTATATAAATTGAGAGTTAAGTATCCTTTGAGCGTAGAAGATATTGTCGATCCTTATCAATTTCACAGTTTAATTTCCGACACAGATGCCTATTTATTTTCTGAAGGGAGCCAATATCAAGCACACCGTTTTTTAGGCGCCAATTGGCGCTCCGTTTCTGGAATGTCGGGTGTGTTATTTTGTGTATGGGCGCCTAATGCCCAAAAAGTGGCGCTGGTGGGGGATTTTAACCACTGGGATCCACGCCGCCACTTAATGCGTAAACATGATAATAGTGGTATTTGGGAGCTGTTTATTCCAAATATCAGTGAATACCAACATTATAAATTTGAAATCTTGACCCAAGACGGCCAAGTATTACGTAAGTCCGATCCTTTTGCTAAGCAAATGGAATCCGCACCGGGTAATGCAGGCGTTATTCCGACGGCGACAGAGTACCCATGGCAAGATGATCTTTGGTTATCGCGTCGAGCAAAATGCCGTTGGCATGTTTCTGCTATGTCTATTTACGAAGTGCATTTGGCCTCTTGGCGTCGAGGCCCTCATGGGGAATACCTCGATTATGCTGAGCTAATAAAAGTACTTATCCCTTATGTCACT
Organism: uncultured Shewanella sp.; assembly: GCF_947501665.1. Lineage (GTDB taxonomy): Bacteria > Pseudomonadota > Gammaproteobacteria > Enterobacterales > Shewanellaceae > Shewanella. The sequence continues at coordinate 17,645 of NZ_CANMWS010000028.1, read as the reverse complement.
ACGATGGGGTTTACCCATTTACAGTTGATGCCAATGAGTGAATACCCCTTTGATGCCTCTTGGGGATATCAGCCCATTGGGATGTATGCACCGACTTATCGATTTGGGGATCCATTAGGGTTAAAACGTTTTATCGATGCCTGTCATTTAGCGGGAATTGCGGTGATTTTAGATTGGGTTGCGGCTCACTTTCCTAAAGACCCCCATGGATTAGCTCAGTTTGATGGTACGTGTTTATTTGAACATGCCGATCCTCAAAAAGGGGAGCATCCAGATTGGGATACCCTCATTTATAATTATGACCGCTCTGAAGTGAAAAGTTATTTACTCAGTAATGCCTGTTATTGGTTACGAGAATTTCATTTTGATGGACTGAGGATTGATGCGGTTTCTTCTATGTTGTATCTCGATTACAGTCGAAAGCCCGGTCAATGGCACCCCAATCAATGGGGAGGCAATGAAAATTTAGAAGCGATTGCTTTTCTACGGTTACTTAATCAAGTTGTTTACCAGGATTTTCCAGGTGTCATGATGATAGCTGAAGAGTCTACGGCTTGGCCGGGAGTGACACAGCCGACTTTTCAAGATGATAAGGCGCTGGGTTTTGGATTTAAATGGAATATGGGCTGGATGAATGACACCTTAAGCTTTCTTAGTCGGGATCCCATTCATCGACATTATCATCATAATGAGATGACATTCAGTTTGATATATTGCTTCAACGAGCATTTTATTTTGTCATTAAGCCACGATGAAGTGGTGCATGGTAAAGGGACTTTATTGGAAAAAGTCCCCGGTGATGATTGGCAAAAGTTTGCGACATTGCGCAGTTATTATGGCTTTATGTGGGGGCATCCAGGTAAAAAACTCTTGTTCATGGGAGGAGAGTTTGGTCAGCGCCGAGAGTGGAGCCATGATAGAGGATTAGACTGGTCTTTGCTCACACATTTCTCACATCAAGGGTTACAAACTTGGGTTAAAGATCTTAATCATCTCTATGTTTCGACAGGCGTATTATTTGAAAACGATCATCAAGGTGCCTGTTTTCAATGGTTAGATTGCGACAATCATATTGACAGTATTTTTGTTTTTGTTCGTTTTGGGCTGACGCCGAATAAACATCTTATTTTTGTGGTGAATATGCTCCCTGATGTGAAAGAGCAATACCGTATTGGTTTACCACATCATTGTATTTATACAGAGCAACTTAATAGTGATAGTGAATATTATGGCGGTTCAAATAAAGGTAATGCAGGGCAAATTATGCCCCTTGATGAGCCTTATCAGAATATGGCGCAGAGTGCGTTAATTACAGTGCCGCCCTTAGGGTGTTTAATATTGGCGCCTGTGACATTAATGGAATAAAAAGTGAGTATCACGGGTATAAGTTAAATATTTTGTTGTTGAATCGAAAGCATATTAAGGTTTTTAGAGGGACAATAATGGAGATAACTGAAGGTCAGGCCTACCCATTAGGGGCAACTATTGATGATGAGGGGGTGAATTTTGCACTCTTTTCGGCCCACGGGACAGAAGTGATTTTGTGTTTGTTTGACGAAACAGGTCAGCAAGAACTATTTCAGCTGCCTTTGCCAATGAAAACACAAGATATTTGGCATGGTTATGTTAAAGGAGCAAACAGTAAAACCTTGTATGCCTATCGAGTCGATGGCCCCTATCAGCCTTTGTCTGGGCATCGCTTTAATCGGCATAAATTATTACTCGACCCTTATGCGAAACAGTTAGTGGGCCAGCGTATTGAAGATGCAAGTTTATATGGTCATCAACACGATGGTGGAAATGAAGAAGATGACCTCTCTTTTGATACACGTGACAGTGCGCCTTTTATGCCAAAGTGTAAAGTCATTGACCATCGTCATTTATCTCCTATTCCGAGTGTGAATAAGGAAAAAGCGCCCTCTAATCAAGCTCGGCGTTTATCACAAAGCATTATGTATGAATTACACGTCAAGGGTTTTACGCAGCAACACCCTCATTTAGATGCATCATTAAAAGGCACATTCTTGGGATTGTGTGATCCTCAAGTTATTCAGTATTTAGTGGATTTAGGGGTGACATGTGTTGAACTTATGCCTGTCCAATCTTTTTTTAATGAAGCCTTTCTAGAGGATAAAGGGCTGACGAATTATTGGGGATATAACAGTATTGGTTTTTTGAGTCCCCATCATCAGTATTTAGTGAATGGTGATGTGTTTGAATTTCGGAAAATGGTGACAAAGCTTCATGAAGCTGGGATCGAGGTGATTTTAGATGTGGTTTATAATCACAGTGCTGAAGGGAATAGGATGGGGCCTTCTTATAGCTTTAAAGGGATTGACAATGTTAGCTATTACCGATTGGTTGCGAGCGATCCGCGTTATTATATTAACGATACGGGTTGTGGTAATACACTGAACTTAGCGCATCCACGAGTGCTGCAATTGGTGATGGACTCTCTACGGTATTGGGTTGAAATCATGGGGGTTGATGGTTTTCGCTTTGATTTGGCTGCAACATTAGGCAGAGAACTGCATGGATTTGATGCGAATGCCGGCTTTTTTACTGCAATAGCTCAAGATCCTGTACTTTGCCAAGTAACGTTAATTGCTGAGCCTTGGGATCTTGGACCTGGAGGGTATCAATTGGGTCATTTCCCCTTAGCATGGAGCGAATGGAATGACAGATATCGGGATACCATGAGACGTTTTTGGCGCGGTGATGCCGGTATGTTGCCAGAGTTTGCAAGACGTTTTCATGGCTCCAGTGACTTGTTTGAGCATAGTCATAAACCCCCTGCCAGTAGTATTAACTTTATTACTTGTCATGATGGCTTCACGTTATGGGACTTAGTGAGTTATAACCATAAGCACAATGAAGCGAACCAAGAAGACAACCGTGATGGTCGCCAAGAAAACTTTAGTCATAATTATGGTGAAGAAGGAGAGACATCAGATAAAGCGATTCTTCAAGTAAGATCTAGGCTGTGCCGCAATTATTTGACCTCATTGTTCCTCTCCCAAGGTGTGCCTTTATTGCTCTGTGGCGATGAGATTGGCCGAACACAATTAGGCAATAATAATTCTTATTGCCAAGATAATCCATTGAGCTGGCGAGATTGGACAAATACGCCATACTCAGATGCGATGTTTATTTTTACGCAAAAACTGATCCAAATTCGAAAACGGTTCCCTCTGTTATGTCATGTTGAATATGTGCATAACAGTATTAATGATACGACGCCAGGTTTAGATTGGTATTGCCGTCAAGGGCTGAAAATGACGAAACCTTTGTGGGGGGAAACACAGACCAGAACATTAGCTGTTGTGATCAGCGGTAAGCTTGAAGGAAATGAAAGTCATCAGCAAGCCTTGCTGTTACTGCTCAATAATGACTGTCAAAGTTTGCCTTTTACCTTGCCTAAGCTGGCTCATTTTCAGTCTTGGCGGTGCATATTACATACTCACGATAGTGATTATAAAGTAATCGATGCTAAGGGGGAGTTTAATGAGCAAGTTTACTCGCTTCAAGAACATAGTTTGATGTTATTTCATGCATACTCAATAGGATAAAGTGAATGACTGTCCCTCAGAATGAATCGAATAAAGCGCCTGAAAATCATATGCAATCACCCATAAAGCAGCCTCAACAGAATGTCAACATAAGTAAAAAAAAGCATGAAGATGAATGCGTCGATTATCCGCATTGCAATAGCTGCGATCCGATGACAGTGACCTTTCAACGTGTGGTGGTCAATGGCCTCAGTCGAGATGAAAATAACCCCTATGATTTGTTCCATGCTTTAGCGCTGAGTGTCAAAGAACAAATGATGCATGACTGGCGCAGCACCCGTTTTCAAGATACTCAGGCGCAGCGTAAACAAGTGGCTTACCTTTCCCTTGAGTTTTTAATGGGTCGAGCGTTAGGGAACATGTTATTAAATTTAGACTTAACCAAAGAAGCCGAACAAGTCGTGCAACAATATCAAGTGGATTTAGCTCAGTTAGAAACCCTTGAGCATGATGCGGGTCTTGGCAATGGGGGATTAGGTCGATTAGCGGCTTGTTTTTTAGACAGTTGCGCTTGTATGGATTTGCCCGTTACTGGATATGGGATCCGTTATGAATATGGCATGTTTACACAAAAAATAGTCAATGGTTACCAAGTAGAACAAGCTGATCGCTGGCTAAGGGGTGGACACCCATGGGATGTCATTGCGCCAAACCATAATGTTCTTGTGCCTTTTTATGGTCGCTCAGAGGTGCATGTTGATCATGAAGGACACCTACATCATACTTGGATTGATACTCAAGATGTCATTGCTGTTGCCTATGATGTCCCTGTGCCTGGCTATCATAATCATAGAGTGAATACCTTAAGACTTTGGAAAGCGCAAGCTACAGAAGGCTTTGATTTAAAAGAGTTTAATCAAGGTGATTATACGGAAGCTGTGGCTCATAAAAATTTAGCTGAACAAATCACTATGGTGTTGTATCCCAATGACAGCAGTGAAAATGGAAAAGAATTAAGACTCAGGCAGCAATATTTTCTTTCTTCAGCCAGTTTACAGGACATTCTCAATACTTGGGTACGCACAAAAGGCCGTGACTTTTCTGATTTTGCTCGTCTCAATGTGATGCAACTCAATGATACTCATCCTGCCATTGCAGTGCCTGAATTAATGCGATTATTGATGGATCATTATGGGCTAGGCTGGGATAAAGCTTGGACAATCACATCTGGATGCATGGCATACACCAATCATACTTTATTGCCTGAAGCCTTAGAATGTTGGCCTGTGCGTATGTTTGAGCATATTTTACCGCGTATTTTAGACATCGTTTACGAAATCAATGCGCGATACCTCAAGCTTGTGGCTCACCAGTGGCCGGGACAAACGGATAAGTTAACGCAAATGTCAATTATTGATAATTGCGGTGAGCCCAGCATTCGCATGGCTTACTTGGCCATTGTGGCGAGTTTTTCTGTGAATGGTGTGGCAGGGTTACATACACAATTATTGAAATCAGGATTATTTAAGCACTTTTATGATCTTTGGCCTGATAAATTTAATAATAAAACTAATGGTGTGACCCCTAGAAGGTGGTTGGCTTACAGTAATCCAAGGTTATCGGCGTTGCTGAATAAAACAGTGGGAGAGCATTGGATAGAAGATTTGACTTTACTTGAAGGACTTAATGAGTTTGCCAATGATGAGGGATTTTTAGAAGAATGGCGTTTCATTAAACAGCAAAACAAAGTGGATTTAGCTGAGCTGATTCAAAAAGAATGCGGTGTCGATTTTTCACCTGATATGTTATTTGATGTGCAAGTGAAGCGTATTCATGAATATAAACGTCAGTTACTTAATATTTTACATGTTATTCATTTATATCAAGAAGTGTTAAAAGGCAATGTGGATAATATGGTGCCTCGCTGTGTCTTGATAGCAGGTAAAGCTGCGCCGGGTTATGCCATGGCAAAATTGATTGTAAAACTGGCGAATAATGTGGCTGATATGGTGAATAGTGAACCTTTGATGAGGCCCTATTTGCGCTTTGCTTTTTTACCCAATTATAACGTATCAGCTATGGAGAAAATTTGTCCTGCGACGGATCTTTCAGAGCAAATTTCAACAGCCGGAAAAGAAGCCTCAGGTACCGGCAATATGAAGTTCATGATGAATGGTGCGCTAACCATAGGCACACTAGATGGCGCTAATATAGAAATATTAGAGGCGGTGGGTGAAGAGGCCTTTTTCTTGTTTGGTATGAATGCGGAAGAAGTGAGGCATTTGCGCTCTCATTATCAACCCAAAGAGATTATTGCCAACTCACCAGCATTATTTGATGTCATCACTTTGCTTAAAAGTGGGCACTTTAATTTATTAGAGCCTGGCATTTTTGAGCCGATTATTCATGCCATTGAATCTAGTAGTGAACCTTGGATGACAGTAGCGGATTTTGATAGCTTTAGAGTCGCGCAACAGGCGGTCGCAAAGACCTATTTAGATCAATATCAATGGACTCAGCTCAGTATTCATAATACGGCCAATAGTGGGGGATTTTCCAGTGATACCACCATTGCAGCTTACCGTGATGAGATTTGGAAAATCTGATAAGAATAGAATTTTTATATTATTGCAACGTTAACTTTTAATCTTTATTTCGCAATGAGAGAGTGTCGATGCCAAATCCAACTCCGCGTTATATTAGTAATTTAACACGAGAAACCTATGCGTTAATTTTAGCGGGCGGTAAGGGAAGTCGTTTACATGAATTAACGGATTGGCGAGCTAAACCTTCGTTATATTTTGGTGGTAAATTTCGCGTTATAGATTTCACTTTATCTAATTGTATTAATTCAGGGATCAGACGTGTGGGGGTGGTGACCCAATATAAATCTCATTCTCTAATTCGCCATGTCATGCGAGGATGGGGCCATTTTAAAAAGGAGTTAGGGGAATCGGTTGAGATTTTACCTGCTTCTCAGCGTTACTCAGATAACTGGTACCAAGGCACTGCCGACGCTGTTTTTCAAAATATTGATATTATTCGATATGAGTTACCTAAATATGTGATTATTTTATCGGGCGATCATGTGTACCGTATGGATTATGCTGGATTGTTAGCCACCCATGAGCGTTCGGGGGCTGATATGACTATTTCTTGCTTGGAAGTGCCAGTGAGTGAGGCGGCAAATGCATTTGGTGTGGTAGAAGTTGACAATCAAAACAAAATCCTTGGTTTTGAAGAAAAGCCCGCCTGTCCTCAAGCGTTGCCAGATGAGCCCGAGATGTGTTTAGCCTCTATGGGAAATTATGTGTTTAATACTTCATTTTTATTTGAGCAACTGAAAAAAGATGCCCAAAACGAGCTATCTGGGCGTGATTTTGGTAAAGACATTATCCCCAGTGTTATCGAGGAGCATAAGGTCTATGCGCATAAATTTCGAAGTCATTTTGGTGATGAAAGGGCTTATTGGCGAGATGTCGGCACGTTAGATGCTTTTTGGCAAGCGAACCTTGAATTATTGTCGCCGACACCGGCATTGAATTTATATGACTCTAAGTGGCCCATTTGGACCTATCAAGAACAATTACCGCCCGCGAAATTTGTGTTTGATGACGATGGACGTCGAGGGATGGCTCTAGACTCTGTGGTCTCTGAGGGCTGTATTATTTCAGGGGCAGTTGTTCGGCGCAGCGTGTTATTTAATGAAGTGCGAGTATGTTCTTATTCTGAAGTGGAAGATGCCGTTATTTTGCCTGATGTGGTGGTTTTACGGCATTGTAAAATTAAAAATGCCATTATTGATCGCGGCAGTGTTATTCCTGAGGGGACAGTGATTGGTTATGACGAGCAACATGATAAAGCGCGCGGATTTAGAGTGACCCCTAAAGGTGTGGTATTAGTCACAAGGGAAATGCTGGGATTGTCCACGGGCTTTGATTGATGACGTATGGGGATCATTCATTGATAAAGATCTGACAGAAACAGATAAGGAATAACAGTGAAAAGAGTCTTAATGTTAGCGGCAGAAAACGGTGCCATTGCGGGGGCAAAAGTGGGAGGCATGGCAGATGTTATTCGTGATTTACCCGCAGCATTAGCGTCCCAAGGTATTAATACTGATGTGATCATGCCAAGTTATGGTTTTCTTGCTCAGTCGAGCAATGCCCAAGTTTTAGGGCTGATATCTGTTTCCTTTGCAGCAATGCCATTTACTGTGACGTTATTTAGCCTGCCTCACCCTAACGTGAAAGGGTGTCACGTGTATTTTGTTGAGCATGAGCAGTTAACCAATGAAGAGCATACGATATACAGCCAAGGTCAGGCCTATCGACCTTTTGCTGTAGATGCGAGTAAATTTGCTTTTTTTTGCCAGAGTGTCGCGACAGCCTTAAAGGCAGGAATGATTGAATTGCCTGATTGTATTCATTTACATGATTGGCATATGGGCATGTTTGCCTTATTAAGGGCCTTTGATCCTCATTTTTTATTACTGCAAGCCATACCTTGTGTATTTTCAATCCATAATTTAGCCCTACAGGGGGTAAGGCCACTTGAGGACGATCAAGATGCGTTAGCCACTTGGTATCCAGAGGTGTATGCAGGGCTGAGCATAGAACAAAAGCGCCAAGTTATTGATGTGAATTGTCTCGATTGTGTTAACCCAATGCGGGCTGCCATTACCTTATCGGATAAAGTGCATTTAGTGTCAAAATCCTATGCCAAAGAAGTGATCAGACCGTCAAATCATCATGTTGGTTTTTTTGGTGGCGAGGGATTAGAAGCCGATCTTCGATTAAAATTAAAGCAAGGCAAGCTTGTCGGTATTTTAAATGCCTGTGTTTATGATGAAGTTGAATACCGTTTAAGTGAGCCATTACAGTCAGCATTAACACTAGAGCTGAGTTTATTAGCCCCCTATTCTCCCCATCAAAGCGATGTTGGAAAAAATGATAAACTTCAGTTGGATACTAAGCAGAGTCATCAAGTTTCTTCCTCAAGTACTTGGCAATCTCAATGTGCTCAATGGAAGGCATTTGCTCGATTGATTTTTTTAATGGAGCAAGCATTACTGTCTTGGGGAGCGCAAGCTTGTTTGGTCAATATGCAAGATCACATTGCACACCATAGGTTGTCTCATTTATGGCGACGGTTGCAAATGGGCTGGAAACCTGATTTTCTCATGACCTCAGTGGGCCGCTTAACCGATCAAAAAGTCTTAATTTTACGTCAGCCCTGTTCCTTAGCACCCAATGCGGTGACTGTGCTTGAAGCCTTGTTACAGCAGTTTTCCATTAAACGTCCACAAGGGCTTTTTGTACTCATTGGCAGTGGTGATGAAGCAATCGCCAAAGAGTTTCAGCGTCTGGCTGCAAAATACCCTCAGTTTATTTTTCTCAATGGTTATAATGAAGCCCTAGCAGATTGTTTATTTCGATTAGGGGATTTATTTTTAATGCCCAGTTCTTTTGAACCTTGTGGAATAAGCCAAATGCTTGCCATGAGAGAAGGGCAAATTTGTTTAGTCCATGGTGTGGGGGGGCTAAAAGACACTGTCAGCAGTAAAATGGGATTTGTCTTTAAGGGAAGCACTTTGGTGGAACAAGCACAACAATTACTGGGCTCTTTTGATAAAGCCATGGCCACAGTCGGAAGCCGTAAATGGCAAACCATGCAGCAAAATGCCAAAAAACAACGATTTTTGTGGTCTGATATTGCGGCGCAATATAAAACCGATTTATATGGCTTTAATCAAAAAGAGAACACCTCAGTGAAGCCCGCTATGCGGCGAGTAAAATGATGCCGCTATAACAATAGGCTTTCATCAATACCATGGAATTGAGCGGCAGAGTCTATTAATGATTTAGCCGTTAACCTTGGTACACCATAAACTTGGGTTTCAACGCCATATTTTTGATAAATTTTCAGTAATAGTACGTCAAAATCACCATCGCCTGATAATAAAATGATGCTATCAACTTCGCTGGCCGCTTCCATAATATCAATGGTGATCCCCACATCCCAGTCGCCTTTAGCCGATCCATCACTGCGTTGAATAAAAGGTTTAAGTTTAACGTCAAAACCTATGTGTTTCAGTGCATCTTGAAATTTTAATTGGCCATCATCGCCTTTATGAATAGCATAAGCCGTGGCATTGATAATATCGCCTTCATGGCTTAAATGTTGCCATAATTTACGGTAATTAAATTGACGGCCGTAAGCCTCACGACAAGTGTAATAAATATTTTGAACATCAACAAAAATAGCTATTTTTTTCATGAGGTTTGTATCCATAATGGCAGGATGTCTGTAAGTGTAAGATGACTAAGATACCATACTTACACAATGAAATATCGCTCTTATCATCAGATAAAAATGTGTAGCTAATGTTGGATTATTACATTTTATGCTCTAAACATGTAAGCGTTTAAAGGCGCTTGGGCTGAGTCCGAGTATTTGTTTAAAATATCGACCCATGTGGCTTTGATTGGCAAAACCACAGGTTAAGGCAATATCACTTAATTTTTGTGTATTGGCTTTAATCAGTGCTTGGGCATGCTGAACACGAAGTTGACACAAATAAGCTTGAGGCGTGGTCGCAAAACTGTGTTTAAACATACGGCAGAAATGGTATTCACTGAGTTGTGCCAATGCGGCGAGTTCATGTAAATACACTTGTCGATGAAAATGTGCCTGCATAAAATCAGTAACGCTCCGTTTTATTTTGGGCGATAGCCCGCCTTTGAGGCCAGTGATATTAGGCATGGATTGCTGGCTTTGCAATAAACTGATAAGAATACAATCACTGAATTGCTTCATCATGAGTTGTGAAGTGGGATCCCAGTTTATCATGGCCATTTGGTGTCGAAACAAGGCTTCTAATGTTGGGTTTTCAAAAAAGGTTAATTCGGGAACGTTGATCAGTCTGGGATCTCGATCAAACACGGTTACCGCCAACTGCTTTAAATAATCATCATCAAAATATAAATGCATAAATTGTTGCGTGCTGCCCAATTGCCAATGACTTTCACAATCTTGTGGCATTAAACAAAAGCGTCCCGGGCCGCCGAGGGAAGATGGCATGTCGGTGCGATGGGTTTCATATCCTCCTGCTAAATACATGCTTAAGGTGTGCTGGCGAGAATTATTGTAGAAAAGCCGTTCTTTTTCGTTTTGGTATTGCGCCCAAGATAAATTCGAGCCGATGGATAATTGCCTGACACACACTTTCTCAGATTGCTCAAAACTGAGCACTTTTGGACTACTTGTTTTCATATTCTCATCTTATGCCTATTTTTAATGAGCATCAACATCGTAGGTTTGATTAATGGCCTATTCAAAACAGTAAAGCGCAATATTGTGTTAGTTTTCTCAACATCTTGATAGAGCGCGTGGCTAAGCTTAGCAATAATGACAGGATTGAATATTAGAGTGAAGTGGAAAGTGAAATGGGTCGCAACATAAAAGCAGTATCAAATAACACAACCAATCCAACACGAGTCAATGAAGCCAGTACAAATAATGTGATTAATGTTGAAGAGAAGTTATCTTTATTTTTTGATTATTGGTCACCTAAAGTGATTGCAATGATGAATGATTATCAATTTAAGCTCGTTAAAATGAAGGGCGCGTTTACTTGGCACAGTCATGATGAAACAGATGAAGTGTTTATTGTGATTAAAGGGGAAATGAGCATTGCCTTAAGAGATACTCAGATCTCGTTAGCAGCAGGAGAGATGTATGTGGTGCCCAAAGGCGTTGAGCATAAACCTTATTCAGCAAGTGAGTGCCATCTTCTCTTAGTTGAGCCCAGTGGTGTGGTGAATACCGGTGAGGCTGGTGGGGAGCTCACTGCGGAGATGGATGTCTGGATATAGGCTTATTGTGCTAATTGTCTATTTGCGTTGAAGCCCTTATTGAGCCAATGGTCATGCTTAAGTTGTTGGAGTGAATTGAAATGTCGTTGTTTCTATATGTACTTATGATTTTATTATGGGGACTCTCTTGGATTGCGATAAAATGGCAGCAAGGTGATGTTGCTATTTTAGTGTCCATTTTTTATCGTTTTGCCTTAGCGGGAATGGTGCTTTTTATTGCGGGGAAATGTCTTAATAAACTGCAATCAGTTAAGTTTCAACATCATAAATCTCTTTTATTACAAGGATTATGTTTATTCTGTTTTAACTTTATCGCCTTTTATTATGCCACTCAATATATTCCCAGTGGGTTAACGGCAGTGATAATGGCCAGTGCCCCCATTTTTAATGCGATACATGGAAAGGTATTTTATCAAACGCGTTCGAGCCGCTATTTTTGGTTAGGCATGTTGGTGGGATTAAGCGGGATCAGCTTATTGTTTGTACATGATTTTCAATCGGCTACGCTGACGGGGGATACACTAACAGGAATCGCATTATCACTGTTAGGGACTTGGTGTTTTTCAATGGGTAATATGCTCAGCATACGTCATACTCGTGCGCAATTACAGCCTTATACGGCAACGACTTATGCGATGTTTTATGGCTGTTTGGCTCTTTTAGTGATGATAATACTTCAAGGGCTTTCTTTTACCATCGATATGACGCCTTTATATTTGGGGAGCCTATTTTATTTAGCCATTCCTGCATCGGTATTAGGCTTCACGTTGTACTTAGTGTTGGTGAATCGAATGGGGGCTCATAACGCTGCTTATGTGTTGGTATTAACGCCAATGATTGCCTTAATGGTATCCAGTCTCTTTGAAGGTTATCAGTGGACAGGTTATTCCACTTTGGGTTTGCTGCTGATTGTGATGGGTAATGTAATAGCGCAGTGTAAAGTGGAATACTTTATTCGAATAAAATCTTGGTTGATGGGGAAACCCGATAAGGTTCGCCTTTGAATGAAGGCTAATAACATTTTTTAGTTGTTTATGTTCGGAAAGAGTGTTGTTAACCATAGCCTTATGGATATAAATTGCTGCCGTAGGCTTATGTGCGAATACAAAAAATAACTCGCCGTGAATATATCCCTATAGGCTCAACGAAGGCATCCTTGCCTTCGATGGTTATTTTTACATTCACACTGATCTAAAAATCAAGAGAAAAGCAAAAGCACAGCGTGTTGCTTTGAATTGGCCTGCCTTTAGTTGAGAGATGAAATAAGAGGTGGCGTGGGATGAAAGGTGAAAGGTGAAAGGTGAAAGGTGAAAGAGGGAAAGCGGGAAAGCGGATATATGAATTGAACGCGAAACTTGTGAGTGAGATCGGATAATGGAGTGAGCTTTAGTACAAAAGAGCGATGCGACTATAAGAAAAAAGGTGGTAGATTAACAGCTTAAAACCAAATGAGTTAAATGATCAAAGCTGGTACCAAATTCGACTTTGTTGTGAGTATTTAAGGTGATCGAAACCGTCTAAAACGGCTATTTGATGTCAGAATTAATCGTTAACTCAATCCTGTGTTTTATTTGTGCGATGAGGTCACTTTTTAGTATTATTTTGATTGATGGTTTTGGGGCTAAAAGCCATCATTTAGCGGTATTAAATCGTTTGTTTGGGTATTTTGCGGTGCCTAAGCCTTGTTTTTATGCCTTAAGTTGGCTATTTACCATAACTTAATTTGTATGCATCAGGGTTGCCTTAACAGAATAACAGCTTTAACTGTATTTTGAATATAGCGTAATAAATACCTATTTATAAAGATGGTTTGTTTGATCATAATCACGTAATCTGTATAAACTACAGTGTGTTATTTATACGATAATGAGGTGCGGAAATTCCTGAGGTGAAGTTGTTCGGGATTTTTTATTTTTAGAGTGTGCAGGTATTCTTATTACCTGATAATGCATGAGCTTGTTATTTATAAAAGTTTATAATTCAATATGTTAATGTTTTTGCTTAAGCGATAATTAAAATTATTCAGAATAACTAGGAAGTTTGAATGACAAGAGATCAGGAATCGTTTATCAAGCGTTTTTTGAGTGAGCTTGAAGATAATAATGTTGCAATATTTGCAGGTGCTGGCCTTTCATCATCTGCTGGTTATGTTAATTGGAAAGAATTACTTCGCCCACTTGCTGAAGAACTAAATTTAGATATCGAAGAAGAGCAAGATCTTGTCGGTGTAGCTCAATTCTATTTGAATGAAAATGGACGAAATAGGATAAGCCAGCAGTTAATTGATGAAATTGCAACAGCAAAACAACCTACAAATAATCATAATATTTTGTCTCGACTCCCAATCAAAACATATTGGACAACAAATTACGATAAGTTAATCGAAAAGTCTTTAGAAGGCGTAAATAAAGTTGTTGATGTTAAATACACTAATAATCATCTTGCAATTACTAAGAAAAAAAGAGATGCGATAGTATATAAAATGCATGGTGATATTGATCATTCTGATAATGCAGTACTAACTAAGGATGATTATGAGCGCTATTCTCTTAAAATGACCCCCTATATAACAGCACTTTCAGGTGATTTAGTATCAAAAACATTTTTATTTTTAGGGTTTAGTTTTACCGATCCTAACCTTGATTATATCATGAGTCGTGTTAGAGCTTATTTTGAGGGGCATCAAAGGCAACATTATTGTATTTTTAAAGAATATAACAGAAATGATTTCGATAGTATTACACTTTATGAAAATGCAAAAATTAAGCAAGGCTTACTAATAAAAGATCTGTTGAGGTTCCAAGTTAAAACCGTTTTAGTGAACAGTTACTCTGACATTACAGAAATTCTATCCAAAATTGAAAGACAATTTAAAAGAAAAACAGTTTTTTTCTCTGGAAGTGCTCATGATTTTACCCCTTTTAATAAATCCGATGTTGAGTCCTTTTTATGTAGTCTCGGAAAAGTATTAATTGAAAGGAATTATAAAATATCCTCTGGCATAGGATTAGGGATTGGTAATGCATTAATAACTGGTGCTATTCAAGGTGTATATGAATACCATAATGGACATATCGGTGACCATATCAACATGAAGCCTTTCCCACAACACATAACTGGTAAGGTAGAACGGGATAACACTTGGGCTAAGTATAGAAAGGAGATTATTGGTTCCGCAGGTATTGCAATTTTCTTTATGGGTAACAAGCTTGTTGAAGGAGAAACTGTAATAACTGCCGATGGAGTTAGAAAAGAGTTTGAGATTGCTCATCAGTTAGGGTTAGCGTTAGTACCTATTGGTTGTAGTGGTTTCATGGCAAAAGAACTGTGGCAAGAGGTGATGGAAAATGTTGCCGAATATTATGATGGAAGTAATCAGGAGTTAATAACCGCCATAAGCGAGCTGGGTGTTGAGGTTGAAAGACCTGAACAACTAATTTCAAAGATTATCAATGTTATTGACTTAATGTCAAAGGAGTAAAAATGACTAGGAGAGTGTTTTATAGTTTTCATTATATACCTGATGTAATGAGGGTTTCTCAAGTGAGAAATATTGGTGCTTTAGAGGCTAATAAACCTGCAACAGATAATGACTGGGAAACAGTTAAAAGTGGCAAAGATACGGCAATCAAAAAGTGGATTGCAGAACAAATGAAGGGGCGTACTTGTACTGTTGTATTGGTTGGAGAAGAAACAGCGAATAGAAAATGGATCAACCATGAAATCCTTGAGTCATGGAACAAGGGGATGGGAGTTGTTGGTATTCATATTCATGGTTTAAAAAACACGGATGGAAATATAGCGAATAAAGGGAAAAATCCTTTTGATAGTATCCAATATGGTAGTTCAGGGAAAAAGCTGTCTAGCGTAGTAAAATGCTACAACCCCCAAGGGACAAACAGTAAAGATAGGTATGCTTGGATTGCTGAGCATTTAGAAAATGCTGTTGAAGAAGCTATTAAGATTAGAAAAGAAAATTAAAATATTTCTAATCAAGCTGTGTGATAAATAACTTAATCATGTTCAATTAATAAAAGGCTCTGTATAGAGCCTTAAACATTGCATTATTATTTATGATCGTGAGGCTTTAGTGGGGGGTATTTAGGTTTGTTTTCAGGGGTTACACGACGTCTTCTATCTAAAGTTCCATCTTCTTTTTTTGGTTTTGGTCCTGGTTTTATAGACATATTCATCAAATCCTTTTAGAGTAATTCCTCTCAATGTAAGAGGTTAATTAACATGTAGCTAGTGCCGTAGTTTATATTGGGTCATCTTGTTTAAGATCAAGCCGATTATTATCAACAAGGAGTTATTCGTGGCAAACAATCTATTCATTTCTTATGATTTAAACTCACCAAAACAAGATTATTCATCTGTTATTGATGAAATTAAAAAATTAGGATCTTGGGCTAAAGTTCAAAAGTCTCATTGGTATGTAAATTCATCATTGACAGCATCAGAGGCTGTTCAGCGAGTCTGGAAAAAAATGGACTCAAATGATTCACTAATTGTTATAGATGCAACTAATAATAATGCTTCATGGCAGAATTTATCTGATAAAGTTGCTGATCATATAAAGCGTAACTGGAAAGCGTAACTGGGAAAAATAGAATATTACATTTACCATAAGATCCGTTGTATGTATCTGCCTTAACATGCCATAACACATGCGAAAAAAAGTTATAAGTTACTCTGTCGGTACTTGTCTCTGATCTTTTTTCGTTGCGTGTGTGCTCATCAGTAGTTCACTTTTCACTTATATTTATTAATTTTGTGTGCGGACAATTATGGGGGGTATTGTTGAGGTTTGGGGGCAATGAACATAGAGTATGTTTAAGAAGGGGATGACACATAGAATGATGAACGCTCTTACGAACACCACCGCAGGCTCTACTATCTTCTTTATTTTCGTTGCCAGTTATGATTAATGCTGATCGTAGTGGCCGCCTATAGCAAAGATATAAATGTATGTTTCATCAAACTTATAAATAAGCCTATCTTTTTGGGATATGCGTTTTGACCATAATCCTGAAAGGTTATGCTTAAGTGCTTCTGGTTTTCCTAAGCCTTTTGCAGGATCGGAACGTAACATTTCTTTTAAAATCTTACATAACGCTTTGTGGAGCTTTTTATCCGTTTCTCTCATTTGCTCATAAACGAGCCAAGTTTTACCTTCAAAAATCAGTGATCTCATTCATTTGCTCTTCTGTTGGTGTATAACCTTTTTCATTTGTATGAGTTTTCATTGATTCTGAGATTTGCTGCATTAAGCTACTATTTTGGAGTACATGTAATATTTCTTGATCTCTTGCCCAGTCATCAGCGCTGACCACAATAAAGTCCTCACCAGTACGACGGGTCACTTTTAAGGGTTCATGTTCATTAACTGTTTGCTCAACATATGCTTTTAAATTATCTCTAAATTTATTGACGCTTACGCTATTCATAATTACTCTTGTGATGTACGGCATTTCAGTACGATTATGGGGTGGAAAATATCATAAGTCAAGTCAGGGGACTGATTGTATAACTTATTGTGAATAGCACTTTTAAGGGGGCGACTGGAAAATACACATGTATCAACTTTAATGCCCACGAAAAATAGCACGCTACTGATCTTTTTGGTGCTTGTGCCTGATGTTTTTTCGTTTGGGCTTGTCAGTTCACTCATAGGTGTTAGTTAGGATCGCTTCTTGATATCCCTCTTTTTAACTCATCACAGGGCACAAGATTTGTTCGCTGATCATCAGATAACAATATGAGATGAAAGGGATGATTGAAGACGGAGGTGGTATGAAAAATAGGATTTAACAACTCAGTGAAGCGACCAGTAAGTTAGATGACTGAAGTGATCATACCGATGTACTCAGAGGGCATCATTATCATGCTCAGTCGACACAGAGTAACGAATTTATCGGTTGTTTTCATGGCGCACAAGGAACTGCTGACTATACAGGCTGTAAAGAAATGAGTGTTCAAATGAATAAGTAGCTGACTTTATTTTTTGGATGTAGGTAGTAGTAAGTAAGTGTGTTTTATTTTTTTTATATTTAATTAAGCCTTTTCGATAACTAGCCATATTATTTCATGCTAGTCTACTGTATTTATAAATTGAAATAGAATATATTTTTCTTGTTAATTGTTAATTGTTAATTGTTAATTGTTAATTGTTAATTAATGAGTAGTTATTTAGTTATTTAGTTATTTAGTTATTTAGTTATTTAGTTATTTAGTTATTTAGTTATTTAGTTATTTAGTT
>NZ_CANMWS010000027.1 GCF_947501665.1 uncultured Shewanella sp. | reverse complement strand
AGTGTACTTCTCCTGCAAAATCTTAGCCTATAGAATCATCCCCTCTCTATTAGCACCGACCACCGACTTAAAAGTGTCAATCGCATTGTTTGAGCAATGCAAGTTCATCAGCTGTGAAATAGCTAAAACTTAAGTGTACTTCTCCTGCAAAATCTTAGCCTATAGAATCATCCCCTCTCTATTAGCACCGACCACCGACTTAAAAGTGTGAATTGGGCTGTTTAAGAAATGCGATTTCATCAGCTGTGGACTCTCGGCCTAAAATAGCATTGCGATGGGGATAACGGCCAAACTGTTCAATAATAGCCTTATGTTGATATTCATAGTCAACACTCGATTCTACGGCTCTTCGCTTAAATAACGGCAACGCCATTTCATGGATTAACAAGGATTCGCTATGCATCATTGGCATATACAAAAAACTACACTCAACACGTGTTAATGCTGTATCAGCCCTTTGAGTAACCGCTTCTTGGCATAACGCCAAGGCAAGTGAGTCGGATGAAAACGCTTGTGGGCTATCGCGATACATATTTCTTGAAAACTGATCAAGCACAATAATTTCGGCCAATCGTCCTTTAGGGGTTTGCCGCCAAGCATAAAGCTCTCCCCTGTTCGCTTGAACATGCAATGAGGAAAATGTATCTTTAATCAGTTGATCAAACAAAGGATCTTTTGTCCACCACTGATCAGGTCTTATCTCTTCAAACCAAAATTGTAATACTTTTTGGTACATAAGATCTCCTTTTGATATATTCGTTTGAACTTAATCTTTACCTCCATGAGTCTGCTCTTGGTATTCAGTTTTCAGCAAAGCATAAACATACTCATCTCCCCACGCGCCTTTAAAGAAAATATTCTTAATGAAGTGGGCTTCTCGTCTAAAATGAAGTTTCTCAACGAATTGGCATGATGCACTATTTTGAGGATCCGTTATGGCTATTACTCGATGTTTATTCAAGGTATTAAATAGATAAAACAATAATGCCTTTACCGCTTCATAAGCGATCCCTTTACCTTGAAACTGAGGCGCTATCGTAAATCCTATCTCAACTTGTTGAGTATCAATAAAATGTAATGCCAAATCTCCCATCAATCCATGAGACGCTTTGTCCACTATCGCTAATTGATACCAATGCGCTTCTTGCCCAAAAGACGCATAATCCGTTCTCGCTAATAAAGCTTGTGCATCCGCTAAACAATAATCTTCACTCCAACTTTGATACTTCGCGACTTCTGGCATGGCTCGATATTGGCTAAAGATCAATAGATCATTTTCAGAAAAAGCCCTTATGAATAAACGCTCAGTCATTAATTCAGGACACATCACACATCACCTTAATGATAATAAATAATAATTAATCCTAAATTATTATTAAAAAAATAGCTACACAACATATGGTTAAACTATCTATCCGTTTTTCTTAAGGATAAAAACATATAGTTACAGGTCAACACTAGGTATTTTTACGCTTTTAGTAAATAATCTGTCCATGCAATATTTAGCCATATTCATTGATTTTATTTTACATTTAAATACCCACCTTAATGCTCTCGTCGAACATATGGGAAATTGGTCTTATCTATTATTTTTCCTTATTATTTTTGGTGAGACTGGCTTCATTATTTTCCCCTTTTTACCGGGTGACTCTTTATTATTAGCGCTAGGTTACTTGGCCAGTCTCGGCACATTGGATATTACAATACTATTACCTTCATTAATGTTTGCTGCAATATTAGGTAATACCGTGAATTACTTCACAGGTAAATGGTTAGGCTCGAAAGTCTTTCACTTTCCTCGCTCCCGCTGGTTCAACCCTTTTCACCTGCAAAAAGCCCATCATTTTTATCAACGATACGGCGGCATAGCACTTATTTTTGGCCGCTTTATCCCTATCGTACGCACTTTTGTTCCATTTATTGCTGGCATTGCAGCCATGAACTGGCGGCGATTTCAATTTTTTAATGGAATAGGCTCATTAGCTTGGATTGCGATCCTTATTGAAGTAGGCTATTTTTTAGGTCATATACCGATTGTCAAACACCATTTAAGTGCAATCATATTAGGCATTATTGTGATTTCTATTCTGTTACCCATTTTCGGATGCATGATACAGAATAGAAAAAAGAAAACAGAAGAAAACTCATTATCGGAAAAATGATATGCGATGCCCAAGAACAGGCTCAACGCTTAAACCAGTCCAAGTCGGTGGTATCACTGTCGATATTTCACTCACTTGTGGTGGCGTATTTTTTGACCACTTAGAGTTACAGCATTTCGATGAAAAGCATGAACGCCGCGGTCAAGTGTTAGTGGAACATTTAAAACAGTTTGTCCCACCAAAGTTAGACTTAACGCAGCGTATTCAATGTCCTAAATGTATAGATGTCACCATGCAGAGACACTTCTATAGCCCGAAAAAAATCATTGAAGTCGATGAGTGTCCTAGTTGTGGCGGGTTTTGGTTTGATTACGGCGAACTGGAAAAAATAAGAACACTCTTTCCAACAAAAGCCGATAGAGAAAATGCTTCAAGAGCATTTGAAGAAAATATCCTTCACAGTGCAAAATACCATGATCATATCCAGCACTTAGAAGCAAAAGAAGCTATGTCTCACAGGATAAGCAATATAAAGAAAATCAATTCTTTTTTATACTTATTTAATCCCTAACATCACTCTAAGTAAATAATATCCGTTTTTATTTAACTTAAACTCGGGATATATCAAAAATCATATTGTTTATGAATACAAAACAATCAATCAACTTTAACAAAAGAGAAACTTGATGTAACACATCAAAAAAAAATTTCTTTCTTATCTGCTTTTTATGCAGATAATTAACTCACTCTTTTTTGTATACAAAAAACGCTTTTTACCCCTTAAAACTCTGAGTAATTGCTCAATTATGATACAATTTATAACACCTATCAACTTTGACAAAATAAAATTCCATGCTATAAACGGCCTAAAGAATAATAAATTTGTAATATTAAAGTAATTTAGGGATTTCAACCATGGCATGTAATTTAGATGAAGATATAAAATTTTTTTTACAAAAACAAAAACTTAAAATAAAAGAGAATATCGAAAACACAGGGATAAAGCAGTATTTCACTCAAGAAGATTCTGGCGATGTAAAAGCCATCACTGAAGAAAAAAGTGTACTTAATTTAGATACAAATTTATTTTCTCAATCTTAATAGCTCATTGACCCTTATTAGGTGCACATTACCTCCTAGTCTGAAAAATGAGCTGTATTCAATCCAACAATAAATTGCCCGCCTAAAGTAACAAAATCAAGTATTAGCAAAACTCATCACTTTTTGAAGGCTCCGCCCTCAATCAAGAAACATAAGCCGCTAAGCAAGATATTGCCTCATACTCGTCTAAAAATAATAAATAAGCTCTTTTAAATATGAAGTTTTCAGTTAACTAAATAAGTTATCTTTATTCATAATTAATTCGGTTTAGCTAATATTTAAAAGATAACCTTTAGGCTTGAGTATATCAGTATTACTTGCTAACGTTGTAATGTTAACGAATAGTTAAACAGTGTTAGTCGTACTGAAAAATAAACCTGAAGGAGAAAACATGGAAGCATTAGTCAAATATGCGCCAAAGCAAGCAGGAGAATTATTTCAATACCGTTCTAAATCACTTGTCTGCGATCAATATAAACAAGATGAACAATATCCCGATCTTTACTATGCTGGCTCCTCTTACCTTAACCTAGAAACAACAGAACACCCCAACCATATTGCTTATTACATTGCAGGTAATCAAACACAATGCCATACCTTTAGATTAATATTAAATATCAACGATATTGCTTACATGCCTGCCGATAAAGAGTATTTGCTGGCTTGTGCTAAAGACCTTTATTTATATGTATTTGATTGCCAACTTGATCCCCGCATCATTCACGCAATCAAACACGGCGATGATATTCAATTTATCTACAAAAAGACCAATGTCAGTTTGTATAAAAAAGACTGGTCTGCTGGTGCTATCAATGGATTTGAGCTTGAATTTAGTATCGGCTAATTGACTATATTTTACACCAACCCATCTGATTAATTAAAAGGTATATAACGTTTTATTAGCCCCCCTTGGCAAGGATGCCAATTTCGTTTGTCATCTCCACCGATACTAATCTCTAATCATTATCATCGCTGACTATCCATACACTCGACAGTAATAACATGCCACCGACCTTGATTAATATTATCTAAAATTAAGCCTTATTTAGAAAATCAAGCTCAAAGGCCGTCTTAGTCGGTATAAATTCAGTGACGTCATAATGCGCGATGCCATTTTGCTTGAAAGGATCTGCATTTAATATATCATTTAACACTTCTCGACTGTCAGCAAGGGCTAAAATCACGCCTCCGGTACGCGGCTCCTTTCGCCCAGAAGCCAAGAAATGCCCCGCGGTATACTGCGCATCTAAATAGGTGATATGTGCAGGTAAATGTATTTCCACTTCACTTAAATCAACCAAATACGTCAAGGACACAACAAACATTAACTCCTCCTTACCCTTTACCAATAGGCAATATTATTTTCTCAAAAAAGAGCAATACCTTACCATCGATATTTTTTTGTTTAAATTGATGGTAACCTAATTTTTTATAAAGATACAGTCCTCGAAGATTACTTTCAAATACATCTAACCAGATCCGTTGAGCCTTCAACACTGATTGGCAATACGCTTCCATTTTATGCATTGCAAGCTGGCCGATCCCCCGCCCTTTTACAGCAATGACAATACGCCTAAATTCAATCGAATCATGGGGCTCTAGTGACAATATAATGAAACCAACAAGTAATGCCCCTTCAAATATAGAAAGATAAACAATACCACTATTAGTCATTTCATACTGATGTTTATCATGCTCATAAGGCATAATATAGGGGGCTGTTTCTACGTCATTCTCCATTGTCACAATGAGCGGAATGTCTTCAATACGCGATAATTTTAATTCAATCATAATGTTACTCTCTAATCGATTGTTTTTTCTTCCCTGCATCTAAAATGGATAATCCCGCTTCTGTTGGCATATATTCGCTCTCCGCTTTCGCTTGAACTCATTTTGCCTAACCGTCAGCTTCCGCTATTTAAATTTACTTAGCTCACTATGCCTTTTTGAGTAAAGCTTGAGCGTTTAACACCATTTTATAAACCTTGAATTTAGTCCAAGCCCAACAAGTAAACACAAAAAATAATGCTAATGACAACCAAGAAAACCATCGTTCCTAATACTATCACTTACCTATTTTGATACCACATGTCTACTTCGACTTAATCGCAGTTTATTAATAACGCCATCATGCATATCAATGACAATTTTTTATCCGCCAAATGAGATGCCAACACACCTATCACATTAAAATATATGATAAACACTGATAGGTGACAATCAATTGCTCCACTTATTTGTATGACAAATAAGTGGAGCAATTGATAATGAAAAACTTAAGAAGAAATACTAACCATCGCAAGCTATAATTAAACAGCTAAGCACCAAAAAGACCATTCTAACGCCCTTAAACCGAACCACTCACCCTGAGTATCTAAGGCCAACATTCTGTAGGATATGAATATGACCAACTTTAAGCGTCATAGCCATTATTTTATCACTAATGATAATGTAAAATTACATTATATTGAGCAAGGATGCGGGCAGCCCATTGTTCTCCTTCCCAGCTGGAGTCTCAATACCGAAATATACACATATCAAATTCAACAATTAAGCAAAAAATACCGAGTCATTGCACTTGATATGAGAGGACATGGTCAATCACAAAAAGTCGATTATGGCTATAAAGTTTATCGACTCGCCAAAGACTTATATGAATGCCTTGAACATCTAAACTTACAAGATGCGACCTTACTTGGCCACGCAGTTGGTGCATCCATTATTCTATGTTACTGGGAACTTTTTGGTAAAAAGCATATAAACAAACTCATTTTATTAGATAGAGCCGTGACCCCAATATTAAACCCAACTTGGTCAAAAGATGACATATTAGCATTTGGTCCAACTGCAAATACCACCACAGTAATGCAGCTATCTCATCAAATAACCCACTCTGGCGGAAAACAATATCAAAAAATACTGCTCAATTGCATGTTATCAAAAAATATTACTCACGATGATAAACAACGCATACTCGACTGCAGCTCGAACATACCAGATATTGGTGCAGCACAACTCTTTTATGATAATTATCATCAAGACTGGCGAAACACGATCAAACACATTTCTCTTCCTACTTTAGTGATTGCTGGACGAGGGAGCCCTATCTCACTTTCTTCCCAAGTTTGGCTCAGTCAACAAATCGAACAAGCAAAATTAGTGGTGTTTGAAGTAAAAGAAGGGGGAAAACACTTTCCTTTTATCGAAAACCCAATTAAGTTTAATCAAGTTGTTGATACATTTATGCAATGCTAAATACTAAAAATAACCTAACTAAACCAGAAAAAGATCGCCAACAAGCCTTTCTGTATTGAGCGTTACTTTGATAGAATATATTCACTTACAGTCAATATTACTCAAATTATCAACTCAAAAGGTCAGTGAATGAATCCTATCCTTGCACTCTTAAAAGAACATAATGTCAGTGACGATCAAACCCGCTCAGTATTTCAAGCATTAACTGAAAATCCACTCATGGCAATGACCACAGTACAGGAATTAGGGATCCCACAAGATAAATTACAATCCTTAATGATGTTATTAATGCAACAACCTAACTTAATTAAAGAGGCCGTCGAAGAACTAGGTCTTGATTTCTCAAAAGTTGAAGCAGCAAAAGCAAGCTTAAATAAATAAAAACAATGGTCTATGAAGCGCTTTTATCAACTCGCTTCATAGGCCATTTAACACACTTTATTAGCTTTAACGACAATAGAACGTGATAAATATGATAACACCCATAGCAGTCCGTCTTATACAAGGCACAGATTTAAAGGAAGCCATTCATCAGCAGATCATACTCAACCAAATAAAAGCTGGAAACATTGCCTCATGTGTAGGCAGTTTATCCATGCTCAAAATACGGCTCGCAGGTGCACTAAACACATTAACACTGCAAGAGCCGCTCGAAATCGTCTCAATCATGGGTACATTAACGCCTAAACATGCTCATATTCATATCTCGGTTGCCAACCAAAAAGGCGAAGTGCTAGGAGGTCATTTACTGGATGGTTCCATCATAGATACAACGGGTGAGCTCATTATTCATAGTTACCCACAACTCACTTTCTCACGGGAATATGATGCCAACACAGGGTTTACTGAACTGTCTATTTCTTAAAGCCAACCATTAACTCAGTCAATATGTTGTCTAAGAAAACATCGATGAGCATATTCTTAGCCTCTATACTCAAAAATAATAATACTCTAGATAAGAATAAATAGTGTTCTTCATCCATTTTACTCAGTAAAAATACGGTATGAGAGTAATATAAACTAACTTAAAATAATACCATTCAACATTATTTATATTTTGTTACACATATTAACTTACACACTTTCATATGTATGTTACTTTTTATTAAATCAAGAAGATATTATTGTTTATCATAGGCGATATTTTCGCTTATCTATACTGTTTTAATATTATTTATTGACAATAATAAAATAAACCATTGCAATTCAACACAATTGAAAAGGATATCATACCATGTTGAAAAGAAATAAAACCATACTTAAGTTCCCCACTTCTGCGATAAATATCACCCATCCAATTTATGGAAAAATTGTTTTATTGGATGAATCAAAAAATCCATCAGGTACCCATAAAGATCGCATGGCTCAAACGATTATTACTGTATATCAAGATATGTTACTAAGTAATGATACTTTAAGATTATCTTTAATATCAAGTGGTTCTGCAGCTTATGCGATACAAATTGCCTTAACTAAAAATAAACTCCCCTCGCTAAAAGTATTAATTGACTCTTCAAGAAAAGAAATCGACATACTGAAAAAAATAGGCTGTGAAATATATACCTGTGATCTTGAGTCTAACGTATTATCATCAACTGATATTTTAGCACTCACAAACAATGAAAAAGGAATCGAAATCACATCCAATATGGCGATTAATCCCTATAATAATTATTACAAGGATTTCGTTTCCAACCTTTCTCATTATCAATCTGGTTATATTTTTGTGCCTTATGGAACCTGACACCTTTATGGAAGCTTTTTATCGAGTGACATTTTTGATGAACCTTTTAATGTCAATATAATAGGAGGTAAAACACATTATAAATATTCAAAGGCTGATAAACTATACGCACCATTTAACCCCTTTTCCATAATCGATAAAAATTTTATTACAACTAAAATAGCGATGAAAAAATAGGAAAATACTCATCTATTAGTGAGTTCACAGAAACCTCACTGGAAGAGGCAATATTACTGGCTAGAAACAACCAACTTAACCTTGAGCCTTCTGCATTAGGAGGATTAGCGATAATGATTGATATGTTTAATGATCATTTATTAAATTATCACGATAAAAAATTAGTAGTCCTCACAGGAAAAAGTAAAATATATTCAGAACTTAACCAAGAAAATAAAATAGCTTAACCTCACTATTTTAAAAGGATTAAGCCATTTTTTCAGATTCACCTAAAAGGATGGTTAAACGACTCTAAAATATCCTTACAAGTAGCTTAACGACTTATCTAGGTTTTGTAAATCACCATTGATGACAAATAAAAAGTGAATCATTAATTATTCATATTCAATGCCATTATGTGTTTTCATCAATTTCCAACCAAAGCTCGAATCACACCATTAGCATCACTTCGACTTTGAACAAGAGCTAGGCTATGGAGCTTAAAAATAAGCCTGTCCTATATTTAACTTTAACCCATAGGAATTAACTTCACATTGAATAGAACCTCACCATTTAATGGCCAACTAAAAAATACAGATTTTATTAGCCGATCTAGATCCCCCAATATACCCCTAAATATTATCTTACAACTACATTCAAAACCTATTTTAATTACAACTCACAAAATATTAACTAAAATACAGAATATCCCTATAAGATATAAGGTACATTTCATGGCACTTATTCAGTGCAGTCAATGTCAACAACTCATCTCAAAAGACATTTCAGCTTGCCCACTTTGCGGGCATCCAAATGAGCAACAAACTCAATCACCAGTAATCAACTCAGAAAACACAAGGAAGATATCATGGCCACTATTATTGGGAATTATCTTTATACCTTATATTTTTACTTGGTTCATTCTTCGAAAAGGCTATCGGATCACTAGTCAAGCTATCGCTTTGGGCTGGTTAGCCTTTATGTTGTATTTTATGGCCATCGAATTCTATGATCCCAAACATCACCAAATACACTCAGAACAACCAGTCATCATCGATGTCAAAACGACGCCATAAAACTTAATTTCATTCTATCAATATTCGTTGGCTAAAATTCACATATTAATTTGTAATAATACCAATCTAAGTAAGTGATCATTAAGCGGGAATGTAAAATGCGGTAGGCAAGGTCGTTAATTGCTCCTGCTTTAACTGACATTCCCACCATCTGATGTTTACGGATGAACAAATGGCGTGTTCATAGGGATGTGGATGAACGGCCATGGCGGTCGCGGCAGTTTGACGCTAATCGTTATTCTATATCGAAAACAGACAACGCAGCATAACGTATTTTTAAACCTGCACAGAGTGAGTCCCTCTGGCATTTCACTTCTATGTTGCATTAATTTGAAAAGAAATGACCCTTACTGCATCAATGCGCCTTGAATCGAAAAGCCTGAGAGGCTCTGAACTGATCATTGACTTACTTAGGTTGGTATAATAATTCAATCGAAAAGCAATGGGTCATCTATGGAAAGGTATTTAAAAGCTACGAAGGCATTGTTAATAGCATTTGTCATACTTGGAATACGATTAACCAGAGTACAGAAAGAGTCACTAGAAAGTGGGCAACGTTGATCCGATAATTTTTCTACGCTTACTTGCTTATCAACCTGCAAAACAGACACAAAAAAGCCCTGATATTAATCAGGGCTAATGTAAAAATGGTACCCGAGGCCAGACTTGAACTGGCACGCCTATTAAGCGAGGGATTTTAAATCCCTTGTGTCTACCGATTCCACCACTCGGGCAAAACTGTTTGAATAAGATGAAACGTATTATCGATAGTTAATACTGTAATTTAACAAAATTACTCAACTTTTTCTAAATTTGGAGGCGCGACCCGGAGTCGAACCGAGATCGACGGATTTGCAATCCGCAGCATAGCCATTCTGCCATCGCGCCAAATTTTTATTCCAATTCTTTTATCAAGAATTTGGAGCGACATATCGGGTTCGAACCGATGACCTATACCTTGGCAAGGTATCGCTCTACCAACTGAGCTAATGTCGCCTTTTAACCTTGTGGTTAATACTCTTAAATGATGTGAATAAAATAGTTTTGCTCACTTCGTCTTGAGTACGGGATGGCATTCTACCGATTTATGACAGAGAGTCAATCGTCAATTTCATGATTAGCAACTGACTGCGCACAAAACCAACGACACGATGGTATTCCCTCCTACTTGCATAAAAAAGGCTCACAAATGTCAGCCTTTTTTATCAAAAATACACATACAAAACATTACTCAGCAGTCAAATCACTCCATGCTGCACGAATATAACTTATCATCGACCAAAAAGTCAGTATGCTGGCAATGTAAAATAAAGAGTATGCTGTATAGATAATAAAATTATTTGGTTGCCAGATTAATCCGATAATGGCTATCATTTGTGCCGCCGTTTTGTATTTTCCAATCCAAGAAACCGCCACTTTTCCCCTTTTACCAATCTCAGCCATCCACTCTCTCAATGCCGAGATGACAATTTCACGCCCAATCATAAATAATGCGGGTATCGTTAACCAAATACTATTATATTGCCCTACCAGTAATACCAGTGCAGTAATCACCATTATTTTATCTGCAACAGGATCTAAAAAAGCACCAAAACGGGTTGATTGTTTTAATTTTCTGGCTGCATAACCATCCAGTGCATCCGTTAAGGCTGCTAACCAAAAGACAAAAGCCGCGGCAAAAGATGCCCACGTCTCAGGTATGTAAAAAAGCACAACAAAAACAGGTAAAAGTAATAACCTGAACAGGGTTAACGCAATGGGTACATTAAAGGGCATTGATAAAACCTATTATCTAAAAAGCAGCGCCAATCTTGCCTTAATTTCAAGACACCCGCAATGCATACTCGGGGATAATTAACGCTTTGCCTCATTTCTAACCATGTTTCACTGTTCAGTGAAACCCTATAAACTTTATCCAACAAAAAGATACTTTTGTCACTATAACAAGAAAAAAGCAACCTCTTTCATATTACTCTTTTAGTGAATCATGAATAAGCTGAGCCATATCATTACTGATCCCAGGTACTTTTGCTAATTCTAACACACTTGCCCCTTTTACCCCTTGAAGTCCTCCTAAATATTGCAATAAAGCCTTTCGCCGTTGAGGCCCCACACCAACAATAGACTCCAATGTAGAGGTATTACGAGTTTTTTGGCGCTTATTACGATGCCCTGTGATCGCAAAGCGATGAGATTCATCACGAATATGTTGAATAAGGTGTAATGCACCTGAATCGTGAGCTAAATTAAAGGCCGTTTCAGTTGTGCCATAAATTAATGTTTCAAGACCCGGTTTACGCCCTTCTCCTTTCGCCACACCTATCAGCATAGGTGGATTATCAAGATGTATACACTTTTCATCCACGACTTGCTGGGCAATACGAAGTTGGCCAATCCCCCCATCAATAAACAAAATAGTCGGGACTTTACCACCCGGTTTTATCTTATCAAATCGTCGACTAATCGCTTGTTTCATCGCAGCATAATCATCACCAGGGGTAATATCGGTAATATTATATCGTCGATAGTCCGCTTTTAATGGCCCTTCACGATTAAATACGACACAAGAGGCAACCGTACTCTCCCCCATTGTGTGACTGATGTCAAAACATTCCATTCGTTGGATTGCTTGTGTCGTCTCCAATGCTTCTTCCAATAGAGTAAAACGTTGCTCAACTGTACTTTTGTGGGACAAACGAGTATTAACGGCATGGGTGGCATTTGTATGGGCTAACTTAACAAATCGAGCCCGCTCGCCCCTTACTTGAGTTTTAATCTGCACTTTCTTATCCAATACTGCATCAATAGCCTGTTCAAATAATCCCGTTTCTTGAAAATCATTGCTTAATATAATTTCTTTGGGCACACTGCGTTGACTGTCAGTATTGAGATAAAATTGTAATATAAAGCCATGCAAGACTTCTGACAATTCTGTTTTTGCTGGCACACTTGGATAATAACTTCGACTGCCAAAGATTTTACCCTCACGAATAAAAAGTAAATGAAAGCACGCCACACCAGAGGCATAGTGTGCACCAATCACATCCATATCACCTGATGCATTAGACACTTCTTGTTGCTCAGTCACTCGCCTTAATGCCGTAATTTGATCCCGCAAACGGGCCGCCATTTCATATTCCAGCTTGGCAGCAGCTAAATTCATTTTATCCACTAAAGCCGACATCACTTGTTTGTCTTTCCCTTTCAAAAACAAACTGGCTAACATCACTTGTTCCTGATAATCACTTTCACTAATTTTGTCCACACAAGGTGCACTACAGCGATTAATTTGATATTGTAAACAAGGACGTGAACGAGATTTATAATACAGATCATCGCATTGCCTGATAGGGAAAAGGGTTTGCATTAAATGCAAGCTTTCTCTCACCGCTCCCCCATTGGGATAAGGACCAAAATATTGGCCTTTCTCACGTTTAGTCCCTCTATGATAAGCCAATCTAGGGTGCTTATGCTGACTCAAAAGAATATAAGGATAGGATTTATCATCTCTAAGTAATACATTGTATTTTGGCATGTATTGCTTAATATAATCATTTTCTAGAATCAATGCGTCAGTTTCACTGTGTGTCACTGTCACATCTATATGCTTAATATGCCTCACTAGGGCCTGGGTTTTAACATTGGGAATATTTTTACGAAAATAAGAAGACAAACGTTTTTTTAAGTCTTTCGCTTTGCCAACATAAATGACAGTCTGATTTTCACCATACATACGATAAACGCCAGGAGCTGAACTCACCGTTTTTAAAAAATCCACCGCATTAAATTCACCCACCATGAATATAACTTCTCATCCTCTTAATGACACATAGCATTTTAACCCAATCACAAGCCCTCACTAAAGCCTATGGCACAAACAAAAAGCGCTTATGAACAATAAGCGCCTTTAAATGTATTTAAAACTCAATCACCAAACTCATTAAAACTGTCCAGTATCTAACATTTTATAGCGAATAGCCAAACGCGTTAATTCAACATCGCCACCAATACCCAACTTAGCAAACAAACGATAGCGATAACTATTTACGGTTTTTGGGCTTAAGTTTAATTGCTCAGAAATATCACTCACTTTTTCACCATTAGTGATCATAATCATTATCTGTAATTCCCGTTCAGATA
Source organism: uncultured Shewanella sp. (assembly GCF_947501665.1). GTDB lineage: Bacteria > Pseudomonadota > Gammaproteobacteria > Enterobacterales > Shewanellaceae > Shewanella. The sequence goes on along the minus strand of NZ_CANMWS010000027.1, from coordinate 67,943 downwards.
ATGATTGGAATGGGTTATCTTCAGTTGGATTAAATTGGCTCAGTGCCATTTGCTGAGCAATTTCAGGGGAGAGGTAACGCTGCCCGTGCGCCACCTGCCTAATAGCTTGTAATACTTCCGGTGGCGTAGCACCTTTCGTTAAATAACCTGATGCACCAGCCTGCATGACTTTTGTTGGAAATGGCTCTTCAGTATGGATCGTTAACACAATAATTTTAGCGTGCGCTTGATAACGCAATATTTTACGTGTCGCTTCTAAACCACCAATCCCAGGCATATTCATGTCCATCAAAATCACATCAGCTTCATTTTGACGACTCCATTGCACCGCCGTTTCACCATCACAAGCTTCACCAACGACCCTAATACCACGTTCATCTTCCAAAATACGTCTGATACCCGTTCTAACCAGTTCATGATCATCGACTAAATATACAGAAATCAAATTATCTCTTCCTTCCGACATAAACGCGTAGAGGCAATCGCCTCGAAAAATAAGTTATAAGTAATTTATCCCATCTATTATGAATTAGAAAGGAGAATTTACCAATTGCTAAGCATATGAAATACAATAAAAGTGTAAACGATTCACTTAGCAGAAAATTCATACAATTATGCTCTGATACCCCTCAAAAAAATGAACCAGTAAAAGAGCCCACTCTAGGTAATGTCTCAGCTGCACGTTCATTTTCGTATCAAATAAGCAGAAAACACATTTTACTTTTCACTCATTCAAAATGAAAAAATAGCAAACAAAATATAAAGACGACCCAAATAATATAAACATAAAAAAGAATAAAGCAGAGTCTATTATGATCACGCCATTTCAAGTCGATCAGAATAATGAATAAATCGGTTCTCACCACAATACTCAATAACTAACCTTGAAACTCATTCTAAGGTTAACTATGTTTATTAACATAAAAAACAAATCAAACATACACAACAAAATATTCTAATAAAATGTTCCATCATTAGGGGAAATGGCTATGCGGCGCGCACTCATATTGATACTCGTTATATTACTGACTGCTTGCAGTGATGGTTCTGACAGAGAGTATCCCCTGTCGATGCCCATTGCCGATGCAGGTCATAGCATGACATTATCGCAATACGCTACCGCCGTTTTAGATGGCAGTGGATCTTATGACCCTAGTGGTAACCCCCTCACCTTTAATTGGCGTATCCTTAGCCAGCCCACCGGCAGCACCAGTGATCTCAGTGATACCACTAGCCCCTATCCCAGTTTATATTTAGATAGCCTGGGCGATTATGAAATACAATTGATAGTGAATAATGGCAGTAGCAATAGCGCACCAGTGACGGTAAAAATCAGTGATACCGATTCAATTCCTGTCGCAAACGCAGGTTATGATCGAAAAGTAGACGGTACTAATCCTATTACTCTTAATGGCAGTTTAAGTTTCGACACTGATGGTGATCAACTCAGCTATCAATGGACGATGGTATCCAGTCCTTCTGGCAGTTTATCTAAGCTAATACGGGCTAATTCACCTTATCCTATATTGATACCCGATAGTTCTGGAACCTATACATTTGAACTGGTTGTCTCAGATGGTAGCAACACCAGTTTGCCCGATACCGTGATCGTCACGGATCAAAATATCACCCCAGTCGCGAACGCGGGTACAAGTACGACTTTTGTCACCGGACGAGCGGTTAATCTTAATGCTAGTCGCTCCTTTGACATGGATGGCGATAACTTAACATTTCAGTGGCTGATCGTTTCTGCCCCCACAAACAGCACTGCGACACTGCTGAACAGTACCTCCGTCATTGCCTCTATAACGCCAGACGTTTCAGGTGACTACATTATCTCACTAGTTGTTAATGATGGGAAAACCAGCAGTCCTGTGACCTCTGTCACCTTACATAGTGATAACCAGCCACCTCTCGCCAACGCTGGACGAGATTTAATCAGTCAAATTGGCCAACTAGTGCACCTTGATGGTAGCGGATCAACCGATGCCGATGGTGATCCCTTAGAGGCACGTTGGTCCTTCGTCTCTAAGCCTAAAAATTCAGCCTCAATACTAGCCGATATCCATACTCTACAGCCCACCTTTATTCCAGATTCTGCAGGCGATTATGTGGTGCAATTAATCGTATATGATGGACACTATTTTAGTATCGCTGATACCGTCACCATTTCGACAAATAACTTAGCGCCAACGGCCCATGCAGGTGCCAATCAAACCGTTATCACGGGTCAACAGTTCAACCTTGATGGTTCACAATCAACTGATCCTGAAGGTTCTTCGTTAACCTATATTTGGAGCGAGATTTCCTCCCCACAAAGCAGCACGGCAACATTATCAAGTACAACTGCTGTCACACCAAGCTTCACCCCTGATGTTTCGGGCCACTATGTGTTCCAACTGATCGTCTCTGATGGCAGCCACAACAGTCTACCTGCTACAGTCGTCATCTCTGATAGCAATCTCCCTCCTATCGCTGAGGCTGGCCCCGATCAAAGTGTTGCCACGAGTTATATGGCCACGCTCGACGGTACCATGTCAATCGATCCTGAGTCTCAACCCTTAAGCTACCGCTGGGTATTATTATCCAATCCTATCGGTAGTACGGCTGTCATCATTAACAGTAATAACGCCATTGCATCATTAATACCAGACCGCATAGGGGATTATGTGGTGCAGTTAACCGTAGAAGACTCTGATGGGCAAAAAAAATCTGACGTGTTAATAATCCGTGATTCGGTTAGCAATACCATCCCAGTCGCCGATGCGGGAACCGATCTACGCGTCGATTTAGGTACCAATATTGTATTGGATGGTTCAGGCTCATTTGATGCCGATGGGGATCCTCTTCATTATACGTGGTCAATGGTCAGCCGCCCTTCTGGCAGCACCGCACAATTAGTCAATAATACGACTAGAAACCCGAATTTCCTCCCCGATGTCGATGGTGATTTCATTATTCAATTGGTCGTGAGTGATACAAAAAGTACCAGCCTTCCAGACACGATTATCATTCATGATACAAAAAAGAATTTACAGCCAAAAGCGCATATTAGCGCCGCATCGATAGGCGTGACATTAACCACCGTTTCTCTCGATGGTAGCCAGAGTTCCGATCCTAACGGGGATGCACTGAGTTATCACTGGACAATCCTCAGTCAACCTGTTGGCAGTGGCGCGACATTAAATGATACCACTTTGGCAATGCCACACTTTACTCCTGATATTGCAGGTAACTACTTAATAGCATTACAGGTTAATGATGGGTTATTGACGTCATCACCTATATCAAAGACAATCACGGTTAATGATCCCGCAAAAGGCTCAGCTATTCCCTTGCCAAGCGGCCATAACTTAATGATGATAAGTGCAACTGGGGGGGAGAGCGGCACAGGCGCGCTAATTTCATTAAGAGAAAGTTATTTATCACAAAGCACTGAAATTATCAGTTTCCACGGAGTACCCGGATTCTTTGAAAAAGGCCCCGACCAAAGTCTGGTTGCGCATCCCAATACGATGACACTGTATAGTTTACAATCAGAAACCGGTGTCTTTGGTAGTGGAGCTATTTTCACCTTAGATCCTAAAACACAAGCGCTTCAATTATTCACCAGTATTCCAAATTTTAACATCAACGGAAATCGCATTCGCTTCGCCGATTCCAAATTGCTATTTCACCCCGATGGCAAGTCTCTTTATGCGTATTCAAAGCTCGGCGGAGTAAACAATGCAGGCTTATTACTTCATATCAATACCGACTCTGCAAATGCAAACTATAAAGACGTCTCTGTTATCGGTGAAATAGGCGAAAGTATCGGCAGTTTTACTGGTTCTGTATCATCCGGCCATAGTAACTTAATGTGGAATGGGCCCAACAAGCTATTACTGACTTTTGGTTTTTCTCGTTTACAACCTTCGCGCCCCGTTATTGAATTTACGGCATCAGATGCTAGTGATTTAGCACAGCCTTGGCAAATATCTATTTTTGTCAATAATACTTGGAGCCGAGGACGTCATATTGCTGTTGACAATGACAGCTTTGTCAACGTGACATCCATTTCTCCTCCGCTAGTGGAAGGCGTAACCCGCAGCGGAGGGAGTGGTTATACTATCCGAGATTGCTCTGATCCAGTAGGGGCTTTTTTTTGGCTTGACCCTGATGTATTTATTCTGTGTACCGGTAACAGTGTTAATGCCGCTACATTATATAAAACCAATATGGGAGCTGCAAGACCGAGCTTAGAACGAGGTTTTTCTAATTGGACTGACATTGATATTAACGGCCTAGTGGCATCGAAGGTTGGTGCGAGAATGTATATTACTGTTAATGACGAAAATGCCTATACCTTTGTCGATTTACCTGCGGGATCATTACCCTCATCATTCACCATACAGGCCCCTTTTCTCAGTGAGGTAACCCAGCCCAATTATAGTGATCGCTCAGCTATCACTGGCGGGAGCGATCGAGGAAGCTACTTTATTGGTGACCCGGCGATAGTCAATGATCCTACCGATAATATCAACGACCGCTACGTGTCAGTATTGAGCTATGATGGCGGTGATTATGGTCAGGGTGCCGTACTAACCTATGATAGGGGAGATTTCTCAGTAAAAATGGCTTCATTAGGTTTTGAATCGGGAGGATTTCCATTTGGTCGTGCAGTAAAAACATCCACTGGAGATTACCTTTTTTCCGTTATTTCAGCACGCACCAGCCGATTCTCTGGTTCAATACTCCGTTATGATTCTGCATTAGGTACGTTAACCTCAATCACTACCCCTAATCGAGTCCGCCCAGGAATTAGCCTCGCTGAATCTGCTCAAGGAACACTTTATGGGCTGGGGATTGATTTATTCTATAAACGTTACCAACTTTTTTCACTCGATGGCGCAACGCTTACCTTTCAATCACTCAAAGACCTCGATACGACTGCCGATGTGGTGCCAGAATATGAAGTGATTATGGATAATGATCATCTTTGGTTCTTTAATGATACGCGGCTTTATTGCTATGACACGCTAACTCATCAACAATACTCATATGACTTTACCACCGTAGGTGCGAATGTTCCCGTTAGAGCAATTGCCTTTAAGAGCGCCGGTGGAGAGGGCTTTTTTGCCACTCGCGACAATGCAATGTCTGGGCAAGGTACTATCCAACGTTTGAGCAATAACTGTACCACCCCCACCATTAGTGATGCCATTACTGGCTTAACCGACTTACCTTCTACTGCGTTATTTTCAGCTTCTGATGGGCATTTCTACTACGGTACTCAAGGTGGCAAGTTAATGCGCTTCGACTCGACTAATGATAGTACGTTACAAGTCGCTGATTTTGGGCTGACCAGTGTCGTCGGTTTTTTAACAGAAGATTCAAACGGCGATATTGTCGGAGTCGTCTCAGATGGCAGTGGCCATAATGATAAGTTATTTGCTTATACCCTGTCGAATAGCGCCGTCGTCACTCAAGTCGTTCCCGCTGATAAACCTATCGATACTCACTATCCTGGGGTTACTGAAATCAATTAGTCGGTCATTAGAAACAAAAAAGGCAACCCGTTAAGGCTGCCGTTTTTGTTTTAATATGTGTTCCGTCCTGAGATAAGGATTTGAACCCTACATAAGCGAGTTACAAACACAAAAAAGCCGCTAAATCATTAGCGGCTTTTTTGCTTAATATGGCGGAGAGATAGGGATTTGAACCCTAGATGGGCTACAAACCCATGCCGGTTTTCAAGACCGGTGCATTCGACCACTCTGCCATCTCTCCAAGCGGAAGGGATAATACCTTTGCGCTGACTTGCTGTAAACAAAAAAATGCCACTATAGATCCGTTTGGTTGTTTTGCCATCAAATTTGATTGAATACTACCATCCCACACTGACATTATCCTTGGACTTTGCCGTCATTAACAATCCAATCGCTTACTCTATGAAAAGGCTAAACGTCCTAATTCTTAAACTCAATTCAGCTAAAAACAGCCATTCCTGCTATAAAAAGAAATGGCCGTTAATGGGTAAAAACCCCCTCCTTATTGATTCATTTAATAATGATTGGTTTGATTCATCGTTTTCACATATTCAAGACGTAAATCCGCACTAACTGGACCCGCATTTCGACTTGCTTTCAACAATTGAGTACCGATAATCCAGCCCCAACCTTGCCATTTGTTTACTTTATTTTGCTCCTGAACAATTCGAAAAACAGCTAATGACTCAGCAAACTGACTTCCAAGTACGCACCCTTCTAACGATTTAGACATAAATGAACCACCGACACCACCAGCAACGCATCCGCCTAAGCCTAAAGTCGCGCCAACACCAAGTGCTGTTCCAATTTTAGAACGCGCTTTTAAATTCCATTCAGCAGCAATATCGTACCATGGAACTACATACGCACTCCCGGTCAATGTAAAATTACCTATAGGCAACTTAGGTGTTCGAACACCACCAAACCCCCATACCCCTATCGCATATTCAAAGCCACTATTTTTGCGTGTGATACTTTCATCATACCGAGTAATATCACCGTCTTTTAAGACAAATTTAAGCTTAACATTGTGCACTCGGCTGGTCCCAAATGCGATACTCCCTCCAGGATAATAATCGGGGTTTAATTGAAAGGCACTAACAAGATCGTCTGTCCCCGTCCCCAGTTCTACTTCGTCACGAATACCCACACTGACTTCCATAATCAGTGCCCGACAATGAAAATTACTGCAATCCGTGACATCATAGTAATCTTCTAAACCGGTTCCAGGCCTAATCCAACGAGGAAAGGTAAAAGTCGTATCAATCACCGCAGTGGTACTGGTGAACCCACTTGAAGTACTTGCACCGACCCGTGAACGAAAACGTAGTTTAGATTTTTTCTTTTTAAGATAAGTATTGGTTGCCCAAAGATTATTATTCGTCTCTAAAACCACATCCTCATTTGTCAAAGGCAACTGATATTGCGCATTAATCGTCTGAGCATGAGTATTTGTATAAACATTATCAATAAACGTTTCCCAATCAGTATCATATTGTTCTATTGCATTAGCTGCCATTGCGCCTGCATCATCAGTTACCTGACACAAAGAAAGGTTTGGATTGTTTTTACAGATCTCTTTGCCCATTAAATGAAACAATTCTTCAATATAAATCAGTTTCGCATCATTGATTGCATCATCTGCTAGTGCTTCATTAAACACTAAATTTAAATTGTTATAACCATTAGCAAAAAGTTTTTCATTTAACAAGATAATATAATCCGTATCGCTAGACAAAATAACACCTAGCCCTCCACTTAAAAACGTATCGCTCACGATATAAGGTACTCTTGGGTCAACATTTCCTGCTGACGATATCAGTGTATCTCCACTTAAGTAATCAGAATATTTTGCAAGTAACGTATCACGTAAATCTGTTGAAAAGTTATCATTTTCAAACCAATAAGCTGGGCCATAAGCATGAGCTAAAATAGCATGAATGTTACGTTTAAAACGCCACTGCTCTGCCTCTGTAGAATGTGATAAATACCCTAAGTCATCCATTAAATCATTAATCTCAGAGTCGTCTGAATCACAAATGATAGGTAACGATATACGCGAGCATGCTGCCGTTGGATTGGTATGATAGCTATAATGGCTCTCAACAATATTATTACGAATATCATTAATACTGTCATATTGAACAAAAGGCTCAGTAATGACGATTTGTGTTTCATCATCTATTTTTGATTGATTAATCATACTTTTAATAAGCGGTTGAGTCAGGAGTTTATTGGCCTCTTTAGTCATGTCTAACATATTAGTAAAAGCGGTTTGTAAAATAGCCTTGCGATTGCCATTTATATATCTGTTTAGCTCTTTATACTGCTTCAAATTAGACTCTAAACTATTTGCCAAATTAGTCAGCATACCCAAACCAGAATTTGAACATATTGCGTAGGCTTCATCTTCTCCGATAAGGTTAACGTCTTCACCTGTTGATTGTGTATATGCCACAAGCATAGGAGACATCGCATATTCAGAGTTTTTAGCAGCCCAAACACATAAACTGAACATTTCATTAAGTAATTCGAGTTGAAACTCCATCCATTCTCTACCCGATGCCGCAATAGCATCCCCTGCTGTAGTCAAACCATCAACTGTTTCATCTCTAAAAGTGGTCCATGCTGAACCTAATTGCGCATCTGATACGCCATATTTTTTAGCTATAGCATTAAGATCACCTACAGCATTGCCCATAGTCAATGACACATTGCCATTGCCTAACGCGGTAGCTAAATCTCTCGTTTGATAATAAGGTTCAGTAATCACCGCAAAATTATCAAATGTCCCCGTAACACCCGATGTGATGGTTTTATATTGATCAACATATGTCGCTTTTATAGAACGGCCAGAAAAAGTATTCTTAACACCATTCCAAAAATCTGAGTACCATGCAGCATTAACACTTTGAGTAAAAAAAGCGGATACAGTAGCCACTAAAATAACGTTAATATAATATTTTTTTATTAGTCTAAACATATTCTATTTCCCCACTAAATAAATAACTTGAAAACTATTGCGGTTCTTCGCTATCTAATAACTTAGCGGCATCTAAATAGTATGATTTTTGCAGAGTATCTAAAGAAACCGTATTCTCAAAGGCGGAAGGGCAATCTGCGATGGAGCCATCGTTAAATCGACATTGCATATTATCACTGTCAGCCATTTTACCTGCTAACCCATTATGCTTTGCTGTTATGTCTCCATGTGCGGGAACAGAAAAAGTATCCACTAATCCATTTAAACAAATATTGTCACTGTCTCTTATACACCACCAATTATCATTGCCGTCCTTAGCGGCTAACCAACCTTGGCCAACATAACCCACCATGTTATGCCAAGTACGATACGACTTATCCGCTCGCAAACACCATCGGTATCCTGCATCATATCCCCCTTCATCCCAACCGTATTCATCTTCAACACTAACAATAGCGTATTCTCCCAAACTAATATCGGTATCAATATCTGAACCGCACATTAACACCCGCAAATTTTCTGGATTGGATAAATCCACTGATGTTGGAAAGACATTTTCTTTGTCATCCTCTGCAACCCAAAAACACTCATAATTGCTACCATTATGAAAAGCGAGACACCCCACCTTGTTTTCATACTCAAAAGTCAGTAAGGCTGGAAGAACCTGTCTTTCAGCGTCATAGCCTGGAAACACCCAATTTTCTAAATCCATTCCTGGTGGCACATTAACAACGGTCCCATCATCTAAATTGACATAACTGTCAAAATAATAAAATTGCTTCCAACTACTATTGTTACGCCTAGCAACCACAGTCGTGATTTTTAGAGTATCATCAATGGTGATCTCTTCACCAAATGCATCTTCGGCATCCGTCCCGGTTAAAAACGTATCGTAAGAAGTCTTTCCTGTTGCAGCCCACGCTGCTGCTGCTAAACTGGCATTATTAAAAATAACGGAATGCCTGCTATTGTCATTCCATACACTTCGATGCCGTTTGGTAAAAATATTACTAATGCCGGCATAAGAGAAAAAATCTTCACTACCACCGTCAAGATTGTTCCGACAGGCGGACTTAATATCATCTTCATCAGGACTGTCATTACTATCCACATAATTTTTATAAATAAGAGCAGGTTCCCAAACAGGGGCATCCCAATTAACATTATCCCTTAATCTTTCAATTTTAGTGACAACGATACATGTATTTCCATCAGCAATGCTGGTCATATCATAATTTAACGTTACCCCAGTTTCATTTGTTAGCGCTTCAGTCAGCTCAATTTCAAAGTCTGCATGTGCACTGAAACAAAATAAGAGTCCTGCGCTAATAACAGACTTAGTTAAGTCCATATTCTTCATATTATTACCTCCATAATTAATTGTTTTTATAATTTTTATCAGACCATGACACTTATTAACTGTGTCACCTCAATTCAGCTGACAACTGTATTGAGCTTTACCAAATAACACATTGAAATACATGACACTTCATTTACATCATTCAACTAGTAAACCTCACTCTACCAACAAAGATTAATTATAATTAATAAACAATCCAACAAACTTACATTTGTTAAAATAAAGACAAAACCAATTAAACAATCCGAATTAACACTAATAAACAATAAGCTAACAAAGAACAGTGTGTACAACCAAAACGAAACAAATGGAAAACAATGTAAACAAATATAGATAAATACAACAAGAAAGATCATTTGGCTAACTAATAGTAAACTTTTGCATCATTTTAATTAACCGTATTTGAAATAAGGTAGGAGGTAGGCAAACTTTTTTGACTATAAAGCAGATTGAACGCCCTCGATTGAACTCAGGGATATAATGTCTCTAAAAGAGACTTATTCTTTGATAATGATTTCAGGACAATTAGTGAAGGATATTACCGTTATTCTCGGCTTAGGTTCCAAACGTCGCTCTATCTCCTCCATCCTTGGAGTCGTCGGCTTAGGTTCCAAACATCCTCTATCTCCTCCATCCTTGGAGTCGTCGGCTTAGGTTCCAAACATCCTCTATCTCCTCCATCTGATGTTTTCGGATGAACAAATGGATGTGAATGAACGACCCAAGCGCCATCCTCCCCATCCATGGGATGATACATCAATAAGCGATAACAAAGTAAATCTGCGCCAAAAGCGATTCTCGTTCTTTTATCAGCTAAAAAGCATTAATGAATCACGATTAAATTTCAATAAAAGAAATGCCCTCAATAACCATTATATAAAGCACTATACTTAGGACAAGAATTAGCAATAATTTTGGTCACTTTAAATTGTGACCCATTAACCGTCTTCCAACCAGACTGTTTTTGAGCCGACACTTGGCAACCACTTCCAGAATGGGCTTTTAAGGTAATATCCAGCCCTGCCAAATCAGGACGTAAACAATAAGCATATTTGTTATTTTTACGGCTTAACGTCGGCCCATCTCCACTCGTATTCGCAGTCCCTGAAATTAACGTATTACTGTCATTAAATTCAGCATAACAATCTAAAGGATATGATGTTTTTGACTTAATCGTTAAACCTGTTGTATCACTATAACTGGTGCCATCAAGATAGGTTGCTGTGATGTCGACACTGCCTTTTGATAAATAGGCCGTCGTCTTACCATTTTTATCAATAGTTGCAATAGTCGGGTTACTGCTTATCCATGAGGTTTTAGGATCCTTACTCGCATTATAAGTCGTGTCATTACTGTAAGTTACTGTAGCAGTAAACTGTTTTGTTTGTCCTTGATAGCTACTCGCATTACTTGGCGTCACATTCAAAGATTCTGGCACCGCAGAAGTCACCGTCAATGATGCACTACCACTAAAACCACTATTGGTATCCGTTGCAATAATATTGGTACTGCCATTAACACTCTTATTCGCCGTCACAACCCCTTCAAAACCTGTGGTTCCCACCGTTGCGATTGTTGTATTGTCGCTACTCCAATCGATATTTGTATTATTCGTGACTTCTCTTGTCACGCCATCACTGTACGTCATCCATGCCTGAAATGCTTGTGTCGTTCCTTGAGCAATACTCGCCTCTGTTGGCGTCACTTCAAGATCTGTTGGTATAGGATCCGTAACGGTTAACACTCCACTGGTTTCAAATGGAACATTATTGTCAATTAATTTTGCGGTAATGATGACATCGCCAGTTCCTTCAGAAAATAAAGTCGACGCCAACCCTTTGTTATTCACAGAAGCAAGGAAATTATTACTACTGGACCAAGAAATATCATACGCAGTACCGTCACTCACATCTTTTACACTGTCATCACTGTAAGTCATCATCGCATAAAACTGCTGAGTATACCCCATAGGAATACTAGCAACATCGGGAGACATAGCCAAGCTTACAGGCACTGCGGGAGTCACACTTAAATTTGCGCTACCTTCAACAGAAATGCCACTGTCTAATATTGTCGCAGAAATCACAACACTTCCCACTTTTTGTTGGCTATTAGCAGTCACCATGCCTTGTTGGTTAATCGTTGCAATTTCAGTCATATCGCTAGACCAAGAAAGGGTCGATGCTTGAGTAAAGTCAGCCGTTGTACTATCACTATAAATAACGGTTGCGCTGTATTGCTGGCTTTGACCTTGCGCCAAACTGACAACACTTGGCGATACGACTAAGCGCTGTGGTATCGCCAGCGTAACAGTTATTATCGCTGAAGCCTCTACAGGCACATTTACATCGGTAAATTTTGCATTAATCTGAGCATCCCCCAACTGCTGTTCACTATTTGCTGTCACTAATCCTGTATTATTAATGCTCACTAAACTGACAGAATCATTTACCCAAGAAACTTTAGTGGTAACATCACTACTGCTGTTATCACTATAAGTCACCGTCGCTTGTAATTGCGTAGTGGTACCTTGAGCCAAATCAATCGTCGTGGGCGTTATAACCAATTTGATTGGAACCGCTTCTGTCACAGTGATCTTAATGCTTGCATCAACACTGACCCCCAGATCTAGATAAGTCGCCATTACTGATACTTCCCCAACTTGCTGCTCACTGTTAGCAGTAACGCGACCTCCTTCATCGACTTTTGCTAATGCGGTATTTTCACTGACCCATGCTATGTCAACATCTTGAGTAACATCAGACGTTGTATTATCACTATAAATAACTGTCGCTTTTAATGGTATCGTTTGCCCTTGTGCAAGACTGCTTTTTTCAGATGATAGGGTTAATTGCACAGGAATTGCTTGCGTCACAGATAACAAAAGGCTGGCTTGAACGCGAGTATTAACATCAAGATAAGTCGCACTGACAGAAACCTCCCCTAATAAACCTGAACTGTTTGCCGTCAATAAGCCTTGACCATTAATTTTAGCCACCGATTCAGGTGTACTCACCCAAGAAGTTTCAAATAGTTGACTGTCACTGACATCGACAACACTACTATCACTGTAGGTAACCAAGGCATTTATTTGAATCGTTTGCCCCTGAGCAATGCTTTTTTTCGATGCACTTAACACCATACTAACAGGAATGGCTTGTGTGACTGACAATGTAATATTGGCATCGACTTTCACACCAGCATCAGAATAAATGGCAGAAATATTCACGTCTCCAACTTGTTGAAAACTGTTCGCTGTTAGCGCCCCAGCATTAGTCACTATCGCTAACGCATTATTATCACTCACCCAAGAGGTATTAACTGTCTCTCCGTCAGAAACATCTGCTGTTGTATTATCACTGTAGGTCACCATGGCTTTAAGTTGAAGACTTTGCCCTTGAGCAAGCGTTGTCTGTTCGCTAATAATCGATAATGCTACAGGAACGGCTTGCGTTACTGTTAAGCTAACTTGACTTTGCACTGCTACGCCACCATGCGAATAAATCGCTTGGATAGTAACTTGACCGAGTTGACCATTAACATTTGCCGTCACCTTTCCTTGGGCATCAACTGTCATTAATTCATTTTTCTCACTTATCCAAGAAGTCGTATTTTGATCGCCATCTGTCACATTGGCGGTAGTATTATCACTATAAGTAACAATGGCACTTAGCTGACTCGATTGTCCCTGAGCAATACTTGATTCATTGCTATAAACGACTAACTGAGTCGGCACCGCATCGGTAATGGTTATCAAAGTAGAATCAACAACCTGAATAGAAACATCCATAAAAGTCGCTGTGACAGTAATATCGCCACTTTTCTGTAAACTGTTGGCAGTAAGCAACCCGGTTTTAGTTACCGTCGCAAGGGTATTATTACTGCTACTCCAAGCAATCCCACTTTGATCGGCATCTGTCACATCAGTACTTGTATTATCACTATAAGTTACTTTGGCTGTCAGCTGCATACTTTGTCCCTGAGCAACTTGACTTTTTGAAGCACTGATAGCCAACGATACAGGAACGGCCTCGGTCACCGTTAATGTTTGGCTGCCCGTTAATTGCAGATTGACATCGGTATAAGTTGCGCTCATTAAAACAGAGCCTGTTAATTGTTGGCTATTTGCTGTCACCAAACCTGCTTGAGTCACACTCGCTACTTGATTTGAATCGCTCACCCAAGATAACTGAGGATTGTCACTAATGGTAATACTGCTATTATCACTGTAGGTCAATTTAGCTTTAAGCTGAGCACTCTGCCCTTGAGCAATATTGCTTTTAGTTGATAACACAACAAGGTCAACCGGAATAGCTTGAGTCACAGATAATGCAGCATTATCACTCACCACAATTGATTGGCTGTTTCCGTCACCAAAAACAAAGGTGGCAATAATATTCACTTCTCCTAAGCGTTGTGCGCTATTGGCCGTTACAACTCCAGTACTGGTATTGGCAGTTGCAATACTCGTATTACTGCTAACCCAGGAAGTATTATTATTTTGTGTGACATCAACAACACTATCATTACTAAACCTGACTAATGCAGTAAATGACTTCGACATCCCTTGAGCCAATGTACTCGACGACGGAGTAACCGAAAGTGACACAGGAATGGCATCTGTCACGCTTATGCTGCTATTCGCTGAAATAGAAACACCTAAATTGCTATAGTTACCAGTAATGATGACATCGCCATTACTCTCGTTATTGGCAATTGCTAAGCCACTGGCACTCACAGAAACAATACTATCATTACTGCTTTGCCATATCATATTAGTTGCTTTACTCACATCTCTTTGCGTACCATCGCTGTATGATACCATTGCAGTTAAAGACTGCTCTGTTCCTTGAGCCATACTTAACCGTACAGGGGTTATCATTAAAGCAGTAGGAATAGCATCGGTCACTCTGACCTGACTTTGAGCGCTGACAGTAACATCACCACTTTCATAAATAGCAATAACACTCCCCTCGCCCTTAATTTGTATATTGGCCTCAACTAATCCAGTATCACTGACTGAAAACAATGCGCCATTGTTACTGCTCCACTTAATATTCTCACTATTGCTAGCATCAAAAGTTGTACCATCACTATAAATCACTGTCGCCAACAATTGTATTGTGCTGCCTTTAGGAAGACTCATTGATGAAGGCGTTATCACTAATTCAACTGGGACGGCAGGACTCACTTTTAAATCAACATTAACTGACTGCTCTTGAAACACTGCAGAAATTTTCTCTATCTCATCATCGCTGTGAATACCTGTCACTAGCCCAGAAGTCGATATGGATGCATCAGTGGGATCACTCACACTCCAAGTTGCCTTCGAGGTCACATCCAACGTGGTGTTATCGTTATAAATCGCCGTAGCCCGATAAGCCTGAGTAGTACCAGCAGGGATCACCGCATTGGTTGGCTCAACTTGTAAGCCCACCAATGACGAGCTTTCAACAGTGGTATTTTCACTCTCACCACAACCAACTAATAACAATGCCGTTAATACAGCAATAAACATCAAGCAGCAATACTTCATAGTAGTCATCATTGCAAACACCTTAATTTAGAATAAAAGTGACTAAGACACGACGGTTACCCTACCACCATAACGCCTTGTTATTATTTGAAATTGAATCATTTTTCTTTGAAAAGAAATATCAATAGGGTCAACCGAAATACCTTGGGCAAGAAGTAAGTTTTTGGCTGACAAAGCACCTTGTTCTGATAACATCAGGTTATATGCCTTAGCGCCTTGAGCATTCCTGTGCCCCTGAATACTTATTTGACAATCTTGATTGATAGCCGCAAGCTTTTTAATTTCTACAACCAAAGCTTGATTTGCTTGACTAGCAGTCGAGTAATGAGAGTCAAAATAGACAGTGAACTTGGTTAGGCTATTTGAACTAGATTGAATCAAACGATTTGTATAAATCGATAAGGAGATGATCTGTTTTTGATTTTTATCGGTAAACAAGTACCTTATCTTAAATAAAGCACTCGCCGAACCATGATTTTTTATAACAGCAATATTATCTTCACTGGCAAAATTACTGTCTATAACTTTTGCATCAAAATCATAACGGAAACCTAAAGATAAACGCGATATAAGTGAATAAGCCATTCCTGTTTTAAAAGTCACCATCATTCTTGATGGCTGTACCGTATTAACAAGGTAGCCCGATACAGGAAACTCCAATTGAGTTATTATTACTCCTATATTTAATTGACAATAGTTATAGCATAAAAAATCACTGATAATATTATCAAAACTTTCTGTTTCTACAAATTGAGAATTAAACACATAACGATAACCGGTTCCAATACCTAACGGATCAATTGAGTCTTTCCAATATTGAAGATTATATTTTGAGGCTAACACTATTGATGAATTAAAGAGTAAACATATTATCATCATTCTTATTATTAACATTTACTTACCATATTATTTCTATTGTTTTTAACAATAAATGCAAAAATCTAATCGTAGCTAAGGCTAAAATTTAGAAACATTAATATATAAAAAGTAAAAAGATATGAATATTAATGTATACCGACAATAAACAAGGATAAAAACTGAAGAGCTGATATCAACCCTAAATATAATAGCAAAATCAATATTAATTGATGAATACCATTCTAAAAGTACGATAAGCAATTTTTTATATTTAAACAAATGCATCCTAATAATAATTTTTTATTTACTCTATTTCATCATCAATATAAACAACCAACATTAACTATTTTCAATCTTTGTTAACCAAAGGGAAACATAATTAATTTTTAAACAATGAGTCAGATAAAGTTAATAACCAAGAGCAATTAAAACACTAAAAGAAGAAATAATAACAATGGAAAAAAGAAACATTCTTTTTGCCCACTGTTTAACATTTTGATGGGAAAAACCTTGAAAAGCAATAAACAACCAATATAAACACAGTAACATCATAGTCAACAGGTATAACAAACCAACATATTCAAAAAGATATAGCGCTAAACACAGTATAGTAAAAGCGATAATATATAATAGACAGTGAAATTTCACTTTTTCAGTGTGATATAAAACAGAGAAGAGAGGAATATTGGCATTGATATAATCTTCCTTTCTAACTAAACCAATTGCATATGAATGAGGAATTTGCCAAGAAATACTAATAAGCACCAGCAATATCAACCCAGAGTCAATATGATTACCGCCAGCACAATACCCCACAGCCATAGGCATCGCACCAGAAATACTGCCTATTATGGTTCCATATACTGTTTGTCTCTTAGCCCATAAGCTATAAACCACCACATAAAAAAACCAACCAACAAGTCCAAATAGAAAACTCAATAAATTGATATTCAGTAGACATAAGAAACCTAGCCCGCCTAAGATAATGCCATAACGTAAAGCCACCCTATCTGATATTAATCCTTTTACCAATACCCTATCTGCGGTCCTTAACATAAGACTATCAATATCTTTATCGATAATATTATTAAATACACAACCCGAAGCAATCACTAAGCTTATACCCAATAATAGTAAAACAAAAAGGCTCATATTAAACGAATGGTGTTGAGCTAAAAAAAAACTGCCTATAACGGTAATTAAATTACCTAAGATAATCCCAGGTTTTGTTAACGATACAAATAACTTTAGCTTCATATCATCATGTTGACTCGAAGGTGATACATGATCCAAAGAGAGCCTCCAATTAAGATAATAACAACTAACATAGTGAAAACAAAAGATAAAAAATTCCACCCTTTTTCAGACCGCGTATTCAAATGTAAAAAGAAAACTAATTGTACAAATAATTGCGCTAAAGCAAGCAGCACAATTAACAATGTTTTTATCCCACTCGATAAATCCATATAAACAACAATATAATATGGAATAATGGTCAATAGAATGGATAAAATAAATCCCGTGATATAAGAAGCGTAGGTGCCATGGTCGGCGCCACTACTGGTAACATTTGATTGCTTCATTATGCTATTGCTCCCATCAAATAAACCACGGTAAATACACATATCCAAATAATGTCGAGAAAATGCCAAAATAAACCTAAACAAGTCAGTCTCGTTTTAACTTGTTTCGTCAAATTAAAGTGCCAAACACTCCACATCAACACTAACATCCAAATTAAGCCTAATGTGACGTGAAAGCCATGCGTCGCAACTAAACCAAAGAAACTTGAAATAGATGCACTACGATGCCAACTATTTCCTTCAGTGATTAATTCATGGAACTCATACAGCTCCATAGAAATAAACCCTGCACCCAAAATAAATGTCACAATCAAACACTGGATAACCTGTGATGATTTATTTCGGTGCATAGCAAGCATTGCCAAACCATAAGTAAAGCTACTGGTTAATAAAAGAAAGGTTTCCACTAAAACAAAAGGCATTGAAAACAGCTCTCTGGGCGTAGGTCCACCAAAGAAATTCGGCATCAATACGGCATGAGTCGCAAATAAAGTGGCAAATAAAATACAATCACTCATGATATAAACCCAAAAACCAAAAACGGTTATTGAGTGTTCGTCTAACTCTTCCACATGCGGATCCATTACTGTACTAGACATTATGACTCCTTAACTTTTCAATGGCTTCAATCTCAGCCGCAGGGATATAATAATCCACATCTTTTTCAAAACATCGGTGAATAAAAGTTAAAAATATTCCCAAGAGGCCCACACAGGCTAACCACCAGATATACCAAATCATGGCAAAGCCAAAAACAAGCGCAAAAGCAGACATAATAAATCCTGCTCCCGTATTTCGTGGCATATGAATATCAACATAAGGCCGAGTTTCTTTAGGCCTCACTGGATTTTCTTGTTTCTCTTTCCAAAAAGCATCAATGTCATCAACCACTGGCGTAAAAGGAAAATTATATAATGCTGGCGGAGAGCTTGTTGACCACTCTAGGGTTCTTGCATTCCAAGGATCGCCTGTTTCATCGCGGTTAAGCTCACGATCACGAATACTCACATATAATTGGATAATTTGACAAATAATACCAAATAAAATCGATACCGCTCCAGCCATTGCCACCATCAATAACGGCTGCCACCCGGTGTCAATATCATAGTGATTTAAACGTCTTGTCATTCCCATAAAGCCGAGTGCATATAAAGGAATAAAGGCTAAATAAAACCCAACTACCCACAACCAAAAACCCCGTTTTCCCCACTTTTCATCAAGCGTAAAGCCAAATGATTTTGGAAACCAATAACTGTAGCCAGCAAACATGCCAAACACCACACCACCGATAATGACATTATGAAAATGAGCGATAAGAAATAAACTGTTATGCAGCAAAAAATCGGCGCCAGGTACCGACAGTAATACGCCCGTCATGCCACCAATAGTAAAGGTTGATAAAAAGGCTAACGTCCACATAATAGGCAAATTCATTTGTAATCGCCCACGGTAAATAGTAAATAGCCAATTAAAGATTTTAACCCCTGTTGGAATGGCTATTATCATAGTGGCAATACCGAAAAAAGCATTGACATTGGCCCCAGATCCCATCGTAAAAAAGTGATGTAACCAAACACTAAATGACAGTACAGTGATCACTGCTGTTGCATAAACCATTGAAGTGTAACCAAATAGCTTTTTATGCGTAAAAGTCGGCACCACTTCTGAAAAAACCCCAAAAGCAGGTAAAATAAGAATATACACTTCTGGATGGCCCCAAATCCAAATCAAATTAACATACATCATTTGATCGCCACCTGCTGTTGCGGTAAAAAAGTGAAACCCTAAGTACCTATCTAACGTCAACAATGCTAACGTTACCGTCAATACAGGGAATGCAGCAATAATCAAAATATTGGTACATAAAGCTGTCCAAGTAAAAATAGGCATGCGCATCAAAGTCATGCCAGGACAACGCATTTTCATGATAGTGACAAAGAAATTAATGCCCGTCATTAAGGTGCCAATGCCCGCAATTTGCAAGCTCCATATATAATAATCGACTCCTACACCCGGACTATTGGCTATTCCAGATAAAGGGGGATACGCTAACCAACCCGTTCTCGCAAAGTCCCCAATGCCTAAAGACATATTCACTAATGCCATTCCGACAAAAAATAGCCAAAAACTCAAAGAGTTCATAAAAGGAAAGGCAACATCTCTTGCGCCAATTTGCTGTGGTACCACAATATTGATAAGACCAATCACAAGTGGCATAGCAACAAAGAAAATCATTATCACACCGTGTGCGGTAAAAATTTGATCATAATGCTCTGGGGGTAAATAGCCTGGCGCACTGGCTGCTAAAGCCAATTGTGAACGCATCATGATTGCATCACTGAAGCCCCTTAACATCATGACAAAGCCAACAATAACGTACATAATACCGATTTTCTTATGATCGATGGTAGTAAACCATTCACTCCAAAGGTAACGCCATTTACCATACCGAGTCACAATTAATGCCAATATAATGACGACTGCAGCCATAAATGAAACGGCGCCCATCACAATGCCGTTATCCCAGGGGACAGAGTCCCAAGTTAGTTTCCCTAGCATAGTTAGTCCTGCCTTAAAATGAATTTACGATCCGCATCTTGTTTACCTGGCAACATATATTTTTCTATTACGGCTTCAAATAATCGCGGCTCCACATATGAAAAATACTGTATTGGATGATTCTCACTCTTATTACTTAACTTATTATATTGAGCTTTGCTAAGTGTTAATTGCGATTGCTTAACACTATTAATCCAATCTTTAAACCCTTTTTCAGAAGTTGAGGTCGTGGTAAATGTCATATCAGAAAAACCTTCACCACTAATATTGGCAGACATGCCTCTAAAAGTGCCTTGCTCATTGGCAATTAAATGTAATTGGGTTTGCATGCCTGACATGGCATAAATTTGTCCTCCCAATTTTGGAATAAAAAAGGAATTCATGGGCGCATCAGAAGTGATCTTAAAAGCAATCGGCACATCCACTGGAATTTCGATATGATTAATGGTCGCAATACCAAACTTGGGATAAATAAATAACCATTTCCAATCAAGCGCAATGACCTCAATCACAATAGGCTCTACATCACTGTTCAATGGCTTATAAGGATCAAGTGCGTGTGTTGTCCGCCAGGTGATAATGGCTAAAACGAGAATAATAAGAAAAGGGATCCCCCACACAAACGTCTCTATTTTGGTTGAATGGGCCCAATCAGGTGCATAGGTTGATTTTTCATTATGCTCTCGATACTTCCAAGCAAACACAAAAGTCATCACAATCACAGGAATAACCACAATGAGCATCAGCAAGGTCGCTGTGATAATTAATTCGCCTTCCTCCTTACCCACTTGCCCTTTTGAATCAAGTACCCCTAAACTGCAACTCGCTAGAAAAAGTAATGAAATAATCCAAATTAACGCTTTTTTTGTCATCTTCATCATGGCAACTCTTTACAAATGAATGGGAGTTGACATTTCACAGCATAGCCTCTGCAATAAACGACTATAGAAATGTGAGTAATATTAGTATTGTTGATTTTTTGATAATTAGTAGGGTGTTTTTAATAAAGTCTATAAAAACATTTCAAGTAGACTACAAGTCACATATATTATGCTTACCCTTATTTATCCTTTGTAAATGCTTCATTCAAAATAATCAAATTCAGATTCTCTCCTTTGAATTTAATCGTTTAAGGCCAAAACGATTAACAATGCTATCGATATATTTTTTAATTTAAAAAAATTAAGCAATTGATTTTGAATTAAAATATTTTATTTTTGAATATGGGTATGAAATTTAATTAATTTAAAAAGATTAGACATATTTTAGTGCTTATTCATATTCTCAATCCCCACTATTTATCCAATGCTTGTTCAAATTAATTTAGATCATCACATAAAAATAATTAAATAATAAGGAAAAATATGGCACTTTCACTTAGATTAATAACTCCAAAAAACGCAATTGTGTATTGCCTTTTAACCTTAGGCCTACAGATCCACTTATCCGCTTTTGCTGATACAAAACCCTATTATATCACCGCCATTGGGGACTCCATCACAGTCGGTGTTGATGGTAATGATAATCAACAAATAAAAGATCAATACACTTATTCAAGTGCAATCATTCAGGGAAAGAATAAGGTAAATCAACAGTATCAAACACGTTTTTTTGGTAATACAGCCTTTGCACCTGGAGGTTATAGAGAAGCACTAATACAGCTCATGTGTGACCCCAATTTATCCATCAATGTCGCAGAACAAACAATCAATAATAATCCAGCAACATCGATTGCCAGTCACTTCCAATGTAATACTTCACTGAAAAATATCAGCTTTATTGATAAAAAAAATCAATTACACCTAATAAAATTCTTAGGTAACACTCATTCAAATCCATTAGGAGGCGATCCCAATAATCAAGCACCTGGAATTGATTTCTTTACTGCAACACAAGCACCTGATAGTAATAAAAAAATTAAAACCATTAATGCACCTTATTTTGCTAATCAAGGCTACACCTTGTGTGATAACACCCACAACTGCCAACTTCCCATTACATCTCTTTTTCAACAAGCCAAAACACCTATTCCAGATCAAGCTGACATATTTACTATTACTTTAGCTGGTACGAATGACATTATGATTGGATTCGATACTTTTGACGAACTCAAAAGTGATTTACTCCATTTCATCACCAGCACGTTACCAATGAATTTCAACCCTAAAAACGCAAATAATCAGCTATATCATATTGTGTCACCAATTCCCCCCGTTGCAAATAGCGGGGCTTGCAAGATGTTCACTACAGATGGTTGCGCCGATATAACCTATAATCGTTACATTCAAAATGAGAACCTTAGCTCATCATCACCAAGCTTAACCCAAGATGTGCTCTTAAATAATCCCAACGCTCACATCAGTATTGCCCAACCAATTATTCCGGTGACGGGGTATAAAAATAACGTCCATCCCGATATTCAAAACTACTTATATTTAGGCTACAACATTGCAAACGCATTAGTGAAAAACTTTCAAATGGCAGCAAGTGCTGAATGAGGATGACTAGCATCAATACTCGCTCAAGAAAAATGCACTTTACAACGTCGCAAAAGCAAATAACCTGATGGAGTCTGCTGGGCAGTACCACAAAGCATGAACGATATTGCCCACCATAAAAAATAACATGTTTTACACTGATTTATTATTGCCTTTTAAACTATGCCTAATTCCATTAATCTCGGCTGTAACCAATCTCTGCTTTATGGGTTTCCAATAGGTTTTCAACCGGTGGCGGCAATTGTAAATAAAACCCTTTATCGACTAATTCACTTTTCACCTTTTCGATATCTGCAAACCCCAAGTGATCACGTTTGCTTAAAGGCAACATCATCACTAAAGTCGGCGTCCCAAACATATCCATTAATGCATCGGGTACTTTGGTAAAATCATCACGTTTTTCAATAAATAAATAGGTTTCTTGTTTTCGACTACTTTTATATACTGCACAGATCATATCAGGCTCAATTTCCAAACAATTCAACTTGCCAGCTAATTAACGACACTATACCATGGACTGATCGGAATTTAATGTTTATCGACGTAAAGTTGATCATTTGTAAAGAGCAAAGTCGGAATGTATACACCAAGCCTAGAATTAAAAGGCGCATCCTTTACCCTATCGGTACTGCACATTAAGCATCAAGATATGAGCAGACTCACGGCTGAACTGGATAATAAACTCGCGATTGCCCCCCAATTCTTTATTGGTGCACCTTTAGTGATTAATATTGAGCGCATCAAAGATCCGTTATTTGACCTTGCTCGACTCAAGCACATTCTTACTCAACGGCATTTAATCATTGTTGGCATTACCGCTGCCATTCCCGAACTGATTGAGCAGGCCAAATCCCTTGGACTGGCCATCGTAAAATCAGGAAAACAAAGTCTCAATCCCCCTCAATTACCGAAAACAACTAAAATTATCCAGCGTAATATTCGTTCAGGACAACAAATTTACACAAAAGGTGGTGATTTAATCATCATTGGCGCCGTTGGTAATGGTGCAGAGGTCATTGCAGATGGTAGCATACACGTCTATGGTACATTAAGAGGCAAGGCAATGGCTGGCGCCGCAGGCGATAAGCATGCCGTTATCATTGCGAAAAAAATCGAAGCTGAATTAGTTTCCATTGCTGGCCAATATTGGTTAACAGAAAACCTTCAGCAAAATATTACGTCGCAAAGTGCCTGTATTCGCTTAAAAGAGAATACCTTAACTGCCGATAATTTATCACTTTAACAACCGACAGATTAAAAAGGATAGTATAGACATGACACAAATTATTGTTGTCACCTCAGGCAAAGGCGGCGTTGGCAAAACCACGTCAAGCGCAGCCATTGCAACAGGATTAGCCCTAAAAGGACATAGGACTGTCGTGATTGATTTTGATATTGGATTAAGAAACTTAGATCTCATTATGGGTTGTGAACGTCGTGTCGTTTATGATTTCGTTAATGTCATTAATGAAGAAGCCAATCTCAATCAAGCATTAATCAAAGATAAACGTTGTGAAAACCTGTTCATTCTTCCTGCCTCACAAACTCGAGATAAAAATGCACTCACAAAAGAGGGAGTAGGAAAAGTACTGGATTTACTCTCTGAGCAATTTGAATATGTGATTTGCGACTCCCCTGCAGGAATCGAAAATGGGGCAATGATGGCCTTATATTATGCCGATCTTGCTATTGTCACGACCAACCCTGAAGTCAGTTCAGTGCGAGACTCTGACAGAATAGTCGGTATGTTACAAAGTAAATCGAGACGCGCAGAACAAGGCTTAGAACCGGTAAAAGAATTACTCCTGTTAACCCGCTATGCACCAGATAGAGTCAGTACGGGTGAAATGTTAAGTGTTGTTGATGTAGAAGAAATTTTAGCGATCCCGTTATTAGGTGTCATTCCAGAGTCACAATCTGTTCTAAAAGCATCCAATTCGGGGATCCCTGTCATTTGGGATGAAGAAAGCGATGCAGGCATTGCTTATAGTGACAGTGTTGCGCGCCTCTTAGGTGAAGAAGTTGAGTTACGTTTTATTACCGAAGAGAAAAAAGGCTTTTTAAAACGCATTTTTGGTAGCTAACTTTTGGTAACTAACTTCTTGGTAATTAACTATGTCTTTACTCGATTATTTTAAAAGTGACAAAAAAGTGAATACAGCTGCAACCGCCAAAGAGCGTCTCCAAATTATCGTCGCCCATCAACGCGGAGAAAGAGACGCCCCTGACTATTTTCCTGAAATGAAAAAAGAAATTATCGAAGTCATTCGAAAGTATGTGAACGTTGGACCCGATCAAATATCGGTACAACTCGATCAAAACGATGAAAAGCTGTCAGTACTTGAACTTAACGTTACTTTGCCTGAGCCACAGGGCTAATTTCGACTTTTAGTGATCTCACAAGCTAAATGATTTAGCCTGTGAGATTAACTATCATGACACACAATTGACTACACAGTAATAGTATCGAGGTGCTCACCCACAATATCGGCTCGCCAACCTGTTAATATCAGAGGTAGCTCCCCTTTTTTACCATCCCATAACCAACGTAAATATTCATGAATATGACGCTTTGAACCTAACAGCTCTATGGGGACTTGAACTGCTTCAGCTTGTGTCATTAATACCTGTTTAATCGCCTTAAAAGCGGATTTATATCCCGTTTTAAGCGCAATCACATCAATCGGCTCAGGTAATAACTCAAAGTTCACTTGATTGATGATCTCGACAATTTTTTTGCCATGAACACGTTTTTCTTGCTCTGTTAAATCGATTAATTTTGCTAATTGCGTGAGGCTTTGAGGCTGTTTCTTTGCCAGTGCGATTAATGCATGATCTTTGATAACAAATCCCACTGCCATATCTCGCTTCAATGCCACTTCTAAACGCCATTTAGCCAAATCTCGCAAACAAGCTAATTGTCTCGGCAACAACTGAAAGGCATTTTTCACCTTCAAATACGCATCATTAGGAACCACCGGGGTGAGTCGATTCTGTGTCATTCGCTCACTTTCTGCCATCACCCAATCCAGTCTATCCATATTTTTTAGCTTTTCAACTAACTGGGGATAAAGTTCATATAAGTAAAAAACATCATTAGCAGCATAGTCTAGTTGCGCACGAGATAAGGGGCGCTTAAGCCAATCAGTTCGAGATTCCCCTTTATCTAAACTCACCGATAAAAGATTTTCAACCAATTTGGCATAACCTAAACTATGCCCTAAGCCCGCTAAGCTGGCACCCAATTGACTATCCAAAAGTGGACTGGGCTGACATTGAGCATAATGCGCAAAAACATCTAAGTCTTCACTGCAAGAATGCAGTACTTTAATCAAATTAGGCTGAGTGAGTAACGCCCAGAAAACAGACAGATCCATCACAGCTAAAGGATCAATAAGCGCCAATGTCTTACCGTCATAGGCTTGAATTAACCCTAGTTTTGCATAATAGGTACGAGTACGAACAAATTCAGTATCTAATACTAATAAATCTGCCTGTTCATACTGTTTCACTAACGCTTCAAGACTCGCATTATTATCTATATACTCAAACGCTAACAATATCTTCTCCAAAATCTGCTTCAAATAAAAAGCCGACATTTGCCGGCTTTTTTCAATGCTATTGCTATATTAACACAAGAAATAACAGATTTAGTTTTTTTGCTCATCCCTTAGTTCACGACGCAATATTTTACCCACATTGGACTTAGGTAACTCTTTTCTAAACTCAACCAACTTAGGGATTTTATAACCCGTTAAATGACGACGACAATGCTCAATAACATCCTCAGCGGATAACGCATCGTTATTGGTAACAACAAATACTTTAACCACTTCACCGGATACCTCATGAGGCACACCAACAGCAGCCACCTCAACAATACTGGGGTGCATTGCCACCACGTCTTCGATTTCATTGGGGAAAACATTAAAACCTGACACTAAAATCATGTCTTTTTTACGATCGACAATGTAAAAGAAACCATTCTCATCCATATAACCAATATCACCGGTTGCTAAATACCCAGTGTCATCGATCACCTTTTGGGTCTCTTCAGGTCGTTGCCAATATCCCAACATAACTTGGGGTCCTTTGGCAAATATTTCCCCTACTTCCCCTTGAGGTAAGATATCTCCCTCTTCACTACGGACTTGCACGTCCGTCATCGCCACAGGGAAACCTATGGAGCTATTGTATCCCTCTAAATTATACGGACAACAAGTCACTAAAGGTGAAGCTTCCGTTAGCCCGTAACCTTCAAGTAAACGGGTATGAGTAATGCTTTGCCATTTTTCAGCTACCGCTCGCTGTACTGCCATGCCCCCACCAATAGACAGCTTTAACGTAGAAAAATCCAAACCAGAAAAATCACGGGAATTCACTAATGCATTAAATAAAGTATTGACCCCTGTTAAAGCGGTAATAGGGTATTTATGCAATTCATTAATAAACGCAGGAAGGTCACGAGGATTAGTGATCAATAAATTATTTGCTCCTTTATGAATAAATAACAAACAGTTCACTGTCAATGCGAAAATATGATAAAGCGGCAAAGCTGTCACCACAAACTCTTCACCATTATTCAATAAAGGAGAATAAGCCGCATCGGCCTGCAATACATTACTCACCACATTGCCATGACTTAACATGGCCCCTTTCGATACCCCAGTGGTTCCACCTGTATATTGTAAAAACGCTAAATCTTCAGCACCAATATGAGGTTTAACATACTGCATTCTTCGACCTTTCGATAAGGCTTGACGAATAGAGATAGCATGAGGTAAATGATATTTAGGCACCATTTTTTTCACGTACTTGACAACGAAATTAACTAAAGTCCGTTTAGGCGCACTCAGTAGATCCCCAAGTCCTGTTAAAATCACACTTTCAACGGCTGTCTTTTTGACTACCTTATCTAAAGTATGAGCAAAATTAGAGACAACAACAATCGCTTTGGCACCGGAGTCATTTAGCTGATGTTCAAGCTCACGAGGTGTATAAAGAGGATTGACATTCACAACGACCATTCCAGCTCTTAGTACGCCAAATAAAGCAATGGGATATTGCAATAAATTAGGCATCATGATCGCAACCCTATCCCCTTTGTTTAATGCCAGCTCATTTTGCAAGTAAGCAGCAAAAGCACGACTACGCTCTTCTAATTTACGATAAGTTAAACTCGCCCCCATGTTAACGAAAGCGGATTGGTCGGCATACTTAGCCGTTGACCGTTCAAATAAATCAACAAGTGAAGCATATTCATTAACGTCGATTTCGGCGGGTACACCATCAGGTAAATTATTAATCCAAGGCTGATCCAAAACTCTCTCCTCATGCCTTCAGTATGATGAAAGCAGTACAACAAAAGTCTACGTTAAACACCTAGAAATAATGCTTAACACAGACTTAATGATTGTATTTCTATTGCCAGTGATATAAATCATACAAGCGTTTAATTTTTTGAACATCATCACATAAATGAAACAAAAAACCTAGTCAAAATTTACAACTAAAGCACTTAACGAAGAAATAACCCAAAATCGTATTTCCCCTCTTCTAAACAACCACATTTCTATCATTAGCAATAAATTCTGTTATCGCACTCGCCACTGCTGCGGCATTCCCCATATGCAAATGATGATCCCCTGCTAAATGCAATGTCGATAATTGATTAAACCATTTTTGGCCTTGAGAGAGCGCAGTTTGTAAAGAGTGATACCCATCTTCAGCCGTGATAAGTAACGTGGGGCAAGGGTGTGACTGCATCAATGCATCGACTTGTTCAAAACTTAAACGAGTAGGCGAGTCCAATCTTAACCTTGGATCACTTCTCCAACTCACTCCTTGTCCATTTTTAAACATATTTCGTTTAGTCAGTAATTCGCACCATGATATCTCTAATCCGGTTAATTTATGCCGCGCATTCACAGCAATATGCAAATTATCATACACACTAATGGTGTTCTCTTTATTGGCAAGGTAAGTTTGATAATCTTTAAAACTTTTCTTTAATCTTGCTTTATTTTTTTTCGCCGACTCAAAAATAGGCGCTAACGCTTCAATTAAAATTAACTTATTCACGTGTTCAGGAAAAGCAGCCGTATAAGCCGATGCCACAATTCCCCCTAATGAATGACCAATAATTGCAACAGGGGCTTTTTTTTGCTCAAGATAGGTCATGAGTAATTGTAAATCGAAAATATAATCAACCCAATGTAAAGGATAATGCCCAGGATGGTGATCCGAATAGCCATGACCGGGCCAATCAATAGCCAAAACTTGATAATCATTCAAATAAGCCGCAAGAGGCTCAAAACTATTCGCATTATCTAACCAACCATGTAGAGCCAACAGTAAAGGTTTATCTTCTCGTCCCCACATCCTTGCCGATACATTCAAATGCGGCAAGGCAATTTGTATCTCTTCGCCATTCGTTTTGACATCACTCAGCATATTTTTCCCGTTTAATGTAATAAAAATAAAGAGCATAAAAAAGTGATGAACAACACTTCACCCCTCTTCTTTACTTCCTTTATTTAAAGCAACATCACCTTTCTAAATACAGACAGATTGTTCTCCCCGCGAAACTTCAAGATGCATGTTTTCAAAGTGCGTATTCTTGTATAAGAAAAAGTGCCGAAATATATGACCCTTTAAGATGATATAATGTCGAGGTAGATGCTTTTATACACTCCCAACGAGCTAATCCTTATTAGTAAAGAGAAAGGCCTTTTATACTGAGTTTTTAAACATCAACTTAAAATAACTAGGCTCGATGTTCAATACTTTGTCTAAAAGGCTTTTTCATGCCAGCCAAATCCTTAAGCTTGAAGTATCACGGTATATATCATCATGAAAAGCACTTTAACGTTTTTGCTCATCAAGCGCTATTTAAACAAATTTCATTTTAACGTTTGCCTAAACCCTTAATCGCTTTGAGAATACAAAATTAACGATTTGGTTTAATAAATTTCAATGTCATTCTATCACTCTCACCGATATCCACATATTTTTGCTTGTCGGTATCCCCTCCTTTTAATCGTGGAGGAAGACTCCATACTCCATTTGGATAATCTTTTGTATCGGCTAAATTTGCGTTAATTTCAGAGCTAGCCACAAGTGAAAAGCCCACTTTTTTAGCTAAAGCAATCACCTCATCTTGTTCCATATAGCCACTACTGGCCAACATTCCTTCTTTTCCCCTATGCTCTACGACTCCAAAAGTGCCGCCCGGCTTTAGCACTTTAAATGCCGATTGAAAAACAGGTAATAAATAATCTTTCACCGCCCAATTATGTAAATTTCTAAATGTAAGAACAACATCTGCGCTGTTATTAGGGCCGAGAGAATAATGCGTTGGCGGATCAAAAGTCACGACCTCAGCCTGAGAAGTCTTCGTTTTACTGTCTTCCAGCCACACTTTAAATTTCTTTGCAGATGTCGCCCTATAGCCATTCTTTTTAGCTTCATCTGTGGGATTACTGTCAAAAATCGCACCAACATATTGCCCTTTTTGATTTAAATATGGGGCTAATATTTCTGCATACCATCCTCCACCTGGCCATAGTTCAATCACAGTATCAGTCGGTTTAACACCAAAAAAATTCAATGTTTCAAAGGGGTGCCTGTAAACATCACGCTGAATGTTACTTGACGTTCTAAAGTCGCTTTGTACGGCATTATGTAACGGATCTTTCATATCACTCGACTCGCTACTGCTCATTACGGAAAAACTCATGCTCCCCAATAACAACCCCACGCTGACGAACGAAACAGACGATAAGTGTTTCCCACCCAAACTCCTCTTTATACTCTCTAAGCGAGTATTCAGTATTGGAGTATTAAAAATCGTATTCAAAAACATAGTTTTTCTTCCTTGATTATCAATAAACGTTCAAAATAACAGCCACTAAATGAAAAACCAAGCCTTTCCCGCAATTCCGTTGGTACGCCTTATACCTGTGATACTTCAAGATGCATGTTTTCAGAGTGCGTAAAAGTGCCTAATTCAAGGCGTATTATTGCCGAAATGCTTATTGCCTTTTAAGGTGATACAACGCAGAAGTAGGCGCTTTTACACACTCCCAAAGGGTTGGTTTAAAAGCCTTTTATACTGTGTTATTAAACACCAACTTAGAATGACTAGGCTCGATGTTCAGCTAACCATCAAGGATGATGGAAATGTCATTTATGCAGGAGCAATTAATGACCTTGTCTAAAAGACTTTTCATTCCAACTGAATCCTACAGCTTGAAGTCTCACGGGTATAACACATAAAAAGCTCAAGCATTTCGCTTAACATCGCGCACTCGACGCCAACTTAATATCAACATCCATGCACTGAATAACAGCCATATTCCCACCCAAACCCAAGCCGGTATCCACGTTTGTGAAGCTAACATGGCGGCATCGCCACGGGATCCTATCCCCAATAAATAAGTTGGACTAGCCAGAGCATTAAGCATAATCATCAGGGCTATAATCCTTAACCCACTATTAAAAAAAGTTTTACTATCCAGTTTAAGCGGCAATAAAAATACCCCAGCAAGGACCAATAGGATCACAATCGTCAATATATCTCGCCCCCACAGGGCAATCGTTAGCAACACACCTGTGCCTAATAAAGCATAATAAACCCTTATTCCTCTTGAGCTAGTTGCCAAAAAAAACAGTAAAAAGCCCCATAAAGCTGCGCCAAAATAACCACTAAAACCAATGATGATAGGCCAGCCCCCCTGACTAAAGCACAAACCCGCACCATTAGGAAATAATTGAATATGGCTCACTGACCCACCCGTTAATAACGTCGCCAAACCATGGGAAAGTTCATGAAAGTAACTTTCCAACCACTTAAAAGGAATTTGAATAAGAGGCAAACGAGTAATGATCACCGCCACAAATAACTCGATGAAAAAACGTCCTTTGGTTGGGATTTTTGAGTGACCCATGGCATTTCCTATTGATAAAGGCTCGATATTATTTCATCAATAATATCGAGCCTTTATCAATACAGCAATAAAAAGCCCACTGAGTATTTTAAAGACTCAGTGGGCTTATCGAATAAATAATGATTAAAGCGTTATAATGAAAAGCTTACTCACGTCCCGGTAATTTTTTCCATGTCACGGTATCACGTAAATAAACAGGGGCTAACGCATCAACACTGGTCGATTCGCCTTTAAGGTATCCCACCTCAGCTAACGCAATCATCGCACTGGCCTGAGGATATTTAGCTTTCTCATCAACCGTGAGATTCTCGCTTATTGATAACAGCTCAGGGTATGTATCGAAGCCTGTACCAGTGCA
This sequence comes from uncultured Shewanella sp., assembly GCF_947501665.1. Taxonomy (GTDB): domain Bacteria; phylum Pseudomonadota; class Gammaproteobacteria; order Enterobacterales; family Shewanellaceae; genus Shewanella. The sequence continues at coordinate 35,732 of NZ_CANMWS010000027.1, read as the reverse complement.
AATAATACTTTCATTGACATTCAACACTAAGCTCACATCTTGAGGCGTTGTCACTTGCTCCTTCCCAACAAGCGTTGCAATACCATCAAGGTTGATAAATTGACCCCAATACACCTCTCCCATACGCGCATCAATACTACACAATACTTGAGTCGCCCCCCGATCGGTTATTGCAATTTGCGCCATCGTCGCTAATGTAGAGATCCCAATAACAGGTACATCAAGTCCTAGCGCCAAGCCTTGGGTCATACTCGTACAAATTCGAATCCCCGTAAAGCTCCCCGGACCCCGACCATAAGCAATATAGTCGATATCTTTTAAGGTCACTTGTGCTTGTTTTAATATATTGTCAACCATAGGCAATAAACGTTGGCTATGTTCACGAGGAGCATCAACTTGTTGATGATACACTTCTCCATTAACCATTAATGCCACAGAGCATGACTCTGTACAGGTGTCTAATGCCAACACAGTTGACGATAGGTGTTGTTGAACGTCTTGGGTCATTTAATATTAATCGCAACGAATATAAATTTTCCGTCAGTATAACCTCAAGCGCAGATGAGGTTAAGCCTACACGCTTTAAAATCCCACTTTAAATCAAATAGCCCACGCTTAACGGTCCGATTAAAATCAAAAACAAACACTGTCTCATCATTTTTAGCGGTATTGCATTCGCTCTTTAAGCGTGGTAAAAAAACAACCAAACTGATTATTGAACTTTATTGATGAATATCGCGATAGATAACCAACTAATTGTAAAATAAGTAATTAATGTAATATTCATGATGAATGCTATGATACATCAGCTTGACTTGCATCATTTTAATAACGTAATTTAATCACAAATAAACATTTTTAAAGCAGTTTGGAGACAAATTTAAAATCATGTTCGCCAGCGTTGATTAAATCCGTTATCTTATATTCATGTTTATCTTTGGTAGTGATTTCTGCAGCCGTTTGTGGCGTTATTTGACCTAGCAGAGCTTATGTGGCGTCGTTATTGTCGGCCTTGATTCAAACGTTGTTCGACCTCCCCCATCTAAAGGGGCTAAGAATGACTAGGCGTCATCCCTCTCGCCGCGATTCAGACTCGTTTATCTCGAACATCATGTAATCACAAAAAATCAACTCGTTCTAAGCTCTACCGTAAATCTTGACTGACATATGAAAATGCAAAACGAAGAGAACCCTATGCTGCAAAGAAATCTAGTCGCCGATGTAGGTGGTACCAATATACGCCTTGCAATTGCTTGTCAAAGTAAACTCAATCATATTCAAACTTTTAAATGTGCTGAATTTCCTTCCTTAGAAGCTGCAATCAAGCATTATATCGAATTTAATCAATTGAATATTGAAAAAGCCTGTATTTGTATTGCCGGGGCGGTTAATGATGAAATCATTAAAATGACCAACCTTGATTGGCAATTTTCTGCTCACTCCTTAGAACAATATTGTCAAATCAAACAGGTTCATCTCATCAATGATTATCATGCTATCGCCATGTCCTTACCTCAACTCTCTTCCAAACAATTGATCACCATCAGTGATAAAAAAGCACAAACCCAGGCGCCAAAAATGGTTTGCGGTCCAGGTACAGGCTTAGGTATTGCTCAACTCATCTCAGTCGGTAAGCATCATCACTGTATCAGTGGTGAAGGCGGGCATATTGCTTTTGCGCCTACATCGAAACAACAAATACAAGTATTGAACCATTTATTAGACCAACATGAACGTGTATCGATAGAACGACTCTTATCTGGACAAGGTATCATTAATATCTATCAGGCACTTGCCGTTCAATCTAATGTCATTGCCCAGCCATATGATGCTCAGCATATTACCGAACACTTCATCCATAAAACAGATGAATTATGCATTAGAAGTATTGAGCTTTTCTTAGAAATATTGGCACAATTCTTAGGCGATCTCGTTCTCATGAATGGCGCTTTTGGTGGGGTTTATATTGCTGGAGGGATTCTGCCTAGGATCATTGAGCATATAGATTTCACACAATTTAAACAGCATTATACACATAAAGGTCGCTTCACAGGCTATGTTAATCAAGCACCTTTGTATTTAATCACAGAGCCTCAGCCCGGACTCATTGGCGCTGCTGCATATTTAGAACAAGTGTAAATTAAACAATCCCTTTACCTGAATAAGGAGCATAATTGCCCGCTCCTTAATCGCTTGCCCCAATATTCTCATCTAGATTTTTCTGATCAAAATTATGACCGTTATCGCCCAATCAATTTTGATCCACTCGAAAATAAAAGTGCAAACTTAGACTAATATATAAAATAAATAATGAACGATGGGTGTTTGAGCAGCATGATAAAAGTAAAAGGATTAAATAATAAAAACGTTGACATTCCAGAAGAAGAATTTGACCGATTCAAGGCTCTACTCAATTCAAATATACTGTTTGAAGACGGTCATGAATATGAAGAGTCTAGACAGATCTTTAACCATATCTTTGATAGAAAACCTGCTTTCATTGTCAAACCAACAGGCGTAGCAGACATTCAAACCTGTGTTATTTTTGCAGCAAAACATAAACTCCTTATCGCAGTTAAAAGCGGCGGTCATAATGTTGCAGGGCATGCCAGCTGTGAAGGTGGCATGTTAATCGATTTATGCAAAATGCAAAGTGTTTATGTCGATGCTAATACCAAGCAAGTCAGAGTCGAAGCTGGCACACTACTGGGTAAACTCGATCATGAAACACAAGCTTTTGGTCTCGCAGTGCCTGTCGGCACAGTCTCTGTCACAGGTATTGCAGGACTCACCTTAGGAGGTGGATTTGGTTGGCTCACGGGAAAGCATGGTTTAACTATTGATAATTTATTATCAGCACAAATTGTTACCAGTGACGGGCGAATTTTAACCGTCTCAAAAGACAAACATACTGATTTATTTTGGGCCTTATGTGGCGGCAGCGGAAACTTTGGTGTGGTCAGTTCTTTTCTATTTCAAGCCCACCCTATTGGACCTGAAGTCCTCTTTTGTAGCCCTATGTATCCTATAGATAAAGCGGAAAGTGTATTATTACAATGGCGAGACTTCATGGCACAAGCCAGTCAAGATTTAACCTCTATTGCATTTATTTATCGCGTCCCACCTAGCCTCCACTTTCCTAAACATTTACATGATCAAGATGTTGTCATGCTTGCAGGGGTTCATGTAGGAGAACATAAAGAGGCTCAAAAACACATTCAGCGTCTTTGCTCTTTTGATGGTCTAGTCCATGATGCCACATCAATTATCCCCTTCAAGCAAGTCCAACAATGGTTTGAAAATTGGAATAGCAATAAAGTTCAACCTCAACGCTTTTACTTTAAATCGATTTATACAAACCAATTAAGTCACTCTATGCTAAAAGAATTCATCGATGGATTTAGATTAAGACCCCTTTCCACTTGTAAGGGCAACGTCTCTTTTGTCATCCAATGCTTACGCGGTGCATATCGTGAGATCGCTGAAGAGGCTACAGCCTTTGGTTCAAGAGATACAGACTTTATGCTCGAGTCAAATTTAGCCTGGATTGATGCAAACTTTGATGATGCTAATATTGCTTGGGGACGGGCATTGTGGGATAGACTCGCAACCTATTCAAACCAAAACCGTATTTACCTTAATCATGCTGGCATTGGTGAAGAACATAACCAACACCTTAAGAAAGTCTATGGTAAAAATTACAATAAGATAAGGCAAATCAAAAAAAAATATGATCCGATGAATTTATTCCGTAAAAATGCCAACATCCCCCCTGCCGATTAGCCCCTTTTTTCACTGAAACCAACTCATTAAAAATGATTAAACTGAATCCTTCTTATTGCGAAGCTCAAACTCATCCCAAGTTTGCTAAAATAAACGAGTAAAAACACATCTTCTCCTCAATCCCACCAAAGTAAAAGAACTTAACTATACTCAACACAAAAGCACGTATTCAACCATACACCTTCGTACATGGAAGCGATTTGATTATGCCCAATAAAATCACCAGCTCAATTAAATTACAACTTCAACTCGCCACCAGTGCCATTATTATTCTTCTGCTTATTTATACTTACTTTAACCATCAAATTATTGAAACTGAAAATAATCTACTTTCTCTTGAAGTGACGGTATCCAACTCTTCTAACCGCTTACTCACGATGAGACGACATGAAAAGGATTTCATGTCTAGACTGGATGAACAATACGCAGTCTCTTTACAACAACAAGGCGAACAGCTCAAGAAAGATATTATACAAATTGAACAATTATTATCAAACAATAGAATAGATATTAACTACAATAGTCTAGTCATGATAGATAGCATTAATATTTATATCAATGCCTTTAACGAACTATCACAGGTATTACTTGATATTAATGGCACCAACAATAATGGCCTAAAACATCATTTACAAACCGCTTTAATTCAACTCGAAAAAAACATTATCAATACACAAGATAAAAATATTCAATTAACTTTTTGGCAAGTCCAGCAAGACATCTATTATTTTTTTACCTTACATGATCCTCAATACCAAGAAGCCTTTATCAAAGATATTAAGGAGCTAAAAGCATTATTTAATACTCAAAAAGAACACGCTAAGCTCCATGCCGATCTGCAAACGTTTACAACAACACTACTGCAATTAGAAGAGCTCGGACAGATTGCAGGTATCAATCATGACTCAGGCTTACAAGGCCAGCTCAGAGCCACCATCCATAGCGTTGAAAATGAACTCAATATTCTAAATATTGAAATTCCGTTAGCACTCACAGACAAACTTAATTCACTCGAAAACCTCAACCGATTATTAATACTATTACTCTTTATTTTGCTCATTTCTGTCTTATTTTATTTAACACGATCATTAACAAAAGTGGAGAAGAACTTAAAACAGCTGAATACTCAAGCGCAAACCTCTAATAAAGCCAAAAGCGCCTTTTTGGCCAATATGTCCCATGAAATTCGAACGCCTTTAAATGGCATTATTGGTATGTCAGGTATTTTAGCCGAAACTCAACTTACCCCTACCCAACAAGAACATTTAAATACGATTGAAACCTCCTCACATACTTTATTAATGCTCATCAATGATGTACTTGATTTATCCAAAATTGAATCAGGTAATCTTGAAATTACACCTTGTGATGCAAACGTCAGAGAAGTCGCTTACGACACACTTGCTATTGTGGTATCAAAAGCAATAGAAAAATCGGTCAATTTAAATATTAAAATTAACAGCAATGTCGCTTTTAATGTCATGCTTGATGAGCATAGATTACGTCAAATATTGATGAACCTTATGTCTAATGCCGTCAAATTCACCTCATCTGGTGACATTACAATATCTATTCAACAACCCCATGAACAGCAAGGAAAATTACGCCTTTATTTTGCCGTAACGGATACCGGAACGGGTATTGAAAAAGACAAACAAGCCAGTATTTTCTCTCCTTTCACACAAGAAGACAGCTCGATAACAAGACAATTTGGTGGAACAGGTTTAGGGCTCAGTATTAGCTCTCAACTGGTCGAACTGATGGGGGGGAAATTGGACGTAGACTCAGAAAAAGGACAAGGCAGTACTTTCTTTTTTACTATCGATGCCACACTAGTTGAAACCTGCCCTCCCGATCTCAATACTGCTTTGAACAACGCCTCTATTGCATTGATAAGTGACGATGATCAAGTGTGCTCAACACTCGAAAATGAGCTCACTTACTACGGCGTCACTATTGCACAAAAACTGACAGAATTTGAATCCATCACAACATTGCCCAAAGAAGCGATTCTTCTTTATCATTATCAAGGCGAAAGTGAAAGTGAAAGTGACTTTTTTATACAACTCAATACCTTTAAAGATCAATATCCTGAAGTTCCCTTTATTATTTGTCAGCATATACTCACGCCCAGTATTGATTTTAAAGATAAAATTGATGGGATTATAAAATATCCATTACTCGGTAACCGACTGTTAAATACCTTAGTTAATGGAGTCAAATATTGCCAACAGCGTCGAAACCACGACACTATAGAATCAAATAACACTGCACCGCAACAAGACTCACTACAAAAATGTATCCTGATTGTTGAAGATAACTTAGTTAATCAGAAAGTCGTTTCTTTGTTTTTATCAAAAGAAGGTTACCGTTATGAAATTGCTAATAATGGATTAGAAGCCGTTGAAAAAATAAAAAGTAATTCTGATTTTGATTTGATCCTCATGGATTGTATGATGCCTGAAATGGATGGATTTACTGCCACAACGAATATCCGTCAGTACGAAAAGGAGCAACAAATCCCCCCCCATCCCATTATCGCTTTGACTGCCAGTATTTTAGATCAAGATATTAAAAAATGTGCCCAAGTCGGCATGAATGATTATCTTTCAAAACCCATTCAAAAAGCCAAACTATTCGAAATGATTAACAAATATCTTACCACTTCATAATAATCAAATGCCATTTTTGCCATTTTAACTCCCCTTTAACCCTGCGGATAATCTGGTTCAACATAAATAATTAAAACCATAATCCTGCGGTTTTAAGGGCTTTTTTGATTTTAATTTGGCTTATTTAACTCAAATTGATAAAAATCGATAAAAAAATTCGGAAAGTATTGCTATACTTGCGCGGAATTTTAGAACGTAACTCCAATAGAGTAAAAAAATGACTGATTTATCAAAGTACAGAAACATTGGTATCTTCGCTCACGTTGACGCGGGTAAGACCACTACAACCGAGCGTATCCTTAAGCTAACCGGTAAAATCCATAAGATCGGTGAAGTTCATGACGGTGAATCTACAACTGACTTCATGGAACAGGAAGCTGAGCGTGGTATTACCATTCAGTCTGCTGCTGTAAGTTGTTTTTGGAACGATCACCGTTTTAACGTTATTGACACCCCTGGTCACGTTGACTTCACTGTTGAAGTTTATCGTTCTCTTAAAGTATTAGACGGTGGTGTCGGTGTATTCTGTGGAAGTGGCGGTGTTGAGCCTCAATCAGAAACAAACTGGCGTTATGCAAACGAATCAGAAGTTGCTCGTATCATCTTCGTAAACAAGTTAGACCGTATGGGTGCTGACTTCCTACGTGTTGTTAAGCAAACTAAAGACGTACTAGCTGCAAACCCACTGGTTATGGTTCTGCCTATCGGCATCGAAGATGAGTTCAAAGGGGTTGTTGACCTACTGACTCGTAAAGCATGGGTATGGGACGAAACTGGACAAGCTGAAAACTACAAGATTGAAGATATTCCAGCTGACATGGTCGATCTTGTTGAAGAATACCGTGAAATGCTAATCGAAACTGCTGTTGAGCAAGACGATGACCTAATGGAAGCGTACATGGAAGGCGAAGAGCCATCTATGGAAGACATTAAGCGTTGTATCCGTAAAGGAACACGTACAATGGACTTCTTCCCAACATACTGTGGTAGTGCTTTCAAAAACAAAGGTATGCAGCTTCTACTTGACGCTGTTGTTGATTACCTACCTTCACCAACTGAAGTTGATCCTCAGCCACTTACCGATGAAGAAGGTAATGAAACTGGCGAACATGCCCTAGTCTCTGTTGATGAGCCATTAAAAGCACTCGCATTCAAAATCATGGATGACCGCTTTGGTGCGCTTACCTTCGTACGTATTTACTCTGGTAAAATCAACAAAGGCGACACCATTCTAAACTCGTTCACCGGTAAAACAGAACGTGTTGGCCGTATGGTTGAAATGCAAGCTGATGAGCGTAACGAATTAGATTCTGCTCAAGCGGGTGACATTATCGCTATTGTCGGTATGAAGAATGTCCAGACAGGTCACACATTATGTGATGTTAAACATCCTTGTACACTAGAAGCCATGGTATTCCCAGATCCTGTTATTTCTATCGCTGTTGCGCCAAAAGATAAAGGTGGCAGTGAGAAAATGGGTATCGCTATCGGTAAAATGATTGCAGAAGATCCATCTTTCCGCGTAGAAACAGATGAAGATTCAGGTGAAACCATCCTTAAAGGTATGGGTGAGCTTCACTTAGACATTAAAGTTGACATTCTTAAGCGTACTTATGGTGTTGATCTTATTGTTGGTGAGCCACAAGTTGCTTACCGCGAAACAATCACAAAAACCATTGAAGATAGCTACACGCATAAGAAGCAATCTGGTGGTTCTGGTCAATTTGGTAAAATTGACTATGTTATCCGTCCTGGTGAGCAAAACTCAGGTTTCACTTTCAGCTCTTCAGTTGTGGGTGGTAACGTACCAAAAGAATTCTGGCCTGCTGTTGAAAAAGGCTTCGCTTCAATGATGGAAACCGGTACTGTTGCAGGCTTCCCGGTACTTGACGTTGAACTAGAACTAACAGATGGTGCTTTCCACGCAGTCGATTCATCGGCTATCGCGTTTGAAATTGCTGCTAAAGGTGCTTTCCGTCAATCTATGCCTAAAGCCGGTGCACAACTGCTTGAACCTATCATGAACGTTGATGTATTCAGCCCAGAAGACAACGTTGGTGATGTAATTGGCGATCTTAACCGTCGCCGCGGCATGATCAAAGATCAAATGGCAGGTGTAACAGGCGTTCGTATTAAAGCTGACGTCCCATTATCAGAAATGTTTGGTTACATCGGTTCATTACGTACAATGACATCAGGTCGTGGTCAATTCTCTATGGAATTTGCTCATTATGCACCTTGTCCTAACAGTGTTGCTGAAAAAGTCATTGCTGAAGTTAAAGAAAGAAACGCTAAAAAATAATGCTAGCCGTTAATCTTTAGTACCATTGAAACCCCATAAAATATTTTATGGGGTTTTTTATGCCTGTTTATCAATAAAACGCTTCCTTTCCCATATCGATTTTATATTTTATAAAATACGTCAAATAAACTTAATAACATTACAGAATGTATGCTTAAATTGCTTATTTTATCGCATATTAAAAAAAATACCCTATAATTATTATTCATTTGACTGATATAGATAAATCAAAGGTTCCAGTTTTCTGCAGGTACACATATAATGGTTTCAACGGCCACAAATGAACCATTAACATTTATGCTAATCGTTCTGCAAATAAGAGATGCATCATGACTGATGGAAATCAAGCGCTAAAAAAAGCAGGGTTAAAAGTAACCCTCCCTCGAATAAAGATCTTAGAGCTCATGCAAGAGCCCGAAAATCAACACATCAGTGCTGAAGATCTTTATAAAAGACTATTAGATTTAGGTGAAGAAATTGGCCTCGCGACAGTCTATCGTGTATTAAACCAATTTGATGATGCAGGTATCGTCACCCGTCATCACTTTGAAAGTGGTAAAGCTGTATTTGAATTGGCAACTCAACATCATCATGACCACCTTGTTTGCCTATCTTGTGGCAAAGTGATTGAATTTGCCGATGACATCATTGAACAACGCCAAGATGAAATTGCCGCAAAATACAATATAAAATTAACAAATCACAGTTTATACCTATACGGCGTTTGTGCCGATGGTCACTGTGATCATGAAGAAAAATAGTCCACCAAATAGATTAATAAACCAGCTAATTGCTGGTTTTTTAACGAACAAATGATCTTTCTTTGAAAGAATAAACTTAATGATCAAAAAGTCGATGAAATATTTTAACCCGATAACCTAAATAATGATCTCTTTTTGTTTCATACATTTTAATTTTTTTCAATACATGTTCATACTCATGATTACCCGGCAATACTAAGGCCATAATCCCTGCTAAATGATATTCTTGGCATATTTCTATTGCCGCAATAGCTGCTTCAGTGGCAAAGCCTTGTCCCCAATATTCAGGTAAGTAACGAAAAGATAACTCGACTTCATTATAGCAATCAAGATATTTGGGACCACAAAAACCAATAATACGCTCATCTTGTTTATGGACAACCGCCCAGCGACCATAATCAAATTGAGCATAAGTCGGCAAGGCAACATTTAAAATAACTTGGCGAGCTTCTTCAACTGACCTAAGTGGAGAACCCGGTAAATGACTTAAAATCTTAGGCATGCTATTCAGTAAAAAAACTGCTTTAGCATCATCTACGTTAAACCGACGAAGATATAACCGTCCAGTCTCTGCAACAACCATACTGTGCTCCCGAACTTTCTATCACTTAAATATAGGAGAGAACCTGCAATGGCGCTAAGTCTACTCTTAGGTCTAGCGCAATACAAAATAAAAGTATGCTCACTCTTGCTATAGTTAAAGCAATGACGTTCAATAAACATTCACATTCTTTGCTTGTTGATAAAGGATCCTCCAATGACGCCAATGCAAAAAGTATTTTGGTTTATTGCTACCCTAGGGAATTTATTAGCTTTTACTCTCTGGTTACATGTTAATGATCTCTCTTCTGCGCTGATTTTTTGTTTTACCTTACTTTATACTGTTGTCGGTTTTTATGACTTAAAGTTTAGTAAGCATAATTTAAATCGACTCTATCCTAGTGTGGCCTATATTCGCTATTTTTTAGAATCCTTTCGTACTGAAATTCAGCAATACTTTATCGCTAATGATGAGGAAGAAAAGCCTTTCAACCGTGAGCAACGCTCTTTAGTCTATCAAAGAGCTAAAAATGTGAGAGATACGGTTGCCTTTGGTACTCAGCGGAATTTAATTGAAGAGAATTATTTAAGCGCATGGCACTCACTCAGCCCTAAAACAGTCAAAGCAGAAGCGAAACACATTAGCTTTGGGGGCGATGATTGCAAACAACCCTACCGCGCATCTTATCTTAATATTTCAGCTATGAGCTTTGGTGCCTTAAGTCGAAATGCAATCGAAGCACTCAATTTAGGGGCAAAAAAAGCGCATTGTTTTCACAACACAGGCGAAGGAGGTGTGAGCCCTTATCATTTAAAGCACGATGGCGATCTGGTCTGGCAAGTCGGCTCAGGTTTATTTGGTTGTAGAGACGATGAAGGACAATTTGATGAAGATATGTTTAAGGCAATGGCCTGTAAACCTCAAATCAAAATGATTGAAATTAAACTTTCCCAAGGCGCAAAGCCTGGCCATGGTGGCGTATTACCCGCCGCAAAAATTACCGATGAAATAGCCTCAATTCGACATATACCTAAGGGACAAGACTGTGTATCACCCGCCGTCAACCCCGAATGTACAACGCCTAAAGCCTTGTTAACATTCGTCCAAAAACTCCGACAACTAAGCGAGGGAAAGCCTATAGGTTTTAAACTCTGTGTGGGTAACCCCGCAGAGTTTTTATGTATATGTAAAGCCATGCTTGAAACCAATATTCTGCCTGATTTTATTACTGTTGATGGCGCAGAAGGCGGTACAGGCGCTGCACCTTTAGAATTTAGTAATCATTTAGGCATGACTTGCCTTGAAGGTATTTATTTTGTACATAATGCACTGATGGGGGTAGCCCTTAGAGATAAAATTCGCATCATAGGTTCTGGAAAGACCGCTTCTAGCTTTGATTTACTCACTAAGTTAGCGTTAGGTGCTGACACAGTCAACGCAGCCAGAACCATGATGCTAGCTATTGGTTGCGTACAATCAAGACATTGTAATACCAACCGCTGCCCAACTGGTATCGCAACACAAGATCCTGTCAGAAGTAAAGCCATAGACGTCAATTTAAAAAGTGAGCGTGTCATGCATTTTCATCATAATACGCTACATAGTTTTTATGAGTTAGTTGGAGCCATGGGATTAGACGATCCAAGTAAGCTTATGCCTCAAATGATAAAAAAACGTACCCCAACAGGACTTGCGATTTCATTAGGCAGCTTAGTCACTCCTTTACCACCTAAGTCATTACTGCAAGATACCCATGATCTAGGCCCTTGGCATCACTGGTGGAGTCAAGCAAAAAGTAATGAATTTGTTTCAGACGACCTGTATATTCTTAGCCCACTTGAATATACATCACACAGGGTCAGCAGCACAAAATAATCCTGCTATGCCCGTGACTCTTCCCATGCATTTAGCAGAAAGTATCACGGGTATCATTCCTCATTATCACGACCAATATGCTCTGACAGTACTCACTATTATTTGTCTTTTTTAACGGTTAATCGACTTAAATACTGAACCAATTGACTGAGCTGCTCAGGAGTTTGTGAAGTCGAATTCACCAGATATTGTCCGTTAACTAATAACGAAGGCACCCCTCGAATACCCGATAATTGAGTTTGCAGATCATAATTTGAAATAGCTAAATCGGCATCTGCTGACGCTAATGCAGCCTTAACTTCATTCACCTCTAAACCTTGCTTAACAAAAAAATTCACCACATCCATCTCATTTTTAAACCCACCTTCTTGTGTATGAATACGTTTAAAAATAACCCCATGGACTTGACGAGTCACTTTAAACTTCTGCGCTAGATAATAAGCTTTTTGACTTAATATCCATGCGTCTCGACCCGCTCCGACAGGTGTTCTGACAAACATGATATCCTTTCCTAACAAGTGCGACATTGTCTCAAATGTCGCATCTTGACGGTAGCAATGAGGGCAATTGTAAGAAAAAAACTCCCGAACAACGGGGTGTTGTGTTTCAGGGATCCCATTAATGTGAATATAATCTTGGCCTTCAATGTAACGATTATCACTCGCATAACTTAGCAAAGCCATTAAACACATAGCTATACCTAAAAACAATTGTTTCATTTTCAATCTCTTTTTCATGGTCATACCCTAGGGCCTGTTGTTCTTTAGTGATTAAATTATGTTCAGATAAACGTGTTTTAATCGCGGCGAGAGGTGTGATGCCTAGTTATTCTAAGCGAATGCCTCTCAACAAAGAGTAAAACACGTTTAGTGGATCCTGCCTTATAAAAGAATGAGGACAGCGCTTGTCGCTCCTTTCTACGGCATTATCGCTTATTTATGGCGAATAACGACACCGCATAAGCTCTGCCTTGTATAAAGAAACGACAAACTGCTGCAAAAACACTCACCAAAGCTCAACAGGCCCTAAGTTATTGCTAACAATAATCAAGCATATCAATTGGATTATTGAATTGATATTGAAAACCTAACTCTCGTGTAATCAAGCTCGCATCCACTTTTTTCCCCGCTACCTCAACCTCATTAAAGAGTGGTTTAAGTAAATTTAAATGCAGCGATGCCGCTTGATATAACTGTTCTCGACTTGGATGCTCAAATGCACAAAGGTTATATACAGGTCCTACATTTTTGGCCGTAATCACTTGAACAACAGCGCTAATACAATCATTTAAATGCACTAAATTAACCGGAGCCGCCCCTCCTGAAATATCCGTTTTTCCAGATAAAAAACGTCCAGGATGACGCTTAGGACCCACTAACCCTGCAAATCTAAGCACACATGTGGGAGCTATATCCCTAAACACCTGCTCAGCAGCTAACAAATTTTCACTGGATGCTGAGTGCATTATTGCATCTTTTTCTGTCACCACTTGATCCTTCGCTGGATAAACTCCTGTGCTACTGATAAAAATAATACGCTGATATTGGCAATCAGAGATACACTCTTTTAATCGTGTTAACCGCCTTAAATACCCATGAGGATCCTGCCTAAAGCCTGGCGGAACATTCACCACTAAATAATCACTGTCAAGTAAGGATGTTGTACGTGATAATGTCCTAGAGTCGAAGGTTTCCTTATCATCTAAATCTAAATGGAATCCCATTATTCCCTCTTGCTGTAATAATCTGGCTTTTGCTGCTGTTCGTTTTGAGCCTCTCACATCAAAACCAACTTCAACAAACGCTTTGGCCAGTGGCAAACCAAACCAACCACAACCCACAATACTCACCGACTTTGTCATCGTTTTTTTCCAATTAAAATCAACTTATTCTTCACCCAGTTTATCAACCTACACCTTAATAACTACCCTTAATAGCGATATTTCAGTTGAACTGACATGTTTGACCGTACTCGCTTCAATAACCACTACACTCTTACTTGTTGTAGGAAGCACCTTCAAGATTAAAGATCGAAAAACAACCTAAACAACGGACTAAATTCACGCTATCCAATAAGGAATAACCATGCCTATACTCACTCGTAGCATTGCTGCTTTATTACTCTTTGTCACCAGTTTTACCTATGCAAGTTCCAATCAAGATACATCATCAACATCATTTCAAACCAATGTGAACTGGACTGAAATGCAACATGTCTTTGTTGATTTAATTATGCAAGGAGAATGGATATCTGAAATATCAGCACGGCAAAATATTTCCAATAGTATGACTGAAATTGGCTTAACATCCGTAGGAATAAGCTGTTCATCGAGAGACGGAACAAAAGACTGCTTTTGTCCTGGTGGTTGCTGGCGCAGTGAAACTGATTGTGGGTGTGACTAACCAAAAAAAGAACATATAAGAAACATCAACACACATTAAGTAACAACATCACTTTTGATTTTACATTTAAACACTTCTAAATTTAAGATAAAGGCAACAGCAATAAGGTGGATAACATGTATCGATTCATATTTTTTTATGCATTGCTTTTATCTACCTTAATTATTTTTCCCATAAAAGTCAGTGCCATGTTCAGCACCGATTTTGCCCAAAATGTTCAAGTGACAGTATTAAATAACACAGAACAAAACATGCTGATCAGTTTCCTAGCAGAAGGCTGTACCAATGTTGCCATCGCCATAACAAAAAACAACGCAATACAATATAGCCATCCACTACACCCGCCCCATTTATGGTACCAACATCCACAATCAGAAAACCCATACCGACATTGCCAAGTCAATATTCTGAAACCTAACCAACATACATCTTATAAATATAAGGGAGTCGGTTACCTTGTTGAAACTGATAGATTAATTGCTTCATATGTATTGAAAGAGAATATCAACAAACGCTTTAGAAACGTCACCTTTAATAACTATGTCTATTATGAAAATAGCCGTTATATTTTACCAATCCCAACCAATACAAGCAAAGATACTTACCTCTCCATTACTCAAAATAATCCTAACGATAAGCTGAGCGCAACCTTACTGCAAATCAGTCCCTAATATTGACCTTGTTTTTAGCCTATCCTTTTTCCTCATTCACCATCATGCTACACTCATGGCTACTTTTACTTATTTTGATTGATATCACTTTATGAAACAGTTGCTCGATTTTTTACCTTTAGTTATTTTCTTTGCTTTTTATAAAATTTACGATATTTATGTCGCCAGTGGGGCACTCATAGTCGCCACTGCGCTGCAACTCATCGTCACCTACATGCTATACAAAAAACTCGAAAAAATGCATGTCATCACTTTTGCCATGGTGGCCGTTTTTGGCTCATTGACGTTATTTTTCCATGACGATGCCTTCATAAAATGGAAAGTCACCATTGTTTATGCTCTATTTGCAATCGGCTTAACGGTGAGTCAGCTGATTAACAAACCCGTTCTGAAAAGCATGCTTGGTAAAGAACTCATTGTTGCTGACAAAATATGGGCACATATTACTTGGTATTGGGTCTTCTTTTTTATCGCTTGTGGTCTACTTAATGTTTACGTCGCCTTTAGTTTGCCTCAAGAAACTTGGGTGAATTTTAAAGTCTTCGGTTTAACGGCATTGACTCTCATCAATACCGTGGTGACGATTGTTTATCTTTACAAAAATATGTCTGAAGAACAGCGTAAGGAATTGAAATAATGTGGTATATGATTTCATCTCAAGATAATGAAAATAGTCTAGAAAAAAGAAAAACCGCTCGCAGCGCCCACCTTGCTCGATTACAAGATCTCACCAATGAAGGTAAACTGCTTATCGCAGGGCCTCATCCTGCCATTGATAGCGACAACCCAGGCGAAGCTGGTTTTACAGGCTCATTAGTGGTTGCTGATTTTGACTCTCTTGAGCAAGCGCAAGCTTGGGCAGATCAAGATCCCTACATCACTGCAGGTGTTTACAAAAGTGTTGTTGTTAAACCCTTTAAGCGCGTATTACCGTAAAAGTAAGGAAAAAACTGTGAAAATTGTTTCATTTAATATCAATGGATTACGTGCAAGATTACATCAACTTCAAGCCTTAATCGATACTCATCAACCCGACATTATTGGTTTGCAAGAAACGAAAGTCCATGATGAAGCCTTTCCTTTAGCGGATGTGGAAGCCATGGGCTACCACGTGCATTTTCATGGTGGTAAGGCCCATTACGGTGTCGCCATGTTATCTAAACAAGCCCCTGACAAAGTCCAAAAAGGCTTTCCAACAGATGATGATGATGCACAGCGCCGTATGATCATAGGTACCTTCATGCAAAAAAATGGCCGCCCTCTGACGGTATTAAATGGGTATTTTCCTCAAGGAGATAACATTGATCATGAAACAAAATACCCTGCTAAGCGTCGATTTTATCAAGATTTAATGAAATATTTAAATGAATATCATAGTCCTGAAGAAGACATTGCCATTATCGGCGATATTAATATTTCTCCCACCGATCTTGATATCGGCATAGGAGAAGTCAATGCCAAACGTTGGCTAAAAACCGGAAAGTGCAGTTTTCAACCTGAAGAACGTAAATGGTTAGCCACCTTACTCGATTGGGGCTTAATCGATACTTTCCGTCAGCTCCACCCAAATAGAGCAGAGCGTTACTCTTGGTTCGATTACCGCAGTAAAGGCTTTGTCGATAATAGAGGACTGCGTATCGACGTGGTACTGGCCACCGCATCACTTGCAAATAAATTGACTGAAAGTGATGTAGATTATGATCTTAGAGGCATTGAAAAACCCTCTGATCATGCACCTATTTGGAGCAGCTTTAAGTAAGTTGAATTCAGCCTGTTGATAACAAGCAAAGGTGCATTTGAAATGCACCTTTGCTGTGGATATACCCAAGTAAACCTTACTCTACGGATTGTACTTTAGTTTGCTTATTCCCCAAGTTTATCAATCGTCCAGTTAATAAACTCATGCACAGGCCTAACGCTCCTCCTATTATTAGTGGAGGAATAATCACTGCAAGATCCCCAGCTAAAGCAAAGCAGACACAACAACCAATAAATGTTCCAGGAATAAAAGCTAAACGACTATAACTGGCTTGCAAACACATCGCCGCTGTCACCAAACCTGTCATCGTATACCCAATAATCGGAGAAACAAAAAAGCTGCTTGAGGCAATAATCAGCCAACCCCAGAACACACCTGACACATTTGTGGCCCAAGCCATGAGCATGCCCTTAACGCCAAGCAAAGGCTGAGCAAAAAACGTACTACATCCCATAAAGCCTAACCAAGTCACCCAATTAAATATATCTGCTACTCCAGCCCAAACAACAGCGAGTAATCCCGCTGATGTAGCCACAGCCCAACGATTTTCCATAAACCTTAACACCTTTGGGATATAACCACCTGTATTTTAAAAAACAAAAACAAAAACAATAGTATTGTCGTTTCCAACAAACATTATCGCTTATGAGCCTTGATGAAAAATACTCGGTAAAATTAAACACCCATTATTTTCTATTATTTATTGTTATTATCTGAAGTATGTAAATGAACCACTCATAAAGCTCAACCTACAACATATTAAATAACTCTGATTTATAAGTGAGATAAATTACCTTTTTTTGATAAAAAAAACACTAAATATCACTCAAAATACCATTAAATAGCACTTTTTTATAAAAATAACGTTACAAAATCACATTTTAGGTTTTTAAATTACAGTTTAATGACCAATATCGAAATGAGGTAACTAAAAAAGGTGAGTGAGTTAATCATTTATATCTGCTAATTCTCGCATATTATGACGTATTTCTTATCAAATATGATGACTGTTCCCAACGCTCAAGATCATTGTGAGTATCAATATCCCATACGGCGCATTCCAATGGCAAAAGACTCAATCGGCCCTGTGATTTATGCTTCATCAACACAGGTTTGGCACCTCTATCACCATGAACCATAGAAAAATCGGGTAAGTCGTCGTCATTAAAAATCGCCGGCACCCCAGGTTCACTAAAATACTCTGAGGCTACAGTCTGCCTATCTTGTAACCACAGAGAAAAAAGTTGCTTATAATCATCAACGTCAATTGCGACCTGATCGGCCAATGTTAGCATCAAAGCCGATGCTTGTTTCTTTTGAGCATAACGAGCTGCACATTTCACCGAGGAGGATAATCCTTGGGCCCAATCAGTATTAACAACACAAGACGCCGCTGTAGGTAGCAAAGGTTGTAAAGTGGCTTGATGACCACCTAAAATAACCACCAACTCAACAATTAATTCATTATCGCCGTTTAAATTTATCTGTTTAGCAAGTTGGGTAAGTTTGGAGTAGCTATCTAAAATGATTGCTTTTTGACTGCATTTTAACGTTGCAGCGAGTTTCGCTCCCTGAAAGCGGCGACTGCCACCCGCTGCAAGCATTGCAATCATGAATTTTTGACCTTGTTGAGACAAAATGGCATTTACCTATAAATTGAAAGCAACAAAAAAACGCATTTTATGCAATATACTTATCAAAATAAATAACTATCTCACCATTTATTTTTAAAATACTTAAAAATATAAAAATACTTCTTCTTTAGTCAATTTATACATCTATCTTATTCATGTGATAAATATCAATAATAAAACCGCACTCATAATCTCTTTTATTTCAGTGCGGCCTTAAATTATCACCTAACCTTAACTCTATTTACTCAAACAACTTTGTTATCATTAATAATCAACACACAGGCACATAAATAAATCAGAGCCTATTGTTTGTCCCCAAGAAGTGCCAGCAAAACAAGCTGGAATATCATCAAACTGCGAGCCATAAACCCAATGTGAGCTAGGATCATTTTGTGGATCCATAATAATTGCTGGATCTCGGGTTATCTTACACACATAAGCAACATCATGCTTCGAGACAACATCATTGGTTCTTTCATATTCGGCACGCGTGCCGACCCAAACATCACACGCTTTAGGGCAGGTCATGGCTTGCCCTTGATAAAAGTTTGGAAACCAACCCGCTTTGTAAGCATTCATACTTAAATCTTGAATAGGATCGGCCTGAATTGACATGCTTAGCCCTAATGCTAAGCTCATACAGAGTGAACAAATAAACGTTTTCATAATCGATATCCTTATTATTGATACTCCATGATTGAACGCTATAATATTAGTATAAAATAATCAGCCCATTCTAATCTAAAATCAAAAAATAAAAACAAAAAAATAACATTTTCAATGTTATGGTTGTTTTTAGCAGCTTAAAGCTATTTGTTTATAGCCAAATAATATGAATAATAATTGTAATTAATTAATATAATAATTATTAGTCTTTAATTAATAACGCTCATTTCTGAGCGCTAATCATTTCATATTAAAATCTAATTTAGATATAATCACTAATCATAAATGGTTGGAATAGCCTGTCGTTTATGCTGCGTCGCTTTATAAACCGCAATGAGCTTATCGCTCACAAAACTCGATACTTCTTTACCTTCAAGAAAATCATCAATTTGTTCATAAGTTAAACCTAATGCCGCCTCATCTTCTAATTGCGGCTTATCGCATTCCAGATCGGCTGTCGGTGCTTTCACCACTAATGTTTCTGGTGCATCCAAATAACGGGCAATTTGCCTCACCTGTCGCTTATTAAGCCCAAATAATGGCGCAAGATCACAAGCGCCATCACCCCATTTAGTATAAAATCCTGTTATATTTTCAGCGCTATGATCTGTCCCCACCACTAAGCCACCAATAACCCCTGCAATCTGATATTGAGCAATCATGCGCATTCTTGCTTTAACATTACCTTTAACAAAATCAATATTAGTACTATCACTGACTAACTCAGCAGCATCAATCCCCTTCAAAGTGGCTAAATGAAGTTCATCCACCCCTTGAGCAATATTAACGGTCACTTGTTTTGACGGCTGAATAAATTGACAAGCAAGCTGTGCTTCATCCTCATCTTTTTGCACTTTATAGGGTAAACGCACGGCAATAAATTGATACTCAGATTGATTTGCCTCAGCCTTTGTCTCAATAACGTCTTCATTGAGTTCATTAACGGCTAGCTGACATAATCGACCAGCGACAGATGAGTCTACCCCACCACTGATCCCCAATACTAAAGCATGAAGGCTTGACTGCTTCAACTTAGCCTTAATAAATGCTACGCGTCTTTGCACTTCAAAAGCAGGATCAATAACCTTTAACACTTTCATTTCTCTTATGATCTGACCTTTCACTGAGGCTCCTATTGATATCAAGTATCATTATTGTCAATAAATGTAGTATTAAAAAATGATAGGATTATACCCTTGCAATCTAAAGATACCAATGTAGAAACACTGGCAATCTGCTATCACTGCAATTATTTACTAGTCACAGCTTATGGCAAAGACTAACATAGCGCTATTCATTTACGCTTTCGATATTAATTTTGACAACGTTATATCGAAAGGCAATACAAGCTAGCCAACAAAATACATCACATGCAACAAGATTATATTCATTATTGGCAACACCCTAGCATTGCAGAAATGGCTGTCAGTCGTGCTCGATTTCAACATTTCACTTTTGAAAAGCATGTTCACTTAGATTACCATGTCGGGCTTATCTCACAAGGCAGTCAACGCTATTCCCATAAAGGACAGCAGTATCATGTCGGCAATACGGTATTATCAACGCTCAATCCTGATGAAGTTCATGATGGAACAAGTCATCAAGAAGAGGGCTACACAGCCAATGTGATGTCTATCCCCATTCACTATTTTCATCACATTACACAAGAACTCAAACACACCTCTTGTTATTTCCAACATGCTATATTGCCCTGTTCTCAATTATGTCAGGCTTTTTTGCAATTACATCACTTACTGACACAACAAGACAAAAACAATATTGACAGCCAACTGATTAAAGAAACCACAACCATGGCTTTTACAACAGAACTAATATTACGCCATTGTAAAGGAAGCCTTGCTGATCCAAAGCATTCTTTTTCTTTAAGTCATCAACAATTAAAAAACATTAAATCTCTGTTCCACAGCCAACTCACACACGCATTTAAATTGGAAGAACTCGCTA
The DNA here is from genome assembly GCF_947501665.1 of uncultured Shewanella sp. GTDB lineage: Bacteria > Pseudomonadota > Gammaproteobacteria > Enterobacterales > Shewanellaceae > Shewanella. Next base: position 14,701 of record NZ_CANMWS010000027.1, on the reverse strand, counting down.
CCCAAACAGGGTTAAGTCAATTTCAATTCCTTCGGCAATTTAAAAAAGCCACAGGTATCACACCCCATGCTTACCTTAAATGCCTTAGATTAGAATATGCTAAAAAAGCATTATTAAAAGGCGATAAATCCACCAGTATCGCTCATAATATGGGCTTTTTTGATCAAAGTCATTTCAATAAAACCTTTAAAGCCGCTTATTTAATGACTCCCAGCCATTTTCAACGTCAAATTACAGCTTGAGAAGTACAGCATTATTTCTACTAAGGAAACTGTTCTTTAGTCTTTAATAACCCCTAAGATAAATGTGTTTTGATCTCGGCGCAGTCTGTAGACCCAGATCCTGTTTTATAAAAGAAGGAGAATGGGGAAGAGAGGAGGTCTGGAACCAAAGCCGAGCATAAACTCTGCCTTTTATCAATAAATGACAAGCTACTGCAGAAATCATCAACAAAGATCAGCGTCCCCCAAACTGCAAGATGCAAGATGCAATTTTTTACAATACTCAAAAACAAATATGGCTCACAATAACGATCATTAGATAAAACAAGGTAAAAACACATATGAATGTTGAATTACTCACGACATTAGCCGTGATCCACAGTTTAGCCCTCATGAGTCCAGGCCCTGATTTTGCACTAACAGTCAAAATAGCCACTCAACAAACTCGCCAAGTTGCACTGACGACAGCGCTTGGTATTTCAGTCGGTATTTTAATCCTCACAAGCTTAAGTTTAACCGGTGTTAGTTTAGTTATTCACAGCTCTCTGATCCTATATACTCTGATCCAACTCATCGGTGCATCCTATCTGGCTTGGATAGGCACTCATGCATTAAAAGCCGTATTCACTCACTTCCATGCAACATCATCAGATCATGACAAGAGACCATCATGTAAACCGCTCAGCCCATTTCAAGGATTTAGGCAAGGGCTACTCACAAATTTACTCAACCCAAAAGCCCTCATCTTTTTTATTACACTATTTTCAACCCTTATCACACCTTCTATCAATATCGGCACTCAACTGGCGAGTGTGGTATTACTTTTCCTGCTGTCACTGTTATGGTTTAGCCTACTCAGCTTATTCCTGTCTAAACCCCATATTCAAACGACACTTCAACGCATCACCCCTTTCATTAATTTGGCAACAGGCATTATTTTTATTGCTATCGCATTAGGGATTATCTATGAGGCCCTCATTCCAATCTTAGCCTAAACATCATTTATTTATAGCCATAGTAATGAGGTTAATAATGCAGTAAAAACACCTTTAATTGTCCCTTTATCTTTTCATTTCAATTAATTCAAGTTACATACAGGCAGTAAAAGGTAACCTTGGCATTCAAAAGAGTGTATTATCGATTCAGCTTTCCACGTGAATGAGCCTACACGTTATCGCACTCTTTTATGCTTTATGGATAATAAAGGAGCAATAATAATGGATAATTCCCCCAAATATATCACTTCTGACAAAGTCACTTATTTGAAGCACTCCACTGTAAAAAAAACCAACGTCAAACCCATAGTCAAAACGCATATCGCCTTTTGGGTACCACTTTATATTAATAGCCTACATTATTTATGTCGTTTCTTTGGTACTGAGCCCGATCCCATTAAAAAGCGAAAAATCATTGCAAAAGGGATCCGCTGGGAGCGAGTCCAATAATATCACCCCCAGTATAATCAATAAGATATACTGAAAAATGAGGTCGCCGACCTCATTTTTTAAATCATGCTTTTACTCGGTGACCATCGCCTCAATTCAACAGGAAGGTTTATTCCTTGAGCAATAATATGATTAACTCGATTAAGATAAGCTGCGCCATAAAGTAAATGTTTCGCTATATCGACAGCATGACGGGCTTTATAGTCATCAAGGTAACTGCCCTTAGCCCATTGATTAAATGCTCCTAACGCAGGCCCAGCCCAAATCTGGTAATCCATCTCTCTACCGGCTTCACCTACATTTGACCAACGACTCGATAAACCCAAATACCATCTAAAAATCAAAGCCATTTTACGCTTAGGATGACTCATTGCACGTTCAAGAACCTTGGGATCTCGCTCGTTGAAAAAACTCACCGTGCCTTCCCATACTTCCTCTAAGCTCCGCCTAAATATTTGCGATTCTAGCTTCTCTCGTTCTTTAATAGGGATAGCTTCAATACCATCATAATGACTATAAATATCGTACAGCTTATTGGCTCTCATAGGAAAAAAGGTCCCCCTTTTTACCACTTGTAATTTAACGCCCATTTCAAACATATCCGCAGCAGGTGCCATTGTCACATCGGCCATCTCCGTCGTTGATAACAACTGACGAGTATGTTCACTCGCTCCCGCTTCTACACAAGCTTGATTGACTGAGCCCGTCACAATATAAGCCGCTCCCATATTAAACGCGGCTAATGCCGCATCAGGAGTACCAATTCCCCCACCAGCACCCACACGTAAAGGAGTCGAGTACTGATATTGAGATTGAATACTGTCTCTAAGCGCTAGCAATGTGGGTAATAAAGTCACCAATGGGCGATTATCAGTATGTCCACCAGAATCGGCCTCTGCAGTAATATCATCAGCCATTGGTACTTTTTGAGCCAGTAACATTTGCTCTGCTGTGATTAAGCCTTCATCAACTAACCCTTGTAATAACTTAATTGGCGCAGGCTGCATAAAATGCCGCGCAACTTCCACGCGGCTAACTTTTGCTATCACTTTATTCTTAATACATATTTTTCCATTTAAATCACAACTCAAGCCTGCAGCTCGATAATGCACAATTTGCGGCGTCAACCCCAAAAACGCAGACGCTTCCACAGTCCGTACTTTATGTTTTAAAAATAGTCCAATACTGGACTGTTCCATTGCAGGCTCACTTGGACTGTGTAATAGATTGAAAGCATAAGGACCATTCGGTAAAGCAGCTTGAATGCGTATGATGGCCTGTTCAATACGATCTTTCACTAACCCTCCTGCACCAAAAGAACATAAAATGCCCGCCTTTCCTAAGGCAATCACCAGCTCTTCTGAAGAAATACCATTTGCCATAGACCCCGCATAATAAGCATACTTAACACCATGTACACGCCTAAAATGACGATCGCCTAAACTTTGTGTGCCTAATGCTGGCGCAAAAGCACTTACCGGCAAGTGGGCCTTATTGGTTGAAACAAAATCATCAGTTCTAGACATATGTTTGCTCGAGTCAAAACGGTGTGGATCAATGAGCGAGGCTTGTTGGCTGATCCCTAGTCCTTTATTGCTATGATTAACGAAGTAGCAGCCTAAACTAAGATCATTTAATTGTTGAGACATGTCGGCCAAATCAAAGCTCACGTGAGAGACATCAATTTGCCATGGCCAAGGAGATAATGGTTGCTCACTGAGCTTGGTTTTTTCCATATATTAGCGCCTCAATTAATAACAATTTATTCATTGGCTTCTTCAATACAAATCGCAATATTATTGACCTCATAAATTCGCAGACCATCTTTACTTAAATTCGCTCTACCAATAATGACTTTTTTCCCCGGCTCATCACGAATAGCCAAAATATGCACATCCACAGACATATGAGTATTTAGCGGCGTAATTTGACCTCTATATTTCCATTCAATCTCAGAAAGAATATGATTGATTTTAGGATTATTGAACTGCGCACCTAAGTGTTGATTAATCGCATAAACCTGCATTAACTCTATAATGGCTTCAACCCCTAAAGAACCAGGCATAACGGGATCTTGATGAAAATGACATTGAAAAAACCAATCACTGGGATCGATTACCCGCTTAGCAAAAGCATACCCTATGCCTTGACAACCTCCTTGCTCGACAATATCCACTTCATCGATAAAATGAAGTTGACCACCCGCCAATTTAAAATAAGGCTGTGCTTTACTGGCACAAAAATAACGGCTGTTTTTATCGATTAAATCAATATGGTGATCGGGCTCACACTGTTGTTGATGATGCCAAGCTTGGGTCGTTTGACCGTTATCCAGTCCAAGTTGATGAGTTAATGCCCCTTGCGTGAAATAGCCAAAAGAGGCCTCTCCGTTATAAAACACCTCATTATTACAACTCAGCTCAAAAGTAAAACGCTGTATAATGTTCATTCCAGCTATCACTGTAGACAGTAACACTGAGCGATTCACTATCGTTTTTCCCCGCAAGTCTACTTCACGAATTAATGTCCCTTTTCCATCCAAGTTACGGAAAAATAAATCCTCACCACTGATCTGTAACGTGGTCCCCATATAACCCGATATGAAGCCATTTGGCTGTAAAGATATTTCCATTAAAATCGAGTAAGGCATTTTAGTTGGGTGATTATTTTGCTTAAAATACCATGCATCCTGAGGCACATCATATTCAGCAACACAAAAAGCATGCTCAGTAAACTCCCCTCGTGTCCCCTTTATATCAATAATTCTTGTGGTCAATTGTAAATCACCACAAGGCGTTCGAGGAGAAATACGATTGCGATACACGGCAAAGTCTTCTCCAAAACAATTTTCAATATTGCCCGTTGCAAATTCAAATAAGTGATAGGGTGTAAAAGGTAGTGTATTCGGTTCTCGATTAGGATAATCCGGCGTAATCGGTGCAGAAACATGTTTAAATGGGATCACTCCTTTATTGGCCTCAGCGTTAACATCGTCAATTTTCTGCATCAAAGGAGCATTAGTATGAAATTGTTGGTTTTGTTGCTCTAATAACGTCAAGTGTCCTTGATAACGTTCACATTCCTCTTCTTCTTTTAACACCACACCTAAATCCCTAAAATCAACCACCACTTTACCGTTAAGTAAAATATCAACATTCGCCTTCGCATAAGGCCTAGGACTTAATCCAATTTCAGTAATTTCCATTTGATAGGTTAATTGACCTGACTGAGGGATCACTTGCCCTCGACACCTCACTTTTTGAGTCAGTTCAACTAAAGGCTGAAAACGGCCAGATTGCGTTAACGTCTGCATACCTAAATAAAGCATATAAAACTGCAATAACTGACCACAGCCTTCAGCCATTAAGGAGCCCGCCATCACAGGATCATCTTTAAAATGACAAGGGAAGTACCAATGATCAGGTGCTAATGTTTTATGGGCTTCAATAAACCCCAGCCCCCAGGCACCACCATTAATATCAACTTGGCTGACTGATTCAATCATTAAAAATTGCCGAGAGGTGAAACTCAATGACATTTGCTTAAGACCATCAGCCCGGTGACTCTTTCCAAAACACTTCTCTAAATTAGCCTCACTCAACTGACAAATTTCATCCAAACCAAAATGCGTTTTTTGGCAATGCAATAAAGGGGGAAAAGAAGGGCTATTTTGCTTGAGTGCTTGCTCTCTCGTGGCTATTTCTGACTCTGTTTTAATCACCCCTTTTCCATCAGCTAGCTCAGCATCAGTAAAAAAGCCGGCACACCCATCATCCATTTTCAAAATCATTTTATCATCGACAAAACATTCATAAGAAAAAAAGAACAACAAAGTGTCACCATTACGAGCAAATTTATTGATTTTAATATCATAACGTAATGTATCACCCGCTCTGGGGAGGTCGCCTAAGAAAGTTAAACTACAATCTAACAATCGATATACTCGCTCCCCCTTATTTTCAAAGTCGATACCTAAATAACTGATCAACATCAAATCACACTGCCCAGATTCAACAGCAACAGCCCATAAAATTTGTCCATCCAATAAATAAGGCGCATCGATAGGAATGTCATACTCAGTTGTCATCGAACTAGGCTTAAACTCATGGATAGTCGCATCAAGTTTTGTGACACGAGAGACCAAGAGATAATCCGTTGTCGGCAAGCGAACACGTCGAGAATAAGTATCAATGACCTTATACTCGGGCCCAAATACATTCGCAATTTCCCCTTCTGCATACTCCTGTAACTCTTCAAAATCCCAAATACAATCTTTTGGCTTTGCTAGCTTATCGCTCTTTGCTGACAGCGCCAGTATATGCTGAGAATCATCAGGTAATGTCGCCTTCTTCTTGGCATGAAAAAAGGAGTCTCTATACTTTGACTGTAATTCCTGTCTGCTCAATTTATGGGTAAACTCACTTGCTGTCAAAAATGCGCTGTGTACCTCTTGCATAGCATCACGTTGCTGTAAATAAGCAGGTATTAAAGTGTGCAAGCGTGTTTCGTAAACTGAATGTATGACTTGACTAGAAGCAGGGAACATTGGGCTCATCCCCCCCCCAACTTGTCTCATCATCTCGACTTCATCTTCAGCGGCCACAGACGAACCTTTATGCGATTCCATGAGTTGAGAAAAACGCATCAAAGCTTTTTCCTGTTCAAAATCGATTGAATTCATTCCTGCTGAGCCTAAAGGCGGACAAAGTTCACATCCATTAAACTGAGCTTGAATACCCGCTTCATTATTAAGTTCTGCATTCAAAAGAGTCTGGAAAATATCTTTTCCTCCCAACACAACCTCTTTCATTAATTGAACAACAGGTTTATTCAATGCTCGGTCTTCATGAACATTTCCCCCTTGTAAAAGACGCTTATTCAGTGCCTGCTGATGTGGTTTTGTTTGGGTCAAGATGAGTAACGATTGCTCGTCTTCACTCATAATATTGACTAAGCCATTCACCTCGTCACCACAAGACTGTTCAATGGGGGTTTCACGCAACTTAAGTAATAAATGCAGTAAACTTGCCATACCTGCTGCTGCAAAGGTATGTCCAATCCTATCGCTGACTTTTGAATATTGGGCTTGAGGAAGCTGAGACAGGAATGTATTTAACTGCTTGCTTAATTGCTGAGCCTGTGAGCTCGGAGCAACACTTGATTCAATCATTGACACCTTAGCACTCACATACTGCAATATATCAGTATTGTTCTCATTCTCTGAAATATTCACCTTTGAAACACATTCAAGTAGGTCAGCATAAACATGATCAAGCTTCGCATCTTCTTTTATTTGCAACACAATCGCTCCCGCACCTTCGCCCACATTCCAGTTAGGTGAGTGAGACATCTCGGCTGACTCTTGAGGCTTCAATACAGGATTGGGATCTATCGCAACGGGTTGACAGTGTGCTGTCGCATAAATTTTTTCAATACTGCCACTTAAGTCAACCGCAGCAATCACCACTGCTTCCAAAGGGTCTTTCTCATCTTGATGCTTAAACCATTGCTTTGCAATTTCTAAGCAACGAGTCACGGATTGCTCAGACGCTGATACCGTAAAAGCTGGCCCAGAAAAATCCCAAAGAGACGCCACACGAGAAGCCATGATGTTACCGATAAAGCTTGTATATTGGTTTAATTTAGCCGCAGGTAAAATACTGTCCATACTGATTGCTTCTAATGCTAAATATTCTTCATTCGTTAATGAAATACCTTGTTTATCTAAGCTATTTTTCAGTTGTGTATGAAGATTAACCCGCCCTCTAAACTGATGTAACTCCAGTTCCGCTTCCATCGCTACTAATACCGCAACATGCTGCCCACTTTTAAGACCGGCATCACGAATAGCTTCATCAGCCATTTTCATTAAGAGTAATTGCTGTGGGATCAATCTATCATCTTCATTTGGCGGCAATTTAAAACGCAAAAAATCCAACTTAAAGCGATCGATATATGCCCCTTTAGGGACAGCTTTCAAACCAAAATCAACTAAAATATCAGCATGTTTATCCATTCCTTTCCAGCGCTTTTCAGGTAATGAAATAAATCCATGTTGATAATTTTGAATTGCACGATCAAAACTATTGATATCATCAAAAGGACCAAAATGCGCTGCTATTCCTGTAATCGATAAGGGCTTACCGGGCTCACTTTCCCTTTGATACCCCATTGAAGAACTTACCTGCTCAGAACCAAGATGAATACTTTCTTCCATCATCTCAGGCTGAAATGACGACATCACTAAATGGGCATTACAACCACCAAACCCAAATACAGAAACCCCTGCATGCTTTTCGTTTTTATTATTTTTTACAGGCCAATCAATAACATCATCAAAAAATGAATGTTCAGAAAACAAGCCATTGGGCGATGACATCGCCTGCTCAATATGCATACTGGGTGGTAACTTACCTGTATTCATGGAATAGATCATTTTCATGATCCCCGGCATGCCAGCGGCTGTGAGTAAATGCCCTAGATTTGATTTCACCGCCCCCAATAATGGGGCCGAGCTTCCCGCTAATTTATCACTAAAAAACTGCTCCATAGAAGTCAGCTCAACTTTATCCCCTAAAGGTGTACCCGTTGCATGACACTCAACCACTTCCACATCTTTTGGCGCTATCGCACTGGTACGATATGCACGCTCATAGGCGGTTACTTGCCCTTTACTATTCGGACTCAGTACAAATTGACCTTTACCATCATTGGATAATCCCACGCCATCGACAACGGCATAAATATGATCATGGCTCTCAATCGCATCTTTAAGCCTTTTTAATACCAAAACACCAGCACCTTCACCGGCAAACAAACCTTGACTGCGAGGATCAAAAGGAATAGAAATATCATTATCAGGATAAGCATGGAAAATTGAAAACCCCATGTTAATCACAAACGGATCGGCACCAGAAACCGCCGCAGCGAGCATCACATCCGCTTTTTGTTGATTAAGGTAATCGCATGCCAATTTAAGGGAATAAACAGAGCTGGCACAGGCTGCATCTAAGTTAAAGTTCACACCACCTAAGCCTAACGCTTTTGCCACTAATTGAGCATAATGGCAATGAGGAGAATGCTGAAAATCAACCTCTTTCACCTGCATCGATTCAGTCAATGTCAACCTATGCCCATGCTGCAATTTAAAACGTGTTTTTAATGCTTTTTCAATCACTCTGTCATATAAAGGCAAAAACAATTTATTCGATTGCCTCGTTGGAAAAGATAACGCTCCCATGACCAAGCCCACTTTTTCTAATCCACTGGGCGTGAGAGTGATACCTGCATCTATTAACGCACGGCGGCTTGTATCTAAAGCCCATTGAACACTCTGATCTAAAGCGTGTAATTCATCCTCACACATTTGATAGCCACTGGCATCAAATTCAAACTGCCTGATATAGCTTCCCTTATCACAATAGAAACGATCATTTTCTCCTTTCTTGCCCCTATAATCATCAACATTTTCACCCAATTCCTGAGCTGATATAGGAGAACGAACATCTTTCTTTTGTAATAAATTCTGCCAAAAAGTCTCCACATCTTTCGCTTCAGGATAGAGTGCAGCTAAGCCCACAATCGCAATTTTACTGCCTTTATTCACATCTTCATGAGATAAAAACGGTAATTGATGTAACGCTTTTTTATTGTGGGGTGGCATAAACTTCTCCTCATTAAACAATGATGATTAAGCCAATAATAATCTACTGTTGCTTTTCCAAAGGGCTTGAGGCGTGCGGTAATTCAATAGCGTCATTTGCTTTATCGGCCAATAACGTACCCACACTCCGTTGCAATACTTTTAAACTCAATGGCACTCGATGACTGATTAATTGAGCGATAATATTCAATAAACCCTTCACGTCATCGACAGCACGACTGTTGACAGCCATGGCATCACATTTGTCATCGACGGAATCAGCTTGATTAATACGATTAATCAAAATGGTATTTTGCTTATCTGCACCCACTTCTAAAAACAAGTTGGCTCCCAAGCGTCTAGCATTTTCAACATGTTTTGGAAAATCAAGTGGATAACATAGATTATCCGCCACTGACTTCGCAATGGTCTTGCCACAAAAGGGATTATGCTTGTAGTGAATGCCCCGCTTTAACTGCGAGCTAATAAAAGTAATTTGGGTCGGATCGACAGTGTCATTGGACGTCTTGGTTGACACATGATGTGGCTGATCGTACAAGAAGGGTCGTTGTGAAAAATCATTCAAAGGACGTAAATAAAAATCATAGGTTTCTTGATGTACTAACATTGCAGGCCCTGTGTGCATCGCAGATACACCTGAACTGGTCATCGCCTTTGTGCCTAATGCACTAATCAGCGCCTTACAACTTTCTTCACAACCAGAAATAATACAAGTTTCACCTTGATTAATGGCTAAATAAACACGAGGGTAATTATCAATAATGGCATTAATTTCTTTCGCTGGTTTCCGTAATAAAAAACTCCCCCAACATACTTTATCTTGATGTAATTCATCACGTTCATGCGCTTTACTATCACAGTTCACGCTTTGAGGATCATTTTCCTTATTCGCCACTACTTGATTGAACTGCCCTTCATCCTTTAATCCCCACGCTTTTCGGACTGCATCTAAACGGCCTGACACCATTGAAGAAAATAGACCCGTTGTAAATGTGTCTTCCACCATCTCATAAGGGTTTTTCCAAACACCTAAACAAGCCCACATCGACACCTCGCCCATAGAATACCCCATAGCAAAACGAGGCGTGATATCAAATTCTCGTGTTAATAGTTTAGTGAGTAAATAGCTACTCCCCACACCTGAAATGGCTTGTTCTGCCAAGCTCATGCCTTTTTCATCCGCACTGCTACGACGAATACTAATGAGCTTATCCCACTGGGACTCTTTTTTCTTCTCCTCAAAAGACAGCTCATTTAACTCAATATCCTGATAAATCTTTTCTGACTGTAATATGTCTCTTAAGTCACCCTCACCTTCTAGAGTTTGATACAATTCAGGAAAATATTCATGTAACTGGCTTAGCATTTTGTCAAAAACTGTACCCACGCCAGGGTAAACGAAAGTTAAACCAACATCGGTTAATGGCTTGGCAAAGAAACAACTACCACTGGGTGTTCGATAACGACCTTTAGCCGCTATTACCTTAGGAATAGCTTTGAATACATTGTCTATTTCTTGTTTAAGCCCACTTATCGATGTGGCTTGAAGTACCACTGAAAAAAATGATCCCTGCCCAATATTTACATAAGTTCGTAAATTTTCTGCCATCAACGTCAATACACACACATCATCTATTGCCAACGATTGTGTTAATCTCACTAAGGCTTGTTGCAATTCACTTTGATTATGGCCGTTGAAAATAAAAAATAATTGCTCTGAATGGATTAAAGACTTAGCAGGTGTCTGATAGGTTCCTTGGGTTAAAATAATACAAGATTGTTGCTGTATTTCAGGTAGCGTCGTTAAGTTGTCTTCTGAAAAACCAAAATTCATTGCCACCATGCGGGGCTTATAGGGCGCTCTAAACCAAAAATGTGATTGTGTTTCTGTCACCAATGTCCGGTTCATTAAATTAATAACCCACTGACAGAATTGAAGGCATTTTTGCTCACTATTTAAATCATCATAAGACACACTTTTAATGTCGCTGTGATGAGTTTCCCCCCTCACTTGTTTAATGGCTTGTTGTTCTAAAACCTGATACGCCCTTCCTCTTTGCACCGATTGCCATTGAAACGCTGATAATAAAGCATGGGGATGTAATTTTAACTTAGCCGCTTTTAATGCCGGTAACATTATAAGAGTATATTCTGGCATAATCAGCTTGACACCATTACCGCAACAAACCGCTTGAATCGCTGAATCTAGATCTTGTTCAAATGCTACCACACACCTGATATCCATTGATAAAGCCTTAAAATTAGCTTCCTCTACAGGCAAGCGCTGCTTTTTTGCATCTCGCACATCGTTTGCTTGAATAAAAAGCGCGATACGTAATGCCTTTTTAGATGGTTTCAAGCTACCATCATCAAGATTATTGACACTCATATGCTCTCACGTCCCTGTATTTGTTGTGAAGACGATGACAAGGACATACTGGAGTTTAAATAACTTTTGGCTTCAACAAGTGTCTCATTCGTTATCAAAGTATTAGATAAAAATGCGTCATTTAAACTATCACTGATTGTAACAACCGCACCTTTTAGCACTGCACTTAATTCACCATTTTGATGATATAAAGATACATTCGCTTTTAATTGATGAAACGAATGCTCTATCACTTCAAGTAACAAAACACCTTTTTCACCTTGTTGAAAAGGCTGGTAAGTAAGCAGCTTCCCGATACTTGTTGGTAAACTTGCCGCTTCATATTTAAATCGCGCCCAAACTAACATGGCTTGTAATAACAAGTCTTCCGCAAAAGGCTGACAGCCTCCCCATTCATAACAAGGGGTAAAACAACCACTGTCACGAGCATTCACCAGAGGTAGCTGACATAACGCCAACAAAAATGTATCATTGATATGTTGCACAGCGGTGATCCCTTGTAATCTTGGACCATGAAATAACACACCTTGCTGATAAAATTGACTGGCATCTAGCACATTATCATTCTCATTATCGAATGCTAATGCTGACCTATCCATCAAAGAAGGTTGCTCATCTTCCTCTAGTGCCTTTATCGTTTTCACTATCAAGCGTGCACTCGATTGAGGCCTGTCATTACAATATAATTCTGCTTTTAATGCTTGTTGATATTTATCTCCATCACCATCTGGCATTAACGTTAACTTCAAGAGCTGATCTTCAAACAAATTAAAGATAATGCCTTTTAACAGTTGATAATCTTCAACCTGTACTTGCACATGATGCGTATCATCAAAGGCTAACCCACATGAAGAAATTGCAGCTTCTCGCATCCATTGAATAGCAAATACAGCAGGTAATACAGGATTACCGCCGATACAATGATCAAGCACAATCGGTAAAGTAGCCAAATTCAGTCTACGGGTTAAAATTATCGCCCTTGTCAGGGGCTTAATGTCAGTATTTTTCTCAAGATCAGAAAGCACTTGTACAGTACCATTTTGACCTTGATTGTCTTTATACTCTTCATGTTGATATCGGTCATTCAGGCTGTCAGGGGTCATGGTGAGCGGTTGAGGTACCTGTTTTTTGGCACTTCCTTGCATGGAACTACCTACAACAAGCTGCACATGATGTGAACTCACCAATTGACGCGTAAAGAGCTCAGCTCCTGACTCAAGTGGGATCACATCGACTCCCCTATCAATGAACATTTTTCTTAAATCGGCATTGACCATGCCACCATCCCAAGGTCCCCAATCAAAACTCATTACTTTTGTTTGAGACAATGAAACAGACAATTGCAAGGCTATTTTATTTAAAATCTCATTCGCCATTGCATAGTCACTTTGCCCTTTATTACCATAAAATGCCGCCGCAGATGAAAAGAGAGCCAACACTTTTAATTTTTGGGGATCAATAACTTCCATTATAGATACGAGTCCTTTGACTTTAGTGTCATATACTCTATCAAATTCATCTAAGCTTTTATTCTGAATATAATTGTCAGCTAATACCCCAGCACCGTGAATCACCCCAGTAATACAAGAATGTGGCTCTAACGATTGATTTTCACTCACTTTGGTATAATTGGATAATTGAGTACGAACAGAATAAGAGTCAGTAACATCCATGCTCACATACTCAGCACTGGCGCCCACTTCCTTGAAAGCTTGTAATGCTAAATCAATCTTCAGAGCATTTTTTATAGGCTCAATGAGTTGTGCTATTTGTTTTGGGGTCACTTTTTCAGACTGAGTTTGCATAAAGGTAATCGCCGCTGCTTGTAAATTATCGAGATCTGTATTTTCTGACCAAGCAGGCCTATCAACTAAAGGAAGATACTCACTACGCCCGGCAAGTATGAAGTGGGCTTGTGTTTTCTTTGCTAGCGCTAATGCACAAGTCTGGGTTACCCCTTTTGCTCCACCAGTCACTAAAATAATATCCGTTGAATTGATACTAACAGGCTTACTGGTTCGCTTTTCAACTCTCATCGCTTCATTTTTATCTAAAACAGTATTCAAGACGGGATTAAAACGGCCTAACAATGTCACTCCCACTTCAGTAAGGCTCACATCCTGATCGCATAGTTCAAATAATATTGCCTGAGCCACACTTTGAGCATCCATTTCAGGAGTAATATCTAACGCTCGGCAAAAAACATCAGGCCATTCATGATTCATTGTTTTGCAGAGTCCTGAAAGCCCCCCTTGATTAAGCTCGATTGCATTTAACTGGGCGTTATTTGTTAACCCAAACCCACCATCCATACGACTTACTGTCATAAAACAGTATCTTGAATTACCATGCTCTTTCGTTAATTCAGACTGTAATAATTTAGCCCATAGAAAGACCAGCTTAAGCTGACGCAAACTCTTTTTATTTAATACCAACAGCGATTCAGCGTCATTTAAGACGGACTGAGATAAAGGCTGCAAATAAACCAACCCAGCTATTTGACTAAAAGAGTGAGATATATAAGCAAGTGTTTCCCTCAAACCCACTTCATCTTGGCTTTTAAGTTGAAAGCTTTCCACTTCAGAACTCAAAGGAGATTGAGGCTCACCTTCTGGTAAACGGATCACAGCAATTTGCAAATGCTGTAATCGCAGCTTTTCTGCCAAAGCCCCGGCATTATGACCATCATCTACAATAATAATGCAGGCATTTTGTGGGTAAATATTTAATGTCTGTTCCACTAAAGGTGGAAGCGGTGCTAATACCACTTCACTATGACTAGGTAACTCTATCTGACTGCTGATGGTTGAAGATAAAGGTAAACTGTCAGCAGTCATCACTTTTACATCTATTTTTTCCTCCTCTTGAGGAGAATGACTATCCATTTCTAACGAATTTGTACAAAGTTGACTGTTTAAGTAACTGACAATGTCACCTAATGTGCGACATTCGGCCATTTCCTCAGGGTTTAGCTCAGGTAAAG
>NZ_CANMWS010000026.1 GCF_947501665.1 uncultured Shewanella sp. | reverse complement strand
AATGCAAGCATCAGTCATTGGTAATCTAACGCTCAAATATCATTCTAATTGTTGGTAATTTTATACTCAGGTACTTAACTGGCTAATAAAGCAGAAATAATAAAGTCATAAAATTCGAGTAACCCACCTAAACTGCATAAAATGAGAATACGCTGTTGATGGGCTGAGAGCTTTTGAACATGGTGATCCGTTAATCAATGATTGACCAGTTGAGTGTAGTTCACAAGGTGGCAAGTATTGAATGATTGAATCACTAAAGGTGTGTTTATTGGAAGTAAATACACCTATAGTTGTGGAATAAAGACGATGCTATTAGTTGAAATGATATGATTATTTAGGGGAATAAGTATTGACGATATCAATGCGTTCAGCAGTAGACCTATCAAGATCAATATGACCACTATTAGACACGTCAAAAAAATCAAATGCGGGTAAGGAAGCCTCGGCCACATCGCCAGTTGCAATGACTGTTTCATCTCGTTTTAGGGCTTGAAAGTCAAATTGTTCACGGTCAACCCCTTGAGAGGGAGCGGTATTTTGCATGGCAGTAAAAATGGTTTCGATTCTGCCGGGATGTTGTTTATCCCACTGTTTGAGCATATCTTTAACTGCAGCTCGTTTAAGGTTTTCTTGAGAACCACATAAATTACAGGGAATGATAGGGAATTCGCTCAACTTCGCATATTCTGCAATATCTTTTTCACGGCAGTAGGCAAGAGGACGGATCACCATGTTTGCTTTATCATCAGATAATAGTTTAGGCGGCATGGCTTTCATTTTACCACCAAAAAACATATTCAAAAATAAGGTCTCAATAATATCATCTCTATGATGTCCAAGCGCAATTTTTGTGGCACCAATTTTTTGAGCAAATCCATATAAGGTGCCACGGCGTAAACGTGAGCACAAGGAGCAGGTTGTTTTACCCTCTGGTACCTTATCCATGACAATAGAATAAGTGTCTTTTTCTAAAATATGATAAGGCACATTTAATGCGTCAAGGTAACGAGGCAATACCTCCTCTGGGAATCCAGGTTGTTTTTGATCTAAATTGACAGCAACAATATCAAATTTAATTGGAGCACGTTTTTGTAAGTTGAGTAAAATGTCGAGCATGGCATAGCTGTCTTTTCCGCCAGACAGGCAGCACATGACTGTATCTCCATCCTCAATCATAGTGTAATCGGCAATAGCGCTACCCACTTCACGGCGCAAACGCTTACGCAGTTTGTTCATTCGAGTGACTTGCTCGGGTGATTTTTCTTCAGACATAAAACATACTTCATTGCGGTCAATTTAAGGCGCATATTATTCCAGTTTCAACCTTAAGGGTAAAGCTTAATGGCTTTTTCGATTCACTTTTTTCACTGAAAAGAAAAAACATCCCATTATGTGGTTAATCTTATTAAGCCGATTGTTTATTGAGTAAGCGTTATTGATGTATGAAATGAACTTAAAGTATTATTGAGGCTTTTAAGTCTTTAATTTGGTCTTTATAAGCATTTTGATATTCTTGTTCCTTATCTGCTTGCTTTTATTTCATTATTCCACCAGCCGTTTTATTGTTTGAATCGCCAGTTTATTGAATGATTTTGTAATCATCATTTATGCTTTAATTATGATGTATATGACTAATAACATCTCTAATATTCGAGCGGTAAAATGATTAAAGCCCATTGTTATTATGAGCTTTTTCATGCTATTTACTTTCCACGACTTTCATTGCTTGTTAATCATCAGCTAAAGGCGAACGATAGCCATCAGGCTTAATGGCTAATAAGTCACAATTTAAACTATCAATGACATGCTCTGCAGTATTACCTATCAGTGCCGCTGAAAAACCAGTACGCCCAACGGTGCCAAGGATGACCAGTTCAGCATCAATTTGTTTAGCCACATCTGGGATCACATCTTCAGCTAATCCTTCTACTACATGGCAACAATCGGTCGCTATTGCATGATGACTCGCAAGAAAATTGACTCTTTGCTCATGTTGCATGCGTAATGTTTCGGTATAAGCGTAGCTGTCAAAGTCTGGCAGTTCTATGGCCAAATTGACAGGCGTGCCTGGATAGCCATTCACCAAGTGAACCTGCGCATTAAATTGAGCGGCGAGTTGAATGGCATGCTCAACAATTTTATTATTGAGCGCTTGATGTGCATCATCTTCAGAACCAACATTAATGGCGCATAAAATTTTACCTTGTACGGGCCAATCATGATCTTTTACCAATAATACCGGCACAGGGGCTTTGCGCATTAAATGCCAATCAGTTGGAGTGAAAATAACAGACTTAAATTTATCATGTTCATGGGTTCCTTTGATAATCAGATCATATTCTCCTTGAATGGCATAAAGAATAATACTTTCAAAAGGGCGGTTGTGCCAAACCACATTGGTATTAATAATGATGCCTTCTTGACGATAATGAGTGAGTATTTCTTCTAGCCAAGCTTTTCTTTGACTGATCACCCCAGCTCTCATCGCTTCTCTTTCTTGATGAGAAACAATAGAAGTCATTTCATAAGAAAAGTCATAAATAGAGAGAAAGACAGTAATACTGGCTTTATTAGGAATGGAAAGCTCAACGGCTCTGGCCAAAGCGGCTTGAGTATCCGTTGTTGGATCGATAACGACGAGAAGTTTGTGATATTCCGTCATAGCATTTTCCTTCTGATCTGCGCATTCATAGCGTGTTTAAAGAGGGTATTAATGATACTACTGTAGATAAAGCTCAGCGTGAGATCCATTTTTCTCTTAGCTTTTATTACTTCCCGCCAATTGACTGAGTGCATTAAAATCAATAATGTTAACATCTTTACCTTGAACTTGGATCATATTGGCTTTTTGAAAACGCCCTAAGAGACGACTAATGGTTTCAACTGTCAATCCAAGATAATTACCAATATCACCTCGTGTCATGACTAAACGATAAGCTTTTTGAGAAAATCCACGTTCACTAAAACGTCTCGCCAACTGGCTTAAGAAAGTGGCCAAGCGTTCTTCGGCATTCTTTTTACTGAGTAACAAAATCATTTCCTGATCATTTTGGATTTCATTACTCATTAAGCGCATGACTTGTTGTCTCAGTTTAGGTAGCGTACCCGATAATGAATCTAAGGTCGAGTAAGGGATTTCACATACCATAGCGGTTTCTAATGCTTGTGAAAAACTTTGATGAATACCAGAATAAATACTGTCAAAACCAATGACATCACCTGCGAGATGGAATCCTGTTATTTGTTCATCTCCTTGTTCAGTAATGGTATAACTCTTAAGTGTACCCGAGCGTAAAGCATAAAGAGAGCGTAATGGTTCGCCCGCTTTAATAATTTGTTCACCTTTATGTATTGGCTTTTTTCTTTCAATAATATTATCAAGTAAATCGAGTTCTTGATGATTTAAACTAAAAGGTATACACAGTTCAGCCATGCTACAGTCATGGCAATGCAGCGTCGATGTTGTTTTTCGACAGGCTTGATTATTAGCAGGTTTCATGAACTTACATCCGTACATTTCGTCATATGACTTTATTATTTCATATTACCCTACTTTTTATAAGGATTGTGTGATGTTGATCGCTACACACAGAGCAACCCAGAAAATAGAGGACTTGAGTCATTTCTTAAGGCCTCTATTTTGAATGAATAGGAATGAAAGCGATAGAAAAAAGGGAGTTATACCAATTTAATTAAATTGGTATGATGTTAATGTTGATATTGAGCTAAAGCGATATACAAGGTTTGTATGCCAAATAAGATTAAAATAAAACCACTTATTCTTCGTACTGCTTTGCGTTGAACCCAGTAGCTAAGCTGGGTTGCCGCCATGCCCATACTAAGCAAAGCCGGTAAGGTACCAAGCCCAAAGGCCAGCATAATCAGCCCGCCTTCTAGAGCCGAATTTGCCGCAACTGACCAAGTGAGGGTGCTATACACTAAACCACAGGGTAACCAGCCCCAAAGCAGTCCTGCCGCAATGGCTTGGCGGGGCGTTTCAACGGGGATAAATTTTTGTGCCAGAGGCGCAAGCCAACGCCAAATAAATTTGCCTATATGCTCAATTTGCATCACACCAGCCCAAAACTGAGCAATATATAAGCCAGTGGCAATCATCATCAAACCCGCGAGAGCACGTAAAAATAACAGGTAAGCATCGATATTAAACAACGCACCTAGACCACTAGCAAAACCACCGACCATAGCGCCAGCAAGAGTATAACTGCTTATTCGGCCGAGGTTATAATTGAGCACCAGTGCTAATTGTTTGGCAAAAGGCATTCCAGATTGGCGTTGCGCTAATCCGGTTAATGGTTTGTTGGGTAAGGCTTGTTGGCTAGAAAGGGCGCCAACAATGCCGGCACACATGCCCACACAATGCGCCGCACCCATGAGACCGACAATAAAAGCACCGACAATACCATACTCATTCATAACGCGAGATCTTCTCTGTTTGAGGTTTATGCTGATTTTGAATGGGGCTTTTTGACTCTGAGTGGGCCGTGCTGGGTTCATCATCAAATAAAATAGAGACGCTTTGTTTCTCAAGATCATCAAACTGATCGGAACGGACAGCCCAAAAAAAGACACAAACTGCAATAATGACAAAAATAATTGCAATGGGAATTAAGACATAAATGATACTCATATTTTACCTTTTAATAATCGCAAACTGTTGAACACAACAATGAGAGAGCTAGCTGACATACCCAGTGCTGCGACATAAGGTAGGAGATGACCCGATAACGCCAGTGGGATCACAAGCACATTATACCCAATTGCCCAACATAAGTTTTGTTGAATAATACGTTTGGTTTTTTTCGCAATGCGTATCGCATCACCAAACCGAGAGAGATGATCCCCCAGTAAAATTAAATCAGCGCTGTTTTTTGTTATTGCGGCACCACTGCCCATTGCAATCGACAGATAAGCCCCCGCCAAAACGGGAGCATCATTGATCCCATCGCCAAACATAGCGACATGCTTTTTTTGTTGTAATTGATGGATCAGTTCAAGTTTTTGTTGTGGCTTTAAACCTTGATGAATATCGGCAATATTCAATTTTTGTGCTAACTCACTGACATGAGGGCCGTCATCTCCTGTGGCTATACTCAGGCTACAACCCATTTTTTGTAATTGATTGATAGCCTTGACTGAATCAGGGCGTAATGTATCGCTCAGTTGAATATGGGCTAAAATGCGATTATTTTCACTTAGCCAGATGACTTGCCCGTGTTCACTGACTTTCAATTGCGATAAGGCTGCATGCTGATGATCAACCCCCACAAATTCAGCACTGCCCAATTTATAGTGTTGATTATTGACGACACCTGAGATCCCTTGACCCACTTTATTCTCGCATTGACTCGCAACAATATCATGTTGCTGGTAAGCGCGAAATGCTGAAGCTATGGGATGTAAAGAGTGGGCTTCTAACGCAGCTGCAATATTTAAAATATCCTGTTGATTTGCATCAAAGTGCTCTGTTGTGACAAGTGAGACAGCCTCAATAGAAAACTCACCGCATGTGAGGGTACCTGTTTTATCAAAAACCACGTGTTCAAGTGAAGGTAATTTTTCAAGTACATCATTTTTTCGGCTAATGATCCCCATTCGAGTCAAAATGGATGTACTGCAAGTGATAGCGGTTGGGGTTGCTAAAGCGAGGGCACATGGGCAAGTTGCAACAAGCACTGACAGTGTGATCCAAAACGCATCAGCAGGAGAATAAAAAGACCAAAAAAGATAACTCAAACAAGCAATCATTAAGACGCCTGCGGTGAAATAGTTAGAAAACTTATCGGCATATAAAGCGATTTTAGGTTTATTGTGGCTCGCCACTTCTTGCAAACGAATAATATCGGCAACTAACTGTGCCTGTCCAACCGCTGTAACTTCTACGTTGAGGGGATGATCCATATTAATGGTGCCAGCATAAACAATACTGGCATTTTTTTTCATAATAGGCAGTGGCTCGCCTGTTAACATGGATTCATTAACACTACTGCAGCCTTCAATGACTTTTCCATCTGCTGCGACAACGTCACCGGGCTTAATTAAAATAATATCACCAACCACCAGCTGTTTTGCAGGAATTTCTGTCACGCCCGTGTCGTGAACTTTATTTGCTGTAAGGGGAGTGAGCTTGTGTAAGTTACTGGCGTTAACAGAGGCTTTTTGCCTTGCGTTTTGTTCGAAATATCGCCCGAGCAATAGGAAGAAAGTAAACATGGAGACGGACTCAAAATACACTTCGCCACTGCCATTGATGGTTTCTACACAGCTGGCAATGTAAGCCCCACAAATCGCAATACTGATAGAAACATCCATATTGACTCTCCCCATCAAAAGAGAGCGGATCGCACTAAAATAAAAAGGTTGCGCAGAGTAAAACACAACTGGTGCGGCAAATAACATACTGACCCAGCGAAAATAATCTCGAAACTCATTGTCTAAATCAGTAAAAAAGCCAGAGTAAAGGGCGAGGGCAAACATCATGACTTGCATAGTGGCAAAACCTGCAAGGCCTAAGCGCAATAAAAATTGTCGACTTTCTTTTTTGGTTTTAATTTCTTGTTCATCGACTTGGAAAGGGTAAGCTTGATAACCAATATGAGTTATTTGATTTAGAATATCACTTAGTTGAAGTTGCTCAGGATCCCAGGCTATAAGGGCTCGCTCTGTGGTGGAATTCACTGCGACACTTTCAATGCCCGAAAGTTGCTTTAGCTTATGCTCAATCAGCCAAGTACACGCAGCACAAGTGATCCCTTCAAGTGTCAGAGAGACTTGCTTAATATTTTGACTTTTCAGGTAAACAAAATCTTCTTGTACTTCTGGTAAATCATATGCGCTAAACTGAGATAATTCAGTAGGGATGAGGCTTTGTTGTGGTGTGCCTGGCTGAGTTCTAAATTGGTAATAATTTAACAGACCCGCGTCAACAATCGCTGCTGAGACTGCTTGGCAACCGAGACAGCACATGGCTTCATCGTTATTTTGAATACGGGTGTATAACGGATTGCCTAATACGGCTTCACCACAATGATAACAGCGAGTCTGTGTCATAATCTTAATTCAACCAGTAATCAGAATCATCAACAAGTGTTAAGCGCTTTTGAATACGCCAAGATTGATCATAGCCTTCGAGCCGAACTTCCCATGGACCCGCGATATTTTGATCCAGTTCAATACGGTAAATCCCATTTGCATCAGGGGTCACTATTTCACTGAAATCTTTAGACGCAATTGTTGGATGAAAAAAACCGACACTTAATGCTGCAAGATAGTGCTCTCCACCTTCTTGTTTAATTTCGACATATTCATCATCAAATCGAAGGGCGTAGTTCATTCCCAGTTTTTGTGCTTGTTTAATTTTGCGTAAATCTAAGTTGATGGCTTTGCCTTCTTTATAGTAGTCATCCGATACGAGGGGATCTTTATTATCGATGGCGAGCATCAGTAAATTGATACTCGCAACAACAGCGCATAAAGGTAAAATAATTAAAAACCAAGGCCAGAACTGCTTATACCAGGCTTGTGGTGATGACATGATACTATCCTTCTAAAAACGACATTAAATAAACATATGTTCAAAATAAAATTAAAATAAAGCAACATATTGATAATAAAGATGGCTTAAAAAAAAGCCCTCGACGTCATGTCGAAGGCCTTATCCTTTGGCATCATAAAATGGGCCGTGACTACTCTTTATTTTCTTTATGTGACAAGCTGTACACGTAAGCGGTAATGACATGCACTTTTTGCTCACCGAGCACATCTTTCCAAGCAGGCATGACTCCAGTACGACCATGTTTGATGGTTTGTTCAATCGCACCTCGGCTGCCACCATATAACCAAGCGTTATCGGTTAAATTAGGTGCGCCCATGAACTTATTACCTGAGCCGTCCATACCATGACAAGCGAAACAGCCTTTCATGAAGGAACCTTGACCTTGAGCTGCTAATGCTGCGTCATGTTCACGTCCTGACAATTTGACAACATATTCAGCTAAGCCTTTAATTTCACTATCTTCGATAGGAAGACCGCCTTTAGGTGGCATCATGCCATTACGACCATTCATGATAGTGGTTTTAATGGTGGCTAAATCACCACCGTATAACCAAGAACCATCGGTTAGGTTAGGGAAGCCTTTACTGCCTCGTGCGTCAGAGCCATGGCACATAGCACAGTTTTGCAAGAAAAGGCGCCCACCCACTTTAAGGGCTTCTTTGTTTTTCACTAACTCTTCAAGAGGCGTATCAGCATAAGCTTGGAAAATAGGACCAAACTTTTCATCTGCATGTTTGACTTCTTGATCGTATTGTACCCAGCGACCTTCTTTTGCCGCTTGTATCACAGCAGCTTTTGACTCTTCAAGGGTACGAATACTTTGGTTAGCGCTTGACCATTCAAACAGGCCTTTGTAGTTTCCCATACCGGGATAAAGGATTAAATAAATGATACTGAAAACGATAGTAATGTAGAACATATAGCTCCACCACTTAGGCAGTGGATTATTGAGCTCTTCAATACCATCAAAAGAGTGGCCCATAGACTCACCCTCTTTTACGCCTGTGGTGTTTTTAGTACACACGCGCAATAAGAAGATACAGCCTAAAATTACCACCGTTGTGAGTATCGATACCCACAAACTCCAGAAGTTTGTCATTACATCTTCCATCACTTTTGCTCCCTTGCGTTTATCCCTTGCTGGCGCGTTTCGCTTACCGTTTCTTCATCAGAAAAAACCAGATTAGCCGCATCGTCAAAAGAGGCTTTTTGACGCGAACTGTATGCCCAAGCAAAGATGCCAACAAAGGTCAACATGACAACCAGAGTAATAATCCCCTGTAATGTACCGTAATCCATTATTTGCTCCTTATTTCAATGCATGTCCAAGCGATTGCAAATAGGCAATCAGCGCTTGTAGCTCTGTTTTGCCTTCAACAGCTTGTTTTGCATTAGCAATTTCTTCATCAGTATACATATCATCGTTAGGGTGCAAACTGCGTAAGATACTCATTTTCTTACCGGTTAATTCACCATCCAATGTATTTTCTGCAAGCCAAGGAAAGCCAGGCATATTTGACTGTGGTACGACGGCGCGAGGATCGATTAAATGCACTTCATGCCATTTATCACTGTAACGTCCTCCTACGCGAGCCAAGTCAGGTCCCGTCCGCTTAGAGCCCCATTGAAAAGGGTGATCCCAAACGGACTCTGCAGCCACGGAATAATGACCATAACGCTCAGTTTCAGCACGTAGTGGGCGGATCATTTGACTGTGACAGTTATAACAACCTTCACGGACATAGATATCTCGACCTTCTATTTGCAGTGCAGTATAAGGGATCTGCCCGTCAAGCGGCTCAGTAGTATCCTTTTGAAATAACAGAGGTGTGATTTCAACTAAACTACCAAAACTGATGGCGATGACGGTAAAAATACCTAATAAGCCGATATTTTTTTCTACGAGTTCATGATTAAATTTCATCAAATCTCTCCTTATACAGCTTTGGCTTCAGCCAAGGCGGGTAAAGAATCTTTAGGCGCCTTCACGGTGCGAATAACGTTATATGCCATGATAAGCATACCGGTTAAGAAGAAACAGCCACCGATGAAACGAACAAAGTAGAAAGGATAAGAAGCTTCTAAACTTTCAACAAAGCTGTAAGTCAATGTGCCGTCAGCATTGACTGCTCGCCACATTAATCCTTGCATCACACCTGAAATCCACATGGAGACGATATATAACACTGTACCAATAGTCGCTAGCCAGAAATGCACATTGATTAAACTGGTACTGTACATACGACCGTGATTAAATAACACAGGGATCAAGTGATACAGTGAACCTATTGAAATCATGGCGACCCAGCCCAATGCACCTGAATGAACATGTCCAATTGTCCAGTCAGTGTAATGTGACAGCGCATTTACCGTTTTAATGGCCATCATAGGCCCTTCAAAGGTTGACATACCATAGAAAGATAATGATACGACTAAGAAGCGTAAAATAGGATCGGTACGCAGTTTATGCCAAGCTCCTGACAAGGTCATAATGCCGTTGATCATGCCGCCCCAAGAAGGTGCAAATAAGATCAGCGACATCACCATGCCAAGTGATTGTGTCCAATCGGGAAGGGCAGTGTAGTGAAGATGATGAGGACCGGCCCAAATATATAAGGCAATTAATGCCCAAAAATGCACTATCGATAAACGATAAGAATAAATGGGACGACCAGCTTGCTTAGGCACGAAATAATACATCATACCCAAGAAGCCTGCCGTTAATAAGAAACCAACGGCATTATGGCCATACCACCATTGTACCATTGCATCAACCGCACCACTGTATAAAGAATAAGACTTCCACAATGTGAGAGGTACTGCCATTGAATTAACAATGTGCAAAACAGCAACCGTAATAATGAAGGCACCAAAGAACCAGTTTGCAACATAAATATGTGACGTGGTTCGTTTAATGATAGTGCCAAAGAAGACGGTGGCATAAGAAATCCACACTATTGCAATGGCAATATCAATAGGCCATTCAAGTTCAGCATACTCTTTACCTTGTGTGTAACCTAAAGGTAATGTGATGACTGCGGCGATAATGATTGCTTGCCAGCCCCAAAACGTAAACGCAGCTAATCTTGGCGCGAATAAGCGCGTTTGACAGGTACGTTGTACGATATAGTAGGAAGTTGCAAACAAAGCGGAGGTACCAAATGCAAAAATAACCGCATTGGTATGTAATGGACGAAGTCGACTATAAGTCAACCAAGGTGTTTCAAAGTTTAGCTGAGGCCAGATCAACTGTGCTGCGATTAACACACCGACAGACATGCCGACAATTCCCCATAACACTGTGGTTAGGGCAAATTGTCTGACGACGGTGTAATTGTAATCAGCGCCTTTAGGCTGGGAATGGTTCATCATATTGCTTCCACTGCTTATTACTTATTATTTATTGTAAGAATAGAGACAGACTCGATTCGGTAAAAATGACAAAATTAACACTTATAAGTTAAAAAAAAGTTACAATTATGCCAGCGTGTAACCTAAGGTTTACAAGTACCCCTTAAGGTGCGCTCATGATACTGTAGCCATGTTAAAAAAGATAGGAATTAGGGGGTGTTAAAAGTTGATCTGGATCAAGCTACTCAATAGAATGTTATTGGTTTAATCAATTGAGATTAAAAATGGCATATTGAGGTGTGAATTATTCCCATGAAATTGGTTATTGTTATAGCAAGCTGTTTCTTGTTATTAGCCTGTGAGTATCAAGAAATTCCTTCTAATACGTCTCTTGAAATATCTCCTTTATGTGAGTTTAGAGCATCGGATTGCTTGAAGAAAACGACAAATAACGAGGTTGAAGTTGTCTTACATTTATCTCAGCCAGATGCGCCAAGTGAAGTACCATTTCGTTTTGATTTAACAACGAGTCAACTGGTTGAAAATGTGACCATGCGTTTAGAAGGTCGGGATATGTTTATGGGGGTTATTCCGGTTAAGCTGACACCGATTGATGACACAAGTTTTTCTGGCGAATTACTTTATGGTAGCTGCAGTAGTGGTTATATGGTTTGGAATGCCATTGTCACTTTTGATTATTTAGGCAAAAGTCACCAACTAGTATTTGCTATTTTAGCAGATAATCCTATCTAAGTTTTATTAGGTAGATTGACTCCAATGACATAACGTATCTTGGATCTCTTGTAATTTATAAGGTTTAAATAAAATATCATCCATGCCTGCGCTTATGCATTGTTCCCGTTCAGTTGACGTTGTGCCAGCGGTGAGTGCAATGATTGGTTTATTATACCCTTGGTGACGTAATGTTTCTGTTGCAGTAAAACCATCCATTACGGGCATACGGCAGTCCATTAAAATAATATCGAAGTTGTCTGTTTTGAGTTGTTCTAATGCTTCAAGACCATTGTCGGCAAATTGGGGAGTGAGTTTTAGCTTTTTCAACATGAGATTAATAATCATTTGGTTCGTCTTGACATCTTCGACCACTAAAATTTTGATGCCTTCTAGTGGCGTGTCTAATGGGTTTTTAGACTGATTATTTGTCGCTTGTTTTTTAGCGATTTCCAATGGCAGAGTCACGCTGAATGTTGAGCCTTTATTTATTTCACTACTGGCCTGAATATCTCCGCCCATGAGTTGGGATAGTTTTTTACATATTGACAGACCTAAACCAGTCCCTTCATGTGCTTTTTTGCTGGATAAATCAATTTGGCTAAAAGGTTTAAATAATTTTTCAATATCACAGGCCTTTATACCCGCCCCAGTATCGGTGACAGAAAGGTGTAATTGACTGTCATGCCAGTCAAATTTCACTTTAATGCCGCCTTTTTCAGTAAACTTGATCGCATTACCAATTAAATTAACACAAATTTGTTTGATTCTATCCACATCACCAATTAGGTTCAATGGTACTTCAGGAGTACAGTTGACAACAAAATCGAGCCTTTTATCTTCGGTTGAATGAGTAAAAATGGCCACGAGAAGATCGGCAACTTTTTGAACATTAAAGGTTCCATTAATCAACTCAAACATATTGGCATTCATTTTACTGTAATCTAGCAAATCATTAATAATGTTCCTTAATAATTCTCCTGAGCTGTTTAAGGTGGCAAGTAGCCTTTTTTGATCATCTTGAAGTCGTGTATCAGCTAATAGTTCCGCACTGCCAAGTAAACCATTTAACGGTGTTCTGAGTTCGTGATTGATCATGGCTAAAAAGCTTTGTGTTGCTTTTTCCGATTCTTCCGCCTGCTTTCTCGCATTCACTTCTTTAATTAATGTCAACTGACGAATGAGGGCAGCGCTCAACACTTCTCCAATTAAAGACAGACTTTTTTGAATAGGAACTAACCAACTCTCTGTTGCTGCGATCTTCCCTGCGATATAACAATCAGGCTGTTCAGCCAAAGAGACCCAAAATATTTTATTTTTTTCGTCCCAGTGAGTGTTATCAGTTAATAATGTTTCTGGTGGTGTCCAGGTTTGTTTACGTCCTGCTTGACAGCGATGTTTAAAATGAATGTGATCGTCACTTTGTAATTTGATATGGGTATGCATACCCGATATTGAATTATCGTCAATTAAGACTTCAACCAGCTCTTTCAGTAATGCTGGCGTGGGGGACTGCTGTAAAAATTGCTGGCTAAAATGCAGTAAAATACTGTCCATTTTTGCATTATAAGCCAGCAGTGTTGAGTCATGTTCAAGCTTAGTTTGTGCGCTAGAAAGTGACTTTTGTAGTTGAATATTGGCATTGTAAAGCTCCAAACTTTTTGCTTCCAATAGCTTTTCAGCCGCTTTTCTGGCCGCTTTTTCTCTGGCAATTTTTTTGTTAAGTAACGCGTTATTTTTTTCTAAGTCCATATCGATAGATTACAACTTATTGATGGTAAATCGTATGTGCGAACCTAATTCATCAACGGGTACCATATCAATGGCCATTTCTTCGTTAAAATGTGCAGCGCAGCCTTTGATCAATCCAAGACAAACATGTCCCATGCAACGAGGTGAAAGGTAATCCATGATCAGCTGAGTAGGGGAGATAGAGATAAATTCAAAAGTGGGTAGCGTCGAATCAGGGTAAAGTTTTTTAACTTCAACGTGAATAAAAGCTTCAACATGTTGAATAAAGTCAATGGTGTTGGTGATATTCCCTGTGGGAATGGGCAAGCTTTCTAGTAATGTGCTGAACGCTTTCTGCCCAAATACCTGTTGTAGATCTTCAACGGACACTTGGGTTAATTGGCTTAATATGATGATCATTTTTACTAATTTTTTATGATCATAGCTACCCACACTGGTATAAATGCCATCATCATTGGCTTGTTCAAGCATTTGTTCACAAACCTCAAGCCCAAACGCTTCTTCAACGACTTCAAAAAACTCGGTAAAAATGAGCCCTTTCATATCCTCTTCCTTAACGATTATGTTAAACGATATACTCGATATACGCTTTAGCTAAGTATTATTGGCAAAAGAAAAAACGTCAACACGCATTAACTGGAAAGCGGAGCTAAGGCAATTCAATTTTAGTCAAGTTGAAACGTACGTGAGAACCTGATTCATTCATGAGTTGCAAGGTGATATTGATTTTTTCTTGAAAGTATTCGGCACAACCTTTTAATAACCCAAAGCAAATATACCCCAAGCAACGAGGCGAGATATAATCCATAATCAATTGATTTGATGATATAAAAATGAAATCAAATGTTGGCATGGTTGCATTAGGATACAGTTTTTGTGCTTCATGATGGATGTAAGTTTCCACGTGAATAATAAAATCAATGGTATTGTTGATGCTACCCATCTTGATGGGTAAACTGAGCAGTAAAGGCAAAAACACTTGTTGGCCAGTAAGGGCTAATAAATCTTCAGAGGCAATGTGAGTGAGTTTACTTAATGCATTGATTAAATTAAAAAGTCGTTGGTGAGAATAACTTTCTGTTTTAATAAATAGTGCATTATCGTCGGCAGCCTTTGTCATGGCTTCAAATATTTCAGTGCCGAAATTGGTCTTAACTATTTTAATAAACTCAATAAAAATAATACCTGTCATAGAAATACCATCGCCTTTTGATGTTACTTTCACCTAAATCGGTTGATTTTTATCTCATCTATAAAATGAGATTACTATTCTATCAAGTATTGTGGCTCAGTTAGCAGATGGCAATAAATGATAAATAACTTGAATTTTACTATCGTTTGGTTAATATTTAACTTATTGTTTTAAAATAAAATAATAAGTTATTTTTCTCGGCTAAAACTATCCCTTTTAGGGTTTAAAATCTATAATAGACAGTATGTTTTTATTTTTCAGTGAACTGTATTGCTTATGGAATTACCGCCTGTTATGCCTCTTTTTGATGGCCCTGATTTTTTGCTATCCGGAAATGCCATCGTTAGTCAACATATTACCCAAGTGTCTTTGTATCATGTCACAGATGCTGGGTTGTTAATTGAACATGCCAGTGATTGGCTATACGAACAAAAATATAATGAAAATAATTACAAAGCCTACCGGAGTGAATTAACGACATATTTTCATTGGTGTTTTGATGTACTCAAACAGTCTCCTATTTTAGTTAGCCGTAAAGATATCAATTTGTATGTTGACTATTGTCAGCATCCACCTCAGGCATTAATTGCCTATTATAATGTGCCACAATTTAAACTTGATAAAAACAATAATGATGAAGGGGAGAGGCGTGTGCCTAATCCTCAGTGGCGGCCTTTTTTAGGAAAGAAAAAATTAGGTGATATTCAGCCGTATCAGCTCAGTGATAATGCATTAAAAACCAAAATGGCTATCTTGTCATCTTTTTATGGTTACTTGATGAGTGAAGATCATTGTGAACGCAATCCAGCTCAAGCTTGGCTCAATAAAAGTCGGTTTTCATCAAAGAAAAAATATCAATACGATCCTGAAGAAGCCTCACAACTTGCGTTTACTGAGTTGCAATGGTCCTATGTTATCTCCACAATTGAGGCATTAGCGATTGAAAAACCTGCTGTATATCAAAGAAGCTTATTTTTAATTAAATTGATTTATTCTTGTTATTTACGTATCTCTGAAGTGGCTGCTAGAGCAGGGTATTCACCTATCATGAGTCAATTCCAACAGGATCGGCAAACCGGAATTTGGCGTTTTTATATTCCCCAAAGCAAAGGAGGAAAACGCAGGCATGTGGCGATCTCCAATGCTTTATTAACAGCTTTAATTGATTATCGTCGATATTTAGGCTTAAGTGATCTCCCAACACCACGAGAAACACACCCATTATTCATTCGACATAAGGCCGCAGGAAGAGGGCGGGATAGTGGAGTGTTAAGTGCTAACCTTGGTATTCGGCATTTACGTGATGAAGTGCAGGAAGTTATTAATTTAGCGGCCGATAAAGCACAGAGTGAGGGCTTTAATGATGATGCGGCCGATATGAGAGCCTTAACCGTCCATAATATTCGTCATACAGGGATCACCCATGATATCAATTTAAATCACAGGCCATTATCCCACGTCCAGGCTGATGCAGGTCATGAAAGTATTGATACAACCTCTCAATATTTACATACAACAAAAACTGAGCGTCATCAAAGTGCGATGAATAAACCGCTTAATCACTTGGATGGAATTGAGTAGATTTCTGTTGATGTTAACGTAACGTTTTAATGCCGATAATGATACTTATCGGCATTAAATTTAATAATCATCATTGAACTCGATTGTCTTGATTCCAGATGAGAATACTATATTCATTAATACTTAAAAAAGTTTATATAGCATACTTTATAACTGAAACCTGAAATAATATGGTATACACTAACTTATATAGAATGATACAAGGTAACTTATTGTATTAGAGTAATAATTCAATTTAAAAAACATTTATTTATTGTTTAACCATTCAGTATGGGTTAAGTATTCCAACGGTATTTTACGCATGTTTTTTATACAGTTTGTAAGCTATCATTTAAAGTTTTAGCTAAGTGTTCAATTAATGATAACCACGCAGCTAAGTTGGATTGAATATGAATAGGTTGAATCGATTTTTTGGAATGAAATATAGAAAAATATTATTGAACATATCATATTTTGTTGCATCATTAATTTTACTACTAATAATGATTATTTCGAGTGGAAAATTATTTGTTTATTAAATTAATCTACTCGGCAGCCCACGGCGTTTAGACACCAGACCAACTTCACCATTCTGGCGAAATTGATTAACGAGTCTTTGTGTGTGTGCCGGCGAGTCAGTCCTAACATCGACGCGGCGGTTAGTTGGGTTAATTGTTTATTGCAAACGTCCTTAATAACACCAATGCGGTGCAGCTCTTCTTCGCTCATCGTAATTAACATGGCACCAATCTAATACACTGGATTATTTGGGCCCAGCATACCAAAATGTGACATCTCTAAGTTGGGGAAATGTGACATTACTATATTGGATCTACAATGGATCGATATAGCTGTTAAGGCAAGTTTCAAATGTCACATTGTTGGGCAAAGTAGAAATGTCACATCATTAGTTATTAGATATAAAATGATTTACCAACTAAACTTCTTAAATCAGGTGTTTCATAGCCACTTGATATCCAATCTAAGGTTGCCTATAGCCCTTTTTAAGGGCTTTTTTTATCTTTGTTGACAGATAACCTCTATTTTCTACACTTTATAGTGTAAGAACACAAAAGGTTACATCATATGAAATTAAATACAGATACAGATACTGACTTGATAAAAAAAGTTTCAGCGATAATTTTTGGTGGTTTATTGATTATTCAAGTTGGAATTATGCTATACAATTCATTTCATGGGGTTTTGCCTAAACCATATCATTTTATACTGGTTACTTTATGGTCTGCTTTATTTTGTATGTGCATGTTTTTATTGAAAAATGAAAATTTTTTTAATGGGATCGTATTGGGAGCACTTGTAGGCTCTTTTTTATACACACTAATTGCATATTTAGCAGGAGTATTCTAATACTCATGCAATTGAGATATTTAATATTACTTTTATTATTCTGTAGCCATATATACGCCGAAACCAAAAAAGAAACCTACGAAGAAATGTCTAAAGATTTGGCTATCATTCAAAAAACAATTGACATATTCAGTAGGAAAAATCATAAAGAAAGTAAAATCAAGGTTAATAACCCAGCTTATGTTGATATATTAGTTGATAAAGCCAATCTATACTCTAAAGCAAGCATCACTTCAAAAATAGTGACAACTACCACCAAAGCTATTTCATATCAGGTTATTGATAAAAAAGAAGGTTGGTATGCAGTAAAACTAAATGCTATATACTTCGGTAAAAAATTTGCTTGGATTGAATCTTCAGATGTTCTACCTTCAAATATTTTATCTAACATCACTAAACTTAGTACTCAGTCATCTGAATTATTGTACAAAAACTTGATTTTATTGTTAATTGATTTTGAACATAAATATAAAGATAACCCTTATCTTACTCCATCAGGCTTTACTATAAATATTGAAGAATCACCTTCAATTTCAGTTACTTTTGAATTTAATGAATAAATTAATATAACACTCATATCGCTGAGCTAAATTTGAAAGCTTTTGGTAATAGAGGTTATTCTCGCGTCAAACTTGGCTTAAATTTAACCTCTTGTTCAACAAGTGGATTAATCGCCCTTGCTTGCGCTTTTCGACTCCCTTTTTTAGCATTACGAGTACGTTCGTAGGTTTCTGAACGCTCTGCTTGACTCTCTTTTGCAAAGGCCAATGCTGCGCCCAAGCGTTTATTTTCAACAACAGCCCCTTGCTGCACACTTCTGAGTTTATCAAACACGCTATAAGGTAATTCTTCACCACAATATTGAATCGATATGGTGCCATCAGGGTAATCATAAATCATGACAGATTTACCGATTAATCTTTTAGCTTTATCAGTAGGGTCAATAATATACATTACTTTGTCATACTGTAAAGTTAGTGCTTTGGTCAGTTTTCGGCTTGTTTGCCTTGAAAAAATATTATGCAGTTCAGTTTTTGATTCTTGTACTGGGCGATGAGCATTTTGAGAAGACTGAGCAGCACAAGCAAAGCGGCAATTAAAGTCAGCCATAAACTCAGGAAGCCACACATTAGCTTCTTCTATGGTATTGATGTTTGCTAAGCGCATTTCCTTAATCAGGCGGTCTTGAAGTGTCCTATTGGCGCGTTCGACTCGTCCTTTAGCCTGTGAGCTGTTAGCACAGATTAATTCAATATTAAGTTCATAGAGCGCACGTCCATATTCTGTCATTTGCTTATTGGTTTTCTTGCTCGGTGAATTGACCTTAAATACCGCATATTTATCACTGTAAAAAGCAATGGGTTTGCCATGATTATCCAAATATTCTCGTGTCGCATTCATATAATCATAAGTGGTCTCTGATTCACAAAAGCGCAATGACATCAACTGACTGGTCGCATCATCAATAAACACTAACAAGCAACACTTAGGTGAACGGCCTTCAAACCAATCATGATAAGAGCCATCTATTTGCACCAGCTCACCATAACATTCACGTCGATATCGAGGTTGGTAGACTTTTTTCTGCTTACGCTTGCGAACTCGCCATAATCCCTCTGTAATTAACCATTGCCTTAAGGTTTCGCTGGAGAGTTTTATACCATGTAGCTCTGCTAATTTTTCACAGGCAAAGGTCGGTTTAAAATCCGCGTATTTTTGCTTAACCAGCGTTAAAACTTTATCTTTAAATTCATATGGAAAACGACGGTTACTCGGCAATCCACGACGTTTAGAGACTAGACCAGCTTCACCACTTTTGCGGAATTGATTCACTAACCTTTGTGTGTGCCGGCGAGTAAGCCCTAACATCGACGCGGCGGTTAGTTGGGTTAATTGTTTATTGCAAACGTCCTTAATAACACCAATGCGGTGCAGCTCTTCTTCGCTCATCGTAATTAACATGGCACCAATCTAATACACTGGATTATTTGGGCCCAGCATACCAAAATGTGACATCTCTAAGTTGGGGAAATGTGACATTACTATATTGGATCTACAATGGATCGATATAGCAGTGCGCACAATGTATATTATGTTAAATAGCGAGTATTAGTAATTAGTTTGTTCGCGTATTTTACATTAAGTTCTCATAAAACGATTTTGTGAATTGTCTCTATTATCCTTCCCCCCATCCTTGGGGCTAAGAAAATCGTTATGAATGGCTACATTCTGCCCTTGGCTTTCATATTCTTTGATTTTATTAACGATGTCACTTAACTTGGTTTCTGGCAATTGTCCTTTGGAGAAAAAGTCTTCAATAAAAAATGTTGCTTCGTTAATATGCTCTATACCTCTGGCATCAAGTTCTGCGGTTAACGCTTTTGGGGCAAAAGCATCAATAGAAATGAGTGCCCCAACATTATAACTTTTCAGCATGCTAGCATATGCTGCTAAGTCCCCGTCAGGCCTGCTTGTTGACATCAGGCTGCCGCCTGGCGCCACATGAGCATTAAATTGACGTTCATCTTTATCTGTAATTTGTATTGGTAATGCTATCTTGATTTGAGCTTGCTCATAAGCCCCAATGATACTGGAAAAATCCATTTGTGTATTTGAGTCATAACCAGCATTAACAAGGTTAAGTTCATTTTCAAAAGAAAATATCACATTACTGTCGTTAAGGACGCCACGACGGCTTAATTCGTTATATTCAAATTGATAGCCTTTATTCGAAACGGGATCGATTTCAGTAAGTTGAGTTTTACTTTGGCTGACATTGTGGGTGTTTGCTAGAGTGTAGCTGTTAATTGTGCTATTAAAAGCAATAGACATATGGAGGTTCTCTTAAGTGACTTAAAATTTGTTTATTTCATTTTTTGCTAAATGACAATATTTTTGTCGACATTCCGGCTTCATATATGGTTCCCTCCTGTCTTATCAAGTTAAATAGGTTTCAAACAGAAAAAACATTCATATTAAAGCAATAAATATCTTATTAAGCGTTGTGCTTTAAAAAATAGACATACCATTATAAGCATGTCTATTTGCATAGTCAGGCATTAAAGGCTAACGGGATAAGTAAACAGCAGCAACACTTTTATCATTGCTTTGATTGAGCAAGCGGATATTTAATCCGTACTGAGGCACATTGCGACCAGCATCTGGGATTGCTGTATTCACATAATTACGGTGATCTTTAAACACTCTTTTGGCACTAATCCGACTGTCACGTAGTGATTTACCCAAAATATCATCTAAATCTAGGAACATTTTTTCATGACGACGAATAGTTAATGTCGCATCATGGATTTGATATCGTGTATCAGCCACTTCGCCATCACTCCAAAATAAGGGGCTTTGATCCATATCGACGACCCCCAGGAACCCGTTACCAGGGTGAAGTCCAACCCAATTGTCACGATATTGGCGGTCGACATACCAAACCAATAGCCCTTCTTCATAACGCATGGTTTCACCACGCACATTAAGGTGGGCAAGACCGCTATCAACCCCTTGATGAGTACGCCATTCAAGTAAATAGTAATGCTCTGATAATTGAATGCCCGTATCAGGATTAAAACCTGAAAAGGTAAAGGCTTCATTGTCACTGTCGTCGGCATTGGCTTGTAAAATAATGCCATTATTGGTCTCAACACTGATATCATCTATATACATCCCCGCATTGACTGCGGCGACATCGGTTTGATAAAGCAAACCAAGCTGTATCTGTTGGCCAGTAAAAGCACTTAAATCGAATTCAGCATTTACCCAACCGTCTGAACGACCAGTGATCCCATTACCATGATTGGCTTCATTTGGGTTTTCATTCGTTGTTAAGTTGCCTTCAATATACGATTGCCCTTCACTGGTTTCAATGACGAGATAAGCATAGTCATAATCGACTTCAATATCATACCAAGTTTTAAATTTCACTGTGGCCGATGTAGCATTGCTTAAATCGACTGTCGTCCACATTTCATTATTAAGATCGTTATCGGCACCACTAAAGTAAGTGTATTCACCACTGACTGGCGTGGTGATAATGGTTTGTTTTTGTGGCAAATCAATGCGGATGGCATCGAAATTGGTGCCTTTACTGACTGCTTGGTCAAGTAAACCAATCACTCCATCATGAGGAATATCATTGATATCGATTTTTGCCCCTTTAAGCCAATTTCCCCCCAAACTGTTTTGCAGCATTTCTTTGGCATAAGCACTAAAACCACTGGGCTGGGTACCACCAATCTGCCCTGCCCAACTTCCTGATGACATTAAAGACCAATAGGATACTGGTTCACCTTTACCTGTATAATTAGTATCATATTCGTCAGGCAGCCCTAAATCGTGGGCATATTCATGGCTGATCACCCCTACAGCACTGTCTATCGGAGCAATGGTATAATCGTAAGCCGCCATCAATCCCCCCCAATAAGGAATATCAGTGGTAGTGCCTTCAATTGCAAAGACATTTCTTAAATTTGAACGATGTGCCCAAATGGCATCTTCTCCAATTTGACCACCTCCAGCTTCTTCACCCACACTGGAATGAAATACCATTACATGATCCACTAGGCCATCTGCTTCCCATAAATCGCCATCACCATCGAGATCATATCTGTCTTCGATGTCAAATTGGCTTAAATCAATCGTCGGATCCATACCAACTGCAGCAAGGCCTTCACGTATTAAGCTAGCTGCGTCACCATCGATATTATTACCATAATAAGCGGCGGGTTGGCTAGCCATATACCAGCCCGCAACGTCACCGGTTAATGAGTAACTGCCACCGGATTGTGCTTGATACATCTGATTGAAAGAATTTGCGTGGAATCCATTGGGGGCAACCCAACCATTTTCGCCAAAAAGGATCTGACGGTAATGTGCTTGGTTGTAATCCTCATAATACATTTTACTGTCTTCAGGTAAAATGCTGTTGTGAGGAAAATCAGGAAACTCCATCAAAATGGCAAGCACCCGTCCTTCTCGAGTTTCACCTTGATAAACTTCTTCCACCATGTTTTCTGGACGATATTGACGTCCAGAACTTAATTTTCCATCCATACTGGGATGCCGGTAAGGGTTTTTACGTTTTTGTCTAACTTTGGGTTCCATATCAAATAAATCTGTTTCAGCAGTTTGACGTAAACGGCGTTTTTGTTTCTCTTGTTCTTGCCTTGCTTTTAAATAGTTTCTTAGTGCAACTTCAGCCTCTGAAATCGACGCATTGTGAGCAATTTTTCCAGATTTTTTTAACATCTCAATAAGACGTTGTTCGTCAGCGATAACCATATCTAACGGAGCGGATGATGACGAGTGAGACGCTGAAATGGCCACTACGGGGATGATAGATAACGCCACGGCAATGGATAAAATACTTTTTTTAATCATATAAATAAAATCCTTTCTATTTGTTGTATTCCTATGTCTTGTTGAGAAGAGTTAGACTGACATGGAAAGTCATTGTTATTCTCCGCCACTCAAACAAGTTGTCTTCTTTTTGAGCAGACAAAAAAGACTACATGAGCAGCAGGGTTCACGCAACATTTAACAAACAAAATAAAAACAATAGTAACGGAATGAATCGAGCTGAAGGAGGTTTTTTTGAGAAAACAGGCATGTATTTTTAGGTGGGAACACCAAAATATAACGATTAATTTATAGATAACGCTAATTTATTGTGAGATATAGGTAAAAAACAATCATTTTTGTGACAAAATAAGCAGAAAATGAATTTTATATCAATTAATTTTGACTTTACCTTCAAAACCCTTTTTACTGTGCCGCCTAGTTAAATATGTTACGTGATTGGGGTTTTAGTGTTTTTGTTGTAACAACTGTAAGTTGGCGTTTCCCTCTAAGGTTAAAGTCGATGATGGCTGGAAGAGGTTAACCTGCTTTTAATAGATCAAGGGAGGATTTATGTATAACGTATTTATTCGACGCGCATTTTTGCCTGTGGTTGTCGGTGTTTTTTTTCAAGCAAATGCTGTCGCGAATACAGTCGATGTGCCTGTTTTTAGTCAATGTAATACGGAATTAGCGCAAAGTAATACACGTGACACACAAGTATATAACGTGTTTTCAGATTTTTATTATGAATACAATGATCCAAAAGAATATGCCGTTGCCGCCCTTAAAGAACTGACTCATCAGTTTGCCGAAACAGATTCTATTTGTCAGCAATATACGCAAGCAAGTCTTGATGATATTCAATGTGAGACACAAATTGGTGGGACTAATATTTGTACACTAGAAAGTGATACGGGTGATTT
Organism: uncultured Shewanella sp.; assembly: GCF_947501665.1. Lineage (GTDB taxonomy): Bacteria > Pseudomonadota > Gammaproteobacteria > Enterobacterales > Shewanellaceae > Shewanella. The sequence continues at coordinate 58,284 of NZ_CANMWS010000026.1, read as the reverse complement.
TGTTATTGTAAAAGATTATGTTGATGCCAGTAATATTGTGTTGAGCAAACACGATAATGCGGTATGGCCGAGTATTCATAATAGTCATGACTCAGAAGTATTATATGTGCCCAATCCGGGTCATTGTTACGATGGTTTACTTCAAGGTGGAATGGACTCACAGGCTTATCTTGTGGATGCCAGCAGTTACCGTTATTTTGGCGATTTTCGTTATGTATTAGCCCGAACGACACGGGATACCGTTAAAGAAATCGCGAATCGTAATGATTATTGTTATTATAGAACCACAGATGAGCCAGCTTCAAGCATGCAATGTTCAATGCTAACTTCTGGAACACAATATTGTTCGTTACCAAATACCAATGCAGGGTATTTTGTTTTTGTAACTGGCGCGGATCATAGTGTTCATATGATTTTTAATCGCTGGGATTAATATACGAACCCGAAGTATTAAAGGCTCTATTTGAGCCTTTTTCTTTTTTTTACTTCTGTTATTATGCTTATCTCATTCAAATTTTTATTTATCTTCCATGGATATTGAGTCAATCTTATTCAAACAGTTTAATGCCATTGCGGTCCACAAAGTAGCTGTTATACAGTTTTTATGGAGTGGTTATGGTGAGATTAGTCGCTATCATATCACTTATTCGTCAAACGATTTACATATCAATCAACCTCACTCGGTAATTGTGAAATATATTCACCCTCAGCAAAGTTATCAGCATCCAAGAGGCTGGAATACTCAAAGATCCTTTGAACGTAAAATAATGTCATATAAAGTAGAAGCTGATTGGTATAAACATTGGTCACATTTGTGTATAGATAAAACGCCGCTGCCTTTATGCTATGGTGTCTTTATTGGTGAGAAGATAACCAATAATGCGGCTCAAAAATTGATAGTACTAAGTGATTTGGATAGTCAAGGATTTTCATTGCGTCATCAACATGCCAGTCTACAGCAAGCCAAAGCGTGTCTGACTTGGCTTGCCCATTTTCATGGTCAATTTTTGCAAGAAAATCCACGAGAAAATTGGGTCAACCCACTATGGAAAACGGGAACCTATTGGCACTTGGCCACAAGACAAGATGAATTTGAAAACATGCCCTCCTCGCCCCTTAAACAAGCTGCAAGCCAAATTGATACTTTATTAAATGCTTGTCGGTTTCAAACGTTAGTCCATGGTGATGCAAAAATTGCTAACTTTTGCTTTTCACCAATTGATGAGGTGGCGGCGGTTGATTTTCAGTATATTGGTGCGGGTTGTGGCATAAAAGATGTGGTGTATTTCTTAGGGAGCTGTTTAACAGAAAAAGAGTGTGAAGATTATTATCATGATTTATTGGATCATTATTTCGCGGAATTAAAACAATCTGCCAATGACGCTCATCCACTACTCGATGTTGTTCAACTTGAAAATGAATGGCGCGGCTTATTTAGCTTTGCCTGGGCGGATTTTCAGCGATTTTTATTGGGGTGGTCAGCTGACCACCCAAAAAATAATGCTTTTAGCCAAAAAATCAGCCAAGCAGCCTTATCTCTTTTATCAAGTAAATCGACATCAATGTGAAGTTCATTTGTTTTACACCAAGTTTATTATTATTTGATTATTAAAATGCAGGTGAGTTAGATAGTCGTTATTACTTTTTATATACAATAAAAAAGTCAAACAAATAAGAGTGCACTATTATATTAACATTGCTAATTAATCCATTAGCTTCTTATTTGTTGTTTTACAGTCATTCTGTTTATTTTCAAATATAAACGGCTAATTGTATCATGGATATAAGCCGTTTATATTTTATTAATGTGAAGTTTAATTTTATGCGCTAGTTTCTTGGCTGAATAACCAATGGCTCTAAATCAACAGTGGCATTATTACTTGCCCCTTTATGATTAGTATAGGTTTGATTTTCAAAAATAGTGTAAAATACATCAAGATAATCATCATCATTAGTCCACCATGAATCCGGCATAGCTTGAATAATTGCATTGGTTAGCTGTGGTATAATGGCATAACCTTGAACAGTAGGATCGGGAATTAATCTTAAAACGGCTTCTGCAGCGTCTAAGATAGTCCCAGCAAGATCTTTATAGTTTGTATTATCATCGTTTTCCATAAGGAGAATATCGACAGCTTGCCAACGATAGTTTTCCCACTGAACGATAATTTGATTCGGAGAGTAATTCGTGTCAGCTTCATCTAGATAGGGAAACTCTAAAATATCGAGTTGAGGTGCAATATCTGTATTTTCAGGGCTTATTCCGGATACAATAGCATAGACCTCCGCATCACCTGATATCCAAGATTCTTCTACATTTTTAAGCTTAATATTTTTAATAGCAGTCGTTGATAATGGTTCATCCGCAGAAGCAGAAAATTCACTACTCAATGTGCTTATGCCATTATTGTTCTTAGCGGAATTAAACATAGACCGCATCGTTTCGATACCTTCTTTCATTGTTTGCTCATTATTAAGTTCAATAATGAACACGGGCCTATCAGGCACTACATGGGCATCGAGTAAATGGATATTACCTGCTTCGTCAAAGGCTTCAATATAAGTCCACTGAGTGTCATTCCCTTCCGGTGCATAAGCAAATAATGGCGATTGACCCGCTTGCCACTGGCCTAACATTTTCGTATTAGCTAACCGTAAATCAATGATATTGCTGTTGTATTTTGTGATCCCTTTTAATTGTCTAATATTTTGATTAAGGTGCTTAATATTGGCATCTGTTTTTGGATCTAAATAATGAAAATTTTCAAGGTTAACACTGAGTTGATACTGATTGACTTGAGATTTTAAATGACGACGGTAGTGTTTGTAATTTATCGCAAGTTCTTTTGATATGGCTCTTTTTTCATGGGCTATTGAACTTGATAACACTTCTTTCTGGTACAGGGAAGTCACTTCAATTTTAGATTCATTCGCAACAACTTGTAATGATGTCGAAAATAAACCTATTGACGCTAAAGTTAAGGTTAAACTTGGTATCAGTTTCATGTTATTCCTTTACATTTTTTTATTGGATAGATTAAATTACGGCGCTTCTGGCTGTTCAAAAAACAACCCTTAATGGTATATCAGTTAACACTTATTTAAACAATGCGACCTTATTACTAATTAAATCAAATAAATTTATATATTATTAATACACATGATTGTTTAGTCGTTATTCAGGTCTATACTCAAATCAATATTTTTTAACGCTTTGTTAAGGTATGAGCATTTTTGACAAAAATTAAGAAAAATGAAGCTAATGCTCAATAAGCAATGAAGATAATCTAATGCATAGAGGCGTGTAAGACTTCAACAGAGAAGGCTGGGGAGTGACAACCTTGGGTTCCTTCAAGAGGAAAGTTGATGGCAATTTCTTACTTTAACAGGATAAGTATAACGATAATATTTACCTAAAAACAAGGAGATCTTATGATTATGTTTTATCGTACTTCTAAAGAGATAATGATTATAATTAGCGTTTTATTATTGTCTGCCTGCTCTAATGAAGATGATAACCAACAATGTACTGCGCCTGATTACAATGTCGATGGAACACTCACACAATATAAATCACTACATTGCTATACACCACAAGATATTCATGATGCTTATCAGTTAAATGCTCTTTATGATATGGGCTTAACTGGTGAAGGGGGACAAATAGTGATTATTGACTCCTTTGGTAGCCCAACTGCAAAAGAAGATTTATTAATGTTCCATGATACATTTTTTCCTGAACAATTATTTCCTACATTTCAAGCTCTTTTTCCATTTGGGGAGCCAAATAACGATGATAGTTGGGAAATAGAAGTATCATTAGATATTCAATGGGCCCATGCTATTGCCCCAAGAGCAAACATTGATCTCATTGTTTTACCCGATGAAGAAAATATTTATACTGAAGAAGCCATTGCCTACATTGTTGAAGAATATCCTGCTGGAACAATTGTATCGATGAGTTTTGGCGATATTGAGTCTAATTATACTGCCTTGGAAATTGAAAATTTAGAAGAAGCTTTTCAAGCTGGAGTGATGAAAGGGATAACTTTTTTTGCTTCTACTGGAGATATTGGTAGTAGCAATGGCTTCAGTGAAAAAACAGTTAGTTATCCAGCATCAAGTCCATTTGTTACTGCTGTTGGCGGTACATTCTTACAGTATGGCTGGAGCCGTTCCCCTACCAGTAATAAGCCATATTTAAATTCGGGCGATAGAAATCCCAATTATTTTAACATTAACCCTATTTTAACGCGACTTGAAACAGTGTGGAATGAACCTTGGGTAGCCTCTTCTACTGGAGGAGGAAGCAGTATTCTTTTTGATATACCCAAATGGCAAGCTTCAGTTAAAGAAACTATTTATACTAATTCTGGCAATGGTCGTGGAATACCTGATTTAGCATGGAATGCAGCGGTGAATGGTGCGGGTCTTATTTATACAGATGGTGTATGGGGAATTGAAGGTGGAACCAGTGCTTCTGTTCCGCAAGTAGCTGCATTTTTTGTGCTCATCAATCAGTATTTAGCTGAACAAGGCATGGGTTATATTGGCCACTTGAACCCTTTGCTATACCAAATTAATGATAACACAGCCTACAACGATATTTTACCTCTTTCACAAGGCACTGTATTGGCTGGAGAACAACAAAATAATCAAACATTTACATATCTTGATGACGGGACTGTTGTTTATGGTGATGTCCCTGGTTATCCAACGACAGTGGGCTGGGATATGACTACGGGCTTTGGCTCCCCAAGAGGAAAGCACTTTTTGAATGCTTTGGTGAAAGTGATGTCAGATGATGATAATTGACACAAAGAAATTTTAGAGGACAGTGATATCTTTAAAGAATATTGATGCTGATTTAACGGTTCTCATCAGTATCGAGATAAAAGGTATTAAAGGTTGGACTCATGCTCTGACAATAGATTATCGATAGTCTGATCGAGATTATCAAATTGATGTTTTTGCATATAATGTTTGAGTTTGAAAATAATATCATTACTTAATTCAATATGTGATTTTTTTTGGCGTTTTTTAATTTGTGATAATTCTTTTCGGATCATACGCCAGCCGAAGTCACTAAAATAAGCATTGAGAGAACGATTGACTTCGATAAGTAATTTATCAATATTCTCTTTATTTTTACGTTGTAAAACCAGTTGCGTCAGCAAAGGTTCCAGTAGAAAATAAGCTTGTTCTCGGTTATTAAGTGCTTCATTGAACCACTTAGGTTGAAGTGACACACTTTTAGGATTGATACGACGGTAAATTAACGGTAGAGCAAGATGTAATTCATCTTGTTTGAGTAAAAGGAGTCTGCGTCCTGCTTTCGGTGCTATTCCATGATATTGCCATTGTTCAGACATGGTCTCGACTTTTTATTATTATATTATGGTGTAACCATTTTATTTGTATGTGATGTATAAAGCAATACGGTTTAAAGATAAAGAATAAAAAGTGAATAACATAGTAACGTTATTCACTTTTTATTTCTTAACGACAATTTTAATTAATTTGAGCAGTTATCATCAGTAGTACGCCAAACTCCCCACTCGCCTGTGGTACCTGGTTCATCACCTTTGGTCCACCACTGAGCTTCCCAAGTACAGCTGTTATATGTCACCATATCGCCTTGATGATATATCGAACTAGGAGAATAATCTGTTGAACCGCCTCCCTCTTCGTTGCAATTTCCATCTGATTTTCGCCATACTCCACTTTCGTTGTTACCGGGCTCCTCGCCTTTAGTCCACCACTGAGCCTCCCAAGTACAACCTTGATAATCTACCGTATTGCCTTGAATATAGACAGTTTGTTCATCCCATAATCTTTCATCAGTATCTTTATTTTTTATTAATGAAAGTTGATAACTGGGGTTTGCTGACTGAGCAAATACCTTGTTAGCATGTATGTTTTGTGTATCGAACATATAGTGCTGCATATCTTCGCTCCAAATACCGATATACCACTTCCCTGCTTTATTGTCGTTAAATTGACCCGCAAGTAAAGCTGGCCAAGTGGTTAAGTTACCATCATTAATTACCAGTTGGACATCCGTTGTTTCATCCCCTTTTTTGTTAAAGGTACGAAAACGAACAGTATCATCCACTTCTACACCCGTAAAATCAGTACTGATAAAATAACCAAGCGATACGAGTTGATTTTCATTTGGATCCGTTGGATCGGTCGGTTCATCTGGATCGCTTGGCTCACCATTATCGCTAAACGTAATATCACTGCAGTTATAAAATCCTTCACCAGCAGCATCATCACGTTGCCAACGGGTATACAAAATAGCATCTCCGTTTCGGCCTTGAGGAACGGTTACATTGATTTTGTATTGCTTATTATTATCAACCGAGACATTACCAGCAGTATCGATTAAGGTTAAATCAGCCCAAGTTAAAGGTGTCGATGAGTCATAATTTTCATTGGTTAAATAAAATTCCCAAAAAGAGGGGTTATGGGGGGCTGTGGCATTAAAGGTCAATTCAAATTGATTATTATCATCTAAAGATACTTGTGTTCTTTGCCAATCTGGAGAGGTAATATCAAGCCCTGCTTTTTGGCTGTCTCCTGCTGAGCACAAGTGACCGTCAGTAACCACTTTTTTCACTTCCTCAATATCATTGTATGCCTTAACACCATCCAGTTCAGGGACATTTGCTGCCACTTCATTACGCTGTACAAATGGGTAAGCATTTGATAATTGATCATAAGCTAATTGACATGCTTTATTAGGGATCGAATTACTCCAAAAGCCACCGTCGTTGTAACATGTATTTTGACGTGCGCTGGGAAACTCTACCCATCCATGCCCTTGCGCAATGCTACTCATTAAAAGAGAGGGTAAAAAAACAATAGATGTTAATGTTGAAAGTGTTAGTTTCATGGGTATTCCTTTAAGTTAATATGAAAGTTAAATTTCTGAAAATAATGTTTTGGTTTTATTCTTATTTAATTTTTGGTTATTTCTTTCCAGACCCCCCACTCACCAGTTGTGCCGGGCTCTTCTCCCTGAGTCCACCATTTTGCCTTCCAGGTTTTATTGTTATAAGTCACAGTGTCATTCATTGAGTACTCTTGCGAATGCGTCCATACACTTGGAGTATTACCTTCATCATTATTATCGCCACTACAGTCCTCGACATTAATCCAAACACCCCATTTACCCGTTGTGCCTGGCTCTTCTCCTTTAGTCCACCATTTTGCAGACCAAATTTTTCCTGCGAAAGATACGGTATCCTCTGAGTGATAAGGCTTATCATTGGACCAAGCTGCGGCACTACATTCAGTTATATCATCGCGAGTGACTGTGATAATTCTTGAAAGTGACGTCGTTGCCTGCCATTGATCTTCAACGGTATAAGTGAGCGTATAGTGGCCTTCAACAGCGGTATTAACATTGCCCTGAATATTAATGTTATTGGTTAAATCACCGTCTTGGGAGTCTGTTGCACTTATCCCATCTAAAGGGGAGAAATCACTATCGATATTGATTGTTGTATCGTTTACACCAATCAATACAGGCGCGTCATTATAGACAGTGATTATCCGCTCTGCTTCTGACTTATTTCCATTACTATCTGTAACGGTATAATAAACGGTAAATACACCTTCTTGTAATGTATCAACGGTACCTGATGTATTAATATTGCTGGTAATATCATTGCCATCTGCATCTGTTGCGCTAATGCCATCAAGTGCATTAAAGCTTTCGCTTCTTTGGACACGAAGATCATAAATACCGGAAAATTTTATGTCATCATGACTTGTTTGATCATCTAAAATGAATGACGCATAATCGCTAATAAACTGATTATTATAACTTTGACCACTTGAATTCTTGCCAACATCCCAATTGACAGACCACCCCATTATTCCTTTAAGTGGATGTCCTTCATTACTTAACTGAGTAAAAGCATCATATAGATCTTGAGGGTTAAAGACATAACCATTATTAGCGGCATCAATATTGGTCGGTAAGCCAAAGACCAATCTATCATTGTCTATTTGTGTATAGCCATTCGTACCATTAATGAGTGAATCAGCAATATGGTAAATGAAATCGCTTTTAACTGAATCATTGTTTTGAGCTAACCAGCCTTTTCCATCAACCCAAATACCATCTCCTCCCTGATTGTAAAATTGAGGGTTAATAAAGTCGTAATACTCTTCTAATTGTTCAATGTAAGTAACGTAAGCTCCACCATCCCTTAAATAAGGATATTCAGGTGCCATAGTGATCATGAAATTTAAGCCCTGATCTTTATAATGCTCCTTAACTTGAATAAGCGCTTTAGGAATGACAGTATTATTATCCCCAGCACTAATCGCTGATTGCTCTAAATCAATATCAATACCATCAAAGCCATAGGTATCAACGAGTCTGATGATTTCATTTGCCAGTGCAATTTCATCACCGCTAGACAACTCAATATGAGCATCTGCGCCACCTAATGACAATACAACACTGCGCCCTTGCTCATTGAGTTCACTTATTTGTTGAATAAAGTCACCTTCACTCATACCCAGTTGTGATTTAAGATCGGTACTTAATGTAAAAGTGGGTATAGAGGAATCACCACTCGCTGTCATAAAAGACACCGCAACCACATTATATTTGCTATTAATATCGGTTAACGAAATACAAGGTGAGATACCACTTTGATAGCCTTGGCTATTACACCAATTATGCCAATATCCCATAAGAACATTACCTTTTTGCTCTGGCATAATATTGTTTGCTTGTGCATTAAAAGAGGCAGCAATAATACATGACAGTATTTTTTTATTTATCTTCATTAATCATTCCCTATTTATATTTTTTGAAATTGAATTTTATAAAATATAAATAAAATTCATTTATCTCTTTTAAGAGTACATTTATTCATTATGTTAAATAGAACTGCTTATTTTAAAAATAAGTAATCACATCGGTATTATCATTATTATTGCTGAACCTTTGCTGATCATTTTTGTGCATTTATGGTTAACTATGTTTAATCTTTGTTTTTAACAAAAAAACAAGAGGTTAAGTATTGATTAAGGAAGTAATTGGATTTATTTGGTGAGCAATGACTAAATCGTAATGAATAAGCAGTAATAAGAGGGTTATATTTAATTAAAAGTCAATAAGCAAAGTAAATGAAATGGCTTTGCTTATTGACGTATATAATAAATTTATTATAACCTAAAGTGGTTTTAGCCAATTTGTATTAAAAGAAACCCCATTTCCTCCTGTATACAGTGTGTGAGTATACCATTCAGCCGTGGCATTCCAATGAAAGATATCATTACTGGTGAAATATATTCTTTCATTTACGATATAGGTTTTTAAATTAAAGTTAAAGTTACCAGAAACGGTATTATTTGACCCCGCCCAAATAGCCTCTGCTGAGTATTGAATACCATTGGCAGAGATAGAGGGAATTGATCCTAATTTAGCTTTTTGAAAAAGCTTTTGACTGACCCAATCACTAATTGATTTGTATTTATTTAAATGGTAATCCCATTTTGCATCATAACCTGTATTGGATCGAGTTGTTGTGGCCCAGTCACTTAAATTCGTGCTTTGTGATTGGCTTGTTGAATATGAAATTTTTCCTCCCATCGAGGGTTTTTCAGAGACGCTAGCATTAATGTCATAACTCATACCAGAAGTCGTTGACACTGTAGTTGAACCATTTTGATTTTCTGGCACACGTCTGTAAAGTAGCATACCAGCTGATGTCGAAGGTTCTACCGTTATTTCTGGTCGAACCTGTTTTAAATAATAACCTCTATGTGATTCACTATTACTAGATAAAGTGGGGTTTGCACTGCCCCATGGACTGACAAAAATACTGGTGCCAGAGTCGGTGCGATATGCCGCATAAGAAAAACCATGGACGACATTTAAAATGGCGCCATTATTATTCTGATAATAAACAGGGTTTGTAGTGACTATTTCATTAGTGCAAAGTTGCTCTTGTTTTGCTTCTGCTGGGCAAGGGTAGCCAATTTGCCCACCTGATGAACCAGAGTTTATCTGCATTAGTGCTGCAGGTGTTGATGGCGTTAATAAAGTATTAATTGACTCTGAAATTTGTTGAAAGGCCTGTTCTTTTTGGTAATCCAGCATATCATCAAACTTAGTAGGAAGTACCTTGTCATTTTCAGAATATAAGGTATTTATTTGGCTTAATATTATATTACCTTGCTCTTGTTGACTTAAATCTTGGATATTGTGTTCAACTAAAGGGGATTGCTGACCAAAAGTGATTGTTCTGTTGGGTGCATTTAAGTTTGGTTTGATAATCACGACTTCCGCATTAAAAAACATAGGGTAGCTTTTTAGCTGATTTTTATGCATATTTTCTAATACGATGACTTTATTTTGTTTAATCGCCTCTTTGACGACTAAATCGACCTTCTCGTTATCCTTGTTATCTTTTAAATTAGCATAGACAACATCCGCACTACTGACTTCTTTTTCTATGGTGTTTTTTTCCTCGGTAAGGGCTGTGGATTGAGTATCCATTAAATTAATATCATTACTGTTATTTTTTACGGTTGTTATTTGGTTGTTTTGTTCAAGTGCGCTTGATAAGTAAGTTTGATTCCCTCCTATGCGCAAAATATTTTTATGTTCTAGTGTATTTTGGATGTTTTCTGCATATACGTTTGAGGTTAAAAAAAGAATACAAACTGTAATAAACTTTGTTTTTTTTGTGTATATAAAATTCATATTTAACTCCATTTTATATTTATAATTAAGATCGTTTATATTTTATTATATGTAGGGTTTATAATTTTTTATTTGTCTTTAACACCTCCTTACTTTATTTATCAAAAAATCGATTCATTGTTATTTTTTATATCAAAGTGTTTATTGATTATTATTCTTGTCGTTACTTATCACAACAACATCAAGGTTAACATAGTTTAATTTGACACGGTTATGACTATAACTATTTGAATATTAGAAAATAAATATAAAACAAATGAATGTGAAACTATTAATTCATAAACATTTACAGTTTAATTTATTAACAATAATAAGAGATTTTAATTTCATTACCTACCAAAGTTAACAAGTTGCAAACAAAGATTTATTTCTGTTTAAATACTGATTTTTATTTGTCAATTTACGTCATTTTGCTTTGTAACTATGAATAATAAAAAGCGCGCATATAAAGCTATTTATTAGTCAAATAAAATGTTTAACCACTTTATTTATATTTTGATACTAGAAGTAAGTGGTGAAGGTTTCTGTATTCTTATCAATAGATACGTTACTTCTCTTACAATGATATTTAAAAATTATTGATTAAATCCTTCTCTTTTTAAGGTGCCTTTTAAGTTTAGCAATAACCCTTTCAGTATTCTTGAAGCAATAAATAAAATTGTGTTCTCAGATTATTTTTCTTTACCGCTCGTCATTAGCGGATACATATGATATTGAATAAAAAACACAACAATAAGATGGTTAACCATCTTATTGTTGATAGTCTTGAACCGTAGTCCAACTAGAAACAAGAAAGATAAGGTTGGTTTAAATAGCATCAATTTCCTACTAGATAACCAAAAATAATAATGCACTTTCCTATCATTTGATGCCATCTGTAACAAAATAGCATCTGTTACTTTTGAATAATTAATCACAAATTAGTCACTTACATATTTGGTTTAAATTCAGTATTCCATAAGAGGAATAACCTCTTTCCTTTTTACAATCATCTCTACCAGTGATAATGACAATTATCACTGGTAGAGATGGGCTTTTATGCTATAATATTGAGCAATAAAGAGGCTAAAATAACATCTTTAATCAAAACCTTATTCTTACTATTTTGTTTAAAAAAGGTAAGAATCAAAATACATCAATAAAAAAGGCCTGAATGAAAAACACGATTAAGCATACTTATTCAGTATTAGGGGAAAATAAAGATAACACTGGATTAGTAACAGATAGAGACAAATTCTACAAGGAGAGTGAGCTCCCCTTGTCCATTTTGGATGATTTTCAAAATGCTGCTCAAGAAACACGCTATGAAATATCCGATAATACACGCCGTATATATCAGTCCAGCTTTTCTATTTTTGAACAGTATTGTCAACAACATGAACTTAATGCTTTGCCTGCTGATCCTAGAACAGTGATCTCTTTTATTGGGCAACAAAAAGACATGATCCAAGCTTCCACAGGTAAGCAACTATCAAAGCAAACATTAACAACCCGCTTAGCGGCGATTCGTTTTTATCATATTCAAGCTGGTTATCATTCTCCTAGTGAACATCCTTTGATCTTACGGGTTATGAGAGGGCTTAGCCGAAATCAGCAGAGAAAAACAAGCGTTTATGATCAACAACCCATTATGTATGATGAATTAGAATTATTAATTCAAGTCATTGATAATCAACCGCAAAAATTAACACGTACTCGTGATAAGGCTATTTTACAATTAGGCCTGCAAGGGGGATTTCGCCGTTCAGAACTAGCCAATATCGAAGTGGATCATATTGCATTTTTAAGAGATAAACTGAGAGTTCGCCTCCCCTACTCTAAAAATAACCAACAAGGTCAGAAAGAATGGAAAGTCCTTCCTAAATCAGAGCCTTTCTCTGCTTATGATGTCGTTAAAGACTGGATGACACTTGCTAAGATTGAAAGTGGCCATTTATTTCGTTCTTTGTCCAGAGATGGGCAGACCATAAGGCAATATCAAGTTCAAAGTGATGTGGAGAATGCCCAAGTTAGCTGTCGCCAATCTGGTTTTCTAACTGGCGATGATATTTATCAAGTGATTAAAAAGTACTGCCAAAAGGCAGGATTAAATGCAGCGTTTTTTGGTGCGCACAGTTTACGAAGTGGTTGTGTTACTCAACTTTATGAAAACGATAAAGATCATCTATATATCATGTCTCGAACTGGACACAATGATCCTCGTTCACTGAAACACTATTTAAAACCTAAAGATTAGTTATGTGTCGCAATTAGTGATTTTGGATTTTATATGATTAAAGAAAAAGGCGTAACTTTGTATATTGTTCGCCTTTCTCTTTATTGATTCGCTGTATTAAATTATCAAATAAGAATACAACGTTTAAAAAGCGGTGATTGTTTCGATATACCAACTTGATTCTGTATCATTTTTGCCCGCATCACCGCTTACATATGCTGTTCCATTTTGCTCATAGAACCACATATAATCATCCCAACGTTGGCTCAATAATTTACTGACCCCTAAATCTGTTTGTATTTCATAGCTGGCATTTAATGGTGTATCAGCTAATTTTACTTTTCCAGAAAAAGTAGCATAACTTAAGAAAAGATCAGGGTTATCTTTTGCTCTAAAATAAGCAGTATCATTATCACTGATATTAACCTGAATAAGTGCTAATGGCTCACCTTCTTCGACGTAAATAATCGCATTATCTTCCAGAGTATTTGAATCTAATGTCATCGCTTCATCATTAATCACACTAACAATGTTAACCAATTTACCTAAATCTGCCTCTTTTTCTTCTGGTAACCAATCATCACTTGGAGTCAACCAAGTCGTGGCATTTTTCCACTTCCAATTATATGGAATGTCCATATGGGGATCATTGACATCTTCATAGCCAGATTCAACTTCAATATTGAACATGCAAGTTAATCTATCCTCTTCGAGTTGCTCAACTTTTTCTTGTTGATCACCTGACTCAACACCAATATCAATCATACATTGCTCTTGGGTATAATTGGGGTCAAGATCATCTAACATAGCCACATAAGTAGTATCTTGATTTGTTTTCTCATCATACCAAGATAGCGCTGATAAGGTGTCGATTGCTAACCAATTATCAACTAATGTTTGTGCTTCAGATAAAGCAACAGCTTCCCTTTCTTCAATCGGTGTCCCCATGGTTCTAAAAAAAGCTGCCCATAAATCTTTACTGGCTTCTGTGGCAACTAAAGCGATATCTTTCATGTTGCTTGCTTTGTAACTATCCCAACCCGTTTGGAAACGAACACCTTGTTTCCAAATCACATCATCACTACTGTAATCTAAGACTTCTTTTGAGTCGTGAGTATGCTGCTCTGAACCTTCAGCGCACAAATAACTTTTGACTTGATAAACGGTTTCGTAATTATCACTATCTAGTCTTACAGTATGCTCTGGACTAAAAGAATCTTGGAATAAATGTACCGCTCTTCCAAATAAAAAGTATTGGTGATTCACATTTTCTTTAGTAGAATAAGCGCCTCCATCCCATACTTTTATTTGCTGATCCGTCGCCATTGCTGCATCAACAAAATGCTCAATGAAGCGTGCTTGAGAGCGGATTGCAGCATCAATACCCCCTTGGTTTCCCAAGTCATCGTAACGACGCATATAGTGATCTTTTTGTAATTCAGCGGGTTCTTGTGAGACAACATCAAAGCAATTCACATTTCCTAAACTCGATGACGTCACATTAAATCCTCCTAAGTCTACCCAACGTTGTCCTAAAATAGTTGAATGAATAAATTGATAGGTGGATTCATAGCGTGTATCACTTAAAGTGCTTTCCATTAGCTGATTAATTTCATTTAGTGCGAGACTATCAAGCTGTGTATTATAAGAAAGCCCTGCAGACCAGTGACTTCTGGGATCATTTGGATCTGGGGTCGTAATAGGATCATTTCCTATTACTTCAAATGCAGACATGCGTGTCAACCATTCATGACCCATTGGAACACCACTACCTATAAAGTCGACGCTTGCGCCACTTTGAGTAAACGCATGAACAGGTAAAAAAGCTTGTATACTAATCAGTAACGGACAGGTGACTTTTAATGCCAACTTCATTTGATATTTCCCTTATGTTTTATGATTAAGGCACACATGATTGCCCCATACAACGGTCTATATATCGATAGGGATACTGCTGCAATCCAGTACAGAAATTCAATTTTGATTTTAATAATGCGTATTGCTCGAATATTATGCTTCATTCGAAATGAAATACAATGTTACATTTTAACATTATTTGATATGATCCTACCCGTATTAAGTCACAAATTAAACTCAAAAAATCAACTTAATGCTAACTTGGTTGAACTTTAAACAAGCCAGCAGAAGGTTAATGATATTTTTATAGAAAAAAAGAGATAAATGACTAAAGGTAAGCACGTCAATATTAATACTTTTTGTTTATTGATTTAAAAATAGCAGGATTTTGGTGTGAGGAAGCTCCCTGGTACACATTGTCCCTTGAATGTAGGCCTTGTGTACCAGGAATGAAGGTTAACTGCAGACTTGATTTCGTCCTTTCTTTTTTGCCTTATATAAGGCTTCGTCCGCTTTTTTTAAGGTTTGAGTAAATGAATGGCCTGCCAACCTTTCTGCTGTGCCAATTGAAATGGTGACTTTAACCGCTTTATATTTTTTTGTAGAATTGGTTTTCCGTTTAGCTTTTGTTTGTGTTTTTCGTTTTTCATCCCTGAGAACAATATTATAATCTTGAATGGCCTGTCTAACAGCATCAAGGTGGGGGATAACGTAATGGGTATCTTTTCTTGGGAAGATAATCGTGAACTCTTCTCCACCATAGCGAAAAACTTTTCCTCCCCCTGACACATTTAATAATTTAGAAGCCACTAACTTTAATACTTGATCACCCACATCATGGCCGTAAGTATCGTTAAATTTTTTAAAGTGATCAATATCTAACATGGCTACACTGTATTTTCTGCCTAATGATAGAGATAAATTAAACAATGCTCTTCTTGACGGTAAACCTGTTAATTCGTCCCGATAAGCTAAAAAATAAGAATCTACTAAAATAGTAATAAGATAAACAATAGCAAGAATAGACAATAAATAGGATAAAGGCAGCCATTGAGGTTGATAATAATGCATAATCCATATTGCAAGTGAAATAAAAATAGCTGAATTGACTAAATTCGTATGGCGAATAGCATTAAAACTGACAATCGCTGAACAGATAATCATAGGGATTAACAGTTGATATTGGGGTTTCAACCCCGTTGTTAATAGTAAACTGATCTGTTGATCGTAACGGTTTAGTAGCCAAAACCATAGGAAACCGAATCCAAGACACATACTAATTAAAAATAATCGCATAATGCCGTGACTTGATAAAATACCCCTATCTTTTACCGTAGCGAATAAGCTAATCACCAATGCTCCAGCAATGACAACAGGCTTATCACTAAACATGTTCAGTGATAATGTGAATAAATTATTTTGATAAAGCGCATAATATCCCATGAACAATACAGATAAAAAAGCAAGTCGGCTTCGATTAAACTGTAAGGCAATAAAGGCGGTAATGATTAATAACCAATAAGGAAGGGATGAAATAATGTCAGTCCATATATTTAAATTAGCTTGGTATACCTGGCTTAATGTTATCGCCATAACGGTTAAAAGCACCGGAATGAGTAGATGCCT
This sequence comes from uncultured Shewanella sp., assembly GCF_947501665.1. GTDB lineage: Bacteria > Pseudomonadota > Gammaproteobacteria > Enterobacterales > Shewanellaceae > Shewanella. The sequence goes on along the minus strand of NZ_CANMWS010000026.1, from coordinate 41,851 downwards.
AAATCTGTGATATAAGAATGTCAAACTTAACCTCTATTAAATGCAAGAGAACGAATAAAAAGACCCTCGGGGTAGTTTAAGTAAACCCCTACTTTGAGTTTAAAGGCGACCAGAGCCTTATCCTTATGAAATACATTTCAATTGAAAATATATAGCTAGTTATCGTTTAGTTTTACCTTTTTTCATACACGGTAAAACTAAACATGGTTAAATATAATGTCTAAGTTATTTATGTTTAACTGGTATGAGCTGGACTCATCATTGTAAGTGTATTAATCAAACGACTATTTGAATTTGGTGCTGGTGGATTTTTAACATGGCCGAGGTCATGATTATTTTCTGGCATGCTGGCAAGCTTTATACCTAGATTAGATTTATCGATTGATTTGGCTATAGTTATAATTAAATAATCAGTTAGGATTATGTATGATAACAAATGTAAAAAGCATCAAGAAGAATTCATGTAATAAATTGTTTTTATTTGCTTTTTTATTTATTGCCACTCCATTATTTGCCGTAGATATGGATGAAAAAACTAAACAAACGCATATCATTCGATTAAATGATACTGCAAACTTTATTCATAATGGAGAAGCCGCAAATCCCACTCCCCCTTATTACCTAGGAAACGCAGAGCAGCAAGAAATTTATTCCGATGAAGAGTTATCTCAAGCATTCACAGCCATTGCAGTCTCTAAAAATGGAGAGCTGTTTTCTTCCTCAATCAGTATTGATGATTTAAAACAGTTCAATAACCAAACATATTTAGAACAATACTCTGACTATTTTCAAGATAAGATGCAGCAATCCAGTGCATATTACAGTGGAACATTTAATATTGATAATATCATCAAGCCTATGGTTATTATGGGAGAAGATAATAGAAAACAAGTCACAAACCCTGCACTGAGTTCTCCTTATTGGCTTATCGGAAGAATTGATGTGGGCTGCACAGGCACATTAATTGGTAAAAGCCATGTATTGACTGCGGGACATTGTATTGCTGATGGAAATGGTAACTGGTACAGTAACTTAGATTTCACAACGGCACAAAATGGTCATTACAAGCCATGGAATAAATGTTCATGGAAAAAGGCTATTACAACAGAAGCTTGGTTTAAGGAAGGAAATTCTAATTTTGATTATGGACTCATTGTACTTGATTGTAATGCAAATGGTGGTTCGTTAGGTTTTGGCCCCTATGTATCTGGGACACACAGTATTACCGGTTATGCAAGTGAGAAACCTTATGCGACGATGTGGACAGATTCTGGTCCTGTGACTTCAACACCTTATAGATTATGTTATCAAATAGATACTTCAAATGGTGTGAGTGGCAGTGCAATTGTCGACAGCCAAGGTTATGTACGAGGGGTACATACAACAGGCTCTCCTACCAAAAATTGTGGTACTAGAATTACCTATGAAGTCTACAGCACACTTCACTACTGGATGGAGCTTTACCAATAAAATGAGTTTGTTAAAGTGCGAATATTCATGATAAATAATTATTTTATGCGTTATTTTCTTAAAAAAAATCCTTAGTTAGACAATTGTGATGCTGAAATATAATACTACTTTACTGATTTTAAGATAAATAACCTGCCTGATTGTCTATTGCGTGTTGACATCAATTTTTTTAACGATATGATTTTTAATAAATATTTTTAATTAAGGGATCTACTTTGGATATAAAAGCAAAAGTTGAAACGACTCTTCAACAGCAAATGTCTGAAATCCAAACGTTATCTGAGCAACTAGCAACATATTTGCGTCGATTACCATTAAAAGAATGTCAACTCTTCCAATTACCTTCATTTGAAAAAGAAGATGAACTCGAGCAACCTGCGCATATTTCAGTGTCTTCACTCACAGGAAAAGCGGCATTTGAAAGCTCCCTTCATTCTCTTACGGCTTACTATGCAAAAGATAATACATCTGAAAAGGAATACAGCACAAGACTCGTCAGACGTTACCCTGGTTTCATTCAATTTGATTTAGACAGCTGCCCCAACGCAATAGAGCAAGTGATTAATCAGTTAAACATAACCAAACAACATTTTATGCATTACTTAAAAAGCAATACTAAAGATCATCAGCAGCAATGGGATCTTATCCATTACCTTTTTAAACGCATTATGACACATCAATTAAAACGTCAAATATTGATTGCTGACTCACCTACAACCCCAGATCGTCTCCGTTTTTATTGGGCGAAAAAAGTCAGTTCCCCCAAAGTAACGAAAAAGCAAGCACTTAATCAATTAGAAAAATTACTTCATCAAGCTTCTTTATCCAAAGAGTCTGAAAATAAAATACAGTCAATACAGTTACAAATCAATAGCTTACACACGTGCAATGATAAGCTCATTATACGACGTCCTGTTCGTATTAAGCCAATGATTAAATTATCCTATAAAAATGCATACGGCTCCGAACCTTGTACTCACCTTCGTCCGAAAGAATGCAGTGCAACGACTCCTGTACTGGTATTTTCAAAAAACACACTCAAAGTCACGCCACTCGATGATTATTATAAACCAGAAATAGAGAAAATTAGTGAATATGAAGCTGACTTAATTAGTCCACAACTCTATTTATATCGAAGCCAAGCTCAATGATTTATATCATTTTTATGTATAGCTTTCACTTTAAAACACTTTACTTGTTCATCGTAAATGAAAGTCAGCACATTGTTAATACTCTTTATTTGATCGTCATCATAATGAGAAACATAAAGCAGTTGGCTTAAGTTTTCTTTTGCAATCAATTCGACTGTATTTTTAACGAGCCTTCGACCAATATAATCTAGTCCTTGATAAGGCTCATCTAAAATTAATAATTTAGGCTGTTTGACTAATGCGCGAGCAATAAGCAATAATCGCTGTTGGCTGTAATCTAACTGTCTAAAACGGGTTGTTTCATATTGACCCATATGTAAAATGGTTAACCATTCTTTAGCGAGTTGTTTTTCTTGACGAGTCGGTTCAGTATAAAGGCCGATTGAATCATAAAAACCTGATAATACAACCTGTAAGGCACTACAACTCACTCGGTATTGTAAGTGTAGTGAAGCAGAAACCATCCCTATTTGCTTTTTAATTTCCCAAACTGTTTCACCTGTACCTCTTTTTCGCCCAAAAATATCGATATCATTACTGTAGCACTGTGGATGATCGCCAAAAATGAGACCGAGTAATGTAGGGCCCTTGAATTTGCCAATGCTGACCATTGTCTATGCGCCAATTGATACCGGTAAAAATAATATTATCAAGATAATTAACCTGTCCTTGCTTAATTTCAAAAACAGGATCATCAAATTCAGTATGATATTGATGACGACGAATAAGAGCGATCATTTGCTCACTTTGTTGAATAGACTGTGCTTTTATCTGAGATATTAATGGATGTTGTTCCCAGGTGGTTTTATTCATGACGCCTTTAAATTCACCTTGATTAAAAAGGGCCACATTATCAATCCACTCAGGCATATCCTCTTCTCTTGAAAAAATCACTAACATTTGTATTGGGCTTTTTTCCCTTACAGATAGCTTAGTCAGATAGCGGATCAAGGATTGTCTATGCTCTACATCTAACCCATTAAAAATATTATCAATAATTAACAGTTCAGGTTCTATAGCCAAGGCTCTACCTAACATGACACGCCGAGTTTCACCAGTAGAAAGCTGCCTAAAACCATGTCGCCGTAAATGCAACAGGTCTAATTCTTGTAATAAATCTTGAGTCAAACTCTCATCGTGACACAGCTGATAGATAAGAGAATAAACATTGCGTCCAATATCAATGACATCATGCAAATTAGTTTCATCATTTTTAATATCATTTAACAATATCGGCGGCTGAGCAGATTTAACCCATTACAGGCTAAGCGTTTTTCTATGTAAAACCGCTCTTTCTGAGTTAGATGTTTACCACCCATGAAATAAAACCCTTATTAAATAACTCAACACGAAATATTATGCTTATTTCATATTAAGTTGAAATGTGAGTCCATGTGCATTTCATTTTGGCTTTGGGGGTAAAAAAGAGGTCAATATGACCAAATATTAGGCTTTATGGAAAAAAGAATGTTTATACTACTTATTACACGCCCAGTTGTTGATCTTAATGGTTTAGGTATTGGCTTGTTTGTTAGAGAAGGTTTCTCATCCAATTGCCACGGTGAGAATGTCGCACTTCTCGAAAAATACGCCTTATACACTAAAGCCTAAAACAGCATGACAAAATAAAAGCTATTTATTCACTAAAGGACTAGTTCCATGAAAAAAATGTCTCGCCTCAATACTTTTCTCTGGCTATCACTAATAAACCTTAGCCTTAGTAACCTACTTGGCTGCAATGACAATAGCTCAAGTTCGGATAGCACCGAAAGCCTGAATGTTGTTTACCTCGGCACAGAAACCACCGATACAGATATTTCAGAACTACTCTCAGAGAAATTCACCCTATACAGTACTTCGGAGGATTTATCATCAGATACAGATATTGCAGCTATCTTTATTGGTGGGGAACATATTGATGACGTTTTGTCCAGTAGTCTGAATGAGGCTTTCATTAAAACCGTACTGAATCAGGGTAAACCTGTCACTCTCATACAAGCCGACGGTGAACATACCAATAAGCTGATGGCTCATTTGGGCTTTTCCGATATCTATGCAGTTGGACTGGATACGCTTACATGGCGAGAATTACGTTTGGTAGACGAAATACCTATTTGGACCAACCATCGGCATGAAATTCCCTCTACAGAGACTGTCGGCGATAGTGACTTTATTACGGAATTAAATAGACAAGCCATCGCTCACTCGATTGAAGATTTAATTGCTGAAATCAAACAAGCAAGCAGCCCCACCTCAGCTGCAGTACTTAACATCAATGAGCTAAAGGATCTTGCCGCTAACAGTAATAGCCCCAAACAGATCACCACAGAGCAAGGAGAAACGCTACTCAAGCCTGTAGAAACCACTAACGAAGTCGATGATGGTAATCTGATACATAATATCGTCACTCCACAATCAAGCACCGATATTTATCGAATTTATTATGACGACGATTATTATAGCTGTGATGAGCTAAACACATCCAATTGCGCCAGCATCGCATCTGACTACCCCAATAGCCGCTATAGCGTTTATGTCTACACCTATACCGTATATTCTGAAGATCTCGACACTGACTTCCATATTGTAAAAGTATCCGCAACGCTGGCAATGGATAATGCCTATACGCATGATGATAAGAACCAGCGCTCCTGGTTTGCAACCGAATATGGTTTGCACAGCGTATTAAGATATCATAGGCCGGGTAACCCCACCTGCGGTTATCTTTTCACCCCGACAGATGGCGGGCTGGAAATATGTAACAGCAGCTATAATTGTAACAATGTGCTTCAATCCTATGATGGGCTAGGCTTTGTAGAGTCATCTCCTGCTACACAAACTAACTGCAGTACGTCTTCATATACCACATCACTGACTGAATCAATCAGCGGCACTACCCAAATAGGCTCATCAAACACGACCTCTGTTACGGGAGGAATGAGTTTTGCCACATCAGAATCTAACACCGTCGCATCCCTGTGCATCTCGAATATATCCAATTCCACAGCATACTCTGAAATGGCGGCGTTGTTTAAAATGCCTTCACCTGATGTAAAGAGCAATAGCTCCTGCTATACCAAGGTGGAATCACCCTCTAACCAAGCCAGAAGTACCTTTGAAGGCCGTAATTTTTATGTTTGGTCAACCAGCCGAAGTATTCGCGACACTCAAGCCAGCCTAGGCTATGACAAGCTGGAAATATGCGGCGGACTTTACTACAAATGGAAAAAAGAAAAAATTCACGCTAAATGTACTTGGGGAAGTGGCAGAGGAAAAAGAGATACATCAACCTGGTATGGTTATCAATCCTTCCAAAATACATTTCAGTTAACACCAATCAATTAAATAGGGCTCTTTCCACTTTCTTTTTCTTGTTGGTATGGAAGTCAGGATACATAGGGGGATAATGAGTTGACGCTGTTGTATATGCTCTGGATACTTAAAGTAGTACGATAAGTTATCCCACTTTCGAGGCCAAGCGTTGATAACAATGGATAATCATTACCCCATTTAGCCTCAAGTTCATCCAGTGCTATCTCGGCAGTTCCTTCATAACGGCTCGATAAACAAGTTTTAAATCAGCCATAAAGGCTTTTTGATGCTTTGATGCGACATATTTCATCAATTTGATGTTTCTTAATAAGCTGAGTTGCAAGGTGTTTACGGTTTTTGACTGGTGCCATTGCGACGATTAGGCTGTGTGTCTTGCTGAAGACGTGGGTTTGTTATGTTTCTATTTATAACATAATTAGAATGTAGGTAGCGATTTTATTCGTCATAATCCTTAAATTATTGAAGGATTATGACTGATTGTTTGATATTAACGCTCCTCGAGCCAAGGGCTAATAAGCTTAGGTTTGTGGCTAAATGATACTTGAGATAACTGTTCGATTGTTTTAGAGCCTAAATGAAACTGTTTTCCAATATAAACTTGAATATCATCAATCGTCACTTGTGTTGGTTCATCAAATTCAATATTTACCCCTGTAATGGGTTGATAAAAATATTTCATTGGAAAACCTTGAAGACTTTTTAATAATCTATTCATTTCATTTTGTATTTGCTTCATTTCAGTTGCTTTGTAGCTACTTTTAAGCTGCCTACCTCTAATTTGCATCATGATGCGACAGTCTCTGGCATTACCTTCAATATCCATATTGATCAGCGCCCTATCTCTCTTCAATTGAGCATCAAAAGGCAAATATAATTGTTGATCATCATTATAGGTTAAAGGATAAATGTGTTTCTCTGTCGCAATGTTGCCACTTTTAATTCGACATAATGTCTTATTTGGAACTAAAAAAGCCATTTCAATTAATTGAAAATGGCCCAAGTTTACTTTTTTTAATCGTTGATAAAAACCTTGATACTCCAGTGAGAATGGTGCCGCAAACACACTCATTTGAACGAATATCAGGCAACTCAATAATAAACGTGTTGGTATAATACATTTAGACAGCAGGTTTGTGTTCATAATTTTCCACTAAATACTTTTTATTATGTTTCAATAAACTTAATAGCTCATTGATATATGCTTGTTGACGCTCAGAGTAATTAACTAATCCATAGACTAATTGATTTGCCGTTGGCACCTTCCCTTGAGCCCGCAAATCAGTCCTAATTTTACGAAGTAGCTGATAAGCGGCATTTGTATTTAAATTTCTCATATAGGCAGCAACAGATCCCTCAACACTTGAAAAAACAGCCACTTCATGAGAAAGGCCTTGAGTTCTCGATCTCGGCACTAAACCACAGCCTTTTTTATAACACCATTGTCCAAAAAAGTTAAAGCCTTCCCTCGCAAAACGTGAACTCCCCCAGCCTGATTCTTTAGCTGCTTGAATAAGCACAAGGGGTTCAGGGATCGTATCCACCCTTTCTAATAAGGTATTAATGATTGCCGGATTTAAACTTCGCAGAGTAAATTGATATTTTTCTGTTATCTGATTTAACCTAAACTCTTCAGCAGCAGTAAGCTCCCTATCTTGCAAAAGCTCAGAACGAATAGAGAATAAAAACAAACGCTCATCACTAATGATCGCATTTTGCTGATGCACTAACGGCTTTAAATAATCAAAAAAAGCTCTTTTTTTCTCACTGATCGTCCCTAATTTAGCAAAATCTGGGACTTTGGAAGCTGGCATGATATTTTTTTCAAGATGTTGACTCCCCACTTCTTGGGTTAACAGTGAAGGGATCACCATGAGGCGCACTATAATAAACAAAATAATGACACAGCCCAATACAATTGTAATACGTCCAAGTTTTCCTGTTTTCACCACAACTCCTTACTTAACTTAGGGCTCGTTGATCTTTAGTCATGATTTTTACATCAGTTAGTGGCTCCGTAATAAACGCAAAGTTTGTCCCTATAGCTATTCTATTGTTTCATTTTTTAGCCGCTTAGTTTAAAGATAGGGCTTAGGCCACTAAGTATTAATCCTCCAGCCGCGATTAAAACACGTTTATCTCGAACATCATTAACCACTAAAGATCAACAGACCCTAACCTATTTCATTAATAAATAGACAAACACAGCCCATTATATGCTAGCTTAGTGAAGATTACATCGCTAAAACATCGAACAAACATGTATAATGTGTTTTCTTTATGTTTTAAAAACAACTTAAACACACAAAAGGCTTGGCATTCATGAAACATAATGCACTCAATCGCTTTAATCATGTTGTCGCTATTGGTGGAGGTCACGGACTGGGGCGTGTCCTATCATCTCTTTCTTTTTTAGGCGACCGCCTCACAGGGATCGTCGCAACAACTGATAATGGTGGCTCTACTGGCCGTCTTCGCGCCGACCAAGATTGTATTGCTTGGGGAGATTTACGCAATTGCCTCTCTGAATTAGCAGAACGTCCTTCAATGGGAACGTTATTATTTGAATATCGATTTACAGGGGAAATGGAATTATCAGGACATAATTTAGGCAATCTTATTTTACTCGCTCTGGATGAATTATGTGTCCGACCACTAGAAGCCGTCAATTTAATTCGTCGATTACTTAAGATAGAAACAAAAGTGATCCCGATGTCTGAGCACCCCACACACCTTGTTGCGATAGAAGCATCTGGAAATCGTGTTTTAGGTGAGTTAAATGTTGATAATATGGCTGATACACCTATTGCTCTATCACTCGAACCTCAAGTATCTGTTACCGCAGAAGCTTGCGAGGCCGTGAAAGAAGCTGAACTGATCATATTAGGCCCAGGTAGTTTTTTAACCAGTATCATGCCACCTCTTTTATTACCACAATTTGCTGAGGCGCTCACCCAATCAAACGCTGAGATTATTCTTATTGATAATCTCACCAAAGAACCATCACCAATAAGTAATTGCAATATAAAAGATAAGTTAGAATGGTGTCATCAATTACTCGGTATTAAAATTGTCGATAAAGTGCTTTGTCACGCTAACATTCCTACGCAAAAACACAATACTTATTTTTACCCACTAAGAAGTAAACATCATGTCGGCTTACATGACAGATTAGCCTTAGTTGATGCGCTGTCTAACATGGTCAGTATTAAAGATAGAACCTCACAAGCCTCTTAACTTTTTATCATTATCACAACTAAAAGCCATTAGCCCATCAATTTGAGTCAATCTATAGACTCAAATTGGGCCAATTTACCATTTGAAGCGTTTGGGCGACTCATTTTAATCTTGTGTAAAAACATTTTCACCACAAAAATGCCCCCTCACATTAGAAACAATGTTACTTACCTATACCCACCTTTATGCTTCATAAAGCAAACAATTACCCATTAATTTCATGAAAGAAACAAATTTTTAAGAAATTATTTTTCTATACCTCAAAAATATTCACTTTTGAAGTAAACTGTATTATAAGAGATTAAGCATTCACCTTGAATACTCTCACAAGAAATAGCACACCATTATGAAAGCGCTTATCACGATACTGATTTCTCTCTTAGCCGCCTGGGGATTATTTCATTTTAAATCCATTTTGGGTATTTTCTTATTTCCACTCTTTCTCATTTTGGTTCTTTTTATCACATTACAATTATTTCGAATGATGGAAAAAGACGATAAGGATCAAGATGCATAATTCAGTTTATAATTCTAAAATATGATAAAAAAAACATCCGTATTTACATGCAAACTGGCCAGTGCCATCCTATTAACGAGTATGTTCACTGTCCCAGCCCTTGCAAAAGAATCGTTATCAGCACAAATTAACAAGATTATACCCATTAGCTCACAAACTGCCGTGTGGGTACAAGAGATCGCATCAAATACTCAATCTCATTCGTCAGTGTTATTTAAAAAAAATACTCGCCAATATTTTCTCCCTGCAAGCACAATGAAGCTGCTTACTGCTGTTGCAGCGAATTCCTATTTTGGTGCTGACTTTACCTTTAAAACGGTTATTTATAGCAATGCCCCCATTATTCAAGGAAAGCTCAATGGCGACCTCTTCATTGCTTTTGATGGCGATCCTAGCCTAACGCAGCAGGATGTCTATTTACTATTTGAAGCCGTTAAAAAAATGGGGCTGACAACAATCACTGGCGATGTTTATTTAGTCAGTAAAGATGAAAATAAAAATAACTGGCGTGCACCAGGCTGGAGTTGGGAAGATTTACCTTTGTGCTATGCCGCCCCCCTATCTCAATATTCCATTGACCAGAACTGTATTAAAGCCCAATTGACTCCCAATAAAGCCATTGCAGCAGCCCAATTGCACCTTGAACAAGTTATTCCTGTTAATATTACCAGTAACGCTATTTATACACCTAATAACAAAGACTGTGATCTTGAACTCATTCCACTGCCGGATAATCAATTTCACCTCACGGGTTGTTTTTCAAAACCTAATGGACTTAAATTACAGATTGCGATTACCGATCCAAAGCGATATGCAGAGCAAGTTTTGGCCCAAGTCATGTCATCCTTAGGGATCGAACTGAAAGGCCAATTTATCCAAAAAGAGACCCATATTCAGCCTCTCCAACCTCTTGCCACCCATTCATCAGCACCGTTAAGCCAACTACTTGATATCATGCTCTCAGATTCTAATAACTTTATTGCGGACAGTTTAGTTAAGAAGATGGGGCAAAAATACGACGGACAGGATTTATTTAAACAAGGTATAAAAGCATTAAAAGCTGAATTGCGCTTTCTTGGCATTGATTTAAGTCAAGCAACAATCATCGATGGTTCAGGACTTTCTCGATATACCTTAATAACCGCATCACAACTTGCATCTGTACTGCAATTAATCGCTACTGATCATCGATTTCAGTATTTGATCCAAGCGCTACCGATCTCAGGCATTAGAGGTACGCTGCAACATCGCCAGGGCTTTAACTTAAAAAGGCTCAAAGGACGAGTAATAGCAAAAACAGGCACACTAAAAGGCGTGGATAATTTAGCTGGCTTTATTAACACTCAATCAGGTAAACAATTCCTTTTTGTCAGTTTAGAAAATGGGATCTCACCTCCTTCAAAGCAAAATAAACGCCCCGCTTTTAACGTGCGACTCACTGAATTATTAGCCGCCCAATAAAAATAGCCTCTCCTATTTACCACAATAAGTTAAGATACTGACAACAATAAACAAAACTGTCAGTATCTTTGAGGTAATAAAATCGTCCTTAAAATAGTGTTTCAGGCATGGCCATAGTCGCATTATCCCCCACGTTAACTTGACTTAAATGAAAGTCTGCTTTTGCGAGCATTTTATCAAAATAAAATTGCATTAGATGTTGCTTTTGCAACTCAAATTGAGGATCACTATGCCCATTAGCCGCATCGGCCATGGCTAGCCAAAAATAGCCGTACAGGATATAGCCAAAGGCATCTAAGAAGTCCACAGCACAAGCATTCACTAATGCAGGGTAACGGGTTTTATTTTCATTCACTTGTAGCGCACTATCTAATAAGCGACTCAACAATTCAATGACACGTTGCTTATAATGAGGCGCCACCTGAGACATGTTTTCGATATTAGTTTTATGTTCGTCAATAAAGAGTCTTAATGCCACTACATTATCACCAATCACTTTTCGCCCAAGAAAGTCAATTGCTTGAATGCCATTAGTGCCTTCATAAATTTGTGCGATTCGAGTGTCCCTCACTAATTGTTCAATCCCAGTTTCACGAATATAACCATGACCCCCAAAGACTTGTTGACCCAAAATAGCCGCATCCAAACCGCGATCACTTAAAAATGCCTTAGCCACAGGTGTTAATAGACCGACATATTGTTGAGCTTTAATTTGTACTTCCCCTTCAGCATATTTTGCCAAATCAAGTTGTTGCCCGGTATAAACCGATAATGCCCGCCCAGCCTCAGTTAGACATTTTATATTTAACAACATACGCCTGACATCGCCATGTACTATAATAGGATCCTTGTGTTCTTGTCTCGATGCTCCTGCTGCAGCCCCCTGTAAACGCTCTTTAGCATACTCTGATGCCATTTGATAGGCAGCTTGCGATGTACCAAGTCCCTGGATCCCAATCGCTAAACGCTCATAATTCATCATAGTAAACATGCATGCTAAACCGCGATTAGGCTCACCAATCAAATACCCTTTCGCATTATCAAAATTCATGACACAAGTTGATGACGCCTTAAGACCCATTTTATGCTCAATGGCGCCCACTGTAACACCATTTTCGTTAGCAAGTTGTCCATTCATATCTAAAGCAATCTTAGGGACTAAAAATAATGAAATCCCTTTTGATTCAGGTAGTTTGGCTAACACTAAGTGGATGACATTTTCAGTTAAATCATGATCACCACCTGTAATGAAAATTTTGCTACCATTAATGTGATAACTCCCGTCCTCTTGTGGAATGGCTTTAGTACGGATCCCTTTTAAGTCTGAACCCGATTGTGGTTCAGTCATCCCCATCGCTCCAGCCCATTCTCCACTGTACAAAGGTGGTAAATAAGTATTCTTGAGCGCATCACTTCCGTGGGCATGAATGCATAATGCCGCTCCAGCGGTTAATGAACCATATAGAGTAAATGCGTTTGAAGCACTATAAGCCATCTCATCGACCAACACCCCTAACATCTTTGGCATTCCCATGCCTCCAAAATCAGGATCACCACATAAACCTATCCAGCCACCTTCAGCATATTCTTTATATACCGTTTTAAAGCCTTCAGGAGTAATAACTTTATTGCCTTCATGAATAACACCTTGCTCATCACCACTGCGATTGATGGGGTGAATTAAATCTCGGCTAATTTTGCTGGCCTCATTTAAAATGGCAAAAGCGGTATCAATATCAACCGTATCGGCCATGGCTGGCAATGAGCGCCAGGTTTTTTGGGCGTTAAAGACTCGCTCAAGTAAAAATTGCATATCTGCTAAAGGGGCGCTATATGGGTTCATGACAACATTCTCAAACGTTAGATTAAAACAGTTGTTTTAATTTATAACAAATTGAGCAGAAAATGAAAGATATTTTTTACAAATGGATAAAAATAGCATCAATGACACAGTTGAATTTTATCCCCAATAGCCCCCAAGTCATGTAATGCCGGCATTTTTATTAATATCAAAGTGAATTTTTGCCTCATGGCCAGCAAAAAGGTATAGAAGTAGAACACAAATAAAGGCCAAAATGTTGGTCTGATGATAGCGCTTTAACGAGAATGAACATTAAATAGAAAATAGAAAATAGGCTCAGCATAAAGAATGCTGAGCCTTAAAAAAACAGTCTATTTACCCCTTTAATGAAAAAACAATAATCTGAAAATCACATTAAATTATCATCTTCATCAGGGCGTTGCGACATTTTATCCGAGGAATGGTCCTCCAAGCCAGTACTGTCATCCATGACATCTATCGCCGTATCCGTTCCATCAGCATGCGTCCAACTTTGTTCTTGCTCTCTTGGAATATCAATACCTTGCTCAATTTCAGGATGACGAGGGTCAAGGGCATACTCTTCACTGACCTTGATATTCACATCACCACCGGCCTCCTGTATCGGTTTATCATATTCATCGAACCCTTGAAAGTGAATATCAACATCACCATGGAATGCCTCACCAAAGTGAATGCCAATAGATTGAGAGAGATCCCCTGCCATCAATACATCACCATCGGGTTGGGGCAATCCACCTAAAATGATCGCATCTTCAGGTAAATGGGAAATCAATACATGATCTACCGCTTCATGGTGAGCCATAATATCTTCAGGCATAGCCACTCGTACGTCGCCACCTGGTGCAGCAGTAATTTCAGCACTCACTTCTACATTTTCTGAAGGCTCAGACACTTCATCAGACAACACATGCTCTGCCTCATCCACTTTTTCAGTAGTAGGTGCCGCCCCATCAAGTCCCTCCACCTCTGAAAAACTCTCTGTTGCAGCTAAATGATATACTGGAACATTGAACAATACTTGCTGAGTCTCAATCACATCATCATTTAATGTTGAAACTTCTAAGTTTAATTTTCCATCAAAATCCTTATCTGACCAAAAATGATGGGTACCATCTCCATTATTAATAATGGTTCCATGTCCCTCAAGATAGTCCACTCCCATGATGGTCTCTGCTGAATCTAATCCCAGTTGATGCGTAATATGACTTTGTTCTATCAGCACAGCGCCATCATCATCCATTAACAACGATGTTTCTGTAGAAGTAGGGAGAACTTCGACATTGAAATAACTTTCAATGCTATTCTCACCATCCGATGCCACAAAGGCAACATGTGCCTCTCCGACAAACCCTTTCTCAGGGATAAACTGATAACCTCTATCGCCCTGTTCTTCTAACATTCCCTTTCCAGAAGAAAGAAACACAGATTGTATCTCAAGATCATCCTTATCAGATAATTGATCCAACATATCCGCCTTTGTAAAAAATAATGTATTGCCTTCTTCTAACTCTGCGGTCTCAATACGCTCCACTATTGGCGCTTGGTTATGACCATTATCACCCGTCACAGCAATAGAACTTTGCGCATCATGTAACATTCCATTTTGTTCAACCAAGTACACAATATCCAGCTCCCCCATGAAGCCCTCTACCGGCGTTACCGTCCAAGTACCATCCCCATTGTCCTTAATCTCACCTTGATTAGGTTTAGCAAAACTGACCATATGTACATCTCCCTCTCCTTTAGCATCAAAAGAGTCTGACATTTCTAACAATTCAGCATCAGTGAGTAATAAGGATTCATTTGACCCCATGTGAAAATCCCCTGTTGACACAGATGGTTGTGCTGATGCGGGTTGTGAAGCTTCCTCACCATAATCAACCGTTGTTGCAGATACGGTCAAAACAAAATTACCTGAATAGTTTTCTGGCGGGGTTAATGCTAGCTGCTCAATATCCCATGTTGTGACATTAATTGCTTGTCCTGGCACAGTGATGGTGATCAGAGAGGTGCCATCAGAGACTTCAAAACCGACAGGGAACCCAGTTATCATTACATTACATAAGGTTTCTGAACTATCAATCATCGACATGTTTATGCCTAACAATCCAGTACTGTCCTCATCAAATACTAAGGGGCCTTTATGAGCCGTGGTGATCACGGCACCATCAGCAACTGGACGTATATAGACAGGAAAATCTAGCGCGGTTTCAAATTCACCATCACTGACAATCACTTGCAAATCAGATGTACCTGCGAAATGAGGTGATGGATTAAAGGTCCAACTTCCATCATTATTATTAACCAATTCACCTCCTTCTTCTCCCTCTTGAGTAATAATGCGAGAAACCACTAATTTTTCTGTATCAATATCACTAAATAAATTCAATACATCAGATTCACGAAAAGTAAATGCGCTATCTTCTTTAGTCGTAAACTGTGCATTACCATTAATGAAAGGTTCATCGTTAACGGGGATAATATCAACATTTAACGAACCATCAGTTACGTCAATACCATCCGATACTTGATAACCTAATTCTATCAACCCATTAAAATTAGGGGGCGTTAGTAGATGATACATACCATCGTTTTGAAGCTGCAACGTCGCATTTTCAGGATGTCTGATTGTGATCCCTTCAAGCGTAACATGCTCACTATCACTGTCTGTGACCTCCCTAAGAATATGCTTGGGATTGATAATAACCAAGTTATCTTCTTTACCATCAATGGTAAGAGCGGGTGCTGTTGGCGCATCATTAATGGGCTCAACAGTAAAGCGAACATGACCATGATCGGATAACCCCCCGTCATCCGTCACTGTGATGTCTAACTCAACACTCCCACTCCAATCAGCCTTAGGGATAAACTGATAACCCCCTCCTTCCAACTTCAAAAGTTCACCATCATTGTGATGATAAGATACATCCGTTACTTTAACGACATCACTATCCACATCTGTAACATGTTTTAAAATATCAGCGTCATGTAACATAAAGCTTCCGTCTTCACCAATACTGGGCTTAAACAACGTTTTATCATTGCCTACTTGTATATCATCAACACTAATATGTTGCGATTCAAGATCATAAACTGTCGTTATTTGAGTGTCCGTTAATGCTTCATCATATACTTTAGCCTCATCAATAACGCCATTAAAATCTTCTGCATCATCCCACCGCTGGTGCTCTGTTGAAGAATGCCCTCCAACGGTCCAATTTCCGCCACTTCCTTCATAAGTGATTGGAGACGTTAATGTCAACTCGCCGTTCACATACAAATTCACTTCGTCATTAGCCGTATCATACACCGCTGTTAGCTGTGTCATTTCATCTGTTGGTAACTTATCGGGTAAACTCACGACCCCAGAACCAGTATAAACCGCCGCACGGCCATTATCGGCCAGTAAACTAAAATCATAGCCCATGTCGTCACCACAAATAATCATTTCACGGCCCGAAGAACCCTCATCTGGCCGTACCCAAGCCATTAATGTATAGGATGTCTCACCGGTTTGATCTGAGTCGACTCCGCTATCAATTTGCGCTTCGCCGTCGCCAAATAATTGAGCCTCACCGACAATGCCTTCGACTCCACTTAAATTAAAATCGACTATCGGTTCTGGTAAATCATAAACTTGCCCCTGTATTACGGGGGCATCATTTACGGGTGCAAGGTCAATCGTCACCGTTGCAGTATCTTCTAGGCCATCGTCATCCACCACCACATAATCAAACGTTGCAATACCAAAATAATCTAACTCTGGCTCAAATAGAAATCCGTCTGCTGTCAAGGTTACATGGCCATGAGTATCAGGTGTCATATTGACATCTATCACCGTTAATTCAGTACTGTCCACATCGTAGTCATTATGTAGTACGGTATCAAATCTTAATAATTGTGTCCGATCTTCTTCTCCAACGAAGTGATCATCCGTTGCATCCGGTCTATCATTGACAGGATGAAACATAATGGCAATTGATTCTGTTGTAGTGGCACTATCACCATTAGCCTCCTCGGTTGAGGTCGCAGAGATGTTCATGTGAACAAGACCGGTAAAATCATCATCTGGGATAAGCTCTAATCCAACTAAGTTTTCTTGAGATAAAATCCAAACACCATCACCTTGATTTACGCCTGATGATAATGTAATAGTCTCTGGTACATCTGAAAAAGTAATATCACTTAAATGTTCAGAACCATCAATATCGGTCAGCATTGCCGTTATATCCAACGCTAAAGCAACATCTTCTGTTGCCAAAATCTGGTTCGTATCCACATGGGCAGCCATCATAATATTATCAATCCCTAAAGCTTCATCACTCTCTGGACCATTCAACTGAGCATTAAAGCCCAACTGCAGCATACCGGTATCTTGATTAACTGGTACCGTCAGGGTAAATTCATGGGATTGACTCGAATCACGTGTATCGGTCCAACCCGAGCTTGAATCATTCAAATTTGCTCGAATACCATCCTCACCATGTACAACTTGACCGACCACGTCCCCATTTGGCCCAACTAATGGCGTCAACTCATTTTCATATTCGCGCTCTTCTTTTGCATGATAAATATGTGATAAATCAATACGAGTGAATGGCTCACCATCAATATAGACAGCAAAAGTTTCATTATCCCAGGAACCAATTTCATGCATATCAAAGCGAATATCGACCTTATCGACCCCATGAGGCACTTCATAATCTTTTGTAATCACATCATGTGTATTATCACCATCAAAGGCACCTAACATATTACCAGAATCCATATTACCACTATCACGTACAGACTCATTCCAACCTTCATTACCTGATTCAAAATCTTCATTCACGAAAACTAACATTTCGTTGATTTGTAACGTATCATTACCAATACTAATTTCCGGTGCATCGGCTTGGGGCACTACATTCACTATCACTTGCGCTTTATCCGTGCCTCCTTGTTCATCAGAGACAACATATTCAAACACAGCTTCACCTGAGTAGTCTCGCTCAGGAATAAACACCACGTCGCCAGCATCATCCAGATAAGCCTTACCATGAGTATTCGGCCCAATATTCACATCGATAATATGCAATTGATCTTTATCCACATCAAAATCATTCGCTAACAAGTCATTCGCGTGAAACACTGTTATTGCATCTTCTTGTATTTCGACTCGGTCATGATGGGCAATCACAGGATCATTTTCAGGTGTCACCTTCATCGTCACTTTTGCCGTATCAAAGCTCTCATGGCCATCCGTCACCACATACTCAAACACCGCCTCACCAAAAAAATCTTTCTCAGGAATAAACACCACATCACCAAACTCATTAAGGAACACTTCACCGTGAGTGTGAGGGCCATGAAACACTTCAGCAATGTATAATTTATCGCCATCGGTGTCTTCATCATTGCTCAATAAATCTTTGGCTTTAAACACGGTTGTTTTATCTTCTTGCACCTCGACCCAATCATGGTGAGCAATCACAGGATCGTTCTCAGGAGAAACATTGACTATGACTTTAGCTGTATCGAAACTATTGTGACCATCAGTCACGGTATATTCAAAATGAGCAGGACCATGATAATCAGGAGCAGGTGTGAACAATATATTCCCATGTTCATCGATATGCACCTCACCATGAGTCTCTTCTGTTGCACGAACTTCCACAATAGTCAGCACATCACCATCTATATCTGAATCATTCTTAAGAAGATCATCAGGAGATAATCTGAGTAACTTATCTTCGGCCGTCGTTATGGGAGCTTCACCTCCCTCTAAGGTGCTAGCAATTAACTCTTCGGTTAAAAGGACAGGATTAAGATGAGAGCTTTGCAAGGTTAAAGAGGTGGAATTAATCTCTTCCGTCCCATCAGAGTGAATAGTCGTTAAATTAAGATCCTGAACAAGTGTATTTTCTATTGTCATATTCGTGACAGTAAAACTACCGGTATGGCCATCATTTTCAACCCGAATATCAAAACTCGTTACAGGTTTATCCGTCTCAAAACTATAAACATTATCGAGTCCACCACCATTATCCTCATTACCATAACTACTTTGAATATCAATTACATTTCCTTCTTGATCATAAGCAGTAATCACAACCGGATCACTGCCACTTGTACTTTTTGAGAAAAACTTACCCAGACCACCACAACAAAATGTGACAGCATTTGCTTTCATACCAGAGATATCAATTGACATAAATTCATTTTGATCAGTGCCAAAACGACCAGCGCCTCCTATACCCGTTCCAGCATGACTAGGATCTCCTGCATTCGGGTTCCAAACATCTAAGGTATCTCCATGCATCGTTGTGGTTATCGTGATATCCCCCTGTGTATAAACAAGACTATTTCCTTCTTGCGTTCCCCAATCGCTCAAACTGGCTAAACCATCAAATTCATCAGTCTCTATATTTTCATCAAAAGAACCTAACTGAAGCGCATTTGACTGCTCTAAAATCATATCCTCATCAGGAGTAAACTGTATTTCTGTTTGAGCACTGTATTCCACTCCAACTTTCATATCAGCCCACTGCCCCTGAAGATCCTTATATTGCATCGAACCAAAATCAAGGGGTTCATCTAGGCGGATCATGGGTTCGGCATTCATTGTATAATCATCACGCGCAATCACAGGATCATTTTCAGGTGTCACTAGAACGGTCACCATGGCACTGTCTAGACTGTCATTTCCATCTGAAACTGTATATTCAAACACCGCTTTCCCAAAAAAATCTTTCTCAGGAATAAATACCACATCACCAAATTCATTCACATAAGCTTCACCATGGGTTTCAGGACCCACATGCACATCCGTAATACGCAGGTAATCATTATCCGCATCATAGTCATTGCCTACTAAATCTTTTGCACTAAAGACCGTAATATGATCTTCTTTCGCCCCAACCTGATCGTCTTTTGCAATAACGGGATCATTTTCAGGACTGATGTATACATTGACCGAAGCACTATCATGACTGCCCCTTCCATCCGATACCGTATATTCAAACACCGCTTCCCCAAAGTAATTGGCCTCAGGTGTGAACACCACATCCCCGGATTCATTCACATAAGCTTTACCATGGGATTCCGGCCCCACTTTCACCTCTGTAATAGTGAGTTTGTCATTATCTACATCAAAATCATTGGCCAATAATTCTTTCGCGGTAAACACCGTTTGCACATCTTCTTTCGTTTCAACCCAATCATCTTTTGCAATAACGGGATCATTTTCTTCTGTTATTCGAATGGTTACCTTCGCGGTATCTTGACTCCCCGCATAATCTTTGACCGTATATTCAAACACTGCGTCACCAAAATAATGCGCTTCAGGAATAAACACTACATCACCAAATTCATTCACATAAGCATCACCATGGGTTTCTGGACCCACATGCACATCCGTAATATGCAAATGTTCGCTATCCACATCAAAATCATTACCCAATAACTCATTTGCTCTAAAGACCGTAATATGATCTTCTTTCGCCTCAACACTATCGTCTTTAGCAATAACAGGATCGTTTTCTTCACTGATGTATACATTGACCGAAGCACTATCATGACTGCCCCTTCCATCCGATACCGTATATTCAAACACCGCTTCCCCAAAGTAATTGGCCTCAGGTGTGAACACCACATCCCCGGATTCATTCACATAAGCTTTACCATGGGATTCCGGCCCCACTTTCACCTCTGTAATAGTGAGTTTGTCATTATCTACATCAAAATCATTGGCCAATAATGCTTTCGCGGTAAACACCGTTTGCACATCTTCTTTCGTTTCAACCCAATCATCTAAGGCAATAACGGGATCATTTTCTTCTGTTATTCGAATGGTTACCTTCGCGGTATCTTGACTCCCCGCATAATCTTTGACCGTATATTCAAACACTGCGTCACCAAAATAATGCGCTTCAGGAATAAACACTACATCACCAAATTCATTCACATAAGCATCACCATGGGTTTCTGGACCCACATGCACATCAGTAATACGCAAGTAATCATGATCTGCATCAAAATCATTACCCAATAACTCATTTGCTCTAAAAACAGTAATATGATCTTCTTTCGCCTCAACACTATCGTCTTTAGCAATAACAGGATCGTTTTCTTCACTGATATATACATTGACCGAAGCACTATCATGACTGCCTCTTCCATCCGATACCGTATATTCAAACACCGCTTCCCCAAAGTAATTGGCCTCAGGTGTGAACACCACATCCCCGGATTCATTCACATAAGCTTTACCATGGGATTCCGGCCCCACTTTCACCTCTGTAATAGTGAGTTTGTCATTATCTACATCAAAATCATTGGCCAATAATGCTTTCGCGGTAAACACCGTTTGCACATCTTCTTTCGTTTCAACCCAATCATCTAAGGCAATAACGGGATCATTTTCTTCACTCACCCTTATAGTGACAGTCGCACTGTCTTGGCTTCCAGCCCCATCAGACACCGTATATTCAAATACCGCTTTCCCAAAATAATGCTCTTCAGGAATAAACACTACATCACCAAATTCATTCACATAAGCATCACCATGGGTTTCTGGGCCCACATGCACATCAATAATACGCAAGTAATCATGATCTGCATCAAAATCATTACCCACCAGCTCTTTTGCACTAAAAACAGTAATATGATCTTCTTTCGCCTCAACACTATCGCCTTTAGCAATAACAGGATCGTTTTCTGGGGTAACAAGCACGGTGACAGTGGCTTTATCGGTACTGCCAGCCCCATCGGACACTGTATACTTAAATACTGCTTCACCAAAAAAGTCCTTCTCAGGAATAAATACAACATCGCCCGCTTTATCTAAATAAGCTTGGCCATGAGTCTGCGGACCCGTTTCCACATCGATAATATGCAATTGATCTTTATCCACATCAGAATCATTGGCCAATAATTCTTTAGCGGTGAACACGGTTTTACTGTCTTCTTGTGTTTCAACTTTATCCGCTTTAGCAATCACAGGATCGTTTTCTGGCGTAACAAGAACCGTGACCATCGCACTATCGGTACTGCCTGCGTCATCAGACACCGTATACTTAAACACTGCCTCACCAACAAAGTCTTTCTCTGGAATAAATACCACATCCCCTGCTTTATCTAAATACGCTTCGCCATGGGTCTGCCGTCCCGTTTCTACATCGATAATATGTAATTGATCTTTATCCACATCAAAATCATTAGCTAATAATTCTTTCGCAGTAAATACCGTTTGCACATCTTCTTTCGTTTCGACCCAATCGGCTTTGGCAATCACAGGATCGTTTTCTGGGGTAACAAGGACTGTAACTGTGGCTTTATCAGTACTGCCTGCAAGATCAGACACTGTATATACAAACTCCGCCTCACCAAAAAAGTCCTTTTCCGGTATAAACACCACATTTCCCGCTTCATTTAAATAAGCTTGGCCATGAGCCTGCGGACCCGTCTCCACATCGGTAATATACAATTGATCTTTATCCACATCAGAATCATTGGCCAATAATTCTTTCGCGGTGAACACGGTTTTACTGTCTTCTTGTGTTTCAACGTTATCCGCTTTAGCAATCACAGGATCGTTTTCTGCACTCACATACACAGTAACCATCGCACTATCGGTACTGCCAGCCCCATCAGACACCGTATACTCAAACGTTGCCTCACCAAAAAAGTCCTTTTCTGGAATAAATACGACATCGCCCGCTTTATCTAAATATGCTTCGCCATGGGTCTGTCGTCCAGCTTCCACCTCTGTGATAATCAGCTTGTCATTATCCATATCGAAATCATTAGCTAATAATGCTTTCGCAGGAAATACCGTCAGAGTATCTTCACTGGTTTCTACCCAATCGGCTTTGGCTATTACCGGATCATTTTCTGGGGTAACAAACACGGTAACAGTGGCTTTATCAGTACTACCTGCAAGATCAGACACTGTATATACAAACTCTGCCTCACCAAAAAAGTCCTTCTCAGGAATAAAAACCACATTTCCCGCTTCATTTAAATAAGCTTGGCCATGAGTCTGTGGGCCAGTCTCCACATCGATAATATACAATTGATCTTTATCCACATCAGAATCATTGACCAATAATTCTTTCGCGGTGAACACGGTTTTACTGTCTTCATGTGTTTCAACCTTATCGGCTTTGGCAATCACTGGATCGTTTTCTGCACTCACATACACAGTGACCATCGCACTATCGGTACTGCCAGCCCCATCAGACACCGTATACTCAAAGACTGCCTCACCAAAAAAGTCTTTTTCTGGAATAAACACCACATCCCCTGCTTTATCTAAATAGACTTCTCCATGGCTATGGGGACCCGTATCCACTCCTGTGATATGCAACTTATCACCATCAAGATCAAAATCGTTGGCCAATAATTCTTTAGCGGTAAATAAGGCCGTTTGGTCTTCATGTGCATCAGCCCAATCGTCTTTCGCAATCACAGGATCATTTTCTGGGGTAACAAGGACTGTAACACTGGCTTTATCGGTACTGCCTGCACCATCAGACACCGTATATACAAACTCTGCCTCACCAAAGAAGTCCTTCTCAGGAATAAAAACCACATCTCCTGCTTTATCTAAATAGACTTCGCCATGGCTATGGGGACCCGTATCCACTCCTGTGATATACAACTTATCACCATCAAGATCAAAATCGTTGGCCAATAATTCTTTAGAAGCGAAAATGGTCTCAATATCTTCACGTGCACCCACCACGTCATCTTCAGCAATGACGCCATCATTCACAGGTTTAACATTCAAATAAACCGTTGCAGTATCAACACTCCCCTGTCCATCGCTAACGGTATAATCAAAATTCGTTTGGCCATTAAAATTGGGTGCTGGCATAAATACAATTTGTCCATGAGAATCGATATGCACTTCACCAAAAGTATCATCGGTTGCATGCACTTCAACAATCGTTAATACATCACCATCAATATCAAAATCATTTCGAAGTAATTCATCAGGACTCAAAATAAAACCAGTGTCTTCAGGAACGGTAAAAGGTGAGGTCTCGATGGATGGATCAACATAGATAAGCTGTTCGGTTAAATTTAAGGGGACATCGGCATTTTCATGTTTAAGATCAAGATGCACAACATTTTGTACTTCACTGCCATCTCCTTGTATCGTAGTCATTTTGACTTCATCTGCCGCTGTTCTTGATACTGTCATACTTTGTACGACATAGGTTCCATCTCCCCCTTTTGTTCCTAAAATGAAATGATCAACAGGTCTATCAGTTGTAAAATGATATTCATCATATTCTGTTCCTGAATCTCTATAATCTCCTTGAGTATCAATGATATTACCATCAGTATCATATGCCCTAATCATCACTTCAGTTGCATGTGAGCTATCTTTATCAAAATAACTACCTAGCCCATCCATAGCAAACGTCACATGATTAACAAAGACATCCTCAATTTTGACAATAAGCTCCTCATTACGACTCAATCCATTTTCAGATTCATTACCAATTCCTGAACCAACATGTCCTTCACCATTCCAAGCCGTCAAGTGTCCTTCTGAGACACTTGTGATAATTTTTGCACCATCAGTGGTTTCAAAAACGGCTTTATTTCCCTCAATATTCCCCCAATCGCTAACGTCAGTCGTACCGCTAAACGAACTATTATCATTATTATTATCAAAACTGCCCACTTTAATATCTCGAGTAATTTCTCTTACTTCTTCTACATTTGCCATAAATTGAACTTGTAGATCAGCGGGGTACTCAACCCCTAACTCCATGTTCCTCCATTCTCCATCTTCGAAAAACTGCATGATGCCATACTCCGGCATTTCATCTAATCGAATCATGGGATCACTTAAGGATGTACTGTAATCATCACGTGCTATCACTGGATCGTTTACTGACGCCACATTAATCGTAAACTCATGTGGCAGTGATACCATTTTTCCATCCGATACCGTAAAAATCAGGTTCACCTCACCAAAAAAGTTATCTGTAGGCTCAAAATGTAATAATCCGATATCAATGTCTGTAGCATTCACCACTTGCCCATCACTCACAGGCTCGCCATCTAAAAATATTTGCCCATTACTGGGTAAATGATTCAATGTGATACTTTCCAACACATCGTCTTCATTTTGATCTCTAAAACTAAAATCATCCAAAGTAAAATGATAATGAGTATCTTCATCGATACGCGCTGCTTGATCCATACTTTCAGGTGCATGCTCTCTTGCGTCTACATGGAAACTTTGAATAACAGAAGCTTGATCTTGATTCGCTATTTCTGTGGCTGTTGCTTTAACAGAAATATCTAATTCTCCGCTAAAATCTTGGGGTAACTGAATACTAATATTGTCGCTTATGGCTGTTGTTGGGATCTCAGTTATCCCCGTTTCATCTACCACAATTTCACCGGCGTAAATTTGTTGATTTATCTCTCCCATATCGATACTGAAAGAAAAATCATCGTAGTCACGATCACCTCCCCCCAAGATATCTTCAAATCCAATAACGATTTCTCCATCTGCATTAATGTCAGAACGGGTATGTTTAATATCGTCTGCATTTAACTGAGTGTGGTTGCCGCCATGAAATACAGCATCATCAAACTGCCCTTTAATCACAGTTTCATTACCTGTGTCGTCAATAAAAACTAATTGAGGTGATACAGACTCCACAGTAGCCGGGCTACCATCATCATTTCTAAAAACAAATTCACCAAGGGCAGTATTCAAGCTTTCAATTGCACTGGCCCCATTAGGGATGGTAAAAAGATTAAATGATTCTCCTTCTTGAAGTTCAAAAGAAAAAGCAGACTCTCCTGGTATTAAGTTGCCTCCACTATTCACCGCAGAAGCATTACTGTAAACCAGCTCTACATCGGCAATATGACCTTCTTCATCAACTTTGTAATATCCAATTGAATTTTTAAATCCAGCTCCTTCACCCTCAAAGGTCACGGTCACTGGTGTATCAACAAAAGATTGTAAGCCGTTATCTTGCCCTTGTAATACACTGTCACCATCAAATCTAATCACCGCTCCCTCTGGGATGCCTTCCACAGCCAAAGTTAAGGTTTCAGATAAATCAGTATCTTCTAAAGCAGCATCAATACTAAAATCGATACTATTACTGGGATCAGTTATCAGAGTCGTCCCATCCAAATCTCGACCTTCATCATCCTTAACCATTAAGTCAGGTGAATCAGCAATAGCTTCAACATGGATATTCATGAGTTGTTGAGTAGAGTATTCACCATCAGATACATCAAACAACACTTCAAGTGGTCCACTATAATTTGGATCTGGTACTATCTTATAACTGCCATCATGATTGTCACTTACTTCACCAAACTCGCCAACAGACAAGTTATGTGCAACTAAATGATCCCCTTCTACATCCGTTGCATTATGCAATAATTGTTCTTGACTCAGACACAGATAGCCATCTTCATCCACACTGTATGCTAATGGACCGGAAATAATCGGTGCATCATTAACTTCTGTCACTTGAATATCAATAAATGCTGTCGCAGAGTCTATGCCATCTGTAACAACATAATGTAACTGCAAATCACCCGAAAAATCTTTATTAGGAAAAAAATGATAATCATCTGTCCCTTTAATGGGTTGTAATACACCATGAGGCCCTTCATAGCGTACGGAAATAATCGATAAATCATCACTATCAATATCATTTGAATTGGCAATTAAATATTCAGAGGTAATGACTAATGAACCTTCCTCTTCTATAATGAAAGAAACATCATCCGCTGTTGGCCCATCATTCACATCCTGAACATTCACCGCGATGGTTTGACTTGAAGTGTTTGAGTCAAAATTATCTTCTATATGTGATGTTAACTCTCCTTCCTCTGCAGTATCTTGTACATTAACATCAATGGATTGGGTAGTGGTTTTTGAATCAAAATCATCCTCCTCTTGCTCTTCTCCCTGAAGGTCATTATCACTGAATGCACTCGGAGCAGCCGCGATGCCTTCACTTACATTATTGGCATTTCCCTTAACATCAGGCACAGTACCGGTACTTGAAACAGCCTCAGCGCCGCCTACGGATTGTTGTCCCACAGGCTCATTAGAAGATGACTTAACAGTCTGAGCCTCTTCATCATGATCAGGGCCATCAATAACAGCCGATTGAGCTCCCTTCTCATCTGAAAGCTCCTCTGCATTTTTAGCCCCTCCTTGAACTTCTCCATTCTCGGTTAGATCAGAGTCAACACCTGAGCCCGTTGCACCTTCGCTAAGCTCTTCATTCCTTTTATCAACCTGATCAGCCGCTTCAACAGCTGAAGCAGCAACGCCGGTAACGGTATTGACCTGATTCTTCGCCTCTTCAGGCGAAACCCGCCCCTCATCAGTAACAATTCTTTCTTCTGTATCATTAATATCACTTGGCTCATTGGGTTTCTTAGCCATAATGTCGGCTCCATGCATAGACTCATTATGGCTTTAAGCAAAGACTAGGATGATAGGAAATACAAGGTAGAACGGTATTCAGAATCAAAGAAAGTATTCGTTTTCGAATAAATATCTCCTACATTAGCGCTCTAAGACAATAAGTATGACAATATTTAACAACAAAATTCAGTCATTTTTGAAGATAGTTGTCTGTTAAATCACAATTAAAATAAAAAAAACAAATGTGATTTATGTCAAGTTGTATATTATTAGTCTACAGTTATATAAGTTATGTAGCCTATGATCACAATTGCATTAATAGACCATTATCAAGGAGGATTTATGGAGCATTATCAACAATTTTTAGACACCTTAGACAATGATACCGATATGGTCGACATCATCCTTAATATGTATAAAGAAGAGCATGGCGAAGATATTATCAAAATAAAATCAAGTTATGCCGATAAAAATCTCGATGAACTCTTCCATGTTTCTCACTCTTTAAAAGGTGTCATTTCAAATTTTTTCGAACAAGAAATATGTGATTTACTAGAAAATATCGAGACAAGTTCAAAGTCAGGTGAAGTTCCCCCCTCAGAAGTGATTGATACTGTTTGTCATAAAATTGAAGGCCTTAATCAGCAAATAGATAAAATACTGATGAGTTAATTTATACTCTCGAGGTCTCTTAGATGAGTGAAATAGAAAAGCATATAAAAAAAGCACTAACTCAATCAAACGATATCACTCAAAGAAATAATCAAATACAAATCAAGAGTGTCATGACAAGCACACACAAGTCATTACTTTTTGTATTTATTGGATTAATTATAGTTTTAATCCTGACATCGCAAGCTAAACTCGATATTATTGTCTCCGCCAGAGGCGAATTACTCCTCGATTCTGATATCGAAAAAGTACAGCATCTAGAAGGAGGTATTTTAGAGCAATTAATGGTATCTCAGGGAGATACCGTATATGAAGGACAAGCCATCGCAAAGCTAAAGTCTGTAGAAAGAAATTCAACCCTCAATACCACAATACTGGAAATTATTGAATTAGAATTAGAACTTATCACCTATCGCGCTTTAACTAACATGCTTTCTCCTGATTTTTCACAATACAACCAGTATCCAAAAGCCATCAATAACTATCAAAAAAAATGGCAATTAGAGTACAACAAAAACAACTCCAACCAAGGCTTAATCACGCATGATATTGAACATAAAAATAAACTAATCAACTCCATGGAGTCTCGAATCAAGAGCTCAAAAAAACAATTAACGCTCATTAGAAAACAACTTTTAATCAAACAAACTTTACATGAAGAAGAAATGGCTTCTTATGTCGATGTACTGAATATGCAGGTACAAGAAATGAATATGCTACGCGAAATAGAAAATCTAGAAGAAGCGGCATTAAATGAAATATTTCAACAAAAAAGATTAACAAAACAACTCACAGATTTAATATCTAACCGAAATGCTGAATATCAATCAAAAATAAATGAGAACGCCAAACAGTTACAAATAAAAAAAGCGCAAAAGCCACAATTATCAGATAAAGTAGATAGACTCATTGTTTACTCCCCTGTAGATGGTGTCGTTGATAAAATACACTACAATTTTAAATCAGCAGTGATCCCACCAGGAGAAAGTATTGCTGATATTGCGCCTTTAAAAAATACATTGCATGGGGAAGCAAAGATCCCAAGGAAAGATATGGGCTTTGTTGAAGTAGGTCAAGAAGTCAAGTTGAAATTTGATGCCTATAATTCTGCTCAATATGGGGGCGTTTCCGCCGTCATTGCATCTATTAGCCGTTCTTCTTATGAAGAAAAAGAATCAGAGTTTTATCTAGCCAATATCTCTATTAGTCAACCATATTTAGAAAAATCAGGTATAAGATACACTTTATCTCCTTTTATGGAATTTACAGCAGAAATTAAAACCGGATCGAGAACGGTCATAGACTATGCACTAAAGCCCGTTATGTCAGCTATTGAAGAGACATTTGATGAAAGGTAAAACATGAAAATAATCAAAAGAATCTCCTATAGTGTACTAATGTTGTTGGTTTGTATTGTTATTCTTACAGTAGTCTCAGCGGTGCTCTTTAAAAACAATACTAAAAATACTAAAACACTTACTTTATTAAAGAGTTCAGATAATTTAATTGTTAATACAGAAACACTCTTACTAAACCTTATACAATGCCAAGAAAGCCCTTGCGATAAATACACAAATCAAATTAGTACCATTAAAGAAAATTTAAAAGCATTTAAGTTAATGGCATCAAAGGACAAAAATCTAATTAGCTTAGTTGGAGCCACTGAATACACAAAGCTCAACATAATATTAGACAAATACACTTCTAATAACGAACCAGATAAGACAATCAATCAATTAGTTCCTGTCCTTATTGATATGCAAAAAAAACACAGTAACATAATAGATAAGCTCAACAATAGTCTTCTTACTAAAGAAGAAGCAAACAATAAAATAATATTTTCTCTGTTCATTATACTTATACTTTTCTCTATATCTTTTACTATTTATATTGAATTTAAAAATAGGAAAATCATAAACAAAGCAAAAAAGAAAAATAATGATTTTAATAACATACTATCAATCATTGAAAATTTTAATGATACGTCATCAAGTTTAATGCTAAATGATTTTAATATTAGTAGTCAAGAAAGAAAAATATATTCAAAACTAAAGGAGTTAAACAGTAAAGTAGAGAGTAGTAATCGAAACACTGACTTATCACAACAACTTTACTCAATGATTGGTTATGAAATAAGAGGGATAACGAACACCATCAAAGGAGGCATTCAATTATTGATTAACGAAAATGATGAACAGTCAGTCAATTTTGCTCGAGATGTCACCATTGCCACAACAACTTTATCTAATTTAGCTGAAAACTATAATAAATTATTCTCTCAAGGCATAAAAGAAAAAACAGAACATTATTCCTTCATACAACTATTAACCGAAATTATCATACACCTCAGTAATAAAAATAGTGAACACCCATTAAATATAGAATGTGACATCAAAAATAACCTGCCTAATGAGCTTATTGGTAATCCGACAAAATTATTCTGGATATTATTTCTACAATTATCAAATGCCATCAGTGCACAAGATAACAGCAACATACTCATGAAAGTCGATAGTCAATCAGCAACAGATATTGCAGAGTCCGTTATCTTAATAGAACTCATATTTTTGACCACACTTAATATTAATATCACTAAGGTTGATCATATTCATTGGGAAAAAACGCAAACCAATGCAATGAAAAATGATGAGTGGTCTTTATCCATTCTCGATAAAGTGACTTCATTTTCAACTTGCTGGTATCAATCAGGAAAACAGCAAAAATTTGAAACAAAAATATCAGTCACTCCTATTTCCTATAGCAAAAAAACTCCCCTATTAAAAAATAAATTCTTTCTTATTTGTGCTGGATCCGAGCTGAGAATCGATATTATATCAGATATTTTTATTTCACACGACGCTAAAGTAAAAGTGGCACGCTCACCTAATGATATTTTCAAATCTCTTTCAAATTTAAAGCTTTATGATGCAATAATCTTAACTGATACCATTGAAGGTATCCAACTTACATCATTTTGTAAAACACTCTATAGTAAAATAGCGAAAGAGAAGGAAACAAAATTATTTTTAACCGTTTCATCGAATGAAGTCGCAAAAAATACAGAGCCTTATGTCGATCATATTTTTTATACTCCTATTGTTCCCGATGATTTCATTCCTCAACTTGTTAATGCACTCGAAAATGAAGAAGAACAAGATGATATCAAACACCAATTCTTAATTGTAGAAGATGACCGTATTCAACAATTTATTCTCAAGAAAATATTACAACAATGCGAGTACGATGCCGAAATTGTTAACGGGGGACTAGAAGCCGTTAATTGGGTAAAAACGCATCAAGTTGATATTATCTTCATGGATTGCATCATGCCGGGCATGGGCGGTATACAAGCCACTAAACTCATTAGGCAACATGAAAAAGAAATAAAAACACCTATGCCTTGTATCATTATAGGTGCAACTGCACTCACCAGTCGTTCTGAACATCAATCTTGTTTAGAAGCCGGAATGAACTTTGTAATCAGTAAACCTTACAAAAGTGATGAAATATTAAAAACCATAAAGAAATATATCCATATCAATAAAAAACAGGTTTCATAAAATGAAAATAAAATTCATCATTATTTTATTTCCTTTATTAGGGAACGCTATAACATTAAAAGCATCCAGTTTATCTGATATTGTTGATATTGCTCTCAACAATAATTTGTCATTAAAAAGTGCTAAAAAAAATTATGAAGCGAGTCAGTACAATGCTGATATTCACCGTTCGAAATTTTTGCCCAGTTTATCACTTCATGCTGATACTATATGGAACGAAAACAAAGAGTTCCAAACAACGGATCAACACATTAAAAATGATTATAATTCAAATAGCTATAGCTTACTGCTAAGTCAAAGTCTTTTTAACCTTAATGATATTTATACCATCACTTCAACCCAGCTTGACATTGACGTGAGTGAATTACAATCCTTACAAACTGAGCAAGAAGTTATCAAGCAAGCTGCAACAGAATACTTTAATTTTTTAAAGAATAGTTCACAAATTAAAGCCACTGAAACAGAATTTTCCTCCTCCATAGCACGATTTAAACAAATGGAAAGAAATATTCAATTAGGTAATACTGCTAAGAGTGAAATATATGAAGTAATAGCTCAAAAAGAAAACATCAAAAATAGGCTACTCACATTAAAAAAAGAAAAAACAGTCATTCTAAATAATTTAAATAATATTTTACAAGTCAATACAATCCCTTCTTTTGACTTAAGTAAATTGACTCACTTCCCTAAAATAAACCAGCCTGAAGAAGTTTTCCTCAGAAAAACAATGTTTGTTCTCAATACTAACATTCTGATTTCAAAAAAGGAATTGAAGAAAAGTAAACAACAAATTAAAGAGGCACAATCTACATTCAGTCCAACTTTAACAGGGGATATTCGTTATCGGAAAGATAATACCAACAACCCATCCTCTAATAGTCCGCCTGACTTTGGAATTAATGAATCGATTGTATACTCTCTGAATTTCAGTCTTCCTCTATCAACAGGTGGAAGTGATTTATATACCTATCGAAAGAATAAAGTTGAATTTGAAAAAAGTCATTTAGATCTCATCAAATCAGGGGAAGATAGCTTACAAACATTCAATAATCTTATCGCCAATATCAATGATTTTTCTCGATCTTTAGAAAGCTATAGTTTAATTATTAAAGCAAACTATGCTTCCTACAACGGCATAAAAAAAGCACACAAACTGGGTACCAGAACGATTACTGACTTGCTCTCTGCTGAAAGTAAACTTTTTAATAGCATTAGAGACTATGAAAGCGCAAGATATAACTATGTGATTGATTTAATAAATTTAAATGAAGTTATTGGCCTCCTTAACATGCATTATATTAACAGTATTATGAGCGATATGGTACCTATGACAGACAATTTATCTTCATCACCTATTCCGCTTCATTTAATCAAATAGATAAAGAGATAAACATGAAAACAGAGCGGTTTACTCGAAAAATAAGCAAAGCAGATAAACTTTATTTATTCGTATCAACCATAATAACAACACTTTTGGGCTTAGTCCTTCCATTTTCTATACTCATTATTTTTGATAGGATCTTACCCAATCAATCCAAAGACTCCTTATTTTTATTGTCGTTTATTATCATTAGTGCCATCTATTTTGATTATTATTTAAAAAATAAAGAAGAAATGATCACCTCACTAGTAATGAAACATTTCGATAATGATCTAACCAATAAAATATTTAAAGATATTTGCTATTCTAGTTCCTCAAAATATACTCAGTATTCACCAGGAGAGTACTTAGAAAGAATTGCTATCATACCTGAATTAAAAAGTTTTTTCGGAGGCGAGTCCGTTAAAGCCATTATTAATTCACTCACGAGTATTATAACTGTTCTAATCATTGGTATTATCAATGTTGGTTCTGGAGTGATCATATTACTCTCCTCATTAATCCTTATTATCTCTTCAGTCATCATATCCTCTAAGAAAGTAACAGTATTAGAAAAACGCTCTGATATTGAAGGAAAAACAAATTCAAAAATTATCGAAATTGTTTCAAGTCCCCTTGATATCAAAAGCAGAACAATGGAGTATCGTATTGAGAGCCTAATGAATGTTATGATCAATGATAGAGAAGAGCACAGCATTTCTTTTGAAAAGTTAGATTCATTATTAGGCCTTATTCTTTCTTTTATACAACAACTTTCCATTGCTGCTGTTGTCGTCATGCTCGCCTTATCGGTTATTGCTCAAGAAATCAGTCAAGGAGTGATGGCCGCCATTATCCTATTAACTAATCGGTATTTTTCTCCATATCAACAAGTTATGCGGACACTAAGTAAGTGGAAAGTGAATAAGCTCAATATTGCCAGAATAAGCACGCTTTTCTATCTTCAAAACGAAAAAAACATCAACATAAAAGATTTTACGATTAATCATATATCAGTAATGTTAAATAATAATCCGTCTTTAGTTCTCACCAAAGGGCAACTGTATGTACTACATGGTTCTGCAGATGCAGGGAAATCCTATATCGCACAATGTTTAACAATGGAAAGAGACGATAACAATATTCAAATCACCATTGATGATAAATCATTATCATCACTCGATTATGACACTTGGAAAAGCAAATCAATAAAAATTGATACTCATAGTGCTCTCATAGAGGGTAGCATCATTGATAATTTAACCTGCTTTAGGAATCATCTTAATGATGCAGCTTTCACTTTATGTGAAAACTTAAATATAAAAAGTGAAATCGATGCACTCAAAGATGGATTTTATACTCAAATAACAGGGCATCAACAACATCCCTTCTCTAGAAAAGTCAACTATTGCCTTCTCATCATTCGAGCATTACTCAGTCATAAATCCATTGTTATATTGGATGATATTGATATGATCCATGATGAAATATTTGAGAAAATGCTGGTTTCAACAGTATTATCCAAAAAAAGTAATCTTATTGTTATCATTATTTCAAATAAATTCAGTTATCAAGATCCATCAACTCAATACATTCATATTAAACAAGGATATTAATATGAGTATTCTTATCGATTTTGGAGATATAGAACAAAGACTTAATGATTTTGAAGCATCTAAAATGTGTGCGAGATATCATCGTTCACCACTCATAAAAGGCATTGCATTAAGTTTAATCTCATTGCAATGGGAAGGTACGCCAGACATCCTCTCAGATGCCTTTATTCCTGAGCACAATGATATTGAGTCATTTAAAAGCACACTGATCCGTTTAGGGTATCAATGTAATATTACTCAGCTCAAACATATGAAAGATCTCAATAATATCACTTGTCCCGCTTTTGTTGCATGTCAAAATATTTCTGGTATTCTAATTAACATTGAAAATGAAACTGCATATTTATTTGATTATAATAATAATATTTTAGTAAAACACCCTTTAGACGCTATTCCTTGTACCGTCTGCATTGTTTCAGAATATTCAAAGATTTTTCGAGAGCCCTCTCCTGAATCACAAGACAAATCAAACTGGATTAAATATGCTTTTCATCGGTACAATAGTGAATTTAAAAGTCTTATTGTTTTAAGCTTAATTGTTAATATCTTAGGCGCACTCCAACCTTTCTTCATCATGAGTGTTTATAGTTTTGCACTGACCTCAGATTCAATAAGCACATTATATTGGTTAGGCAGTTTTGCTATTTTGTTAGCAATAGCCGAGTTTTTTTTCAAGCGTATGCGAATGAA
This sequence comes from uncultured Shewanella sp., assembly GCF_947501665.1. Lineage (GTDB taxonomy): Bacteria > Pseudomonadota > Gammaproteobacteria > Enterobacterales > Shewanellaceae > Shewanella. The sequence continues at coordinate 6,531 of NZ_CANMWS010000026.1, read as the reverse complement.
TATACTCACAACATCCGGAAAAGATCTCGCTATTCATATTTCAAAAAATGTTGTCGGAAAATTACTTTGGCTTCCCTATTCAATGACATCATCGGCAGGGGTATCCAGCCAATTGTCCCGATTAAGAGATATCGATCAATTTCGAAAACTGGTCACTGCAGAGTCAACCTTAAGCTACTTTGATATGCCCTTCATTATTGTATTTATTTTGGCCATTACTATTTTATCCGGTGCAGCAGCATTAACCGTTTTAATTGGTATCGTCGTTATGCTGTTATTTTGTATTTATGCTCGTTATATCTACATCCATGCGACTTCAAAAAATTCACGGGCAAATACAATGGTTTCTTACCAATGGAATGAATTATTAAGGGGTATAGGTAGCATGCAAGGGCTCCCTTTATTAAGGATTATACAATCTCGCTTTTCTGCGGCACATTCACAAAGTTTAGAAGATGGAGAGAGTGTCTCTATAACAAACAGTAAAATACAAAGCATGGGTCAAGCCCTTATACAAACAATAGGCACAGCCAGTATTGTTACTGCAGTGTTAGGTGTGATGAACGGTACATCAGATGCAGGGGCTATGCTGGCTATCGTGATCTTAGTCTGGAAAGCACTCAGTCCTATCATGGGGATTTATAACGCCATTGTAAAATTCAAGTCTATACAAGCTTCAGCAAGACAAATCAATGCCTTAATGTCACTTGATGATGACCAAACCTTCCTCGAAAAAAGCCCTCCTATTCGTACATTTGATGGTGAAATAATCGCGAGTGGGTTAACTCATCGACATTTACATGCCGCTAAAGGACTCACTAATTTGGGTTTTAAATTTTCCATAGGTGATAATGTTGCAATTACAGGACCTTCGGGCTCAGGAAAAACAACATTACTCTCTATTCTTGCGGGTTTAGAAGATAAGTATCAGGGCGTTGTTTATATGGATGGATATAACATAAAACAATTTAATAATTATCGATATAGAAAAGCCATCAATTATGTGCCGTTTGATTTAAGACTATTTGAAGGCAGTATTGCATCAAATTTTATTTTACATAATGGCATGATCACTGAAAAACAAATGCATGATATTCTTAATATTTTAGATCTTAATCAATGCTTACCTAAAGGGCTCGACACTATACTGGATAATGTCTTTCTTCAACAATTATCCAGTAGCCACTTACAAGCCATTAGACTGGCGTTAGGCTTAGGTCCATGTGATGCTCAAGTCATTATCATTGATGAGCCTTTCTGCGGCGTAGAGCAAGAGCACGCACCTTATATTGATAAACTCTTAACAGATAAACTCGCCCAGTCAACGGTTATTTATACAACTAATAGTCAACATTTTATTGCAGCATCGAATAATTGTTTATTACTCGATGCCGACGGTAATCAGCAATACTTTGGTTTTCCAGACAAGGTCATACAAAGTATGAACGCCTAATTCCCTCTATTCCCAGCCACATCACAATAACCGGCCAGAATAGAGAGAATTATGCTCTACATTGACTAAAAATATCTTGTTTAGCATGATATTCTTTCGTCTTAACATTAAATATCCCCAACAGGCTATCAAACACATTATCATGGGAGAATCCTCCTTTTTTAGCTACATCTTGAAGACAAGATTTATCTAAGCCATTTTGCTGATAAAATGTATCAGAAAACCAAGATAAAAAAGGAATATGTGTTTGCTCATCAGGCGCAATACTGTATGGAGCGCCGTGCAAATATAACCCTTTTTCACCTAAAGATTCGCCATGATCTGACATGTAGATCATGCCAGTATCAAAATCTGAACGGTATTTATCTAATTCTTGAATCACTTTTGAAAGAATATAATCGGTATAAAGTAGCGTATTATCATAAGTATTGGTTAATTCTTGTTGGCTACAATTTTGAATATCACTTCTTTGACAATCTGGAATAAACTGTCTAAAACGTTCAGGATACCGCAAATAATAGGTCGGTCCATGTGATCCCATAAGATGTAAAACAATCAGAGTATTTTGCTGTTTTACTTCCAATAACGCCTGACTCAAAGGCGCTAATAAAGCCTCATCAAAACAAGATGCTGTTGTACATGCTTTCGGAAAGTCCTGACGAGTGATCATTTTATGCTTTACTTTATTACACACACCTTTACAACCACTGTCATTGTCAAACCATTGAACATCAATGTCAGCATAAGATAACACATCTAAAATAGTATCTTGGCTCTGGGCCTTTGCCAAATTATAATCAGTACGATTAAGATGAGAAAACATACAAGGGACCGATATTGCCGTCGCCGTTCCACAGGAGCGAGTATTTTGAAAAGCCAGTAAATTAAATTCTTTTGTAAAAGCATTTGTTACTCTATCATATCCAAAATAAGCATCATTTTTTGCTCTTGCTGTCTCACCAAGGACCATTACAATCACATTAGGTTTTTTTTCTTTTGCATTCACCACAACAGCATCTGTACCCAGTGTCTGATAGGGAATTGGCTTTGTAAAATAGCGATTATCAATATACTTAACGAGAGAACCAACGACATAAGAAGGAATAATCAATCGCTTTAAATTATCATTATTCCGTCCAAAAGCTGCATAGTTTTGATAAAAACAGCCTAAAATAATAACAATGGCCACGAAAGAAACCACCAAGCTTGATAGCTTAACAATGAGTGTTTTAAAAAAAGAATGATAAGTAATATTGACTTTATAAATCAACAAACAAGGAAGCACTCCAGTCAATAAAAAATAAAATATCGCACTCACATTAAAATAAGACAGCGCTTCAGACTGAGTAGTCTCTGCAATATTTTGGATCATATTACTATCAAATATAACTCCATATTTCATACTTGAGTAAAAAACTAAAGAAGATAACAGTGTCAAAACAATAAAAAAGGGTTTAACAACATATTTTACAGAGAAAATCGTAAATAAAAAATAAAATAACAAAAATAATAAAATAGGAATAGAAAAAACAAATAGTCCATTGACATCACTTTGAGCTTCAAGTCCCCGCCTCACCATATAAAAAAAAGGAATATTAAAGACAAGTAAATAATAAAGAGACAATAGCAAGACAAACTTATTTGAAGAAATACACTTGATTTTATTAGGCAAAACTACACCACCAAACAGTAAATTAATCATGTTATATCACTATTAATTAAGTGATAATAAGAAATTTTCAATAGCGAAAAACAAAAACCATCTATACATTAAAGTAATGACACATAAAAAACTATATAAAAGAGATCATGTTATTTAAAACCACGTATTTATCAACAGAAAGATATAATAAAAAAATCAACAAAAAAAATTAAAATTCACATATTATGACCTTAGGTAAATATGTATATACATTAATTTACAAACATGAAATACCAATTCACTTTAAACCCTTTCTATTTACAACATCTTCGGTGGCACCTTAAATAAATAGCTTTATTTGAAAATTTAATATACTCTAAGTAATGAAACATATAACAATAATATTAATAACAGTTAATAGTATTATTTAAATAGATTATAAGGATTTAAGTTATGACTAAAAAAATAACTCCCAACTTCAATTCAACACTAAAAAAACGTCAGCTTAAGCAATTCACTATCACAGATAATAAAAAAGCCGGATCGGATTGCATGCCTCTACAAGCGCCTCCTTACGTTGTACAATACTTAGATAAATTCTGCCGTTCTGCAACAAAGGTCCCAACTGTACTAAAGAGAAACACTGTACCTAAGCTCCAAGAAAGAAAAACGTCCTCAATCAATATCTCACCTAAAGCTCATTTACACTTAGTTATTCATCCAACAAAAAATCAATAATAAAATATGTCTATTTTCCTTAACAAGGAGCTAAACAGTGGGGATCCATTTTCCATTGTCAACATAGCTTGCTTCTGTATCGTTAGGCCATGATGGCATCGTAATACAAAGAAACGTTAGCTCTTCATTAGCAATATTACGATATTGAAACACAGTGCCAGATGCAATATCAATTGCCGTACCGGCGACAAGTTTTGTCACCTTGCTTTTTAAGCCATTATTACGCCATATTTCTCCCTGTCCTTTAAGCACATACCAAAATTCATCAACAGTGGCATGAACAACCGCCTTATTGATTTGAAAGGGAGGTAAGGTTCAATGGATCATCCCTCCCGATTGGCCTTCCATCATAAAACGAACATCAGCACCCGCAGGCGATTGTGTCTCTGGTACATCAGCTAGTATTGTGGTTTTCATTTAACATCACTTCCCATAGTATTGTAAATATTGACATTATAACAAATTCGTTGATATCAATCATTATGAGAGCCTTGTTCATTTATACGATATTACCAACATCGTTATTGCTAGAAAGAAGCAAGCTAACGCACTAAAACCTTAGTCACTAAAAACTTTATCGCTAAAAACATAGACACTCAGCATGTCAGTGTAATTTATCCCTTATCCAAACATTCTTTACCACAAATACCGAGATATTCTCCCAAACATAAATTAATTTTTAAGCGAACATTTTATTGTTCGAGAGCTAGTAATACGGCTTACATATCGATAAATATCCCATGCCCCCCGCTTTCTTAACAATGTCGTTGACAGGATAGAACGATGAATAAATTACAACCATTTATACGACTATTCCCCTCTCACAAAAGCAACAAACGATAAATATTGTGGTTATTATCAACTAAAATACAAGTGGGAGTAATCTTAGGGATATGACAAAAGGAAATAGTTATGACATTCAAATCAAGATTTATTTTTTACGCTTCATTAATATCATCCAGTCTATTATTAGCCGCAGGGTGCAATGATGATGACTACAACGATAGCTTTGACACTTTTGAAGAAACAACAGCAATCTTAAGCATAGAGCCAACATCGATAGGTCGAATATACTTAATTCATGGAAGTGAGTCTGAACAAGGTGATTTAGATGAATATCTTTATACAGAATATATCATCAAGGATAATGATACTGATGAGGTGGTTGAAACCATTATTGTTGATGATTATAGAGAGATTCAAAGAATCGCACTACCATCTGTAAATGATCACCATATTGAAATGCGGTTACACTACCTACAGCCTAACGATTTAACAGAAAACAATAATGAGTCAGAAACAATTAAAGTCTTTGAAGCCGATAACAGCGTAATATATGGCCATACTAATGAAGAGGATGAGTTATGGGTCGGCAATAATCAAAATTGTGCCATTATTTGTGAAAATACTTCCAGTGATAATAGCTTAGCAACTTGCACTACTGATTACTACCATTCTTTTGAAAACCACTGTCAAAACAGTGAGATAATTATTGAGGAAATATTCAGTACCGCCCAAGTGGTAAATGATAACATTGATGAAAATTCACTTGTTTGTATTCGAGCCTTTGGCAGTGCCGGCTTTCATGGAAATTCTTATTTTAAATCAAGGCCATTCAAAAAGAATATATACAATACAGGTGGAACTACTGGATACGGAGGAGTGGCTCAAACGGTATTGAAATATTCTGATTTCCATAATATGACAGATACACTTTATGTTTACCTTGGAAGATATAATACATCAACAACCATATTAATTAAAGATCCACAAGATGAGATAGACTCAATTCAAGATAACTCCTATGAATTTAACGCCAATGACATATTAATTATGGCTGGAGGCGGAGCAGATGGGGTGGATGCGACTAGTGGTATTAACGGTGGACATGGTGGTGATGGTGGAATCGTATCAACGAGTATTTCAGGTGTATGTAATTTTTCTGCAGGAAGCAATGGCGGCGGTGCAAATGGCCATGCTTGGTATGGTAAAGGAGGCGGTATATCTGGTGAGTTTAACAATTCTGATTGTAGTGATAGCGTATTCTTGTCTTCTCAAGCGATCGAAGGCGTTAATAATCATGCTCCCGAAAATTCAGTTTATTGGGGGAAATCTGGTTTTGGTGGAGTTGGAGACCATACCTTTTCAGGGTGGTATACATCCGAAGTACTAACCAGACTACATAATGGAGATGGTGCTGGTGCTTATGGTGATCATTATGCCAATGGCGCTGGTGGTGCTGGTGGCGCTGGTGGTGGCATGGGCTATTCTGGCGGTGGAGGCGGTGGAAGTTATTCTCAAGCCCTTTACTCCAGTGTAAATAGTGACTCATGTGAATATTTTAATGGTTTTAGCACTAATCCTGCTTTGGCGGGATATGTAGAATTTATATTTTTTCAAGAGTAACTATTAATTAAAAATAGACATATTAAAGCCCTGACATGTATCAGGGCTTTAATATTCTTGATTAGAGAAATGATACCGGAGACCAGGCTTGAACTGGCACACGCACTTTATAGCAAAAGTGCGAGGGATTTTACATCCCTTGTACCTACCGATCCCACCACTCGGGCAAAACCATTTGTCTTTTTAGAAAGTGAATTTAAACTCTATACAGAGTACTTCATTCAATGTTTAATTCAACAAGATGCGGTCGGTAGTCGACACCTTGGAGTATTAACTTTCTATTTATCTCTTG
>NZ_CANMWS010000025.1 GCF_947501665.1 uncultured Shewanella sp. | reverse complement strand
ACTGTCATCACCCAAGCCGCCCGATAATTGGTTATCACCATCACCGGCATCCAGCACATCGTCGCCTTCATCACCACGAAGCACATCACTGCCTGCACCAGCAACGAGACTGTCATCACCCAAGCCGCCCGATAATTGATTGTCGCCATCACCGGCATTCAATACATCATCGCCTTCATCACCACTAAGTACATCATCGCCCGAGCCAGCAACTAAGCTATCGTGACCACTCCCTCCGAATAATTGGTTATCACCATCACCAGCTTCCAGCACATCGTCGCCTTCATCACCACGAAGCACATCACTGCCTGCGCCAGCCACTAAACTGTCATCACCCAAGCCGCCCGATAATTGATTGTCGCCATCACCAGCATTCAAAATATCGTCGCCTTCATCACCACTAAGCACATCACTGCCTGCGCCAGCAACGAGGCTGTCATCCCCCAAGCCACCTTCTAATTGATTATCTCCTGTTAAGGCTTCCAATCTATCTTGTCCTTCTCCCCCTTCTAACCTATCATTCCCCGTTCCAGCATAAAGCGTATCATCACCTGCTCCCCCTTTTAATACATTATCACCGCTTTGCCCATGCAGCTCATCATTGCCTTCTCCACCTTCTAAGATATCACTGCCTGCACCAGCAAATAATTTATCGCTACCTTCTCCGCCTAACAGTTCATCTTGGCCTTCGCCGCCAAATATCACATCATCGCCTTTTCCCCCCTCAACTCGATCATCGCCACTGCCCACATCAACGATATCAGCCCCTTCACCGGCCAACACCTGATCATGGCCACTACCGCTATACAGTAAATCATCTCCTTCATTACCATGAAGAGTGTCATCCCCTTCTCCACCGTAAAGCGCATCTTGACCCGCCCCACCCAGTAAAGTGTCATTACCTGATTCACCAAATAACTGATCATCCCCTTCTCCACCAGCAACTGTATCTACTCCTTCACCACCAAATAGAGTATCTCTCCCCTCATTTCCAGCTATAACGTCGTCTCCGGCACCACCAAATGCTGTATCATCGCCATCTCCACCACTAATGGTATCTTGACCTAATCCCGCATCAATAAAATCATCTCCTTCTTGACCGCCAATATTATCATTACCTTCTCCACCATAAACTGTATCAGCGCCTTCCCCAGCAAAGATGGTATCTGCACCAAGTCCACCATAGACTTCATCAGCCCCTTGTCCTGTCGTGATTTGATTATCACCAGCTTCACCAAACACACGATCATCACCACTTCCTGAATCTATCTCATCATTACCGCTGCCAGCAAAAATGGTATCTTGCCCACTACCAGCAGTAATCACATCATTTCCGCTGCCACCAGACACAATATTATCGCCTTCTGCGGCTATAATGGTGTCATTACCACCATCACCATAAAGCTCATCGTTAGCACTTCCACCAATTAACGTATCATGCCCTTCTCCACCTGACAGGAGCCCTAATTCATCTTCCGCACGTAAAATATCATCCCCGCCTTCGCCATATAATTCATCAAACCCCTCACCACCACTTAGCTCATCATTACCTTCACCACCAAAAAGTACATCACTGCCTTGCCCTCCGATCAAACTATCTTCACCAGCTCCGCCATACAGTATATCGTCCCCTTCATCACCAAAAAGGCTATCGTTGCCGGCATCACCAGAGAGGACATCATTATGCTCCCCACCATAAAGTAAATCTGCCCCCCCCCACCTACTAACGTATCAGCTCCTGCCTCCCCCTCAAGTACATCATCACCATGGCCCCCATCCAGCAAATCATCGCCAACACCGGCTAATAAACGATCTTCATTGTCACCACCATAGAGACTGTCGTTTCCTTCTCCTCCTTCGAGCACATCATTCCCGCCATCACCAAATAATTGATCGTCGCCCATTTCACCTTTAACGATATCATCTCCACCACCAGCAAAAACCACATCATCTCCAATACCAGCTTCAACAACATCCTCCCCCGCTCCAGCATCGATAGTATCAACGCCACCTGCAGCAAAAATCTCATCATTACCTGCACCGCCAAGTAATACATCATCTCCGTCTTGGGCCATTAATACATCATCGCCACGACCACCATCAAGAATATTATTTCCACTGCCTGAGTACAGCTCATCATTACCTTCTCCGGCTCTTATCTCATCATCTCCCAACCCACCTTCTAATTTATCGTCTCCTGCTCCACCATAAAGCACATCTTGCCCCTCGCCACCAACAATATAATCATCACCATCATCCCCAAAAAGCGTATCATCGCCACTACCACCATCGATAACATCATCCGCAGCGCCCGCATAAATTAAGTCATCTCCACTCCCTGCATCAATGGTATCTTGTCCTCCCTCTGCAAACACAATATCATCACCTGCTCCGGCCACAATCGTATCTTTCTCATCACCAGCATATATGGTATCGTGCCCTTCACCCGCATCGATAATATTATCACCCGCACCGGAATAAATATGATCATCTCCTTCACCTGCGATGAGATTATCATGACCACTTCCAGCGTATAACGCATCATCTCCCAGCCCAGCATCAATGGTATTATCACCTTCACCACCATAAAGTTGATCGTGTCCTTCTCCGCCAAATACGATATCATCACCTGCTTCAGCATAGACAGTATCATTCCCTGTACCGGCTAAAATAGTATCGTTATCTTGCCCTCCAAATACGGTATCTTGACCTTCTCCGGCATCTAATAAATTGTCGCCAGATAAGCCAAATAACACGTCATCCCCTTCACCGCCGAGTAAGGTGTCATTACCGCTCCCGGCATGAAGTTCATCATTGCCCAAGCCTCCCTCTAAGTGATCATCACCCGCTTCACCTAATAACGTATCATTTCCCTCTTCCCCCATTAGCACATCGTCACCTTCGCCCGCTAAAAGAATATCGGCACCCTCGCCACCGGATAACTCATCCATTCCCATTCCTGCCATCAATACATCATCACCTTCACCGCCACTCAATAAATCGTCACCTTCATCCCCTTGTAGAAAGTCATTCCCTGCTCCACCAACAAGGACATCATCTCCTTGGCCCCCAAATAACTGATCCTGCCCATCACCGCCTAATAATTGGTCATCTCCATCATCACCAATAAGTTGATCATTACCTTCTCCCCCCAATAAAGTATCATTGCCCAATTCCCCCATAAGCACATCATCACCTACCCCACCTTCAATCACATCAGCATCATCCCCCCCCATAAGGACATCGTCACCAGTGCCTCCCATCAGCACATCATCTCCTTGTCCTCCCATCAATAAATCATCACCTTCATTTCCATAAAGATGATCATTGTTAATACCGCCTTCTAATTGATCATCACCCAAGCCACCACTGAGATTATCTTCTCCCTGCTGACCCATAATCACATCATCTCCCTCTCCTCCTTCAATGACATCGTCATACATATTATGTGTCACTAATTCAACTCGATTAATATCAATCACCACATCAGGATCAGCGTCAATCGCTTGCAATTGAATTTGAATATCTTCATCAAGATTAAGCTGTTCAGGGGTGAGTTCAAAATCAAGCTGCATGACACCATTCCCTTGGTCATTCAGCATGGCTGTTGCCACAATCACCATTTGTCCTGTGATATCTTCGCCCATAATATTCACCGACAAACCATTATTATTGGCAAGAGCAGGGCTCCCTTCGGGTAAATGAATATTAAGAGAAAAGTGACCACCATCGTTATTAACAAATTGATCTACAGCAATATTTTGAGTGGCGACTTCATTGCCAGACACTTGAGCTAACCCATTTTCCGAGGCTGATTCACTGTCAAAAACACTCTGTTCAATTCCCCATGCCGTTGTCTCCGCCGTTTCAACAATCGGTGTAGCCGAAGAGCTAGGATCGTTTAGCATTTGATCGCCCAATATAAAATCTTTGCCTTCTTGGCCCGAAATGCTGTCATTCCCTTTTCCGCCAATAAGGTAATCATCTCCAGCTTTGCCATCAATGATATCGTCACCGCTGCCACCATCAATATCATCATCTATATTGGTTCCAACTAAGACATCATCTTCATCTGTTTTTTTCATGACAATACTCCTTTATAGTCAATTGATTACTCGATACTCTGTATCTTTCTATCAAAGTTGGAATTAACTTTCTCTAAAAGCTGAATTAAATGAATGACTAAAAGGCGAAATAAGATAGTCTAGTAATGTTCGCTTCGCGAGTACAATATAGACATCAGCAGACATTCCAGGATGAAGCTTAATCACTTGTCCCTGCAATCGGTCAGTATCTAATTTCACTTTCACTAAATAGCCATCGGTATTTTTCATATTGGAAGCAAAAAAACGATCGGCAGAAACGTGAATAATTTCCCCATTGATAGGGGCTACATGCCTGCCATCATACGCTGTGAGTCTTACCTGAGCGGTTAACCCTTCATATACCACATCAATATCTTCTGGTTTGACATACGCTTCAACAACAATCGTATCCAAATCAGGCACAAGCTCCATAACCACTTGACCAGGTGCAACCACTTCCCCAATGGCATTGACTTCCATAGCCACTACGGTACCGTTATGCTCTGCATGAATATTAATATCTTGCCTGGTTTCAGTATGTGAAATAAGCAATTGTGAAGCCTCATCCCTAAGCTGCCTTTGCTTTTGAATAAGATCTGCAAGCTTTTGTTGAGATTTTGCAAAATGACTTTTGTAACCTTGCTCTAACTCCCCCAATTGCGCTTGGGTGACGGCTTGTTTTGATTGCAATTGGATAAGTGTCGCTTCAATACTTGATTGAGTCCGCTGAATCGATAGATGCCGAGATTTAGATACATAACCATCAGCAAGAAGCACTTCATTCATGCGCACTTCTTCTTTCACTAATGCCAACTGTTTCTGAATGGATTCTATTTCAAGGGTAATACCATCAAGCGAATGTTTTATCTGGTTTTTTTTGAAATCAAATTGTTGTTTAACATATTCCTCATTCGATTGTTGCCTTTCAAATATAAGCGACTGCATCGCCATTAGCTGCACAATTTCAATTCGGTGTTGATACTTAAGCACGAGTGCTGAGAAATCCAATTGTTCGCCTTGATTCAATAAAACGGTAGCGCGATCAATCTGAGCTTGGGCATTTAATACTTTCAGTAATACGCGTTGAAAATCAGCTTCGACTTGATGATCAGCCAAGGAAATTAACCTTTGTCCCTTGCTGACTTTTTGGCCTTCTTTCACCAAGATCTGTTGAATTTGTCCACCATGTAAATGTTGAATTTTCTTTCTTTGACTTTCCACCACTAGCGTGCCAGAAGCGACAGCTGCAGCATCCACTTTTACCATTGAAGCCCACAATACAAATCCCCCAATGGCAAAAATAATAATACCAATACCAAATTGGATCAGTTTCTTGGTATTAAAATTCATATTGCTATCCATAGCACACTCCTTACTGCTTCAGTGCCGAAGGCTTCTCCACTTCTTCAACAGCCTGCTCAGTTTGCTGGCTGATCTCTTGAATATCTGAAATAAACCTGTCTTTTGGACCCGCTTTCTCAATACGTCCATCACGTAAACACACCACCCAATCCATTTGTCTTAAAAAACCAGCACGATGACTTATCATCATGACGGTAATATTGTTTTCTTTGCAATTGAGTAAAACAATGGCTAATGCCACTTCACCTTCGGGATCTAAATTAGAATTAGGCTCATCCAAAATAAGCACTTTAGGTTTAGAAAAAAGCGCTCTGGCCAAGGCCAAACGTTGCTTTTGACCACCACTTATCTGTACGCCATTTTCACCGAGCAACGTTTCATAACCTTCAGGCAAAGCGATAATTAATTCATGAATACAAGCCTTCTTTGCTGCATCGATAATATCGTCAGAAGCGGCATCAGAAAACCGACAAATATTTTGAGCAACAGTGCCCGCTAAGATTTCAACATCTTGAGAAACAAAACCAATATATTGGCCTAACTCTTGAGCATTCCACTGACTAATACACGCACCATCTAATTTAATTTTCCCAGCCGTAGGCTGAATAATGCCCATCAATAGCTTCACTAATGTGGATTTTCCAGAACCACTGGGGCCGATAATGGCTAAAGATAAGCCCGCTTGAAGTCTAAAACTAATATTCTGCAAAATGGGCGCATGATGGATAGATGTGCGGTAAATAACATTTTCAAGATGGAACTCCCCTTTAGGAGCAGGTAAAGATGTCTTTATCACTTCAGGCTCTTTTGCTATTGAATGTAATAAACGCTTGTAAGCGACCCAAGCTGACTCCCAATTTTTCCAACATCCCACAGCTTGTTCAATAGGGGCTAGCGCCCTGCCCAATATAATAGAAGCGGCAATAATCTCCCCCGCCCCCAATTGCTGGGTTAGTACTAACCCCACCCCAATACCAATGACAGCAACTTGAAGTAAAGTTCTCACTAATCGGGTCAATACCAGCATCATACTGACTTTATCAGCCACCAACCATTGTAAGAAAAGCAGATGCTTATGGCTTTTCCCCCAATGCTTAGCCACATTTGAAGCCATGCCCATCGCTTGCAATGAACTGGAATGTCTTAAAATATCATTGATTTGCATGCCACTTGAGATAACAGCCTGTGAGGCCTCATTATCAGTTAATAATGCGGCTTTTTTAACCCCATAAGCGAGTAAAGATAATACAATTGCCCCTATGGTTGCCGTGACACCTAATAACGGGTGTAACATATATAAAACTAAAATGAATACCAGAACCCAAGGTAAATCAAAAATAGCACTGGTTGAAGGTGTCAGTAATACACTCTTTACTTCTCGAACATCTAATAAACTTTGTTTATTGATCCCGCCCTCTTTTGCTGAATCTTTAATTGCTTGGCTGACTAAAGGCAAACTCAAACCCATTTCAAGTTTGAGTCCACTTTGTTGCATCAATTTATTACGAAAAAAATCCAAGCAGGTTTGTGTCACCAAAAGGAAAATCACTAAATAAGTGAGATTTAATAATGTGTCGAAACTTGAACTAGCCAGAACGCGCCCAAAGAGCTGTAAACTATATAATGGAAGTGCCAACATGAGAAGGTTAATAAAAAAGCTGAAAAGGGCGACATATTTAAGTTCATATTTCAATCGTAAAATAATTCTTTGCCATGTCTCTTGCATTTTTACGCACTCCACATCCATGTGCAACTTCAACATCCTTAATTATGATTATAGACAAAATTTCAATATCATCCTTATCTACTACGACAAAACGATAACTAAGTACTTCCTCATTTATACAGGACGACGGATAGACTCTACCAACTCATTGATATGCATGGGCGGGGCAGGAGTCAATTTACACACAACAAGAGCCACAGCAAAATTGATCAACATGCCCACAGTACCAATACCTTCAGGTGAAATACCAAACCACCAATTGTCAGACACATTCATGCTAGGGCTGACAATGAATTTAAAATAAATAATATAAGCTGCAGTAAAACCTATGCCACATAACATGCCACTGACTGCTCCTTCACGGTTCATCCCTTTATAAAAGATGCCCATGATAATCGCAGGGAAAAAAGATGACGCCGCCAACCCAAAGGCAAATGCAACAACTGAAGCCACATAATCAGGAGGATGGACTCCTAAATATCCAGCCACCCCAATTGCTGCTCCTGCAGCCACCCGTGCAAATAATAATTCTTGCTTTTCAGTAATATTTGGCATGAAATTTCGTTTACATAGGTCATGAGAAATGGCCGACGAAATCACCAATAATAAACCCGCTGATGTCGATAAGGCTGCCGCTATGCCTCCGGCTGCAACTAATGCAATAACCCAATTGGGTAGGTTTGCTATTTCTGGATTCGCTAATACCATGATGTCACGATCGATGATCATCTCATTCCGATCGTCCCCAGAATAATACATACGCCCATCGTTATTCTTGTCTTGCCAATCAATCAAACCTGTTTTTTGCCAATTTTTAATCCAATTGGGTATATTTTCATATGAAATACCTTGATTATTTTCACCGTTAATGGTGTTTATCATATTCACTCTTGCAAATGCCGCAATAGACGGCGCCGTGGTATAGAGTAAAGCAATAAAAAATAACGCCCAAGCGGCTGAGCGACGTGCATCACTCACCTTAGGTACAGTAAAAAACCTAACAATAACATGAGGTAAACCTGCAGTCCCTACCATTAAAGCAAAGGTAATGAATAACACATCCAGCTTGCTCTTAACCCCCTCAGTGTATGCAGTAAAACCCAATTCATGGGATAAAGAATCTAATTGATGAAGTAAATACACGCCAGAACCATCTTGCAAAGTCGCCCCAAATCCAAACTGAGGAATAATGTGCCCAGTCATCAATACCGAAATAAATATAGCTGGTACCAAATAAGCAAAAATAAGGACACAATATTGCGCAACTTGGGTATAAGTTATCCCTTTCATGCCTCCTAACACAGCATAAAAAAACACAATTCCCATGCCAATTATCACGCCGGTAACAATATCCACTTCTAAAAAACGTGAAAACACCACGCCGACACCGCGCATTTGCCCTGCAACATAAGTAAAAGAAATAAAAATGGTACAGATCACAGCAACGGTACGGGCCGTTTGAGAATAATATCGATCGCCAATAAAATCAGGCACAGTAAACTTGCCAAATTTACGTAGATAAGGGGCTAGACATAAAGCGAGCAACACATAACCGCCGGTCCATCCCATTAAAAAAACGGCACCATCATAGCCCATGAACGAAATTAAACCCGCCATCGAAATAAACGAAGCTGCTGACATCCAATCGGCTGCCGTTGCCATACCATTCGCCACAGGGTGAATGCCGCCTCCAGCGACATAAAACTCACGAGTAGAACTCGCCCGACTCCAAATTGCAATCGCAATATAGAGAGCAAAGCTTGCGCCAATCATAATAAACGTTAGGGTTTGCACTTCCATTAACACTCACCTCTATTAACAGAATCAACCTTATCGCTTTCTTGCAGCCCATAGCGTTCATCTAAGCGATTCATACACCTTACATAAATAAAAATAAGCACTACAAACACATAAATGCTCCCTTGATGAGCAAACCAAAAACCCAGTTTAAAGCCAAAAAAAGTGATCTGATTTAATGCATCGCTCCAAAGGATCCCGAAGCCAAAAGACACCAATGCCCAAATAAACAATAAACTGAGTACCAGCCGAATATTCGCTTGCCAATACTGTTTAGCTTGAAGGGCTGAAATATTCCTCATATCGCCCCCAAAAAGCTTGTGGCATTAACGCTAACCCAACAAAATAAAGCCTGTATACAATAAAATATCATTTCAGCTCTCCTATCCTTCAAGGCGTGATCCACTTAACATCAAATAGCAAAAAACAGTATCAATAATTAGTGAAAAGTCATATCACTCATAGCGACTAATACTGATGACTAATGGCTAATAAAAAATGTACCTCGATGATTCATTGGCAATAAACATGCGTTATTTCTGACACTAAAATAGCCCTTTCAGGTAATTTCACTTCAAGATTATTTACGCGACCTTCCATATTCATTAGCGCTTATTCCCTTAGAAAAAATGACAGGATCCCTATGGACTTATTCATGCCTTTATTCAAATACATCAAATTGCTCCATATCTCAAGTACCCTAGCTTTATTGTTCCTACCCTCAATAACAATGGCCTCAGAGAATGAAAATCTCATTCAACGTGAGGTCTTAGCCCATAGAGGTGCATCAGGGGATTATCCACAAAGTACTTGGCTTGCCTTTCAAATGGCG
Organism: uncultured Shewanella sp.; assembly: GCF_947501665.1. Lineage (GTDB taxonomy): Bacteria > Pseudomonadota > Gammaproteobacteria > Enterobacterales > Shewanellaceae > Shewanella. The sequence goes on along the minus strand of NZ_CANMWS010000025.1, from coordinate 74,586 downwards.
CTGGATCAAGGTGCTGATGTGCTTGAAATGGATGTACACCTTTCAAAAGACGGTCATGTTATTGTGAATCATGATAATGATTTCAGCAAAACGGCGGGCAACCATAGTCAGGTTGCTGATTTAACATTATCGGAAATTAAAACCTTTGATGCAGGCTATATGTTCAGCACTGACGGCGGAGAAACCTTTCCTTTTCGAGCGATGGGACTTGAAGTCTTAACCCTTGAAGAAGTCATCAACTATTTTCCTTCTTATAAGCTCAGTATTGAAATGAAAGTCAATAATGAGCAACTGGCCGATAAACTCTGGGCGATATTAGACAGAAATGGATTACATGAACATGCCGTTGTGGCCAGTCAATACACAAAAGCATTAAAGCACTTTCGCTTAGTGAGTCACCATAGCATCAGAACCAGTGCCAGTATTAGTGAGTTAACAGGCTTAAGTTTGGCTTGGGCTGCAGGATTAGGGAGGATTTATTCTGCCAATTTTGAATTAGCACAACTCCCTTATGCAATGATAACGAGGCCTTTTCTCTCTTTTTTGCAAAACAAAGGCATTACCAGCCATGTGTGGACTGTAAATGAATGGGATAAAATTGAGCGAGCTTTTGAGTTAGGTGCCAATGGCGTCATTGGCGATTACCCTGATAGAATTGTGCAAGTATTGACCGCTCGTGGCGAGCGTTAGTGACGCTGACATATACTGAAAATGATGGCTCATATTAATAAGTCATCATATTGCAGCTTGTTGACATTTTCCTCTCACGGCTTTACTCGCTTTATTTTTTGATGTTCCTCCTTTTTTACTGAATGATTTCCCTTTACGCTTTTTAAACGGGTTATCACTCTTAACACCTTGTAACGCAGTCGGTAATTGGCTGCCTGCCAGCTGTATTTGACTGTGTAAACTGTCAATTAATGGCAACATAAATCCTTTATAAGTCATTTCTTTTTGACTAATACTGTTCAATTTACTTTCCCATAACGCAGTCATATCAGGTGTGGTCGCACTTTGGGGTAAACTATTGATTAACCCTTTCCCCACCTCTGTCGCGACAATAGTCTTGCCTTGACGAGATAAATATCCTCGCTTAAAAAGCAGCTCGATAATGCCAGCACGCGTAGCTTCAGTGCCTAACCCATCAGTTTCCTTTAAAATTTTACGAATAGATATATCAGTCACATAGCGACCAATTCCCGTCATGGCACTCAGCAAGCTAGCATCATTAAAGGCTTTGGGTGCTTGGGTATGCTTCTCTAAAACCTCGCCCTTTGGACAAAAAAGACGCTGCCCTTTGGACAAAAGGGGCAAAAAAGCCATTGGAGCGGCTTCATCCTCATTATCATTTCTTTCCTTTTGATAATGAAATAATTGTTTCCAACCTAATGCACCTTCCTGCTTGGCCTTAGTGAAAAAGCGCCCCCCTTCAATGATCACCACCACCTCCGTTTCTTTATAGCAATAGGGTGGGTAAAATTGTGCTAAATATTGCCGAGCAATGTGTAAATAAACCTGCCGCTCAGGTTGACTTAAACGGGATAAAACCGGTGATTTTTCTGTTGGAATGATAGCATGATGTGCATCCACTTTTTTATCATTCCATGCCTTTGACTTAAGACTCGCATTAGGCTTATCACATCCCGTTAATAGTTCATCGGCTCCCTTCTCAATGGCTTGAATAACACTCGATGCTAATGCATGTTGCTCTTTAGGAAGGTAACGACTATCGGAGCGGGGATAGGTTATAAGCTTATGTTTTTCATATAAAGATTGACAAGTATCCAGTACCGTTTTGGCACTCATTGAAAAGCGTTTAGCCGCATCAATTTGTAATGCAGACAAATTATAAGGCAAAGGGGGAGATTGCTGCTTATCCGTTGCTTTTACTTGTTCTACCACCGCCTCTTTTTGCGTAATACGGCTCACCACATTTTCAGCTAATCCTTTGGATAGTATTCGATTCTCTTCATCCATATAAGGCTCACAAGCCTTACTCGGCTGCCACTTAGCACTAAAATGCACATCATCCTGTGTTGTTAAGTGAGCCAGTACTTCATAAAAAGGTTTAGAGATAAAATGTGCAATGGACTCATCTCGGCGCACGACTAACCCAAGTAACGGCGTTTGTACCCGACCCACAGATAATACACCTTGATAACCCACTTTACGCCCTTGTAGGGTATAGGCTCGTGTCATGTTCATGCCATAAAGCCAATCTGCTCGAGCACGCGCTAGCGCCGATACAGACAGGGGAATAAATTCTTGATTACTGCGAAGCTGGCCTAAAGCCCTTTTGACCGCTTTAGGGTTTAAATCGCTAATCAGCAATCGCTGTACCCCTTGTAATTTATTGCCTTTTACCCCTAAATGCGCAATCAGTTCATCCACTAATAACTGGCCTTCTCTGTCAGGATCGCCAGCATTAACCAATTGATTTGCTTGTTTGACTAAACGCCTTAAAATGGCAATTTGACCGCGCATTTTAGTCTTGGGAACCGTTTTCCAATTCGAAGGAATGATGGGTAAATGCTCAAACCGCCAGGATTTATATTCATCATTGTACGCATCAGGCTGAGCTTGCTCTAATAAATGCCCAACACACCAAGAAACACAATCTCCATTCGCCGCTTGAATGAAACCTTCAGCTTTTTTAAGGGGTTTAGGCAACACGTCGGCTATCGCACGCCCTAAACTTGGCTTTTCGGCAATATATAAAATCATAGCAAGCACTAACATTACTGTATAAAATTACAGTAATGTTAGTCAGAAGAGTGATTAAATGCAACAATTCTTATCGCTTAACTCCCTATTATACGCCTGACTCGATATCAATTAACGGCATGGATGCACTAAAGTTTTTTGCGCTAATATTAACAGAGAGTAAATGGCTATCTAGATAATTAACCACTACGAGAACATTGAGTGTTTGAGTACTTACCCCCTCATAGCCACTTGTTTCGATGGTGAGAATACCATGACCTTCAAAGGTATTATTGTCCGTTGGATACATTATGACTTGATTCAGTTTAAATTCATATAGTTGAAGTAACGTGATATTAATTCCCCCCCAATGTGCACCTGATGCTAACGTTAATGGAAACGTTTCATCTTGGCCAAATCGCTCAAAAGACCAACCTCCGCTATCAAGATTGGCGGTTGAGCCTAACAGGGCACCATCTTTGTGTGTAGAACTGGCGCTTTTATCGATACTGTAATTAAACTCGCCTTCTAGTGGGATGTTGAAGTCAGAGATGGTTGCATTAAAATCCAAAACAGGATCGAAAATAATCTGGCCATAGAGGTGGGTATCTGCTTTTGAAATAATAAGGCGCTCAATAATGTTAGGCTCGACCTCAACGGCTTCAACTGTGACTGAATCGAATAAAAATGGAGATGCACCATGGATAAGCCCAAGGTCGTTCCAGTAATAAGTTCTCATATCCATAGCTGCTTGATGGGTCACTAAAGTATTATTTTCATCCCGTTCTAATATTAAGGGGACTTCCAACTTCCAATCTCTGGTCGTATAATTTTCTCCTGAAGAATATATCCGCTCGCTAATCATCGCTAAATCATCGATTGAAAGCGCCGTGCGATTACTATCGGAGGAGTAAGTCATACTATCTACGGTATCATCACGCTGAAAAGGAATAGGCATACCAAAATAGGGGTCGGTAAAATCAGCGGGAATAAACGGAATCGATGTCCCACTTGACAAGCTATCTTGATCGGCAGCTTCAGCAGGAAAATTTCTAAAGCCTTGAGTAATAATATTAAACGATAGACTCTCTCCATTGAGTAGAGGAGTGTTCTGAAGCGTTGCTTCGGTCTCATCACTTCCTATATCCTGAAGTGAGATGATATTACTTTTAAGATCCACGTTAGCGTATAAAGAAAGAAAATAATATTTTGATGTCATTGATAATGGCTTAGCGCAATTCATTTCTATTTGAGCATCGATTTCTTCGTTAAACATAACTGACTTACTTTCTAAAATGAGTTTATCAAAAATCGCAAATTGATCTATTGTATCGTCAAAGACACAAAATGGATTGATCATTAATGAGTTAATCTCTTTTTTACGTTGCCAAAAAGCCAAATCCCATCGTTTATCATGATTTGCCGTATAGTTTAAGTTTGTTTTTGTTACGCCCGTAGCAACAGCATAATAAACAAGCTCAGCCGGTAGTTGGTGGATGTTGAGTTGATTATCCTGACTGCTAGCGATAAAAAAATCGCTGGTCCCGGGGCTAAGTGCATGGCTCCCCTGAGCTTGGATGAGAGAAAGCGGGGAATTTGCAAAGCCAAGGTATTTTTCCAACACCTCTTTTTTGGCATATTCATCTTTTATATCTCCCGTGCTTTTTGATAACTTCCAGAGAGTCACATAACTTTGAGGTATGCCTTTCGAGTTATTTCTAAGGTAAGTGAGATAAATATAGTGAATGTCACTATCGAAAGGATCGACTTCAGCATTAAGAACAGCAGCCGAACGTCCGTTAATATCATAAAAATTATGTTTATTCTGCCATGTAAACTGCCCGTCATCTAGCTTACCAAGTTTGAATTTGATTGTTTTGTCAGTGCTCTCTCCAGTCGAGCCAGCGACTAATACCGTATCATTGGTTAAAAACGTGGCGCTGGGTTGATAAACATCACTTAAGCCAACTGTATACTTATCACTCCAAATCACTTGTTCTTCTTGTACATTTCCTAAGTGATAGCGTATTTTACCATTCTGCCTATAGATCAAAATGGCTGTCTTACCGTCTTTAGAAAACGCAATATTGGGGCTTTTTCCTGAAAAAACATTTGAGCCATCATCTGAGTCATCATCTGAGCCACTGCACTCTTTTTGAATAGTGCTCGTAGTCACACAAATCCAGTTAGTACTTTGCCACTCAATACTATCGGCGTCAATTTTACCTTGTAGATATGACAGTCGATCATCTTCATCTTGACTGATTAATAGTACCTGACCATGTTGATTTAATGCTGATCGGGTGTATAAAAAAAGTTGTTCTGGTAAATCTATATCACTCCCCCATTCAATTTGGTTAAATTCATTACGTAAACCCGCACGGTAACCACTATTGGTAAAAGCAAAAAGGTATTGGTTATTAGCGATTATATTACTGGTATTCTCTACGTTAAAAGGCTCGCTTAAGGGAGAGATCGCTGCCAATTGCCAATTCATCAAGTGAGGATTACTGACGTCCCATAAGCTGAGTATTTCAAAAGAATTGGATTTATTCTTTGCAGTATAGAGCAATGCGGTATTATTACTATGATTACTCATTTTAGCGCTGCCGGTAGCCGCTTTTTTTTGTTTATTTTCGGTAGGGCAAAGCATCTCCCCATAACGCCCTCGATCGCATAGTACTGTTGAAACGAATTGCATTTGTATCTTGCTAATGATTTCTCCTGTACTCGTATTAATCACGTCATACCAAGCTTTATTCTTAGTTAGACAGGCATTTTTTTCATTCACTTTTAAAATAACATCCACCGATTGATTAGGGCTAATGGTGATATTGTTCGTTGTTTCGCTACTTACACAATTTTCATACCAATCATTAGGCGCATAAGCCCAATAGTTTTTATAATGAACATCCATCGCCCTGATGAAGCCTTGGATGTTCGTTTGCTGAATGAGTATGTCTGTGCTCGCTGAATTATGTATGCGAATTTTTTTGCTAGTGATATATTCTTCAGCATAAATGTGTGGTGACAGCATAAAGGATAAACCAGTTAACACTATGGGGGAGATAACCTTGTAATAATAAAGTATTCGACTATAAAACATAAAAAAAAACATAAAAAACATAATCAATGGCCTCATTGGTAGTAATCGTTATGTTAAAAAACAAGCGAGTGAATGTTAATTTAACATGATAAACCAAGAATGACCTTTTGATTTTTGTAATGACATGTGTCGTGTTTTAGCTCTAGGGCATAGGCAAGTTCTTTACATTATCCAGTTGTAATTGATTTAGCTTGCCTACAGGTATGAAACCAAATACTTGTCCGTAAAAAGACAGCTCCGACTGTAAAATATTCGCCTTCGTTTTTATGATCGCCTCAGCGCTTAAATCATTTTGTAACCTCAAATAAGCAATAGGTACACCTTTATTTTTCAATTCTTTATAAATATACTTCGACTGCTCAGCTGGGATCACATAATCATTCATTCCTTGAATAAACAACAAAGGCTCCGCTAACCCTTTTAAATAAAATAATGCAGTATGATCATGGTAGTAATTATCTTTTCCAACAAGGCGCTTAATATAACTGGCTTCAAATTTATGGGTTTCTTTTTCAAAGAGCTCCACATTGCTTATGCCAGAATAAATCACTCCTGCCTTAAACGTATTATAAAAAGCTAACGCCGATAATGCTGATAGCCCTTCTTCTCTAAAGCCTTTAATCGCCAGTTTTGTACCGTCAACTAACCCTTTATTAACTAAGAAACCCGCAGCTCTCACTGCATCTTCTGAATCATATTTCCCCCAATTACCGTATAAGCTATTCCGGTATTGTCTCCCAAAGCCTGAACTACCACGATAATTTAAATCAAACACCGCTATGCCTCGACTGGTCCAAAATTGGATATCACGACGATAAGCTCGGCTAGCCTTATTCGTCGGCCCACTGTGTAACATCACGATTAAAGGAGGACGTGTTCCTTCTGCGCCACGAAATTTTGGGTTTTTTGGTGAATAAAAATAACCATAAGCCATTTTCTTATTGCCACTTTTAAAACTCATGCTTTGTGCATGGGAAATATAATCACTGTCAATCTCAGGAAAAGGTGGGGAATACACCAATTGAGCCAGATTGGCTTGTACTTTATAAATCCCTTTTTCTGGGGTTTCTTTTTCCCCCACAAAATATACGCCATCAAACCCTTTAATCACTTGAGTAATTTCAGCAAAATCAACGTCAATAGGCTCTGCTATTCCCGTTTCAATATTAATTCTTACCAATCCGGCAGCGCCTTTACGACTGTAACTGGCAACTAAACTTGTTGGACTTTCAAAAGCATAGTTGTGATTCCCCATCTTCCAATCTGGTACGGCAAACTCTGCTTCATGATCATAAACAATTTCAGCTCGCCCCTTATCATTGATACGATAAAGGTTCCACCAGTTATTAAAATCTGCCACAAAATACAGACGACCATCGGGACTAAACAAAGGTTGAGTGATGGAACCTTTTAAATTGGCAATCAATCGACGAGGACGAACAATATTGCCTTTAGGATCCACATCGGCCATCCACAGCTCTGTTTTATCCCAAGGCATATTGGGGTGCTGCCAAGCAATCCAAGCCATGTGTTTTTGATCGGGCGATAAAATAGGAGATGAATAAAAATCAGCCCCACTCACCAAGACTTTGGTTTTATCAGCATAACTCACATTAATGCCCACTAAACGTGTCACAGGCTCACCTTTTTTACGATGATCCTCTTGCACACAAATTAAACGGGCACCACGGGTTTGAAAAATACAATCCGCATAACGTGTTTTTAAAGGGGTGAGTGCGACAGGTTCTTGATTAGGCGCAATACGATAAAGACGCTGATCACTAAATTTACTGGCAAATAAACTTTGTCCTATGCCTAAAACGGGCGCGCCACCGTATTCGTTCACACGAGTGCGCACATCAAAATCAGCACTGATCACTTCTGTTACCGTGCCGTCAGTATTGAGCTTCTTAACACTTTTTCGCCCTTGCAAGGACGCATCAGACTGAATGAAATAAATGCCATCATCAATCGTTTGCAGCTCAGTAATATCGTCAGACATCCCATAGACATCTTCAGCTGTTAACGGTGACTCCCAACTGCCATAACGCGCAACTTGCACCCCTTCAGTTAGCACTTCTTTTTCGACGGTCGCTAAGCGTTCACAACCCGATATTGAGGTCAATAACCAAATCATGAGCCCCAACTTAGCGCCTAAAAGTTGTTTCATTCTATCCCCTAAAACCTCCTTGTTATAAAAACAATATATCCCAGCCATGGAATACCATTAAAATGACGATTTATTTAAACCAGAGATGTCATACAAAAAAAACTGTCATCTCGTCTACACTGACTATCGCTTTTTCAGAAACCACTGTAAGACACCAGCTCGCTGTTGCTGACTCAATCCAAAATAAATACAAATCCAAGGCGACAATAAAGTATACCAAGGGATAATATTCTTCTGTTCACTGGAAAACAGAAAATAAAAGAACCCCGAATAAATAATAATGATCCCTATACACCCTACACTCAGCATCATCCATTGTGTTGCTCTTTCCAACCGCTCCATGACCCAATCCAGTTAATTTATCCTATCGCACTATTATGACTCATATTGAAAGTGATATTCAATTCTAACTGCATACTAAAGTAGACAAAGCAAAAAGGTCATAGCATTAATCGCCATGACCTTCATTTCGTATATTAAAAACAAGTATCAAAAAAATGGTATGCGCCACTTATCAGTAACGAGAGGCTCATCCCCTGCTTTAAACTTATTTTTATTGATTATCTGTTAGTTAGCACAAGCATTACATAAAGCCAAGTAAAAATACAACATACTACTCACTCATAAACACACCTTGATTGGTTTAGTTTAACAATCATATTGACCTTCGCTATTCTAGAGACAGATTTTTATTTTTCAGGTTCATGCATCACGTAAAAATCATCAGGCACTTATATTTATGAGAAATTTATGTAACAAAAAGAACCATAAAATAACAAAATTAAAGTCGGATCCCGCCATCAATTTCAAATACACGACCATTGATGTAATCATTTTCAATAATAAAGCGCACTGTTGTGGCAATTTCTTCTGCTTGACCTAAACGGCCAGCTGGGATCATCTGAGTGATCCGCTCTAATGCTTCAGGTTTCATGCTTGCTGTCATTTCAGTCTCAATCACCCCAGGGGCGACTGCAGCACTTCGAATCCCATAACGCGCGAGCTCTTTTGCCCAACCCACTGACATCGCAGCCACACCCGCTTTGGAGGCCGAGTAATTCGACTGCCCCATATTACCAGCCTTTGCCAAACTCGAGATATTAATAATGACTCCCGTTTGCTCGGTTTCAATCATCATCGCTGCCGCTTCACGTCCACATAAAAAACTGCCCGTCAAATTCACATTAATGACAGATTGGAATTGTTCAAATGACAAACGCTCAGTCACTTTCCCTTCTTTCGCTTTTAACAGCATACCATCGCGTAAAATGCCCGCATTATTGACCAATACATTCACTTGGCCAAAATCTTCTCTAATAAACTGAAAACCGGCAACAACATCTTCTTCATCTGTAATATCAAGTGCATACCCTTGAACTTCAGTGGCTGCACCTAAATTGGCGCACGCTTTTTCAAGCTTTTCTTGATCCACATCGATAAGTGCCAATTTGGCACCTGCACTGGCAAAGTTTTGCGCCATCGCAAACCCTAAACCACCTGCACCACCCGTAATGACCACTACCTTATCTTTTAAATCCATTGAGTTACCCTTTCTTATTAAATACTTCAAAAATACTGGAAAAATCGAGTTGACCATGGCCCTTACGTCCATGATTAATATATAAACTTCGTGCCAGTGCCCCCATGGGTGTGCTTGAATTAGAAACCAAGGTTGCTTCTTGCGATAGTCCTAAATCTTTAATCATCAGATCCACCATAAAGCCGCCTTGATACTCATGGGAAGAAGGCACATTGGGCATCACATTTGGGCAAGGATTATATTTCTCTAAGGTCCAATTTCCACCACTGCTTACTTTCATTATCTCAGACAAGACCTTAGGATCTAACCCATGATCTATCCCTAATTGCAGTGACTCTGACGTTCCAATCATCAACACTGACAGCAACATATTATTGCATATCTTAGCAATTTGTCCTGCTCCTGCGCTACCGGCATGAAAGATATTGCTGCCCATCATGCTTAATGTACTCTTAGCTTGTGCAAACCCCTTATCCGTTCCTCCACAAATGAAGGTTAAGGTTCCTGCTGCTGCTCCCGCGGTTCCGCCCGATACTGGCGCATCAACAAACTCAATCCCCTTATCAGCAGCCTGTTTTGCCACTTCTCTTGCACTTTGTGCATCAATGGTTGAGCAATCAATCAGCAAGGTTTCTTTAGCGACCACATCTATTAAACCTGGTTTATCATCCTGGCCTAAATATAACCCACGAACATGGGCACCTGCAGGCAACATAGAAACCACGACATCAGCACCGGCAGCAGCCCCACAAGCACTACTGGCCATAAGTGCACCTTGCTCTGTCAACTCCGCCATCATTTCAGGCACAAGATCGAAGACTTTAACCGTCACACCCGCCTTCATTAAATTCAACGCCATTGGCTGGCCCATATGCCCCAACCCTATAAATGCTACAGTATTCATTCAACTTGCTCCTTTATTGATGTCACACGTATTCATTTTTAGTGGCCACAGCCAGATCACGCAGCGGGTGAGGCTCATCTTTCCAAGGTGAAGTCAGTAATCGACTCGCAGCCCGTTCACAATCCACACTAAATTCTAAAAATTGCCATTTAGGATTTCTATCTTTGTCAATTAATAACGCTCGAACACCTTCTTTGAAATCGCCATATGCACTGCAATTAACACTTAAACCTAATTCAAATTGAAAAATATCGGCCAAAGTCAACTTCTCACTTAACTGCGACTGGGCATAAATCAAACACCAACTGAGGGGGCTCCCTTTTAAAAGGGATTGGATAGCCCTTTGTAGCCATTGCGCTTCAGTATCAAGCTGTTTTACACGGTTAACTATCTCATCTAGACTGCCCGCCATTAGCGAATCAATCATGTCTTGATGTTGCTGTAATCGACTGAGTTTATTCACAGGAGTTTGGTAATGTTCAAAAAAAGTATTCAACATAGAGTGATGCTGAGTGCTATTTGTTTGTTGCCATTGCAGCGCCTGAAGAGCATCAAGCATAGTGGCTTTATCTTGGCTTGCTAGGCAATGAGTGGCAATATTGACATACCGCGCATCAGCATCATTCATATGATAAGCTGTCATGCCTAAGAAAAGGCCTATTTTACCAGGCATTCGATTGAGAAAATAACTCCCCCCGACATCTGGGTAAAGTCCGATGGTCACTTCTGGCATCGCAATACGTGAACGCTCTGTCACAATACGATGACTGCCGCCCATCATTAAACCAAGTCCCCCACCCATGACAATGCCATCCCCCCAAATGATAACGGGTTTTTCAAAACGGTGCAGCAAATAGTCTAAACGATACTCTTGTTCAAAAAAGCGCAATGCTTCAGGGTTAATCGCATTGGGTGCCTTAATGCCCGCTTGATAAATAGCACGTACATCACCACCTGCACAAAATGCTTTATCACCCGCCCCTTCAAGCAATATACAGACCAATTCAGGATCATTTTTCCAGCGCGTCAATTGCGCTAACATGGCACTGACCATATCAAGGTTCAATGCATTCAATGCGGCTTCACAATTGAGTGTCACTCGGCCGATAAAATGCCCATCTTGGGTAGGCAAAGTACTAAAAATAACATCCGCAGTTGAACATACCTCTTCCACTTTACTCTCCTTCATTGTTTTAAATGCCTGATCCATGTGTCGCCTTTTTAATGGTTAAATCACCCTAACTGCATGCTCATCAAGCAATCGCCTAGCAATAATTAAGCGCATAATTTCATTGGTGCCTTCTAATATTTGATGTACTCGAACATCACGAACATGACGCTCAAGGGGGTATTCTTGTATATATCCATAGCCACCATGAATTTGCAAAGCACTATCACACACTTTAAAGCCAATATCCGTTGCAAAACGCTTAGCCATGGCACAATAAGTTGTCGCCTGAACATCACCTTCATCTAACTTAAACGCCGCTAATCGCACCATATTACGTGCAGCAACCAATTCCGTTGCCATATCCGCCAATTTAAACTGCAATGCCTGAAATGCTGCCAAAGGCTTACCAAATTGTTGACGCTCATGCATATAAGTCGTCGCTCGCTCTAAAGCAGCTTGGGCTGTCCCCACCGAACACGTGGCAATATTAATTCTCCCGCCATCAAGTCCTTTCATTGCAAATGTAAAACCTTGCCCTTCTTCACCTAATAAATGACTGACAGGAACCCTCACTTCATCAAAGGCAATTTGCGCTGTTGGCTGTGCATTCCAGCCCATTTTATCTTCCGCTTTTCCATAACTGACTCCAACGGCATTGGCCGGTACAGCAATGGCTGAAATTCCTTTTGCTCCAGGCTCTCCAGTACGGCACATCACCACTAATAAATCCGTAGCCCCTGCGCCTGAGATGAACATTTTTTCTCCAGAAATAACATACTCATCCCCCTCTCGTACCGCTTTGGTTTTTAACGCGGCAGCATCACTGCCTGCTCCCGCTTCTGTTAAACAATATGAGGCTAATGTCGCGCCACTGGTCAATGATTCTGACCATTGCTGCCTTAATGACTCACTGCCAAAACTGGTCACCATCCACGTCGCCATATTATGGATTGTTAACATGGCCGTTGTTGATGTGCACCCTTTTGCTAATTCTTCAAAAATCAGCACAGAATCAAGACGAGACAATCCCAACCCCCCTTCAGACTCAGGACTGTATAAGCCACAAAAGCCTAATTCACCGGCTTTTTCTATCACGTCACGGGGAAAATGATGCTCTTTATCCCATTGGGCTGCAAAAGGAGCAAGTTCTTCTCTAGAAAATTGATCGGCTAATTCGACAAATTGGCGTTGGTCATCATTAAGGTTAAAATTCATTCGGGTACTCCTGTCACACTTTCACTTTGATCTACAGCTGTTAACGGCGCCAATAAAATGATCCATTCATTTTATTGGTGTACTACTTTGATTTTATTGTTATTATTTTTAAAGACTCAACATTTATTTCAAGCCAATGGTCATATTAGGACTCGATGCTGTTTCAATGTCTGACTCAAACCACCTAGCCGTTATGGTTTTTGTTTCGGTATAAAATCGCACGGCTTGTTTTCCATAAGCATGTTGATCACCATAAAAACTCCCTTTCCATCCTGTAAATGAAAAGAAAGGCAGCGGCACCGGAATAGGCACGTTAATACCCACTTGCCCAACTTCAATTTCATGCTGATATTTTCTAGCTGCTGCGCCACAAGCGGTAAAAATAGAGGTACCGTTCCCATAAGGGCTAGCATTAACAATCTCAATCGCTGCATCGAGGGAATCGGCATGCATACAGGCTAAAACAGGCCCAAAAATTTCTTCTTTATAAATACTCATTTCTTGCGTGACATTATCAAACAAGGTGGGTCCAACCCAGTTACCACTTTCAAAACCCGGCACACTAAAGTCACGTCCATCGAGCAAACAATCCGCTCCTTCTTCAATCCCTTGACGAATTAAATCAATCACGCGATTCTTCGCAGCAGGGCTGATCAGTGGACCATACCCCGCTTCTTTATCATCCCATAATCCCGGCTTGACCTTCGCTATCGCCGCTTTGAGCTCAGGGATCCAATTTTTGGCCTCTCCCACAAAAACAGCAACCGATAACGCCATACAACGTTGTCCTGCAGCCCCTACCGATGCGCCCACTAAATGATTAATCACTTGTTGTTTATTTGCGTCAGGCATGATCACACAATGATTTTTGGCTCCTGCAAAAGCTTGTACACGCTTAAGGTTGTCTGTCCCTGTTCGATACACATACTGACCGACCGCCACAGAGCCAACAAAAGACAGGGCCTTAACGTCAGGGTGACGCAGTAAAATATCAACGGCCGTTTTATCCCCATGAATGAGTTGCAGTACGCCTTTGGGAGCGCCCGCTTCTTCAAACAATTCCACTAATCGTTGGGGTGTCATGGGGTCTTGTTCTGACGGTTTCAGCACAAAAGTATTACCACACGCGACCGCTAACGGGAACATCCATAATGGGATCATGGCAGGGAAATTAAAAGGCGTGATCCCAGCACACACTCCCAAAGGTTGAGTGTAGCTATAGGTATCAATAGAGCGTGCGACATTCTCAACAGTCTCCCCCATCATGAGTGTCGCAATATTACAAGCATGCTCAGCCACTTCAATGCCGCGCCAAACATCGCCTTTAGCATCATCAAAGGTTTTACCGGTTTCTTGAGCTAAAATCGTCGCCAATTCATCATGATGTAATTTTAAGAGATGTTGATATCTCAACATCACTCGAGCACGTTCAGAAACAGGGACTTCCTTCCAACTTTTAAACGCCTTTTTGGCGCTGTCAATCGCCGTTTCAACTTCAGTTTCTGTCGCCGCATTCACCACTGCTATAGGTTGATTATTCGCAGGATTTGTCACTGTAATTTGCGTGTGTCCTTGACCTAGTACAAACTGGCCATCAATATAATGTTTTACTTGAACTGTCATTTTCAATCCTTTCACTGAACTGGCTAATGAGTATTGACATTAATACGTTTTACAGCCCAAAAGTACTGGCTTTTGGGCAAGACAATAACTTATATTTCAATGGCCATTGCCGTTGCTTCTCCTCCACCGATACACAATGACGCGACCCCCCGCTTAAGCCCTCGTGCTTTTAACGCATAAATCAGTGTGACTAATAATCGCGCTCCTGAGCAACCAATAGGATGACCTAATGCGCATGCTCCACCGTTTACATTGACTTTTGTGTCATCCAAACCTAGTTCTGAAATCGCCAACATAGTGACCATGGCAAAGGCTTCATTAATTTCAAACAAATCCACATCTTCTTTTGACCAATTCACTTTATCCAATAATTTAGCCATCGCCCCAACTGGGGCTGTGGTAAACATGGCAGGTGCTTGTGCATGAGTAGTATGCCCTTTAATAGTGGCAAGCACTTCCAACCCCTGTTGAGTCGCTTGTTCACGAGACATCAACATTAATGCTGCAGCACCATCAGAAATTGAACTGGAGTTTGCGGCAGTAATCGTGCCATCTTTAGCAAAAGCTGGGCGTAAAGTAGGAATTTTGTCAGGACGGGCATTACCGGGTTGCTCATCAGTATCGACGATCTGCTTGCCTTTACGACTGGATACCGTGACCGGTGCGATTTCTTGCTTAAATAAGCCTAATTCAATGGCCAAATTGGCTTTTTCAAGCGAGCCTAATGCAAATTCATCCATCGCTTCACGGCTAATATTAAATTCATCAGCCGTCGCTTGAGCAAAACTGCCCATAGCACCACCGGTATAAGCATCTTCTAAACCATCAAGAAACATATGATCTAATACTTTACCGTGACCCATACGCATTCCACTGCGGGCTTTATCAAGTAAGTAAGGCGCTTGGCTCATACTCTCCATACCACCAGCAATAATGATATCGGCGCTGCCTGCTTTAATTAAATCATGCGCTAACATGACCGCTTTCATGCCAGACCCACACACTTTATTCAGCGTGGTTGCCCCAACAGATAAAGGCAATTTTGCCCCTAATGCAGCTTGACGAGCAGGTGCTTGTCCTAGACCTGCGGGTAACACGCAACCCATTAATACTTCATCGATTTGTTCTGGGTTAACCGAGGTTTGTATCATCATATCTTGAATTGCCGTGCTCGCCAGATTAGGCGCTGCAATACTGGATAAGCCACTTTGAAATCCCCCCATGGGGGTGCGTTTTGCTGCCACAATCACAATATCTGAATTTGCTTGTACGGTACTCATATTCCACTCCGAAAATCAGCCTACTAACACTTTCGGTCCTCAAACCGTTATCGTTAATAGCCCAATTTAAATCAGTAAACCATGTCTTCTTAATTAGACAATATCCATACCCACACTGTGACGTTTACGCTAACGTAAAGCAATAGTTCATCAAAAAAATAACCAAAAAAGCCGATATATGTTTGTCACTTCAAATTTACAGTCCAATATCATTTCTATTCGTTATATAAAAAATAATTTATTTACAATAAGTTATATTGTACTTTTCAGATTAACGAAAATATTCAATCAATACCGTTAACCCAATCAATGTAACTTAACCTATTTAGGAGCTCGATATTAGCTTGTTAGAAACAATGATATAGCTAAATCATCTGCTTTTAAGTAATATGACGGGTAATAATAGTAAAAAATGACCGCCTCAGAGATGTGGATCTTTAGTCATAATTTCTGCAACCGTTTGTGTGGCCTTGATACTAGGTCGCACTGATGTTGTGTCGTTATTCTCGGCTTGGGTTCCAGACGTCGCTCTACCTTCTCCATCCATGGAGTCGAACATAAATAAGCGATAACGCCTTACAAATGAGCAATAAGCGCTGTCTTCATGCTTTGATGAAGCAGGGATTAGTCGATCGTGTTTGACACTTTGTTGTGCCCCTCTTGTTTAAAGAAAGGGACTTAGAATAACTCGCCGTTCTCCTCTTGCCACGATTCAAACACGTTTATCTCAAACAGAGTTTAATCACCTGTTAATTTAATCACCTCTGGATAAAACCCTATCTAGCATGCTTGAAGATAAAAAGCGACGTAAGTAACCAAAGATATAAGTGGCTTTGGTCACATAATAACGTGGCTTGGGATTGGAGTGTTCTATGATTTTTAGTAAAGGCTTTAATACCGCTTCAGGCCCTAATGTAAAAGGTGTCGTTGCCTCTTTGCTACCCAAACGGGACAAGGTATGCTGATAATTATCTTTATGCCGTGAAGTCTCAATGTCAATGGAGTGCTCAATTGCACGTAGCGCATTGGCTCTAAATTGGCTGACAATGGGACCTGGCTCTATTAAACTCACAGAAATGGGGGTATTCATTAATTCTAACCTCAAGGTATCTGTGTAGCCTTCTAATGCAAATTTACTGGCATTATAGGCACCACGATACTTCATCGCCACTAGCCCCAGTACTGAGCTATTTTGCACAATTTTACCCGAGCCTTGCGCTAACATCAGTGGAATAACGGCTCGCGTCAATTCATGGAGGCCAAATAAATTCGTTTCAAATTGCTGGCGCAACGTATTTGTTGATAAATCTTCAATAGCACCGCCTTGTCCATAAGCGGCATTGTTAAACAGCACATCTATGGTCCCCCCCGTTAGCGCTAAGGCAGCTGCAAGCCCAATTCTAATCGAGTCTGTACTTGTCATATCCATTTGCACACAACTTAGCCCTTGCGCTTGAAGGGTCCTCACATCGTCAAGTTTGCGGCAACTGGCCACTACGTTGAATCCAGCCTGATGCAGTTGCTCGGCACAAAAGCGGCCAATGCCACTGGAGCAACCAGTAATTAAAATTGATTGGGTCATGACATTCTCTTAACTTATAGTCAATGGATGGGATTTTAAATGCAAACATAAAAATACCCCATTATATTTGTTATTCACTTTACCACTGTCGACCTATCATAACGAATAAATACTGCCTGAGCTTTTTATAACATTCATTGTCAGGTATCCACTAGGGGGCGTTGACACCTCTCGCCGCGATTAAAACACGTTTATCTGAACATAATTTAATCACCAAAAATCAACAGGCCCTAGGTTTGTTATAAAACGAAATATAACCCGCTAAAAACCTGCTCATGAGAAGTCAAACATGCAGTAAACAACACGCCAATGCACTTCAATTGATCAAAAAAGCCATTCGTTCTGTGTTTTTAACGTGTCTTTTTCTCTGTGCATTTTTTTATGACTAATGAGGTAAAACAAGGCACACAAGGCGATTTAACACTTGCTATTAATAAGAAAATAGGCGGTCACTATTTGACATTTTGCCTGTTTAACTATCTACTATTTATCGAATAAATCAGATTTATTTGTTAAGCACTTATTTCAAATGTCAATTTATATTATTGTTACGTGATTAATTGTTACGTTATCAGTGATAAGCGCTAAATGATATTGACTGATAAATAAATGCTTAGCAAGCCGATTATGAAACCTATGATATTAGCGGTAAGCAACCCGCAAGGATAAGAATAATGATAATGGACATGCCTCAAAATATTGACAATCTTGATGTGGCTCAAGCTTTACCTCAACCTAGCGAAGTGGTCAGCATTACCCTTTCAACCCAAGCGCTCAGCCCCGCCGATTTATTGGTAAGCCTGCACAATGCGCAAGCAACATCAAGTATCAGCCAAGCCTTGTCAAAAGCCATCGCCCTCGGCCCCCTAAGTGTGAGTATTCCAGCGCCGACACCTATGGGTGGTGGTGGCGGTGGGAATCCTACAAGGCCTAATGAGAATGTGAATCTTGCTTTATTGGGCGGTGGTGAGGCCGGTTGGTTGCCGCCAGTGCCTATGAGTGGAGGTGGTACTCAACCCACTAGGCCTAATGAGAATCTTGCTTTGTTGAATGGTGAGGAAGGATGGGTGCCGCCTTTACCTTTGGGTGGTGGTGGCTCTGGTG
The DNA here is from genome assembly GCF_947501665.1 of uncultured Shewanella sp. GTDB lineage: Bacteria > Pseudomonadota > Gammaproteobacteria > Enterobacterales > Shewanellaceae > Shewanella. The sequence continues at coordinate 56,188 of NZ_CANMWS010000025.1, read as the reverse complement.
AACCTGAATTATTAAATCTTGTTTTATTAGACAGTGAGGAAGGATGGGTACCGCCATCGCCGTTGGGGAATGGTTGGAATAATCCACCAAGAAGTGAGGTGAATCTTGCTTTATTGGATGATGAGGAAGGATGGATACCGCCAGTGCCTATGACGGGTGGTGGAACAACTCAGCCTAAACGTGAGGTGAGTGCTGTTTTTGTTAGAAGCTAGGGGATTAGCATGGATGTATTTGTTGTTGTGCTGATAGGCCTTGGCCTGATCAGCTCGGGAGTGATTTACTTTGCTAAGCACAAGTCGCTGTTATGGCTAGGAGCCTTTGTGGTTGCTAGTATTTTTAGTTTATTGTTTATTATAACTATTTTATTTGAAGAATGGGCATGGTTGTCTAATGTAGGATTAGCTTTGGCGTTAGCAATGAGTGTGCTCATGTGCCGCCGCTTCCCCAATTGGGCGTATTTAATTGCCATACCCGCTGTGATGAAATTGATAGATGTATTGTGGTTGAATGAATATTTATTAACTCAAGTACCTAATTGGGGCTTTTATTTTACTTATATTGGATTCGATGCGTTAGTGATGGCTTTGATTTGGTATCGCGGCCCCATAGCGAAGGTGTTCAAGCTGAATGTGTATTATCAGCGCTTCGCTCAAGAATATTTATTGCTGGGTGTGTATGGAATAGCTGTTGTACTTAATTTAGTGACAGGGATTGAAGAGTTGATCTATCAAGGGGCATTAGGCAGTGCTTTTGCTGATTTGAAGCCTGCGTTTTTTTACGACTTATATCGTTATATACGTTTGCCTATCAGTATTTCGGAAATAGTTGTGCTGGTGATGATCAGTTATTTTGCAGTAAAGGCGGGGATGAGCCAAAAACAAAGAATTAAGGGAGTAAGGCTGTGACAGAGTTAAAGAGTATTGCGAAGCGCTTTGATTTAAGTGTGGCTGACTTAGCGAGAATCATGGACGTGAAAGAGGGGGAAGTGAGCCAGTGGCAAAGCGGTGCAAGTGAGCCTTCAACACGCAAGTTATGTAAGTTATTTGGTTTTATTAGTCGCCACTACTTAGTACAAGACTCGTCGAATGAGGAATTTATGATTGGCCGAGATGATCAGCCTGCCTTTATTCCTGATCCCGATTGTGAAGACAATGTGCCTATGCCTGAGCTGAGCCAAGAAGACAATGAAGATGTACGTAGAAAATTGAGTCAAGCATCATCGACGGCGAATTTATTGTTACTCGCAACAGATGAAAAAGAATTACACCATGGTGCGGTGAGTTTAATTTCTGACATTTTGTTTGAGATGAAACAGATTTTAAAAACCTGATTGGTGGATTAAGTGAGTCGGCTTTTATCAATATAAAAAAGTGTGAGCAGATTGCCCCACTTTTTTTTGTTTAGGCAACGGCAAAGTGAATACCGTTTAGTGACCGAGTATGGCTTCACATCCAAGATTTTTTTACATGTTAAAGCTCAGAATAATCATGGCCGTTCACAACGCCGCTTTCTAACCTTTAAGAAATGAGAACAAAACAACACAAAAGATAACAATGTAAGCCCCACGAACAAGATAACCCCACCCCTTCCAGCCAACATTAAACGCACATTGCCACATGCCACCAATTAACACATTCTGGATCCAAAAAACCTGCCACAAAGGGGTTTTCCCTTGAATATTGTCCGTAATGATTTCCCTATACACCTGAAAAATGCCTTTTATACATGATCATCTACTCAACTTGCACTTCCATTAGAAATATTCTGATTTTTAAATCCTGAGTTGTTAGCTGAATCAATATCCATCGTTTGTTTTGATTGCTCTAAATTGATGATTGCAACCAATGACTGAGGATCAATACCAAGTCGAAAAGGAACTGGAATATTCAATAGTATCGCCGATGGATCCGATTGCGCTTGATCACGAGCATATTCAAGCTGATGAGTTAATTTTTTAAAGGCACTTTTTTCATCTAAAAAATGAAATAAAGCCCCTAAGCCTAAATCGATTGACCCACCTTTACCTATTTCCAACGTCCGTTTCAAGAGCCTTAAGTGAATACGTGGAATAAAACTCAGGTTGGTAATATAACGGTCGATGTCTTTAACAATAAACACGACATCTTTCGTTTTCCCCCCATCATGCTTAGTCACATTCACCCAAGCTGGACCCAGTGAATGCCAAGGTAAAGTCATCCCTATCGTAGAAAGCCATAAGCCATCTTCTGAAAATTCGACTAATCCTCTCGATTGACTTCTAAGTAATGCACTGGCACAAATAATAATCGCAAATCCAAAAAATAGCCCGCCCCCTAATCCGATTAATTGTGTTTTAAGCTCCTCACTAAATAATGCGACGACACACCCGCCTAAAAGAAATGATCCTCCTCCCCATAATAATGCATGCATTTTTAGAGTGGGTTTAATGCTAATAGGTTGAGTTAATCCTTGCTGCTGATACTGATTGATAAAATCCATAAATATTCCATTATTATTTTGTCCTGTGCATAGATGCAAAAAATGTAATACTTCACATCTATAATCCGCTATATTTTATATGATTTTATTGATTATTTCGAACAAAAATATGGCCTTTAGTTTTAAACCAGTTGGCAGGCTATTTTTTGAGCCATGCCATAAAACCAGTCCTCAGCCTTATCGACTAGACAACAACTGACTACGCACTGAAGAGGTATAGTTAATTTGAATAACCAAAGCCTATTAAGTCCTTGGCTAGATGTCTTTGGCTTTCAAAAGTCAAAACAGGCCTGACTCAACGGGAGCGTCTATATATGTCCGAATAATTTTAGATCCGTATATCGCTATTTAACAATGGGTGGCTTGGTTGTTTGTTAAACAGCTTGTTATGTTTTTAAACTAATACCCGCTTTACCGCTTGGCTTGTTAAGGAAAATATGGAGCTTATGAGTATGTTTATTTTTAAATATATCCATGTATTTTAAAGTAAGCTCCTCTTTATATTCACCATTTTTATCAGCTAAGTTTGAGTCAATGCAAAATATCCAGCTCATATGCTCATTAGGTGTAACATGTCCTAAAGAATCAAACTCTTGGAAAAACACAGTAGATCGATCCGCTAAAGCAATCTTTGTGCCTTTTGAATTGAATATACTGACATCTAAAGCTGGGCCTATACCAATATTTTTGAGTGCGAAATCTATAAAGGTATCGTCCCGATTTAAATCGCTAGTTTTATAAGTGTTTGGATCAACTTTGATATCATATTTTTCAAGAAAATAGAGGCATGATTTTGAATTGCTATTGGCCAATAGTGGTTCTGTAATCAAAAATGGCCTGACATTTTCAGTTCTTTGCTTATTGAATATCATGTAAGCAGCTAGGAATGCCAAGATTCCTCCTGAATACCCACCAAGAAAACTCAACCAACCATCAATGCTCCCGATAATTTCACCTGGAATATTAGTGACATAAAGTTTTAGTAAAAATGGAGCCACTAAAGCAAATATGACTAATGCAATTACGATTGGCAATGAAACCTCCATAGAAACATAACAGCTTATTCAACAGCAGGATAATCTTCCAGACAGCCAATTCTTTGAAACAGTTTTTTCAAACAAATCACTAAACCAGAGTACACTGCTAGCCCAGCGTCTTTACGCTAGCCAAGCAAAATACCACCTCACCGTTACCTTTGTAAGCAAAATGTTTAGAACAAGAATAACTAAAAACAAAGACCTTGAACCCAATCACAATTTAATGGATTAAATACCAATAGAAAAACCCATTCGAAGAAACATACTACTTGTGCTTTTTGCTTTTCGCTTTTCGCTTTTCGCTTTTAAAATCAGTGTGAATATAAAAATAACCATCGGAAACACGGATGTTTCCGTTTGAGCCTATAGGGACATATTTACGGCGAGTTATTTTTGTATTCGCACATAAGCCTGCGGCAGGCAATCAATACCAATAAGGTCACAAGTTGAAACACACTCACTAATACCACTGAGGCCAAACGCTAGTTTTTAATAAGCCCCAATGTGAGTGGGAACTCACAATTTTAGCCCACATACCCAAGCTAGATCACTTATGTTATATTGATGTCAATTTGAAAAATTTAGATAAATAGAAAATAAAAACAATTAAATAAGGACAAGTCTCAAATGGAACTTTCTTCTTTATCTCGCCTTCTGCTGAGCTTAAGCTTAACGCTTGCCCTCACCGCCTGTGGCGGCGGAGGTGACGATACCAACAGCAATAATAATGATACCTTAGATAATGGCGCCCCGAGTAACAATATAAATGCCAATGTTGCTCGGTGTGAAACCTTAACTGACACTGCAGCCACAAACTCAGGTTTGACTTTGATTAACACCGATTCAGACCTGGCATTTCAAATCGAACCTGCCTATTACGCGGAGCAATCTGGTGCTATTTTAGCGCAAATAAACCGCAACAGCGCTGATTATCACTATACTTGGCAACAGCTCGATGGCGAACCACTCACGTTGCTTTCCCCCCACAGTCCTTTATTAGCCTTTGAAGCCAGCGATGAGGGGACTTATACTTTGCAAGTCACGGTGACTGAAATAAACACAGCGCAAGATGCCGCCCAGCTAACTTGGCAAGAAAGTGTCAATATTACTGTCAACGCACTCAAATCAAACAATGCCCAAGTCAGAGTCAGTCATCAAGCCCCCCAAGGCACTCTTGTGAGCCTGCGCCACCATTTGATGAGCGATACTGCAGCCATGACGGATTTAACTTGGTGTATTGCCACAGGTCCTGATTTATTGGTTGATTTTAGCGAAATAGATAGACCCCTATTCACCGCACCTAACGTCACTACAGACACCCTCAGTACATTAAGCGCCATTGCCACCATTAATGGAACCACCGTCATTGATGATGTACACATACTGATCACAGCTGAAAATCCCATTACATCGACTTACTTTCCACAAGCCATCGCTCACACCTTTGCCTATCAGGCTAACTCGCCTTATGCCAATGCTCTTGAGCAATGCGTTTATCACAACGAGTTGACGGAAAGCTGTTTATTATCAACCTTGCCCTTAATTGGTCAACAAGACAGTGAGGATGCAATGAAAGCCGCCATTAAAGCCCGTTTATTAGTCTCCCATGAATGGATGGCTGATAACTTTATGCAATTTCTTGAGCAAATGGATCCTCACGGTGATTTCTTAACGCTATTGCAATCAGTCACCGCTATCGTGATAAGCACCGATATTCGCCCCTCTTTTTATTGGGCGTTAACGGGCGCCATCTATTTAGATCCTGATAATTTATGGCTCACGGCCAGCCAGCGAGATACCATTAGCGAAGAGTCAGATTATCGAAGTCAGTTTGGTGAATCGCTCAATTTCTTGATCCCTTGGCGATACGTCAAAGATAATGATTATGCCTCTGAATATTACTCTATCGCCAATAGAGGTGCACGCTCCCTTGATTCACTCACACCCGAGTTAGCCTCTTTGCTATACCATGAGTTAGCTCATGCTAATGATTATTTCCCTGTCGAACTGCATAGCCAATTACAAGGTCCTAAACTCATCGATGACTTTGAATGGATAAGTAAAGCAGACTTGTTGATTTCAACGAAACTGATGCAACAAAGTCCACTCACCAGCGCGCCTCTACTCGATTTGGCTAATGTGAGTTTTAAAGGTGAAGATGCAACAAGCACACAGCAAGCCTACACACCGGATGATATCAGTGGTTTTTTTAGTCAAGATCATGCCAATGCTTATTATGCTTATAGCAGCCAACAAGAAGACATGGCCATGCTATTTGAAGAAGCCATGATGAGTTATCGGTTTGGTATTCAAAGAGATATTGCCGTCACCGATAAACCCGCTAATGCGACGGCCAATAATATCACCCTCAGTTGGGGACAACGTGGCCGTATTGGTGAAGACAAAGTGTCTGAGCGATTTGCGCTGATTGGCGCCTCTATTTTACCCACAATAAATGCTCAAGTGATCCGCAATGCCCTGCCCGCGCCCATTTCATTCACGTCTGGTTCCACATGGGCACAAAGCTTAACACTGACAACTAACACGTCAGTCAACACGTCAGTCAACAGCCTGTTCAATAAGGCTATCAATACAAACAACGACATGGACAAACTCAACAACATATCACCAGTCACAGGAGAGCATAGCAATCCACTCATTACTCATCCACCGTTAACATTCAGTGGTGAACGTTAATCATTGACTTCCCTCGTTATTTCAATCAAAAAGACAAAAAGCCCATGATTTTCTAATGGGCTTTTTGGTTCACGCAAATTCAGGTTAATGAGTGTCAAACAACCTTGAAGCCACTATAAGCGCAGCATCTCTTTGACGAAAGGAATGGTCAATTTTCTTTGGTGGATGAGTGAGGCTTTATCGAGTCTATCGAGTACGTCAAATAAGGTTCTCAGATCTCGCGCTAAACGGTTCAATAAAAATCGCCCAACATCATCTGGTAACTGTAAGCCTCGCATGGCCGAGCGTCTTTGCAATGCGGCAAGTTTCTCTTCATCTGCCATAGGCTGTAATTGATAGTTCAATCCCCATTGCATGCGTGACACTAAATCAGGGAGAACAAAACCTGAGTCAGTCGGTGATACTTTTGCACTCACAATCAAGGCACTGTGAGCTTGCTCAATCAGCCTGTTATAAAGATCAAAAATAGCTTCTTCCCAAAGTGGATGGCCTGCAATGGCATCCACATCATCGATACAAACCAAATCAATATTCTCTAAGCCTTCTAATAAAGCAGTAGAAATGCTGGCATGTATGCCTAACGGAATATAAAAACTACTGCGGCCTAAATCATTAGCCTGAGCACAAGCAGCATGCATTAAATGGGTGCGGCCTGATTTTTCTGGTCCCCACACAAAAACGGCTTGTTTTGCTTTTCCTTGGGCACAATCTTGCAAGCATTGAATGAGTTCATCATTACCAGCAGCCGGATAATAACTGTGAAACGTTTCATCATCAGGCAGAGATACAGGCAATGATAATTGTAAAGGCGAACTTGACTTCACTCAGATAAGTCTCAATACGTTAATAATATTTACTGCCTCTATGTTAACATGCACGGAGACTAATGTCCTTTCCATTGATAAATCGTCGCAGTCGGTACAGAAAAAGGTTTCAGGCTCTCAGTAGGCATCTCTATCCCTCTCCTCATGGTATTTGACGCTGGTACATCATCATTCATGCTACCCGTCGTATTATTAGCGGTAGAACTTGCCGCCGCCAGTTGAGGTTCCGCAGCCTTAGAAAGAGGCGTCAGCCTTGGCTCTAAATCCATGACACGAAATAAATCAGCTTGGGTACTAAACAGGGAGAAGTCATAAGTAATAGTGTCCCCTTTCATTTTAACCAGTTGTGCTGACTTTATGGCTCTTAATTGTCCAATATAGTGCTCAAGCGCCACCAGTTGATTAATATTATTAACACCTGAGAACGTCACTTGAGTGGTTAATTGTGTTCCAGAGTCCACAGTCGCATATTGATCCACATAATATTCACTGATTTTCGCCATCATCGCACTGATAGCCAAGTTAACATTTTGCGCATCACTGTTCATCGACAACAATGGCGCACTTGAGGCTGCATCAACCGTTTTAGGGTAAAGACTAAGTGCATAGTTCACACTGTTACCATTACTTTGTATCGATGCCATAATAAAAAAGTCGGCTTGATAACGCCGAGAAGCCTTTGCAATCGTATCCACAAACATCCCTCTGACATCACTGACACTAATGCGCATAGAGTCATCAAGGTCCATCAAAGGAAATAGAAAGGGCATACCACGATTACTCGCTTGACGTGAGAAATCTTGTTTTACTTGGCTACTGGAACCATCGCTCATAATCTGGCGTTGGTCCATTTCATCATCACTGACTAACCAAATTAATGTCAAGGGACGCTGCTTACCCCACACAGGTAAATTCGCTTGTCTGAGTAAGTCCACAATGCGGCGGTTATCAAAATTCACTTTTAGGTATAATTGTCCCTCTTTTTCTTGATAACCATACTGAGTCATCAAGGCATTGGGATTATTATGCTTTGCCATCACTAAAGGGTTTTTAAGCGCACTTTGTAACCCAGAATTTTTTAGCACAACATTATCAAAGGCCTTTTTAATCCCTTCGTTTCGCTGCGCCGTAGAGCGATTATCCACGCGAACCAGACTCTCATCCAATTGAGTCACTTCAGCAGCTGATAAAGTCGCAGAAAAAAGAATGAGACTGGTTAACAGTAAAGTAGGTAATTTCGTGATGAATGTCTGTGCTAATTTTTTAAACGAAAACAGGTTATGCATTGAAATTTTCAGCATCTTTAATGACTTTGGAATAACTCAAGAGTAGCAAAATTGTACCACAATAAATTTATTTATCCCCTGTGTTCTTTCAGTCTGTCAGTTTTCATCAATAATAATACCTGAAACACGGTAAATTGACTCACCTCAGGCATTCTATTTCACAGACAGTTAATCAACATTTTTGACCCAAGTAAAAGACGCATACATTGGCTCATGATCACTCAGCTCAGTAAACTGAGTAAGTTCATGATAATCACTTAAGGTTAATGTATGAGTCTCACTGCGATTTGCATAGCCAATTTGATCGGTATTCGCCCGCGCATCTTCACTGCAGTTAGCAATGTTATCATCCCCCTCTTCTATCAAATCTTGGCAAGCCAAACGTATCCCCGTTTGCGATAAAAAATCCTCCCAAATGTCTAAATGTGCATTCGACTGGGAATGATCGGCCCATTTCATATTAAAATCCCCAGCCAACACAATGCTAGCATGGCTCGAATACGCACTGATAAAGTCAGCTAATTGCTGCATCTGTCCTCGTCTTGCTTCCATATCATCATCACTGCGCCCCGCATCCATATGGGTATTATATACGTGCACTTCAAAGCCTTCATTGATCTCCATCTTAGCCACTGTAAACCCTTTTTCAGTTAAGCAATCAGGATTACCGTCCGTTAAATCGCCATGGCATGAAATAAATTCTTCAGATTCAAAGTTGGCTAATGAATAATCATCATCATCCCGCTGGTTCATATCAAAGGGGAATTTAGAAAGACGGAGTAATCCGTCACCATAAGAAATTATTCCCCCCCTCCAATGCTTAGAGCGGTACGGATAATGTGTCACTTCGATACGATCTTCATCCTTGAGAAAATCATGCTTATCAGGACTAAACACTTCTTGTAATAAAACAATGTCATAACTGGCTGTATTCAATTGCGAGAGTAGATCTTTAAAATCACTTTTGGTATTGCCACCAATACAATTTGGAAATCCATCCACATTGTATGTGACAACATTAAACTGCCCTGTTTGCGCATCATTATAAGTGGGGGCTCCTGCTTCTTGATAATCGTAGCCTTTAGTACTTTTAGTGCCCATAGGGGTGAATTTATAATCCCAACACAATGCAAATGCACTGTGACTCAGCATGGAAAGAATAGCGATAACAAAATACTTTTTCATTAATTTTATCCTTTAATATCACGATCGATTTGAGAGGCTAAATGCTCAATACTCATTACAAAATATGGATTAATCGTTAACAAAAAAATCATTAACTTATTTTAATAAATACTGAATAAAGCATACTGACATGTGAATCAAAAGTTAAAAAGACTAAAATAAAGAATAGAGAATTTGATAAACAATATTAACCATCACACCGCCATAGCGGTATTTGATTGGCTAGTTCCTGAGCCTATAAAATAAAAAACAACTTGAAATTTACTTTAAAGTAACATTTAATGTGTAGACAGCATTGACTTGCAACTCATTTAGTACCTAAATGTTCAGCAATATGGAAGCGAAGCAAGTTAACAATCATCATTGTTATCGCCAATGTTTAAGGAGAGTTTGATGAAGTACCTCGTTCTATTATTTGGCGCACTTGGACTGTCAGCTTGTGTCTGTACTGATCCAAGAGATGCCCCAAACATTATTGCTAAAGCCTCTCCTATTAATTGCGATCATCGTCAGGCTATTCCTGAACAAGCCATTAAAGAACAAGTCAAAGGCTGGGTTTTATTAGCCTATTCTTTAAATAACGATGGTTTTCCAATAGAAATGGAAGTAATAGACTCCAATCCCAAAGGCTATTTTGAGGATATCGCGCTTTCCACCTATTCCTCATGTCAATTCGTCACTACCGGCCATATTGAAGCAAACGAAAGACTCATGATGAATCTTGATTTTAATTATGCCACTTTACAACCTTACTCTTCAGTCTACGCACAACAGTAAACGAAGACTTAATCAGCCCATCGAGAACAAAGCCGTTACATTAAACCGCAGTTTCATCAAACTGCGGTGGATAGTGGCGAATAACGCCCTAACGTATTGCAACTATTCGCCTTACCTACATCGCTTTTCATTCCTGCTGAGTATGTCATTTTATATTGATTTAGCGATGTCACTTGAACTCAGGATAAGCTGTGCCTACATAGTGCTATTTTTCCCCCCTCTCTGTGTTGTTTTTTCGACTAATTGCCTGCTATTAGACACGAGATCCCGCCTTGATATAGACAAAAGTAACTGTATTGAGTCAAATGAAAAAGAAAAGAATCGTTATAATGGCATTAAGTTATTAAATTTAAATGAATTATTTATATTTTATGACACTCATTATTCCGAATTCAGGTGATATACACCGGCAATTAATGGATTTGCTCATCAAATGACATAAAAGTCGAGACAATTGAACGGCATTTCAGTATAAAATAGAGTATCTCTTTTTCTCGTACACCAAGGCCTCACTCCCCCATGCTCTATTTGATCCAATCTAACATGATGGAAGCCCTTTCTAAACAATTGGCCACAGAGCTTGCAAGCCCCCTTCCCGGAATGTCTTGCCTGCAACCTGAGCATATATTAGTGCAAAGCCCAGGAATGTCGACTTGGTTGCGATTAGAAATTGCGAAACACAATAATATTGCCGCCGTATTAGAATTTCCCCTACCTTCAAGTTTTATTTGGCAGTTATGTCACACTTTGCTAGTTGATGTACCTAAAGAAAATGCGTTTACCAAAGCGGCCATGACATGGAAGCTCATGAATTTACTGCCCCGTTTATTAAACCGCGAAACCTTTAAGCCACTTAACGATTACTTAGTGCAAACGCAAACCTCTGAGACAGAACATACTGAGCAGTTTATTGAGCTTCACTCACTTGATGGTTATCAGCACCCACTAAAGCTCTATCAACTGTCTGGACGTATCGCCGATATTTTCGATCAATACTTGGTCTATCGCCCAGATTGGATTGCCGCGTGGGAGCAAAATGAACACCCAATAACACTCAGTGAAGAACAAAGATGGCAACCAGAATTATGGCGTGAGCTGATTGATTTCAATGCCAATGACTTACAACAGAGTCAATATCACAGAGCTAATTTACATCAAGCACTTTTTGCAGCACTTGATGATCCTCAGTCCGACTTATCCGCCTTACCCAAACGATTATTTGTCTTTGGTATTTCTTCTATGGCACCACAAACCTTAGACGTCATTTATCATTTAGCGAAACGGATTGATGTGGTCATGCTGAGCCTAAGTCCTTGCCAACACTATTGGGGCGATATTATCGATCCTAAATTACGTGCAAGAATGGCACTTGAGTACACAGGGAAAAAGCAACTCGATTCTTTATGGGAAGATAAACTTGAAGTCGGTAATCCCCTCTTAGCCAATAACGGAAAAATGGGCCGTGAACTGCTTGATCTGATCCTCTCTCTGCCTGAAAGTCATACCCAATTTAATTTTGACTGCTTTATTGATCCACTCACGCTAGATTCTTCCAAGGCCAACCAAGATCAAGGTTCACTGCTCGCAGGTGTACAATCTGATATTTTAAACCTTGAAACTCGCGGCCAAAGTTTAGGGCCTGATGCCAGTTTGTATTTAAGCCTCAAAGGCAGACGTCAATTAAAACAGGATGATAGCTCAATCACTCTACGAAGTTGCCACAGTCCATTAAGAGAAATTGAAACCTTACACGATCATTTACTCGAGATGCTGAGCACCAACCCTGAGTTATCACCGAAAGATATCGTCATCATGATGCCCGATGTGGCCGCGTATGCCCCCTATATTGATGCTGTTTTTGCGGCCAAACAAGGAGCACATTACCTCCATTACGCCATAGCAGATAGAGGTGCAGCTCAAGAATCACCTTTAATAAACAGTTTCTTACATCTATTGAATATTAATCAAAGCCGGTTCGCATTAACGGATATTTTAGGTATTTTAGAGGTGCCGGCTGTCTTAAGGCGTTTTGGACTCGATAATGATGACTTAAGCCTGATCAGGCAATGGTTAGAGCAAGCTAATGTTCGCTGGGGGCGCGATGAAAAAAGCCGAATGAAACAAGATTTACCGCCATTTAATCAAAATTCTTGGGCTTTTGGCATTAAACGTTTGCTATTAGGCTATGCCTTTAGCGACGCCTCTCCTTTATATCATGACACCTTGGCCGTTGAAGGTATCGAGGGGCAATCAGCACAGGCATTAGGTAAGTTGCTTAATTTCATCGAAACCATCGATACCCACCAATCGTTACTGGCCAACGCAACCCCCATCCCCCAAAGACAAGCACAACTTGATGCGATGCTAAATGATTTCTATGATGTGGATGAAGATGAACGAGAGCAACTGCAAACCGTGCGCGATGCTTTATGCAAACTCACCACAGAACTCACCGACGCTCAACATCAACAAGCCATCAATATTGAAGTCTTGCATGCTTGGTTCAAACAAACCTTATCGGAATCTCGAGTCGGTCAGCGCTACCTTGCGGGCAGCATTAACTTTTGTACGTTAATGCCAATGCGCTCCATTCCCTTTAAAGTGGTCTGTTTATTGGGCATGAACGACGGTATTTACCCCAGAATTCAATATCCTGTTGGTTTTGACTTAGTCGCACATTTTGGCGCCCGTAAAGGCGACCGCTCTCGAAGGCTTGATGACAGGTATTTATTTTTAGAAGCCCTATTGTCTGCAAGAGAACAATTGTATATCAGTTACATTGGCCACAGCGATCGTGATAACTCTGAGCGTATTCCATCGATGTTGGTGTCCGAACTGCTTGAGTATTGCCAGCTTTGCTATTTACCAGAAGCCTATCATTGCCAAGATGCTGCTCAAACTGACATCAGTCAGGTTGAGCAAACTATAGCACAGCAGTTATTACAAAAAATGCCTTTACAACCTTTTGATCAAACATTGTATCAATCAAGCACTGATAAAAACGGCTACCCACTGCAGCAAAGCTATGCAGCCCAGTGGTGCCCTCATACGGCGCCCAGCCATCATGATGACAATCAAAAAGATGCAGAGTCAAACGAGAGTGAAGTCATTTCGTCACTTTATCACTCTTTTATTGGCAAAAACATGCAAACGAATCTTAAAGATCTTGAACCTATCTCTGAGCATGCCTCTATTGCTCAGCCCAACCTTCATAGGCAAGAGGCTGAGTTAGACAGCTTAGACTTATCGGCTCTCATTCGGTTTTACCGCAATCCAGCACAATATTTCTTTAAACGTAGCTTAAAAGTCGACTTACACCTCAATATACAAATGGATCATAATGATGAGCCATTTTCATTAAATAGCCTTGAGAGGCATAAATTACAAACCATCATTCTTGAAGATACCCTCAAAAAAGACCTCAGCCAGCCGGATCCCAAGTTTTACCATAAATTGCAAGCCAGTGGCGATTTACCGTTATCCCCCTTTGATACTTTATTACTCAATGAATATCAAAAAGATCTGTTACCGCTCATTGACAGAATTCACTATCTAAGCGGTACGTCAGAGCAAACAGATAAACAGCATTGTGACATACAGCTCACGTTTGAGCCGCTTGGCCTCACGTTAACCGGCCGCATTGATGATATGCATCCCAAAGGATTAGTCAATTACCGCCCTGGAACGGCCAAAGCCAAAGATCTCATTCGTGTCTACCTCAGACATTTATGCCTCAATGCCATGGGAAAAAATCGCCCCAGTTACTTACTCGATGCCGGTAACTTCCATGCGTTTGACCGTTTAACGGCAGCGCAAGCAACGTTGCAATTACATACTTGGATAAGGTATTTTTACTTAGGTCAACAGCAACCACTCGCTTTTATTCCCAATACCTCCTATGCCTATACGGAAGCCCAAGGTGAACATGTTGATAAACTCGGCGCCGCCAAAAAACAATGGCTCGATGAGCAAACGCAATTTGGCGATGCCAATGATCCTCACTTTCACAGGCTATATCAGTTTCCAGAGGACTTTGGAGAAGACACTTTTGGCCACATTAGCCAAACACTCGTGTCACCACTATTAAGCTTATACCAATCAGGACCGCTTAAAACCCTCAGTGATTATGTCGAGTCCATTGACTTGACCTGCAACACATCGACAGAAAAGGAAGTTTAACAATGAGCTCAGCGCCCATTTTGTCACAGCGCCTCGATGCACTGACCTTACCTTTTAAAGGCAGTCGCTTAATTGAAGCCAGTGCAGGAACAGGTAAAACTTATACTATTTCAGGGCTTTACTTAAGGCTGCTCTTGGGTGTGGGTATTGATAAACCCTTAAGTTGCGAGCAAATTTTAGTGGTAACCTTTACCAATGCTGCCACCGCAGAGCTGAGAGATAGGATCCGTAAACGGGTACAAATTGGCTTTAAATGCTTTATGGGGCTCCAAGTTGAAGATGATTTTGTTCAACAATTGTATGCTCAAACACCCACCGATGAACGAGCCATGGGACTCAGGCGCTTAGATTTAGCGTTAAAATCCCTTGATGAAGCCGCTATTTTTACCATACATGGTTTTTGCCAACGCATTTTAGCCGATCTCGCATTTGAATCTTCGCTCTTATTTGAATCGGAATTTACCTTAGATGACAGTGAGTTCTTCCATCACGCTGTTCGAGATTTTTGGCGAGAACAATGTTATGCATTACCGGAAAATATTGCCGGCGTTATTCAAAAAAACATCAAAGATCCTGAAAACTTAGGCAAACAATTACGCTCATTACTAGGGGCCAGTCTCGCCGTTGCCACACCTAAACCCATGGCCTTTGATACATTATCAACACGTTTGACTCAAAGCTTAAATCGCTTTTTACTTCAATGGCCTCAAGAACGAGATGCACTTGAAGAAATGCTTAAAGCCTTACCCTTAAGTGGGCAGCGTTTTGGTAAGGGCAGTGATGATTATCCTAAACTGACTAAGATGCTGGACGAATTAGATAATTGGGCCGCCTCCCCCCAACGCCCAGCCCCCATAAAAGTCTTGTCTCAACTGGCACTCAGTGAACTGAAATTAACCAAGAAACACCCCATCCCCTCAGCCAGTGAGGCCCCTTTATTAGCACATATTGAGCAGCTTTATCAGCTTTTTGAGGCATTAGTACCCGCTTTTTTATACCAAGCAAGAAAAGGTATCTCACAACGGTTTATTCAGCAAAAAAATGAGCGTAACTTAATGACGCCAGATGATTTGCTGCTGACCTTGGCTCATGCGCTTAACCCTGACATATCCTCATCCGCCAAAGGCACTAATGCTAATCACGATGTCGGCTCTGATCATAATAACGATGAAAATAACAATAACAGCGACATTGATCTCACTCACGCCCATCATGTATTGGCAAAACATATTGCTAAACGGTTTCCTGTGGCACTCATTGATGAGTTCCAAGATACCGACCCATTACAATTTGCCATTTTCAGCCAAATTTACCAAAAAACAGTCTCTAAAGATCACATCGGGTTATTGATGATCGGCGATCCTAAACAGGCGATTTATGCCTTTCGCGGCGCCGATATTCACACCTATATCGACGCAAGACAACAGATCACCGAGCATTACTCCTTAGACACTAATTATCGCTCCAGTCAAGCCATGGTGGATGCGGTGAACCGGGTTTTTAGTCATCAAGATAATGCCTTTATGAGTCAATCGATTCCCTTTGAAGCCGTGAATACCGCTGACAGTAAAGGAGAAAAAGTGCTGCTTGATACTTATCAGCAGCCCCCTCATCTTGACGGCCCCCGCTCAGCCAGCAGTGCGCTGCGTATTCAACTGCTCAGTGAAGATCCTGAAAAAGGATTAAATAAAGTCACTGCAAGAGAACAGCTTGCCCAAGACAGTGCAGAGGAAATAGCAAGGTTACTCAACGGCGCCCAACAAAATGAATGCGTTATTGAACATCGCACCTTAATCGCAAAAGACATTGCCATTCTAGTCAGAGATAAAAATGAAGCCGGCGTCATGAAGAAGGCGCTCGAACAACGCCAAATCGGTGCCGTATTTCTCAGTCGAGACAGTGTTTATGACACCCTTGAAGCACGAGAAATGGCGATTGTTTTACATGCCATGGCCTTACCTAAAAATGAACAAGCCCTGCGCAGCGCCATGGCAACACAATTATTAGGTTACAGCTGCGAGCAAATACACACTTTTAATCTTGATGAAGAAGTGAGACAGGTCTTATTAGAACAATTTTTTCAACTTCACCAATTATGGAGCCAGAGAGGGATCATGCCCGCCCTGCTCTTTTTGGCTCGAGAGACGAAACTCATCGAACGTCTGCTCGACAGTGATAACGGCGAGCGCCGACTCACCGATTTTCGGCATTTAGCGGAATTATTACAGCAAAAATCCACTGAGCTGGATGGCTGTAATGCGTTAGTCAATTGGTATCAGCAAACCTTAATTGACAATACACAGGCAGAAGAAAACCAATTACGCTTAGAAAGCGAACAAAACTTAGTGCAAATTGTCACCATTCATAAGAGTAAAGGACTGGAATACCCAGTGTGTTTTCTGCCCTTTGTGAGCCTTGCTCGCTCAAGCCGAAAACCCAGTACCATGCTGTACCATAAAAATGGGCAACTTATCTGGGATTTATTGCAAACCGACGAAGGGTTTGACGCTTATAAACAGGAAAACCTCGCCGAGGACTTACGCTTGCTTTATGTGGCATTGACTCGGCCTGTGTATCGCTGTTATTTATCCATAGCCAATCAAAGTAAATTCACAAAAAAAGAGGGTATTAAGAGCCAATTACATGAAACAGCCATCGGATACTTATTAGGCATAAAGGATAAAAACTGTGAATTTGTTGATCTTAAATTCGCAGCCAATGCATTACTCTGTGATGCCATCAGTATAAATGATATTGCCGATACGATCCCCTGTACACCGTTTATTGCTGCTTGCCAAACAGAGGCGATACTCTCGCCAAAACCACTCAAACGTGTATTATCAACGCCTTGGCGTGTCGGCAGTTATTCTGGACTCATTAAAAATATTGGCCATGAAAAAGTCATTCCGGGTGCGGATGATGAAGGCTTTAAAGAGATCATCATCATTGATGAAGACGATACAGAAGTGCCAAGCCGATTTACCTTTGAGCGAGGAGCCAATGCGGGAAGCTTTATGCATTTAGTACTTGAACTCATTGATTTTACAAACGCAGAACAAGATTTAACCTTGCACCTTCCTCAAGCCATGAGCCAATATGGTATTGATGAAAGTTGGTTTGATGTGCTCAAGACTTGGTATTTAGATTTATTAATCGCCCCTTTATCTCAAGATAGTGACTTATCATTATCCATATTACCTGCCTCCGCTAAACTGGTTGAAATGGAGTTTTATCTTCCCATTGAAACGCTTAATGCAAATAAGCTCAATGCATTACTGACTGAGTATGGTTACAGTGCTCAGTTACAATTTGATGATCTCAAAGGCATGTTAAAAGGGTTTATTGATTTAACCTTTGAATATCAAGGCCAATTTTTTATCGCCGATTATAAATCTAATCACTTAGGTAAACACTTTGAGCATTATCATCACAAGGCAATGGCTCAAGCCATTGTCGATCATCGCTATGATCTACAATACATCATATATACCCTCGCCTTACATCGCTACCTCACATTACGCCTCGCAAATTATGATTTTGATCAACATATGGGCGGCAGTTATTATTTATTTTTACGCGGTATGTCAAAAGCACATTCATTATCTGGCGTCTTTTATGATAAACCACCTAAAGCACTTATTATGGCACTGGATCAATTATTTGAAGGACATACTAACAGTGTCAATTCAGCACAAAAGCACACACCAGTCCAACAAGAATTATTATTATGAATGATTCCAATCTTTCTACCACTCAACATGGGCCCACTTCACACATGTTAATTGAACGAGACGGGGTCGCAACCCATCAACCTTTACCCCACTTATTAAAACAATGGGAAGAAGAAGGCCGTTTAACACCACTAGATAGGCATTTTGCACTGGAACTCAGTCATATTCACCAAGAAGAGTCACCTTTATTTTTGCTTATTTGTGCCCTATTGAGTCAGTATTTATCCCAGCAGCACACTTGCTTACCACTGTCGCATATTCAATTTGATAATCCCATGCAAGAAAGGATAAGTCAGTGTCAAATTACGGCTTCAATGGAAGACGTCATCACGGCATTATCCCATTTTACGGCCATCTCCAATATACAGCTTTCACCTCAACGTCCATACACAGCCCCTCTTATACTCGATAACGGCTACTTATACTTACAACGTTATTATCAATTTGAAACACAAGTCAGTGATAAATTGTCTTTATTAGCCATTGATAATAGCAACAAACTTAACCCCCATGAGTATCAACATATTGCGACAACGCTGGACTTACTCTATCCAGCAAATATACAAGCTGATCATGCGTCCCTGCAGGATGAGCAACAATTTGATTGGCAAAAAATTGCCACTGCCACCGCTTTAACAAAGAAGCTGGCTGTGATCACAGGCGGACCGGGAACGGGTAAAACCACCACCGTTACTAAACTACTCTTTTTATTATGTTTACAACAAGTAAGCGCAATAACTGATGCCCCACAGATCCTAAATATCAAACTGGTTGCCCCCACAGGTAAAGCTGCAGCACGCTTAAGTGAGTCCATTAAAGCTTCTAAAATGCGACTGGCTGATGAAATCAGCCATTGGCCAACAAGCTCGGCACAAACCCAGCTTCATCTCACCGCATTAATGCAGATCCCTGAAGAAGCAGCCACACTGCACCGCTTATTAGGCGTTATTCCCAATTCTCATCAGTTTAGGTTTAATGAAAGCAATCCATTAAGACTGGATTTACTCATTGTTGATGAAGCCTCAATGGTGGACCTGCCTATGATGCACAAATTATTATATGCACTGCCTGAACATGCACGGCTGATATTACTCGGGGATCAAGATCAACTCGCCTCAGTAGAAGCCGGCGCCGTACTTGCAGATATTTGCGCAGGCTTAGCCGCTCCCAACGCACACACCAACAGTCAATGGCGGATGCGTTATTCTCAGGCCCATGCAATGGCATTATCGCAATTATGCAACAAGGATTTAAGTGCCTTTATTGATGACAATACCCAAGCTGATCGCCCCAGTATTGGCGACAGTTTATGTATGTTAATGCACAGCCACCGTTTTAAAGGGGATGCAGGCATAGGTCAATTGGCCAATGCCGTGAACCAAGCCAATAAGCAAAAAATTAAACAAGTATGGCAAAAAGGTTATCAAGAGCTTTTCTGGCTATCACATCAATTACACGCCAAGGGCAATCTCGGGTTAACCACCTTACTTGAACAAAGTGTATCCGCTTATCGCCATTATTTGACCATGGTGCACCACCAACTGCAATCAAGCGAAACCATAATCTATGCTTTCAATGATTATCGTATTCTCTGTGCCATGCGCAGTGGTGAATATGGCGTAGATGGCATCAATCAAAGTGTGACTCAAGCCCTTTGGCAAGCTAAACTCATTCAGCCACTCCAGGAGTTTTATGCGGGTAGGCCGATTATCATTCAAAGCAATGACTACAACTTAGGATTATTTAATGGTGATATCGGTCTGATTTTACCGGATAAAAACCGTAACGATAAATTAATGGCGCACTTTATTCAAGCCGACGGCAGCATGCTCAGTGTCCTACCCGCACGCTTACCTCAGCATGATACTTGCTTTGCAATGACTGTCCATAAAAGCCAAGGCAGTGAATTTAAGCAAGTCGCCTTAGTGCTTCCAGTATCCCCTAGCCCTTCCCAAAAGCAACTGTTAACGAAAGAACTAATTTATACAGGGATCACCCGCGCTAAAGCACGCTTCATTTGCCTTGGTAGTGAAAAAGTCTTTGAAAATGCATCGCTAAAAGCCACTCAGAGGGCATCAGGATTAGCCGCTCGCTTGTGGGAAAATGACACTCAATCCCTCTAGAAGGAACAGTTGGGGATTAAGTGAGATAAGGTTATAATGCCACTTTATTTTCATCTTTAGCCTACAGCGATTGCCATAACCCAGTGAGACATATCGGCCTCCATCAACAATGGCCTTAACACAATTGCCCTTTCATTCAAGGATAAAGGTGCATTCTACTATTTATAGGAATGAGGAATTTTTATGAAACTGATAAACCTACTGCTTATTTGCGGTGGTGGTGGTGATGAGCATGCTATCTCACTCCTTTCAGCTGATTTTTTTCAGCAGACCTTAGCTCAACTCCCTCAGTTTAATGTCACTCGCGTTGAATTATTACCCCAAGGACAATATCGTACTGAGAATGGAAAAAGGTGTGACATCACCAATCAAAAGCAATTGCATTTCCATGACGGAAATAGTGACAATTGGCCCATTGATTATGTGATCCCTTGTATTCATGGCTACCCTGGCGAAACGGGAGATTTACAATCTTACCTCGATTTAATCCAGTTACCTTATTTTGGCTGTGATGCCGAATCTAGCCGCCATTGTTTTAACAAAGTGACGGCAAAAATGTGGTTTAGCGCTCTCGATATTCCTAATACTCCTTCATTGTTTTTAAGCGAATTAAATCAAACTGCCATTGATAAAGCTGAGCAAGCGCTACACAATTGGGGATCAATTTTTATCAAAGCTGCATCGCAAGGCTCCTCAGTGGGTTGCTATAAAGTGGATGATATCACCCAGCTGAGTGAACGATTAGCAGATTCCTTTCACTACTCAAACTATGTCATTATTGAAAAAACCATTCAAGCGCGTGAACTAGAAGTCGCCGTCTACGAGTATCAAGGCAAAGTCATTGCCACCTTACCCGGTGAGATTATTTGCGCAGCCGATACCTTTTATACCTTTGATGAAAAATACGATACCAACAGCCACGCCACCACGGAGGTGATTGCAAAAGGGCTATCGGTTGATATCACCGACAGTATTCGCCATTACGCCATTAAAGCCTTTAAAGGCATGAAACTAAAGCACCTTGCCCGTGTTGATTTCTTCTTAACAGCAGATAATGAAATTTTACTGAATGAAATTAACACCTTTCCAGGACTCACCCCAATTTCGATGTTCCCTAAAATGTTGCAAAACCACGGCCCAAGTTTTAGTGACTATTTAAGTGATATAATTTTATCCCAGCTTAAAGTAATGACAAAAATACTACAAAACCAGTAAATTGCAAATAACCACAAAAGGCTTCGCCAATCAATACTGGCGAAGTCGCATGTGGCTTTATTAATCATTCAAAACATATTTTCTCATAAAGGAATACAATGAAAATAGCCCTTTCCAGTGATGAACATGCACCCATTGTTGACTTTATTTCAGCTTATCTGAAAAAGGAAAACCATGAGGTGAGCTATTTTGGCCCGCTAAAAGACCAACAAGCAGCCAATTGGCCCGAAGTCACCCAACAAGCGGCAGAACAAGTAGCCAGTCAGCAAGCAGCCTTTGGCATTTGCTTATGTTGGACAGGTACAGGAGCCTGTATTGCTGCGAATAAAGTCAATGGAATACGCGCCGCTTTATGCCACGACAGTGAAACAGTAAAAGGGGCAAGATTATGGAACCATGCCAACATACTGGTTCTGAGTATTCGAAGTACTTCAATTCCCCTTGCTGAAGAAATGTTAAAGACTTGGCTAACTTCGCCTGTCAGTAAAAAGACGTGGGATCTCAAACAAATCGCTTATTTACACCAAATAGAAGGGCATTTTGACACAGATTGAAAGCAACAACCTTCAAGTCAGCTGCGTAAACAATACTGCCAAAAACAAACCACACACGTGTTCATAACCGCTAAATAAGTTAATAAAAAGATAATTTGTTAGCCATTGACCTATCTGTGCTATTTAATGTTGTGATTTAGCTAATTTTACTTACACTTTGATGTTGAAGCATTGTGTTTAAGGGCGAAAAATAGCCATAAAAGCTGTTTTATCATTTGAATTGCATAAAGCTTACGCTAACATGCCCTCGATTTTTCTTAAAGTCGCATCATCAAAAATAGGTAAACGGCCATGCCCATCAACTCTATTTTAAACGTGTTTGCAAAATCGCCCATTGAACCACTCCAAAAGCATATAAACAAAGTTCATGACTGTGCTTGCCTTCTCACTCCATTTTTCAACGCTGCCCTATCGAGTGATTGGAATAATGCAGTGAAAATAAGAGAGCAAATCAATTTAACTGAGAAAGAAGCGGATAATTTAAAACGAGAAATTCGTTTAACCTTACCCGGCGGGCTCTTTATGCCTGTGGAACGAACCGATTTATTAGAACTACTCAGTCATCAGGATAGAATAGCCAATAAAGCAAAAGACATTTCTGGACGTATTCTAGGCCGCGAGCTAATGCTACCGACACAAATTCACTCCCCTTTCTTAGCCTACCTTAATAGAAGCCTTGATGCCGTCACGATGGCAAAAGAAGCCATTAATGAACTGGAAGATCTACTTGAAACTGGTTTTACAGGTCGAGAAGTCAACCTTGTAGAAAAAATGATCAGGAAAATTGATAGTATCGAGGAAGATACTGATATATTGCAAGTCGCTATTCGCAGGCAACTATTTGAAATAGAAGACACACTGAACCCTATCGATGTCATGTTAGTCTATAAAATTATTGAATGGGTAGGTGATTTAGCCGATTTAGCCGAAAGTGTTGGTGCGCGATTGGAGCTGATGTTAGCCCGCGCATAGCCAAATGTTATTGGAGTTAAGATATGGTTGATGTATTAATCACAAATGGTCCATGGTTAATTGGAATTGCAGCAGCTTTTGGCTTTTTCATGGCATGGGGAATAGGCGCTAATGATGTCGCCAATGCGATGGGGACATCTGTTGGTTCAAAAGCCATCACAATAAAGCAAGCCATCATTATCGCCATGATCTTTGAATTCGCTGGTGCCTATTTAGCGGGAGGGGAAGTCACAAATACCATTCGCAGCGGCATCATTGACCCTCAATATTTTGTCGATATTCCACAATATCTTGTATATGGCATGTTGGCTTCTTTGTTGGCCGCAGGTGTCTGGTTAGTCACCGCCTCAGCCTTGGGCTGGCCTGTATCCACCACCCATTCTATTGTGGGGGCCATCATTGGTTTTGCCGCTGTGGGCGTCAGCCCTGATGCCGTCGAATGGGGTAAAGTCAGTGGCATTGTCGGCTCTTGGATCATTACCCCAGCCATTTCTGGCGTGCTGGCTTATATTATCTTTCAAAGTGTTCAAAAACTCATCTTTGATACTGACGATCCTCTGAGAAATGCTAAACGTTTTGTTCCTTATTATATGGGACTCGCAGGCTTTGTTATTTCCCTTGTTACCTTAAAAAAAGGGTTATCACATATTGGGCTCAATGTGGGTAATGTAGAATCCTACACCATTGCTATTGGTATTGCCGTGTTAATCACGATTATCGGTATTATTGCGATTAGTCGATTAACATTAGATCCAAAAGCCGATAAAGATAGTCACTTTGCTAATGTTGAACGTGTTTTCGCCATACTCATGATCATGACGGCCTGCTGTATGGCCTTTGCACATGGTTCCAATGATGTCGCTAACGCCATAGGACCATTAGCAGCCATTGTGTCTATCGTGAATAGTGGAGGGGTCATTGCAAGTCAATCTCCTTTAGTCTGGTGGATTTTACCCCTAGGCGGACTCGGTATTGTTTTAGGCTTGGCCATTTTTGGTCAAAGGGTCATGAGAACCATTGGTTCTCATATTACTCACCTCACACCCAGTCGAGGTTTTGCCGCCGAATTATCTGCCGCTTCAACGGTGGTTATCGCCTCTGGTACAGGCTTACCCATTTCAACAACTCAAACCTTAGTTGGGGCGGTATTAGGAGTGGGAATGGCCAGAGGCATTGCTGCAATTAATATGGGCGTTGTGCGCAATATTGTCATATCTTGGATTGTCACCCTCCCCGCTGGTGCCGCTTTGTCTATTGTCTTTTTCTACATCATTAAAGGGATCTTTAATTAGGGGCTGCGACACTTATTGCTTTCACTTCTTCTTGCAGCCAAGTGATAAAAGTGGCCAAACTGTCACTTATTGGCATCATGGGATTATGGACTACATGATAATGACAAGGATTGTCTATTTCCGCTCTCGTCAGTGCCACGAGTTGGCCACGACTCAAAGCATCCATCACTAAAGAGGTACGCCCCATCGCCACCCCGTGACCCAGCTCTGCAAGCTGCAAGGTAATATTGGATAGAGACTGACGAAGAGGTTGTTTATTTGAAAAAGAGAGATTCTGTGATTGAGCCCAATCACGCCAAGTGTCCCGATTATGCTGCGTACTTTCCTCTCCTAATAAGGGTAGCGTCATAAGTTTTTTTAATGCTTTTAAATTCAAAGGTGGCTGTAAATTATGCTGATGCATAAAATCAGGGGAACAAACAGGAAATAAATGCTCTTCAAATAAAGCCTCACTTTTAACATATTCGATGTCTTTTTCGCCATAAAAAAGGCCCACATTAGCATGATATAGATTAAAATTTAGGGGATCAGATACTGTATTCACTGTCACTTTAATATGTTCGAATGCTTGATTAAATGCCAATAGACGTGGAAATAACCAGCGAATAGCAAAACCGGGAGGGGTCGATATAACTAACTCATTACTATGTTTTTTACGCCTTTCAATCTCAATAGTTTGCTGTATATGATGTAAATTAACCGTCACAGAGGTTAATAAAGCACGCCCAGATGGCGTCAAAATAATACACTTACTTTCACGATTAAAGACTTTAAAACCCACTCGTATTTCAAGATTATTTATATGCTGACTTACCGCACTCTGACTGATCCCTAGCTCATCTGCAGCCTGAGTAAAACTATCATGCCGGCTGGCACATTCAAATATTTTTAAAGCCTGTAATGAAGGTAGAATAAACATAGCTATAAGTTTTTACTAATGCGTTGTTAAGTAAACTAGGATAGAAGATTCAATTAAGTTTTGCTAGCTTGAAATAACGATATAACCCTAAATTTAGGAGTGGCATTTTGAAAACACCCAGTTTCTTACAGTCCTTAGTGACCTTTTCAGCCATTATCTGTGTGATTGGTTTTGGCCATTTCTATTTACACACTAGCTTACATAGTCTCATGCTCATCAGTCTGATTATTGCAGGGTTCAGTGCACTTCCTTTGAGTCAAGATAGATTTACTTCCATTCGTAAGGCAATGAATAAAGGGATCCAAACGGCTTTACCCGCTATTTATATTTTCTTATTAATTGGCGTCTTGATCGCGGCGCTCATTCAAAGTGGTACGCTCGCCAGCTTGATTTATTACGGTTTAACCTTTATTTCACCGAGTATTTTCTTACCCGCAGGTTTACTCCTGTGCAGCCTAATGTCAATTGCAACAGGCACAAGTTGGGGCACTGTAGGCACTGCTGGTGTCGTATTGGTTAGCCTAGGCCAAACAATGGGACTGCCGATACCAATTATTGCAGGCATGGTCGTATCAGGTGCCAGCTTTGGCGATAAAATGTCACCGGTTTCAGATACCACTAACCTTGCAGCAATGTCATCAGGTACTGATCTGTATCGCCATATAAAAAGCATGACCTACACGACAGGTCCTGCATTTTTAATCACCCTCATCA
Source organism: uncultured Shewanella sp. (assembly GCF_947501665.1). Classification (GTDB taxonomy): domain Bacteria; phylum Pseudomonadota; class Gammaproteobacteria; order Enterobacterales; family Shewanellaceae; genus Shewanella. The sequence goes on along the minus strand of NZ_CANMWS010000025.1, from coordinate 30,205 downwards.
TTTTTAGCTTCATAGGCATCTTTTATAGCCAAAATAGCCATACTCAAATTGACTTAAGTATTATTTTAAGCGCCATTACTCACACATACTCCGTTAGCCTGCTCAGCTTACTCCCGTTAGCCGTGATGATTATTATGAGTCTCAAAAAGTACAGCGCTGAAGTGGCAATGTTAAGCGCATCCACTGTTGCCGTCATATTAGCCATTTGGCTTCAAAATGCGGATTTGAGCGCTGTACTGGCCTCTTTATATAAAGGCGGCGACTTCAGTACTGGCCTTAATGATTTAGATATTTTGTTTAATCGCGGCGGAATGGCCTCAATGATGTGGACACTGTCTTTAGCGTTAATGGCGCTCGCTTTGGGAGGCATTTTAAATCACTTTGGTTTCTTACATGTTTTAATTAAAGGCATTCTTGTAAAAGTAAAGCGTACTGGCACCTTAGTGGCTACCACAATATTGGCCTGTTTTATTGGCAATGTTGCCATGGGAGAAGCCTATATGTCTATCATTCTCGGGGGAAGTTTATTTGGCGAAGCCTTTGACGATCAGTCACTTGATAGGTCAGTCATGTCCCGCTCACTGGAAGAAGGAGCAACATTAACGACGGCCTTAATCCCTTGGACCACTGCAGGTGCTTTCTTTTCATCCAGTTTGGGAGTGAACGTGTTTGATTATGCCCCTTGGGCCATACTTAATTGGCTAAATCCATTATTGTCTATTGCCTTTGCGTATTTGGGCATTGCCATGTTCAAAAAAACATCAAGTTTAACATATAAACCAACTACTTGATCCATATCAGATGATCTGTAGTTTCATATCACTCCCATCCCTCTATCTATGACCCAATATCAAGCTTAAGGAACAAACCATGTGTATCGATACGACCCTCCTGCAATCAGACTGCTTACAGAGCTTACGCACTCTACCGGCCGATCTCATTAATGACATTCCTGCTTTATTAGTTAATCGTGAAGGAAATACCGATAACGCTTATATGCGTACCGAAAATTTTATTGGTTATGCTGCGCCAAAACAAACGTATACTTTAACGCTAAATGGTTTTACACCCGCTAAAGATAAGGCTGTGGCTCCATTAGTCTCACCCATTTGCCCTCCCCACCTCACACTAGAAGGAGAATGGATAAGCCATATTGATTTGACTATTGATGATGCTAATATTCTTGGCGGGAATGGTCGATATTTACTACCAAAAGGCACCAAGAGTTTAAATATCCCCGTAGCCGAAGCCACGTTTGCACACCTTGCTTATTATGGCTGCCACCTTGTGCCATTAGGTGATACTCTCAGCTTTGATACTGACGCTAATATTCCTTTAACCATTACCGCTATCGGTGAAGATTATGCAAAAGAATATCTATTTGATCCCATCATGGGTGGTGGAGCCTACTTAGAAGTCCATGATAGGCCCCATTTTCATATGCCACTGGATCCCAGTGCAGGCGGTTACCTCATTATCGGTAAGAAAAATCATAAAGGCGAAAGCGAAGTTTCTGCTTTTACGATTCCTTATGGTTACGGCATCAACATGGCACCATGGACTATCCATGCTGACTCTTTTTTAACCGGTCGTTATATGGTCATTTATTCTGTCACCAAAGCCTTTTCAACTGTCATTATTCGACAAAATAATGGTGAGCTTGCAAAAGTTAACTTTATAAAATAGCTCCACCCGCCTTTACTCCTCCCTTATTCGCATTAAGGCCAGCGCACTTTCGCTGGCCAAACAACCATTTTTATCAAATAATTCTCATACTGAGCATTATTGATTGAATAAGTTAAAATAATAATCAATTTAAAACCATAAAAACAAACAGGTCAGACCCCAAAACAAAACATAATGCAAACACATGCAAAACATTTATTAAACATAATTGATTGCAAAATAATACCAATGATATCAAACTGATACATATTACACCCTCTTGTTACACACACGTTAATATCACAAGTTTTTTTTTATTCTCAGTTTATTCTTTATTTGCTCTCAAAAAACGTTAATAAAACGTTAAACATTCACACACTTCATTTTATTTTTTATTAGCCATTAAAACTGATCACAGGTATAAAAATATGTAGGAACATAATGGAGTGAATAAATGGATCGTTTTTTATCAATGAAAGTGTTCGTCCGTATCATTCAATTAGGCAGCTTTACTGCCGTCGCTTCTGAAATGAATATGACACAATCTTCTATTAGTAAAAGAATCGCAGCCTTAGAAGAAAGCTTAGAGACAAAACTTATCATTAGAAACTCTAGAAAAATATTACTTGCTGATGTCGCATCTAATTATTATAAACAATGTATACGTATTCTTAATGAGCTTGAAATAGCAGAAAACGAAATAAAAGAAAATACATTAATGCCAACAGGTAATTTACGAATGAGTTTACCAGATACCTTTGGTAGAGTATTTATTACTCCTCATTTAATCGAATTTAAAAAAAAATATCCAATGATAAATCTTGATATTGATCTTTTAGGCCGTCGAGTTGATTTAGTTAATGAAGGTATTGATGTGGCCATTAGAATCGGTCATTTAGCCGACTCTAACCTAATAGCAAGAAAAATTGGTTCTTGTGAACGAGTGTTAGTCGCTAGTCCCCAATACCTAGAATCACATGGAACACCACAAACGTTAGATGATCTCAAGATGCATAATTGTCTCTGCTTTACTCAAAGAGGGGAGTTTAACCATTGGAATTTTATATATAAAAAAAATAAAGCCAGTATTACAATTCATGGTTCAATAAAATCCAGCTCTGGTGATGTGCTCAAACAATCTGTAGTTGCCGGCCTAGGGATAGCCGTACTCCCTCAATGGCTAATTGATGAAGATATACAAGCCGGAAAGCTTATCCCTCTGCTGCCAGAATATTCACCAGTGGCATTTCCAATACACGCTGTATATCCACAAAACCATTTTGTCCCATTAAAGGTAAAATGTTTTATTAAACACTACAACGATATTTTTTTTAACAACCCTATTATCAATAAAAACAGTTTAAAAAAACCATCTATTGTTTTTAACTAAACAATATTGAGAGATACATATATTCTAATTAAGAATGTATCATATTCCAATGAAGTACTTTATTTTATTATAATTATCTTTATTATAACAATAAAAAATACATTTAAAAACTAACGCTTAATATTGCCCTAAATAAAAACTCAATAAGGAAGTATAACAATGAAAGAAACAACTCAAAAAATAATTAAATCTGTTTTTGCCCTTTCATTAATTAGTGCTAGCGTCATGGCTCCACTCCATGCCACGACTATCGACCCCATTGATTATGACACTGTCGCTGGCACCAATGGTCAATTTATTGATCTTGAATCTGATGCATTCTTACTTAAACAAGAAGAATGGTACACTATCCAAGCCTACGTTGAAGAAGCCATGCGCCTTCCCATCACTGAAGCCTCCATGATTAACGCTTTTGTCATTCCAAGTAATGTGGCATTCACCACTTTTCAGCCTTTACTGGATGAATATGTCTCCGTTAACACTACCGCAGATAATTGGAACCGAACCTTATACCCTAATATTGTCAGCTTAGCGCTTGAACTCAGTAATTATGCTGACATTCATGCCATGTTTATGCAGCCCTTAATTGATAGCTTAGTCACCATGAAAACAGCTGCATTATCCGGGGATTTAGCCACAGCTGAAACACAAAGAGCAGTTTCAATTTCATTATTAAATATTCTAAAATCTTATGCTGTCACCCGTGAAGCTGACACGGCGAAAGCCGAAGCCGATTTACTCAATTTTGCCGCTGATATCGCCTTACAAAGTGGTCAACTTGATACACTGAGAACGACCCATGCTGATTACTTACAAGATGATGGAAGTGAGCTAAAAGTTCAAATCGCAGAAATTCAAGCTAGGGTCAATCAGCTTAATGCTGAATATGATAAATACGTTACCATCGCAGCAACAACGGTAACTTACGCTTGGGTTCCCGTTTACGGTATTCTTGCTGCAGCTCCTGTTGCTGGCATTTATGGCGATAAAGCCGAAAAAGCCCGCAAAGAAAGAAATCAATTGAAAAATGATATAAAGGCACTTCAAGAACAATTAACTTATAGAGAAAATATTTACGTCTCTTATCAAAAATCATATGCAAGCATTGTAGGGATGGAAGATAAAATTCGCGCCGCTATCACTCATATCAATAAACTTAAAGGTCACTGGCAAGGCATTAATGCCGATTTTGACGCAATGTTAGAGCATATTGCTTCTACAGAAGGCGAAAATGGTTTAGATAATGCCTTAGCCCTAGTGGCAAGTATCACTGCTTCTTTAACGGTCAGCCAAATTCAAACTGAATGGCAGGAAATATCCGAAAAAGCAACAGAATTTGCTCAAAATGCTTATATCATCGTTGAAGATGAATCTTTGTAACTTGATGAATAATCGTTAAGGGCAGCCACTCTTTAGTGATTTAAGTTACCGCCAAACAAACGTGTTTTAATCAAGGCGTCGTGCATGTAGCCTCGCCTGTTAAACCTTTTCTTTAATAAAGAAGAGGCCGACAACACAGAGTAAATCACGTTTAAATGGTTCCGGCTTTAATAAGAAAGTGAGGACAGCGTTTCGCTTACTGATGTATGGCCTTATGTCAATATTCACATCGATGTGAACACGACATTTGTTAACCTGATCTATATGGATATAGGAAATGTCTCTTATTGTCAGAATAACCAAGAGCTAAACATCAAACTGAGAAAATAGCATGACGTCTGGAAACAAAGCCGAGAATAACGACACAGCATAAGCTTTACCTTATATAAAGCGCTCAAGAATTACTGTGTAAATCATCACAAAAGATCAATCGCCCCTAGCCTTATTTCTTCAAATGATCGTATTTACATTTTAGTACGATCTTCATATTCCAATAATCTAAATGCACTTACAAAAAAACCTCAAGCCATATCAGAAGGAATGTCTATGCGCACCTTATTACCGACTCGCTTATTGACCCCATATAAGCTCCCCACACGCCGACTATCGACAAGTTTATTGGCCACCAGCTTATTGTTTAGTGTACAGTCACAAGCAAACAATTGGACCGATTTTCATGGCTTAACAGAGCCCACTTCACTGCCTCAACATTTTTCAGAACACACCTATTCGATCACTTCAACAGCTATGATTGTTGCTGATTTACATATAAATTTATCAGATGTCTTAAGTGATCCACTGATTGGCTCAAAAAAACCAACCAGCATCGTTATTGTCGCCGATACAATTAGCGTGCCCAATCATTTTCTACTCCCATTAAAAAACCAATCTTTATTCATTTTTGCACGACAAATTAATGGAGAAGGCAATGGCACCATAACATTAGACAGCGATCCCCAAAGCAATGAAATGGTGGGTATATTTACTCAAGAGTTAACGGCAAGTTTGAGCACTCTCGCCATCCAATCTGACGGCCATTACGATCTTACGCCTCTTCAAGCCAGCCCATTAGGTCAAGGTCAACTGATCACACAACTAACGGGTCAACATCAAACTCAACACATTAGCGGGGACTTAAGTGGCTACCTTCAACTCAACCTTGAAGGCTATCAAACTGTCTTTGAAAAAAGTTTTGATATGGCTGCCTCAATGTATGATCAAGATCCCACTTTAAGTTTGAACATGCTTTCATGGTTAGAAAGCCACCTCAGATTATCTCCCACTGTATTACAAGATAATCCTTTTATTGCAAATCTCTATCTGCAAACCGCTAACCTAAAACAATTCATTGAGTTTTCCAGCCAAAGTGAAAACTATGTTCCTTATTTGGACAGGCAGCTATACCAAGCCACCTATGCCAGTTATTTAGATACGATGCAAGATTATCAGAGTCAATATGAACGTTTTGTTGATCAAAGTAAAACTGCCAATGTGCGAAAAGTTGAAGCAGAGCTCATGCTAGACAACATGGAAGATGCTATTCGTGCTGAAGCGGCTATTGCAGATCAAGCGGTACTCAATATTACCGAATTAGAAAATGCACTTGCCAATATTAAACAAGAATTTTCTGCCCAAGAGTCCAGTGTTTTCTCCGCCCGCTCAGCCTTCCTTATTGGCCTTGAGAATTGGAAAACAAAACAAGAATTACAAGTTGCCTTAGAAGTCTTTACCGCAGTGAGTTCTATTGGATCGGCCATGGCGGGCGCATTTGTCGGTAATGTCGAAGGACTCAATTCATTAGCTGCAGATATTCCTGATACAGCCGTACAATTAACAGAGCTAGCTCTCAAAATAAAGCTAGTGGCAGGTGTACTTGAAAAAGTCACAGGAGCCGTCAATGGCATGGCCAGTCTCACCACGACAGTAAAACGTGATCTCCTCTATGATAAAGTCGCAGACAGTTTTGAAAACTTAACCTTTAATATTCCTTCATTGCATGAAAGTAATAATGCTTGGGAAGTCTTATTGATTGATGTTCGCTCTCACCTTCGCTGGGCCAGTAGTCTAGGTGTTGTGGGGGCAGCAGGTTACTTGGCTGAACTTGAGAAACTCATCGTTTATGGTAAATCAATTAATGCGATACAAATCGATATTGCTCAAGAACAATCTCGCCTAGTCGAATTATTAATTGCGGCTGAAGTCAATAAAAATCACCTCACACGCATTGAAAGCTTGCTGGCAAATATTGAGGATGAACAAAGCGCTTTACTTGAACTTGAAACTCTTTTTTATCGTAACTTAAACAGTCTAAAACGCCCTATGTTTGTTGCACTTGCAAACTATGAAGCCGCATTTCGATATTGGGGGTTAAATGAGAGTCAGGTCAGCCCTTCTCTAAATAAAGATTACTTAGAATATAAACTTGATTTAGCCACACTCGATGATGAGTATACTCAAGCGCTTAATCGATTTACGCCTTCACCACAAAATTTCTACATCAACAGCATTGAGATCACCGATCCTCAACAATTAGCTGATTTTGCTGCTGATGGCTCATTGAGTGTACATATAAGCCAAGAGCATAGCGCATTTAGCTTATTCGATAGAGTACGTTTAAGCACAATAAGAGTGGTCTTACAAGGCAGTCAACTACCTATTAACACAGACTACTTTATTGATATTGAGAGTAATGGAGAGTATCAAGATCGCTGGCAAGACAATGAATATACGTTTAATGCCAATCCTCTTTATCGTTTATTCGGTTATGAACTCCTTGATACCAGTCCAACTTCTAATCAATATAACCTCATTACAGATGGTAGCATTGCTGATCAATTCAGCTTTGCTTATTTCGAACCCACTCCCTTCTCCACCTGGTCTTTTTCATTAAGAGAGCCCAGTAACATTGATTTAAGTTTAGTCGATAGCATTCATATTGAATTTATGGGTAATGCTATTCCTAAAAACTAATATCATTTTTTCACAATAATAAACTCAAAAATGTTAAAACGTCCATAAATGGAGTCAGTTATCAAGCATAACCACCTTCAATATAGTCATTATGTTGGTGAATGAGTACGGCATAGACCGTGAGCTTACGAACGCTAAGCTGAGGCGGATGTACCCGCAACGTCACAACAACAAACATTAATAAATACGACAAACATGAAAAAGCCCTAACATTGCTGTTAGGGCTTATCGAAATGTTGTGAAGCGGACTTGCTCTTTATGACAACCCAACCCGCGGCCCCCGGCGTGACAGGCCGACTTTCTCTAATAAAAAGCCTTAAAATCCCCAAGGATAGGGTGACTGTTGAATAATGTATGGAACAATACCTGCACAACTGAACTCTTATCAGGGCTGAGAACTGCATGGAGGCACTGATGTCATGTAGAGCATGGATGCTTAATAGTGGCCGCTCTTTTAATTTTCTTTTATTTTTGAATCCAATACGAAAAAGCCCTAACATTTCTGTTAGGGCTTGTCGATGTATTGGCGGAGCGGACGGGACTCGAACCCGCGACCCCCGGCGTGACAGGCCGGTATTCTAACCAACTGAACTACCGCTCCAATTTTTCACTAATAGACATAAATCGATTAATATAAAATTTGGTTAACTTGACTGGCGGAGCGGACGGGACTCGAACCCGCGACCCCCGGCGTGACAGGCCGGTATTCTAACCAACTGAACTACCGCTCCACATCAAGTTGCAGCGAATAATACGGATGTGAGCCCTAAGCGTCAATGACTTTTTTAACCTAAGCCTTTCAATCACTCAAAAAACAACCAAGACGAATAAATTTAGAACAAAACAATGTAAATCGACTACCAATAATACAGCTTAGCTTTATTCATTTCATTAACTAAGCTGCCCAGTCTAGAATTTGCCATCAGGCAAGGTTAAATCTATCTCATCGAGCATCATGCTCATTTCCGTTTGGCTCTGCCTAAAACCTCGCTGTTGAGCAAGCTTGGCTTTAATGGCTTGCTTACGTCTATACCACCAACCAAAAATAATCCCCACAAGTAATAATAACGTGACATTCCCCGCAATAATCCACATTAATGCTCGACGTTTAGCCATTTCCTCCGCTATCACAGCATGCTCTAAATTCACCGCCATCAATTCTTCAGATGTTAAATGAGGTGGAAGTTGGATCAAATTAAAAAATAATGCTGGCAGTGTTAAATAGATTTCTCTACGGGCAGTTGAATGATTAGGCTGCCTAGCCCCCCTCTTTTTCACTGTACTGACAGCAGTCACATTGACACGGTACCCTCCAAGTTGAGTGACTTTAGGGAGTTTTATCGATGTCAGCCCCTCAACAATATTTTTTATTTCAACAACTTTTCTAATGCCTGTCGGTCCAATTATCTCCAACATCACTTGTGTGTTTGCCAAAGAAAGAACCGTATCATCGACATCAAGTAACACACTTCTTTCCACGTCACTAGAAGAAAGTTCAGATATAAAATGAACATTGATGGGTCTTTTCGATAACCTAAACGCGAGTTGATGTACTCGTTCAAAAATCGCGTTATACATCCTCACCTCAAAAATATAATCTCCCCAAGCTTGATTAAAGTCCAGTAAACTTGTAAATACGCCGTCATCTGGCGCTTCATCAAACGCTTCTCCATTATCTAAATATTGACCGACATCAATACTGCCCAACGCAAAATTTTCATCTCGCGAGTCTCCAGCACTCATAAAGCGTGCTTGCCATTTGATAAGGTAATCAAGCCCAGGTAAACGCAACCTATCACTCTCATTGGTCAAAGAAGCGGTTAATTTTAAACGCTCCCCTTGAAAAACGGGTTGCGGAATAGGATCGATTTGAATCGATAAATCAGACACTTTAGTGATCGTCGATCCCGGATTAATTTGCCCTAACAACTGCCAAGGTCCAGGCATAGGATCTGCAATAATAATCATATCTCCTGCTTGTCCCTGTGCCCACTTGACGTGTGTCGGATGGTGATCAGCATACCATTTATGTCCATCCGGTAAGACAATCACCACAGGTGCTGAACCAAACTCTCTTTGCACAAATAAGGTCAATCCAGACACTTTATGATCAATTCTAAATCGATTCTTTAATTCACTTGCATTTTCAACCCTTTTCTCACCAAATACATGGGCATCAAGCTGATGGGGCTCACTAGAAGACGCAAAGCTTAGCCCGGTCTCAATTGAGCATAATAAAAAAATAATAAAACAGTAAACATGTCGTCTTCCCTTTAAACTGCTATCCATAACCACTCACTTCTTCTGTTCACCAATAAAGCATCGTTACAGGCTAATATTACTCACAACAGCTGAACATTATTCTCGCCAAATACACCCACCCGCTTTAGCCACAATATCCAGTCGATTTTCGTGAGCAGATAATTCATCTTCAGCCGCTAAAATCACATTTAATGCGGCACGCTGAGTACTCAAGCGATTAATTCCACCGGATTCTTGACCCGCTTTTTCATTGGATAAATTAAACTTGGTCTGTCCACCTGTCATGAGCAGATAAACATCCGCTAAGATTTCAGCATCGAGTAATGCACCGTGTAATTCACGACGGGAGTTATCAATGCCATAGCGTTTACACAATGCGTCAAGGTTATTTTTCTGGCCTGGATGCAAAAATTTTGCTACCGCAAGAGAATCCACCACTTGGCAAATATCAGCCGTTTTTGGCCCCATTGGCTGCAGTAATGAAAACTCATGATCCATAAAGCTCACATCAAAGTTAGCATTATGAGCGACGATTTCTGCCCCATCAATAAACTCAATAAAACGCTGAGCAACTTGATAAAAACTCGGTTTATCTGCCACAAACTCATCGGTGATCCCATGTACCTTAATGGCATCCTCATCAATCAGTTGATGAGGATTAATATATTCATGGAAATGCCTTCCGGTTAACCGTCTGTCAATCACTTCGACGCAACCCACTTCAATAATTCGATGACCAAGGTAAATGGCCCCTCCACCTTGGTTCATCCCTGTCGTTTCCGTATCTAAGATAACTTGGCGTTTTGCAGTGGAAATGATATTCATAAAATTTTTTACACTATTAAAATCAATTTAAGTACAATGCTCAGCGAGCCAATAATGACTATGGTATCAATTCGATGACCCAACTGAAACAACTCTCTATATATACTGATGGTTCTTGCCTAGGAAACCCAGGCCCTGGCGGGTATGGCATAGTGATGAAATATAAGTCACATGTCAAAGAAATTGCGGAAGGTTTCGCATTAACCACAAACAATCGCATGGAATTATTAGCCCCAATCATTGCCATTGAGGCATTGAAAGAACCTTGCAAGATTATTTTAACCAGCGACAGTCAATATATGCGCCAAGGGATCACGCAATGGATCCATGGTTGGAAGCGCAAAGGTTGGCTCACCGCAAGTAAACAACCCGTAAAGAATGTAGATCTTTGGAAACGGTTAGACAATGCTATTTTGCCGCACGATATCGATTGGCGCTGGGTAAAAGGGCACAGTGGTCATAGTGATAATGAGCGCTGTGATACCTTAGCGAGGCAAGCCGCAGAAGCCAACCCAATACAAAAAGACATAGGCTATAATCCATTATGAATAAGCCCCTAACCGCAAAAAGTCATCACAAAAGCGCATAAAAGTATTGGCTAACACTGTAAACTGGCAATCTTTATGCTTAATTCGATAAAATTGCCGCTCAAGTACCAAGCCTTTTACTTGGATCACACCGAAATCTTTACGTGCTAACTCTTTTTCTAAAGTAAGTTCTGATAATACACCCAGCCCTCCACCTTGCTTCACTGCTTGCTTCACCGCATCAGAAGAAGAAAACCTGAATTTTTCAATGGGCTGTATATCCAATTGATGCGCGGCATTGATAAAATATTCTCGAGTCCCCGAGCCTTCTTCTCGCATAACCCAAGGGAATGGAGTGATCTCTCCCGCATTAACCTTTTTTCCTGCTAATGGGTGAGCTGGGTGACAAAAAACCAATAATTTATCTTTATACCAAGCTTCGACCTCTAAACGGCTATCAACACACGCCCCTTCAATAAAGCCCACCTCACTATCGAAATTAAGCACAGCTCCAATCACACTTCGAGTATTTTCTATATTCACATCAACATTTGCTGCAGTGTGTTGCTGACAAAATGCGACTGCGCTCTTAGCAAGTAAATAGTTCCCAATGGTTGAGCTAGCACTGATCCTTAATGCGCCCGATAAAGGATTTTGTTGTTGAGTGAAAAGTTGCTCTATATGATTGATACCTTGGATAGATTGAGTGGCTAAGGGTAATAATAATCGTCCTTGAGCATTTAAATGTAATCGATTACCCACCCGCTCAAATAAACGAGCATTAAGTTGTTTTTCTAATTCTGACAACGCCATTGATGTTGCTGGCGCCGATAAGTTAATGGAAAGAGCTGCCTTAGCCACTTGCCCGCTACGAGCAACAGCCTCAAATACCATCAATTGTTTCAATGTTATACGCATTACATCATTCTTATTTTTGAAGTGATTCTTTCTCGGATAACGAGGAAGCAGGTCTCGCTCGACCAGCGGTTGCCGGACGCCACTTAGGCTGCTTTACGGCTTTTTTTACTTGTAATGGCGTTAATGGCACCTCAAGCTTTCTTGCCACAATGACATATACACTGCCACTACTGGGCAACCATGATTTTAATCTTTGTTGCCAAAATTGTTTCTTATGCGTCATTCGGCTCAATAAATGGTGATGGATCATTCGCTCATCACTAACCACTTGGTAACCTAATACCCCTAACCAATCCTTTACTCTGTAAGGTGTAAAGAAACGCCCACTCCATGGCAAAGTATGTTGATATTGAGATAATAATTTTCCAACAAATAAAGGGCTAATCGGATTAAAACCCACAATAATTAAATACCCACCAGCAATTAATACTCTATCTATCTCTCTTAATAAACGATAAGGATCTGGATTAAATTCCAATAGAAAGTTCATGATAACCGCATCAACTGCCGTATTTTGGATCGGCAAATGCGTCAACTCAGCCATAATATCGGCCGTCGGGGCATCATACAGAGAATACTGGTTCTGAATCGATAAGCCAGCCTTATCCATATCGGCGCTGAGGGAACCGAGATTCAGCAAATAATAACCAAATATTCTTGGCCACCAAGACATTAATGCCTGCTCAACGGTAAAACGAATTGACTCTCCGTTAGGCAGTTCGCTCCACTTTGTAGGGGGAAACACCGTAGAATGCTGCAACAAAAGTCACCTCCAACTCCATTTTCATATTCCTATCATAACCCTAATTATTCAGATTTGTCGGTACTTCTAACTAAAAAAAGAAAAACAAGCCAATTCAGTGCCCCTATTTCGCTATACAAAAGCACTCACCTGTTATTACAATAGCAAACACCCTTTGCTCACATTGCAGACTGCCATGTTAACTATTATTCCACTTCCCGCTTTTGACGATAATTATATTTGGCTCATTAAACAAGATGATAACCCTTCAGTCTATGTTATCGATCCTGGCGATGCTAACGTTGTCATTCGTTATCTTCAGCAACACCAACTGAACTTAGCTGGGATCTTAATTACCCACCATCACATCGACCATGTTGGTGGCATAACTGCACTTAACGCTTTTACCAAACAGCACAATAATAATGTCCCCATTGCGGTTTATGGCCCTGCAACAGAAAACATTGAGGGAATAAATCAACCCATTTATAACGAAAAAAACATGACGTTAAAAAACCTAAACATTGAGGTCAATATCTTTGCAATTCCAGGCCACACATTAGGCCATATAGCCTATTTAATCGGTGATAATTTATTTTGTGGTGATACGTTATTCAGCGCAGGGTGTGGACGTTTATTTGAAGGCACGCCTGAGCAAATGCATTCCTCTTTAACGACATTAAGCCAATTACCTGATGATACAAAAGTGTTTTGCACTCATGAGTATACTTTAGCAAACCTGAAGTTTGCGCTTTTAGTTGATCCGAATAATATCGATCTGCAACGCTATCAGGAACAAGTCGCCATACAAAGACAAAACAATCAACCTTCATTACCTTCTACCATTGGACTAGAGCGCAAAATCAACCCTTTTCTGCGCTGCCATTTCGATACAATTCAACACGCAATTCAACAGAAATTCCAGCAATTACCCCTTAAAGAAAGCACGTTTTTTGCGCTATTACGTCAATGGAAGGACACAGTCTAAAAAATACTATACAATGCAGCGCTATTCGAGTCCCCAAGAACCAATGAAGTTACAGTGTTTGGGACCTTAATTGAGGATAAATGTTTTCCATGCGCGCACCTTACATTATTATTGCAGGGGGGTTTTCTCTGCTAACGGGTTGTCAATCATTAGACTCTGTTAAACCCGTGACAGCTGAAACGGCAACACAGTATTCAGCCGTTCCAATTGTGACACAAGAAGGCCAACAAGCCATGACTTCCCCCGTTGCTATTACCGATGTTTGGCAACGGATCAGGTTAAATATGCACTTAACGGTGCCCGATAATAAATTAGTCAATCAATATCGAAATTGGTATATCAAGCATCCCAAGCACTTAGAACGCATTTCTGAACGTGCCACGCCTTTTTTATATCTTATTGTTAACGAAATACAAAAACGCGATCTTCCTATGGAGTTAGCATTACTGCCTGTGGTAGAAAGCGCCTTCGATCCTTTTGCTTATTCTGCTGGAGCAGCATCGGGGTTATGGCAATTCACCTCCCCAATGGCTAAATACTTCGGTTTAAAGATGAATTGGTGGTATGACGGCAGACGTGATGTGCCTGCTGCAACCGTGGCCGCCCTTGATATGATGGAATATTTGTATAAAAAAACCAATCAAAACTGGTTATATGCCATTGCCGCTTATAATACGGGCGAAGGTCGAGTCTTAAATGCCGTTAAACGCAATAAACGTAAAGGCCTATCTGCAGACTTTTGGTCCCTTGATTTGCCTACTGAAACAGAACGTTATGTGCCACAATTGCTTGCATTAGCCGATGTGATAAAAAATGCTGATAAATATGGTATAAAGCTAAAACCCATTAAAAACCAGCCTCAGATAGAAGTTGTGAATGTTGGCGATCAAATCGACCTTGCGGTTGCTGCTAATTTAGCAGACATGTCGACATCCGCACTGCATAAACTCAACCCAGGATTCAATCGATGGGCAACAGCGCCCCAAGGTCCGCATCAACTGGTCTTGCCTATTAGTAAAGCAAAGCACTTTAAACAAGCCTTATCTCAAACTGAGCCTGATGATAGGTTGAACTGGGAAAGGTATAAAGTGAAATCAGGTGACAGTTTAGGCAAGATTGCTAAACATTATCGAACCACTATCGGCGCACTTAAAGCGGTCAATGACATCAAGGGCACAACCATAGTTGCAGGGAAATACTTATTAATCCCCATTGCAGCACAAAACCCAAAGCAATATGCCCTATCATTAGAACAACGCACCAGCCGTAAACAGAATCGTAAACGTGCGTCTGCAAAAATCAACTATCAAGTCAAATCAGGCGATTCATTTTGGAAAATTGCACGCAACTATAAGGTCAAAGTATCACAATTAGCCAGCTGGAATAATATGTCCCCTAGGGATCGACTTAAAATAGGTCAAAAACTGGTTATTTGGACATCTGATGGCCGTACTAGCGCTAATTCGATTATGAGAACCGTACGTTATAAGGTAAGAAGTGGTGACTCACTCGCACGAATAGCCAGTAAATTTAATGTTAGTGTCAACCAGTTGGTCAAATGGAATGCACTTGAAAAGCAAAAATATATCCAACCAGGTCAGATGCTGAAATTGTATGTCGATATGACAAAAGTAAGAACCTAATACTTTACTCTTCATGGTCAATATAAAAAACGCGCTTCTCTATGAAGCGCGTTTTTTATCACTCTTTACTGCAATAAATGACTCAGCAGTATTCAGCCTTTAAAAGATACTTTTTGGCTTACTTTACCCATCACTTTCTTTTTCGACTCCGTAGCCTTACCGGCAAAAACAGCTTGCAAAGTGTAATCATTACCCCACAAGGTCTTCATCAGTTTCATTGGTATGTCAAATGTCACCTTCATACTCTTCCCTGAAGCCAATACCGTTTCTCTTAATGCTTGAGTGAACATCATCTGTTCTGACCATGTCCAAATTTTTTGTCCTTTATCATTATAAAGGTATAAATCCCCTCTTTTACCTGAAGAAAAAAGCAACGGCACTCCATAAGATTGAGGATTCGTCACCTCTAATACAACAACTAAAGATTGATCTTTCTCAATATGAGCAGGTAGGATCAGCTTCCCTGTCAGTAAAGTCGCTTGCTTTTCCGAAGCCAATTTATCCTTCATATCGGGTTTACTCACACTCACTCCTCCTTGAGAAATGGGATCACTGATACTTGGCGCACATCCAAACATGGATAATGAGCATAATAATACCCAAGCCTTTTTTGTCATTACAGTCCTCCTAGTTTATCCAACAATTTATCTTTTAATTTTTTTTCTAGTTTGTCGGCTTCCTGTTTCACCTTTCCTTTTAACAAAGCATCGGTGTCTAATGCAAATTTAGGCGCACTAACAGTACCTGTAATTTTAAGAGGGATATCAATCCCCTTTAAGGTATTGCTTCCTTGGCCCCCTTGCCCTTCTAATGAACCAACCACTTTAGTCAACAATTGATAATCCAAAGCCTGTGTCACAATATTCACACTACCTTGTCCATTAATACGAATTAAAGGTGATGCCATGATTAAATCATCATTACTCACCACCCCTTTAGCAATATTAAAGCTCCCTGTTAAACGAGTAAAATCAGTTTTTTTCTCTTCATTGCCGGCAGTCACATTAGCCCCAGTGAGCTTAGCCTGAGCTTGTCGTAACATTTGAGGGATATTAATACCATAAAGTGCACCATCGACGACTTCAAATTTTCCAGATGCAATCAAATTCTGCTTAATATTATCAGGGATAAAGCTTGAGCCTTTCCCTTCAATGCTTAAATTTGTTAATCCCGCTAATAATCCCACATCCGCCGCATCTTGAAGCAATGGTCTAATTTCAACACCTGTAATGCTTTTCTTAAAAGAATAACGCGGTATTGCTTGTTGGGCATCTAAGCTTGCGCTCGCCACTAACTGGCCTTTATACAGATCAGCAGTTAAAGAGCGCATATTCAAGATCCCATTTTGTAATTGGGCCTTCATATTCCAATTAGTCGATTTAAGATTATTCATCTTCACTGACTTGATAGTCACTTCGGCATTAACATTCACTTTCTTTAAAGCAGATAAATCAGGCTCTTTTAACTGTTCTTTAGGAGCTTCTTTTGACTGTTTAGATGCATTTTTCGTGTCGGCTGACATCGCAGCAGATAAGGTATCGACATTCAGTTCATCAAAGTCTAATTTAATCGCCAAATCTGGTATTTTTTTACCATAATTAGCATCAATATTGGCCGAGCCATGTAAATCCATGGCAGCAATATCATTCATTCCTAAGCTTAATGACTTGTTTTTTAAATCGACAGCCACTTGCAGTATCAACTCAAGTGGAAAAGCGGGCTTATCACTGCCTATTGTCTTTATCTCATTCTTAATTTCCAGATCTTTCACTTTCACATTTTGCATCTGCTTATCAAGTCTTACAGCCCCTTGACCTTCACTTTTTAATACCATATCAGGGAGTTTTGCAGTCAATTCATAATCAATGGTCGCAAATTCACCTAATTGGAAACGACCTAAGGTCAATTCATTCAATGAAAAAACTTGTTCGCTGTTTGTTTGCTGATTAACCATTAATACTTGGCTATTTGTGATGGCAATACCACCAATCTCTAACCGCGATATATTCGCCGCCATATCGGCCTTTGACGATGTATCGGTACTTCCCGACTGCGCTTCATTTGTACTGGTTAATCCATCTAAACCTGAATGCCCATCGGCTTGGGTTTCTAGAATAAAAGTCAAACCATCCAGTTTTAGTTGTTGGACAATAACGGCCTTTTGCAATAAAGGTAACAGCTCAACATCTGCAACAGCTTCGCGAACTTGTAACATCTGTGGGTATTCAAATCCCTGTGGGTTAGAAAGACTAATCCCACCTAACTTTATGCCCATATGAGGAAAAAACGTCCAAGTTAAATCATCCTTAATGCTCAACTGACGTCCGGTTTTTTCTTTTACAAACTCGATGATTTGGGGTTTAAAGTCATTTGGATTGAAAAATAAACTAATATAAGCTGCAAAAGCAACACACAAAATAAATAACGCAATAACAAGCCATTTTATTACTTTCATTAGAGGTTCCATTCAATTAAAAACAAAAAATTATTCAGTCAGTACCGATAAGTCTATCGCTCTTGGTGATAATGCGACACCATTCGCATCTGCGTATACCCACATTTTAGGCTGAATATTGATCCCCGCAATCTCTAAACTAACATTAATATCGCCTTTACCTCGTTTTTGTGTCTTCATCGGATGCGTTCCTAGTGCATGAACGCCTAGATCCAATGTTCTTATACACATCACATCTCTAATATTGCCATTCACGATAACCCCTTCCCATTCATTTTCTAGCGCTGATTTTGCAATCATATCCCCTAGTAATGCCTTTGATGAACCTTGGCCATCCACGACTAACACTTTTCCTTTTCCATTTTTCGATAATACCGACTTCACTTTAGAGTTATCGTCAATGCATTGCACTGTGACCACTTCACCATAGAAAATGACTTTCTTTCCGTAAGAAAAGAACCTTATTGGCAATAACGTTAGCCCATCAGAATAATGATCAAATAAATCAGGGAGCAAATCTAACATTGAGGCATCCATTCGCGGTATTTTCAAACAGATTACGCCTTGTCTAAACGCAAAACAAGAATCAAAAGAAGTTTCTTGTTAAAAAGATAATAAGAAAGGCTTTAAGAATGGAAAAATACCCTTTATAATGAGAGAAATTTTATCTCGTCCACACATTCACCTAAAGTTAAGTGATCCCAAATGAACAATAATTTAGATTTAGAAGATGCTATCGCGGCATTAGATCAATATAACTACGATAAAAAACGAACTAGTGATTTAGAACAAGCTAGAAATAAAGCCCAAATGAAAAAATATATTTCTTCATTAGATTTTAATTTACGTCGACTACAGATATTACAAGATTCAGTAAATGAATTGGTAGAAGAAGAAAAAGAGCAAATTGCACAACAAGAAAATATTCAAACTTACAAAACCAAGATAATTAACTTATCACGCCAACTCAATTTGTCATATGAACAAGTTGTTCTGATAATGAAACAGCAAGAAGAAAGTGTCTAACATTATCTGTTAACTTTGGTGAAACACATTAACTAGCTTATTTAAATCAATATGTTTTAGGGATTCTGCGTCAGTATATTGAACTTCTTTATCGAATGCCCATCAAGAGAACTTAGCTCATTTTGATTACTTCATTTTCTTTATCATTAAAATGAGTATGGTATTTGGAACATATTATAATAGCAGGCTTTATATTATAGACACTCTCTCGTCTGTAGCTTTCAAACATGAGAATAAAGCTTTATTCTCATGTTGTGGCGATTAAGTTAATGATAATTAATTATCCTGGTAACTCAAATAAACTCCTCGTTTTTAAAGATTACCGTGTATAAAATGAACAACCACAATAAAGAACTAATCTGGTACTCTTGCTTTTTTTATACTCAGTATATTAAATTTTTTATAGCGCAAACATAAAAGAAAAAATAATCCTGATAAATACAAACTAGGCTCAATAATTTCAGACTTCACAGACCAATAAAAATGAATGGGCACTAAAGCTGCAACGGCATAAACCCAATTATGCAATCGTTGCCAATAATGACGCATTTTTTTTTGTATCAAAGTAAAAGATGTCAACGCTAATGCCATCAATAAGATATAGGCGATTAACCCTACAATTATGTAAGGTCTTTTCACTATCTCACTCGCAAATAAAGACCATTCAAACAGTAAATCGAGACTCAAAAATGCCAATACATGTAAGCTGGCATAACTAAATGTATACAGCCCGACTAACCGCCTTATCCTTAATAAACTTCCCAATTTAAAAAACTTTGCCGCAGGGGAAATAAGTAACGTTAATATTAAGCTATTAATAGCCCCCATTCCTGTAAAGTGAATAATATATTGAACAGGATCTCCTCCGGCATTACCATTCAATACTTCCACAAGCAAATACAGCAATGGCAAAATACCCACTAAATGCGCTATTAACTTTATCAGCATGATTTGCTTAGTTGATAGACGCATTAAAAATTCACCTTTAAATTAAGCCCTTTGTACAAAGGCCCTACAATGTCTCCATAGCCATTAAAAGGCAGAGTGTTAATTCGCTTCGCCGAAAATAATCCACCTTGACCAATTCGTCTTTCGGTAGCTTGTGACCATCGAGGATGATCCACATTTGGATTGACGTTGGCATAAAAACCATACTCACTGGGGGCAAGACGATTCCAACTTGTTGGAGGTTGTCTATCCATCACCTTGATACGTACCACAGATTTAATACTTTTAAACCCGTATTTCCAAGGTACAACCAAGCGGATCGGTGCGCCATTTTGTGGAGGAAGTGTCTTTCCATATAATCCTACTGAAAGAAAGGTTAAATCTGTCATCGCTTCAGCTAACGTTAACCCTTCCACATACGGATAATCAATTCCGCCTCCAACAAAGCGATTTTTTTGCCCCGGCATTTGATTGGGATCATATAAGGTCTCAAAGGCCACATGTGTCGCCTTGCTTGTCACCCCTGCTTTTTTTAAAATATCTGCTAATGAAAAACCAATCCAAGGAATGACCATAGACCATGCTTCAACACATCTAAAATTATAAATACGTTCCTGTAACGGGAATAAGCTAAATAAAGTATCATAATCCAGTACCAAAGGCCTTTCAACTTCCCCTTCTATACGTAACTGCCAAGGGTTCACTTTAAAAGACTGGGCATGTTCAATCGGATCGGTTTTACTGGTTCCAAATTCATAGAAATTATTATGTGAAATGACTTTTGCTTCAGGTGTTGACTCACCATAAATCCACTTATTATATTCTGTCTGTTGTTCAAAATTCAGTGAGCTTTGTTTAAAAGCCGTATTAGACTTTTCATTACTGAATAAATCCCACAAACCTGCTTGAGCAGGTGTTGTCAATAACGCCCCTGTTCCCAACAAACCCAACTTTTTGACTAACTGACGCCTTTGTAAGTAAACGGACTCAGGCGTGATATCACTGTGACTGAATTTATCCCATAAAGGTTTTTTTTTAATTAACATCATCGCTCCTAATACATGAGGATCCTATTCCCGTTATAACAATAGACCGACGAATTAGATAAAAGTATTCATACCTCTGTTCAGCACAGGTTTATTTTTCCATCTTACTTGCAAATATTTAACAATAAAGTGCTCAAGAGAGCAGCAATTATCTATCCAAAGGCTTGCAGAGCATTACTGCCCATGTCACTCTATTCCCCTATCTATATAAAGAGTGATTTTTATGCCTGCTATAACCCTGTCTGCACTGTTAGCGTTCGTCCCATTTGTTGCTACCGCTTTATTATCTTTATTGATTGGCGCTTTATTAAATCAAATTAAGACTCGACGAAAATGGGAAACCGTTCGTGCGACTATGCAAGCAGACATGGAAAAAATACAATCCGACTTACAAGATGAAATCACCCAATATCAACAAACAATTAACGAGAAAGAAAATACGTTACAACAACAACAAAATAAATTGGAATGGCATTTATCTGAACTGGGAAAAGCCCATGCATTGAGTGAAAGAGTACCCACTTTAGAGCAACAAATCACCGATGCTCAACGCAAACAAATGGAAGCGCAATTAAGTTTGTCTAAAGCCAACGCCATGCAGCAAACATTAACGGCTAAATTTGAGGCTGAGCAGCAAGCATTACACGATAAAGTGGCTTTACTGGAAAATGCTGAGCATAGGTTAAAAACGCAGTTTGAAAACCTTGCCCATAAGATATTTGAAGAACGCAGTGAGAAACTTCAAACAAATAATGATACTCAGCTCAATCATGTACTGGCCCCTTTTAAGCAACAACTGGAAGGTTTTCGTGCACAAGTGCAAGCGTCTTATTCCCATGAACAAAGTGAACGAAATGCCTTAAAACACCAACTTGAGTCTCTCTCTCAACTCAATGTTAAAATGAGTCAAGATGCTGTTAATTTAACCAAAGCATTAAAGGGAGATAATAAACAACAGGGCAATTGGGGCGAAGTAATTTTAGAGCGTATTTTACAAGACAGTGGGCTCAGAGAAGGCCATGAATATCACACCCAACAAGATTTAAAAAATGAATCAGGAAAACGCTTCAAACCCGATGTTATTGTGCACTTACCTGATAATAAAGATGTGGTTATTGATGCCAAAATGACCCTCGTTGCCTATGAGCGCTATTTCAACAGTGATGATGAAACCATTCAAAACCAAGCGATTAAAGAACATATTATTGCTGTTCGTCAGCACATTAAAGGACTCAGTCAAAAAGACTATCAAACCTTACATGGTTTAAAAAGCTTAGATTATGTATTAATGTTCTTGCCTTTAGAGCCCGCATTCTTATTGGCACTTGAACATGATCCCAGCCTGATTAATTACGCGCTTGAACATAATATTATGCTTGTCAGCCCCACGAACCTATTAGTTGCACTGCGCACAATTAACAACATTTGGCGCTATGAATACCAAAATCAAAATGCACAAAATATTGCCAAACAAGCGGGTAAAATTTATGACAAGTTATGCGGCTATTTAGAAGATATGGAAAAACTCGGCCGAGCATTAGACAATGCGGATAAAACTTACCATCAAGCCATGAATAAACTTGCTTCTGGTAAAGGCAATGTGATCCGTCAAGCACACCAAATGCAGCAATTAGGCGTGCCAACCAGTAAGAAATTAGCCCCACAATTGCTCGACCAAGCTTTTATTAGCACTGAAAATGACACGCATAATTAAGCATTGTTAACAACATACGGGAAATATGATAAACAAGCCTATTTTTTGTTTATCATATTTGTCTATCACTTAAATGATCAACTCTCATGCCATCCCAATTAAAAAATAACAAGACAAAAGTGGCGCAACAGTCTATACGTATAAGCAAGGCAATAAAAGAGAGTGTTAGCTTCCTCAAACAGGGCGAGTCTTTCAATCATCAGTGGCCATCAAATAAACGCGGTACTCATGACTCGATGTCATAGCGTTGCTGATGCAATCATCTATGCTCCTTCACATTAGCGTATCATCACAGGGAGAAAATATGACACAACTGTTTTTTATTCGGTTATTGAGTCTCTTTTTTACCTTTGGGCTAAGTTTATCCAGCTATGCTCAATCTTTCACCCCCGAGCAAAATAATTATTTAGCGGCTCAAAAAGCCCTAGAAAAAAATCAAAAAAAGCGTTATGAAAGGCTTCGAGCTAATCTTGAAAACTACCCCCTTCATATTTATTTAGATTATCAATCACAAAGAAACACCTTAAGCACATTATCTGGTAAAAAAGCATTAACCATTATCAATCAATGGAAAAACACGCCTTTATACAACCGCGCTAGAGGGCGATATTTATCACAAGTGGGAATGGAGCAACGTTGGGCTGATTTTTTAGTTATTAGTCCTACAACGCCCAACAGTATCACTCTTCAATGCTATTTTTTTAGAGCACAGTTAGCGACAAACCACAAAAAAGTGGCCTACACTGGTGCTAAAGAGCTTTGGCAATGGGGCCGGTCTCGCCCTGAAGCTTGCGATCCTTTGTTTTCTGATTGGAAAAAAGCAGGTCAATTAACACAAGAGTTAATTTGGTCTCGTATGAAACTCGCGTTTTCAGCGGGTCAATACAGTTTACTGCAGTATTTAGCAAAACAGCTCACAAAGCACCCAAGTGAAGCTCAGCAACTGCTGGATGTCTACCGACGTCCAAGTCAAATCACGGCATTTTTTTCACTCGATACACCATTAAATGATATTAATTATTTAAATGAAGACGTTCTGTATTTAGGCTTACAAAAACTGTCGAAATACCATACAGATCAAGCTATATGGCTTTTTTCTCGCTATCAAGCACAGCAGGCTTTTACCGCACAAAAAGCACACAAATTACAACTTTCATTAATAAAGCGAGCCCTCATTGTTGAGAATGATAATTTAAAAGAGCATATCGATATACAGCTCCCAGTCTTAGCTGAACAGTACAAGCATACTCAGTCTTATCCTATCATTGATGATTTACTGGAACGCCGTATTCGTTGGGCAATTAAAGACAAAGATTGGCAACAAGTTGGTTTATATATTGGCTTATTAAGTCAAGCAAAGCAGAACAGTCCTAGATGGACCTATTGGCGGGCACGATTATTACAATATCATAATGCCCAGGACAAAACGGCAAAAAAACTCCTCGACAACCTCAGCCAACAACGCCACTTCTATGGCTACCTTTCAGCATTACAGCAAAATAAACCTTTTCAATTACAACATGAATCAACAAAAAGCCTCCCAAAATTAAGGGCTAAATTATCTCAAGATCCGGGACTCGCGAGAGTCACTGAACTCATGGCCATGAATAATAGCCGTGATGCTCGCAGCGAATGGTTAATGCTGCTCAATCGACACAATCAAGCGATGCAACAAGAATATGCCCTTTTCGCACTAGAAAATGAGTGGTTTAATTTAAGTATAGAAACCAGCATCAAAGCAAAAGTGTGGAATGATATGAATTTGCGCTTCCCCTACGCCGCAGGCCCTCATTTTTCAAAAGCGGCGACAACGCAACAAATCAACATTAATGAACTTAGGGCCATTGCTCGCCGAGAAAGCGCATTTAACCCCTATGCCACCTCCCATGCTGGTGCTAAAGGCTATATGCAATTAATGCCTGGCACTGCTAAATCAACGGCAAAAGCTGAAAAGGTGAATTATAAACAATCGCTTTTATATGATGAAGCATTCAATATTCAACTAGGTAGCGCTTACTACGCCAAGTTGAAAAAGACGTTTGACCAAAATAGGATCCTTGCCGCAGCCAGTTACAATGCAGGTCCTCACAGGGTCAAAAAATGGCTTAAGCAATCTCAAGGCCAACTTGATGCTGTCAGTTTTATTGAAACCATTCCCTATCAAGAAACACGTGAATATGTTCAAGCATTATTGAGTTATCGGGTTATCTATCAGCTAAAACAAAGCCAAAAACCCGATTTTCTGTCTCAGCGTGAAATTGAATTTCACTATTAACGAAAGCCCAGTTTCAATCCCTATAAACACTCGATAAAAAACGAGTGTTTATAGGCTATACCAACCTGAGTTCAGGTTAATGAGTGTAAAGCACCAAATAAATCATTAAAAATCAACTTATTGGCAATATTTCAGTTAGTTTCATTTAGCGATAATAGAATTGTTATTATTATCATGACAATGCGTTGACTTCGCCTAAGATATGACGATAGTCATTCGCCGCCATAACAGGTATAAATTCAGTTATTGTGTAACTGGCACTGCCGCTCTTGATAAAAGGATCTTCTGCTAGACAGCTTTCTAGTGCTTCACGACTTTCATGCTGAGAAATAATAATCCCACCGAAAATGCCATTAGTATCAGGTATTTTTCTCCCACCAAAAATTAAGTGATTTTTTTCATACTCAAGCGCAAGATAATTTCTGTGCAGTTGCCTTAATTCGGGGGTTATTACTTCCACATTGTTAAAATAGGGGCTGTTGAACTTTGGTGATTATTTCTGCAGCAGTTTGTGGGATCTTTATACAAGGCAGAGCTTATACGGTGTAGTTATTCTACATAAATGAGCGATAACGCTGTAAAAAGGCACCACAAACGCTGTCCGTAGGATCCGTCTAAGCGTGTTTTACTCTTTGTTGAGAGAAGCTTGCTTAGAGTGACTAGGCGTCACCTCTCCCGCCGCGATTAAAACACGCTTATACCGGACATAATTTAACCACGAAAGATCAACAGCCCCTAACTAAAAACATCTCGCACTTCCTTTTTAAATGAATATTATACAGCACTTTTTCACAACCAATGCTGCTACTATTTTAGAAGCATAACATTCCCCTTCTCCTAAATGCTACTTTTTTCGAAGCAAAAATGTTAAAATATTTACAATCACTCTCTTTTATATATTTCAAAAAATACTCATGATCACAAAAACAACCACTCCACTTCCCAATACGCCTGTTCGTGGTTCCCGCTCTGGTACCCCCATCATGGCGTTATTTGATCTACTGGGCCGAAAATGGAATATGAGGATCTTATGGCAACTCCGTGAGCAAGCACTCAACTTTAGAGCATTACAAGCCCAATGCGATACCATGTCACCTTCAGTATTAAATGACAGATTAAAACAGCTTACACAGGCAAAACTGTTAACATCGACCCCCCTTGGCTATCAATTAACCCCTTTGGGGCATTCGTTAATGCACACCTTAGATCCTTTGCGTGATTGGGCAAAGACATGGCAGCAAGACACAAGGAATGAGGAATGAGTGACGCTTATTCCTATATCGTAAAGTTCTATCAGTTTGATATTTAAGTGCACTATATAACAGTACAAAAAATAAGACTTCCATTAAAAGACGATCGGTCATATACTTTATTCCATGCCCAGACCTAGACGTAGTGACTCAACACGAGACGCATTAATTCAAACAGGAATTACTCAACTATCAGCCTATGGCTATCACGGCACCGGTATTAAACAAGTATTGGATATTGTGAAGGTACCTAAAGGCTCATTTTATAATTTCTTTAGCAGCAAAGATGCCTTTGTCGCTGAATTGATCCAGACTTATAGTCAGGATCTCATCGCTCAAATTACTCAGTTTGTTCAAACAGGGGGAAATGAACCTAATACACTCGATAAACTTAAAGTCATCACTCTGTTTACTTTAGATAAATTTGAAGAAGTCCATTATACTCATAGCTGCTTAATTGCCACTATTTCAGCCGATATCGATCATAATCAACCTCTATCTCTCAGAATACTTAACCAATCTATTGAACGTTGCCAAACGCTATTTAGTAGGCTTTTTAAGCAAGCCCAAGAAGAAGGTACTATCCGCCAAGATCTGCATGCCGAGCAAATAGCAAACCTCTATTGGTCTAGTTGGCAAGGCACTTTAATCAGAATGCGCATATCCAAAAACAAAACTGAAGCGAAAGATTGCATGATGCAACTCTTTAATATCATAAGTATTTAATCTGAAATATCTTTTTAAACGAGTAAAGTAGGGTTGAAAAACATCTTGGACTGTTTATCACCCAATTAAAAGACGACCGGTCTAATGTTTATTGTTTTTAGTCATGATCATTAGACCGCCTTATCACACTTATAACAATAACAATTTGACACATTCAAATGGAGTGAAAATGCAAAATACACAAGTGAGCAGCCATGAGCGAATAAACAGCCATGAGCCGATAAACAGCCATGAGCCGATAAACAGCCATGAGCTAAACAGCCTTAAGTCAATTAAGGCAAATTCCCCTCAAGCCCCACTCACACTTAACTCACCTTTTACATTAAACTGCGGACAAGTCATTCAAAATCGATTGTTTAAATCTGCCATGAGTGAACAACTGGGTAATAGCACCCATAACCCAACGACGGGATTAAACACACTTTATCGTCGCTGGGCTCAAGGTGGTATAGGCTTAGCGATAACAGGCAATATCATGATCGACAGGGCCGCATTAGGTGAGCCTAAAAATGTCGTACTGGATGAACTATCTGATCTTTCAGCTTTTAAAGCATGGGCTAAAGCAGGGCAAAATCACCATACTCAATTGTGGACTCAATTAAACCATCCAGGTAAACAAATCCCCAAATTTATCTGTAACACCCCCGTAGCCCCGTCAGCTATCCCACTTGAACAAGGTTTAGAAAAAGGCTTCAATACCCCTAGAGCATTAACTGACAAAGAGATCCAGAGTATTATCCAAAAGTTTGCGACAAGCGCTGCATTATCAAAACAAGCTGGTTTCAGTGGCATACAAATTCATGGTGCCCATGGCTATTTAGTCAGTCAATTCCTTTCTCCCAAACATAATCAACGCCAAGATAAATGGGGAGGGACAATTGAAAATCGTATGCGTTTTGTATTGGCGGTCTATCAGGCTATTCGTGAGCAAGTGGGAAAAACATTCCCCATTGGTATCAAGCTCAATTCAGCTGATTTCATGAAAGGGGGCTTTACCGAAGAAGACTCTATGACTGTTGTTCAGGCACTCGGAGAAGCTGGAATTGATTTAATTGAAATTTCAGGTGGCACCTATGAAAGCCCTTCAATGATGGGCCATAAGGCCAAAACGTCTACCTACGCTCGAGAAGCCTATTTTATCGACTATATAGAAAAAGCCAGACGGATCACCAACACACCATTAGTATTAACAGGCGGCTTTCGCTCAGCAAAAGGCATGCAGGCAGCATTGGATACGGGAGCAACTGATTTTATTGGACTTGCACGTACAACCGCTATCGATCCTGACTTCCCTCATAAATTAATGTCCGATATACACCATGAGCAAGCCTTAAAAAGATTAACGACTGGTATCCCTACCATTGACAAAATAGCCATGCTCAATATTACTTGGTATGAACAACAACTCGCACAAATGGCAAAAGGTAACCCGCCCAATCCTAAACTCAGTGAATGGAAAACCTTTTTTAGCGTTTTATTCAATGCCGGACTTTATGCCTTTAAAAAACGCAGAATATAATCAACCTGAACTCGGGTTAAGCAGTGTCGATAAATATCGGCACTTAGCAAAAAGTAAAATAAATAAAAATAAGTGCCATATTTAAATATCATTAAATCTCTATCTGGCACTCATTATTCTGAGTTCATGTTACAGTATTATCTTATTCAGCCCAATGTCTCTGGTCTTTTAAGCTTTAGCTGTTTCCCCTTGCCAGTCTGCTGATAGCTGAGATTTTTAACCTCTATTTCACCTATCAAGCCAGTCATACCAATTCCATTATATGAGTGATCCCCAGACTCAATGTCACACAAAGCAGCACCACATATAGAGGCGAACATTTTAACAACCTTAATAGGGTAAAGCCCATTACCACAATGGCAAAATCCACTTTAGTTTGCACGCCAGAGATAAAAATAGGATCAAATAACGCAGCAACTAGCAACCCAACAACCGCAGCATTAATACCTTGCACGCCATAATGAATATTAGGGTAATGGCACAGGCGCTGCCACCAAGGTAAAATAGCAGAAATAAGCAAAAAACCCGGTAAAAAAATAAATAGCAATGCTATAAAAGACACCAACCATGGTGAATACGCTGTGGGGATAATAGCGCCTAAATAAGCCGAAAAAGCAAACATAGGGCCAGGGATCGCTTGTGAAGCACCATAACCTGCCAAAAAGTCAGCTTCTGTCACCCAGCCCGTATTCACAACTCCAGTCTCCAGTAATGGCAGGACAATATGACCACCACCAAACACCATCGATCCAACTTGATAGAATACTGCAGCAATATGCCCTAAGATTGTCGACTGAGAAAATACGGTCAGCAGCAAAAATAAAACAAGAAAGATTGAAAATAAAAATAGCCCCATAAAACGGCCGTAAGAGACATGAACAATTGATTCTGATGTCATAGCCCCGTCTCGACAAAAAAGCAGCCCAGCTATTGCACCAGCAAAAACAACAATTAATTGAGCCCCAATCCAATTTAGTAGCATCAAACTGACGACAGCGAAAACCGCAATCATTTTTCTTCTTAAATCAGGACACAGTTTGTTAGCCATATCCAACACCGCATCAGCTACCACCACACACGCTACCAACTTCAACCCATGAATAATCGCTTCTCCAGCCACATTGGACAGTAATGGCAGAATTGTGGCAAAACCAAGTAGCAATAATACTGAAGGTAACGTAAAAGCAATAAACGCGACTATTGCCCCTAGCCATCCCGCACGAATAAGACCTAAAGCAAAACCGAGTTGGCTACTGGCTGGCCCAGGAAGAAATTGACATATGGCTAATAATTGGCTGAACTGACTATCATTCACCCAACCTTGCCTTACCACACACTCTTTTCGAAAATAGCCTAAATGGGCTATAGGTCCACCAAATGAAGTCAAACCCAGTTTTAAAAATGTCATAAAAACAGAGAATATACTGCCCCTATTCATTGGTGCCTCATGACTCATAATACTTCTGTCTCTGGTCTTGTTGAGATGAATATCTTATTTTAGTCTCATTCCATGACACTTGTATGATCGATTAAATCCAGAACCAATCCAAAGTCATACCATTTATTCATTTGTTCTTAATGCAATTGAGCAGGTATGAGATTGAATGCGTCAGCAATTTTGATGACTATTGTCTCGCTAATCGGTTTTTCAAAGATTACCAAGACATTGTTGATAGTGTTTATCATGCTTGAAATGCGTTTAGCGAGAGGGCGAAAGGATCACGTAAATGTGTTCAAGAGATTGGGCAAAGTTGATCAGTTAGTTTTCCAGATTGGTATTAGTTTTCCAGATTGGTATGAAACATGCTCTGCATGTACTTTTCCTATTTCCCCATGTGAGAGTGTCATTTCCGCCAAATAAAAAAGCCCTAGCATTTCTGCTAGGGCTTTCGTTTTATTTGGCGTCTGGAAATGACCTACTCTCACATGGGGAGAC
>NZ_CANMWS010000024.1 GCF_947501665.1 uncultured Shewanella sp. | reverse complement strand
CTCTGGCTCTGGCTCTGGCTCTGGCTCTGGCTCTGGCTCTGGCTCTGGCTCTGGCTCTGGCTCTGGCTCTGGCTCTGGCTCTGTAACGAGAATATTGGCTTGGGTTTCAGACACTAAATAATCATCAAAATAACTCGACAATTTAATACTGTACTCACCGTAATCTGAGAACTCATGATTGGCATTAATGCCCACATAAGTTTGACCATCGATTAACCAATGATGAGTTAAGTTCAATGCTTGCTTGACATCGATAATCGCTGACATGCTGACATTTAACGTTGAAAGTGTATGCTCAATTGTTATTTGATTAATCAAAGGGCTGACTAAATCAACAGTATTCACTTGTGTATCGATAAGTCTATCATTTTGAAAAACCAATAACTTGGCTTGATAAATCCCCACCGTACCATAGTCATGCTCAGGAGATTGCGCATAACTTGTGTGACCATCACCAAAATCCCATACATACTTAATCGTGTCATCGGCATTCACAACGCTCACTTGCCCCAACGCTAAAGCCATCGACAGCGCTGCACCGCTTACAGCACTTTTATCCATAATTCCTCTTCCTTAAAACATGACTATGATAACGCCCTAAAAAACAAGCAATATAAAAACAATTTATTAACAATCGATTATGTCTTTTTATTCAAAGGGAGGCAAACATTCATTTTCAAAAGGTGTTCTAAAACAACGCTCTCTTACTGGTTCAAAGGCTTCTCTATAAGCGGTTGCCGCTTGCCATTGCGCTAAGTATATCGATTGCTCCTCCTCGGTTTCAGCCACATGGTAAAAAGCTTTAACTCTTTGTTCTTGTCTGACACGAGCACCATATTCTTCCTCCACCCCGTCAACAATACTCATTAATGCCTCTTGCTCAGGCAGCGCAATTTGATTGATGCTGTAATGACCTGATTCCTGATATTGTTTCGTGTGCATACTGCGAATAACGGGCGGCATCGTATTCATCTCTTGCGCAAGACCTGTCGGTTCAAATAAATAAGTACTCAACTGGTTGAGTGTATCCATGCATTCATCGACCTCATCCCCTTTACAACTGGTTGGCTTACTGTCTAATAAAGCTTGTAATGAGGCGGGAATGGCACCATTAGAGCTGACTTTGACAGTAAGCACCGCATTTTGCGCATACTCTTTAAATTCTTTGACTGTTGTTTTTGTTTTTGTCCAAAATAACAAACGAATTTTGACTTTAGTGACAAACTTTTTATAATCTTCCACAGACTGGAAATGTAACTGGCTAGTTAAAAAAATATCTCTACCGTAATCCACTTGATAGACAAAACTATCGCCACACTGACTGGTATCCACATTATCTAATACTTGCCTATTTTCAAAAGTATGATGCCCTTCATCAAAATATAAATGCAATGATGAAGACACCGTTAAATCATCTTTTGCGTTAGTATGATAAACAGACGATGACACAGAGCCTGCCACGATAAACAAGTTCACCCCACCATGTAACTCACCAAAAGTGCGACTCCTCACTTGTCTTTGATCTAACTGATTTAAAAAATTAAGCTCCCCCTTACCTTGAGTATGCGTCACCACTGCCCCCTCAAGACAGCTGGGCATAGATTGATAAGTTTGGCTATTAAAGCCCTTGCCAAGATCATCAGCGGAATAGCCATCCCCAAAGTATTCTCTTGAAGCGACCGGTAACGACAGCAGCAAACATAAAAAAGCTAAGCCAAATGGTTTCATAATATTCCTTTATTTCACTGCCACATAATATAACTGATTTGCTTATTAATAAGATCTCAACGCCTACAAAGACCTTATTCCCTTTACAGCATCGCAAGTATGCCTATTAATTTAACAGTGCATCACCATAGGTATTAAGTGCACCTTCATTGAAGTCATTCGCAAAGTCGTCAATGTCAAATACCTAAAGCAGGACACGCACTATCAATAAACGTAAACGCCCAACATCCAACGTATCATTTAAGTATGAATGAGGCCTAACACCAACCCAGACCCCATTCCTCCTTAAGACATCAGGTTAACATACCAATTAATTTGAAAACGTATCGCCATAAGTATTGAGTGCACCTTCACAAAGGCGCCAATTTAAAATCCCCAATGCTGGACGCGCACTATCGATGAACGTCGGTGCCCACCGCATATTGCGATAAATGGTACTTTCTTCATCAAGAATCACCCCAGCTCTAACCGCTTCTTGACGTGCCATTTCACACTGCTTCCAATCTAAATCACTGGTCGTTGGCAATTGCAATTGGGTAATGTCATAAGCTTGAGGGCAAGACAATCCTCTTTGAGCACAATCTTGTTTCATGGCGTTATAGCTGTCTTCACAGCTGGTACCAAAGGGGTTATCTCGACAAAAATCTGCCGCAGTATAAAAGAACCAAGCATTATCGTAGGCGGCCTGCTTTATCTCTTCTACAGCGAGACGCTGAGCTTCAGGTAAATATGCATAATAGCTCGTGAGTAATTCAGCCGCCCTGTGCTCATCCATTAAAGCCTGCTGAAAATCTTCTTCTAAATCGCTGATCAATAACTTAGTTGCATAACGAATATCTTGATAGGCAGGCGCTAAGGCTTTTAACGCTAAACTGCTGGAATCATATCGAGTCATGTAATAGTTAACGACGTTGTAATCATCCAAGGTTTGTAATTGTGCTTGGAATTGATTTTTAGAATAATCAACCGCTTCTTTAAACATATCAAAACAAGGCGCAGGATTTTCTAACGAACAAGTAATGATATTATTGGGAATAATACTCAATAGTTGCTTAGGATCACCGCCACGTTGCACAGCCCTGACAGTAATTTTAACCGAGGACTTCGTCTCTTCTTGCAGGTATTTAAGCTCGCCACCCACATTAAAAACGCCGCCATATAAATCCACATCTAAATACCCGCCAATATCAGACTTATCTTTATTGCTACCGTATTCAATTTTAAGGTTCACTAATAAATTTGCGCCATATTCGATGGCATAAACAAATTCATCCCCAACCAACTCTTGTATTTGACTTTGATGATTGGTCGCCACTTCATTACCCGCAGTCGATAAGGTATAACCCGCTGACGAATCATTAGGTAATAATAAACGCTTCTTAGGCACACTGCTGGCACTGAAAGTATAAGAACTACTATAAGTACTTGATGCCATTTCAGTCGCCATAGATGCACCAGCAGAGACTCGCACTACGGGAAAATTCACATCCACATCAACACTGCCCGCTAACGTGCTGAGAATATCTTCATAACTCATATCAATACCGGTTTTAAATGACAACTCAGTGTTACCAAAGGTTTCATCGATACGTCCGGCAATAGGCTGTACATTCAAAAAGATCTCTCTTTGACTGTCATACGCGCTGCCAAGAGGAATATGATCGTTCACCAATGCACTCACCGTTGACCCGCTCACAGAACTGGACTGCAGTGATGCTAACTGTGATGCTTTATCAATCTGGCCATCACTTGCCATTGCATTCGTCCCCAGCATTGCCGAAAACAGGCTTGCATAAATAAATTTCATGATATTATCCTTTTATCTGGGTTATTGAACCGTCACAAGATAGTCTTCTACTTCGCCATACCAATTTCGCGTACAGGCATTATTGAACCCACCACCGGCATCCATGGCAACACGCATCATAGAGACTCCCGGTGTTGCTGTGCTGGGTACAGTCAGATTAAAATTAAACGTTTCACTTCCTTGACCACTAAACACCATTTCATCGGATGCAAAACTGCCATCTTGGTTCCAGTCAATCCATACTCGAGCACCTAAAAATGAAGGATCTTCAGGTACTTTATGACCCGGTTTCAGAACAATTGCATGCTCTTGATTCAATCTCATTGAAAACACTAAGCCCGATACTTGGGTATAAGGGCTAGCGAGTGACGCATGGGCTTTACCATCTACACTCACTGACGCTATCCACTCCCATTCACTGTCATAACTTGCATTGGCACAATATTGATGGTCAATCACCGTTGTTTTCAAAGCGACAGCTTCATATTCGGTCGGCATTAACGTACAGTCCTGACTCACGTCTGTGCCTGCATACCAATCATAAGGATTGGTAAAGTCGGCATTAGCAAAGGTCAAATAGTTAACTTGACCTTGTGTGAGTTTATCCTGTGAAATCCATAGATTTTTTAACTGCCTAATTTTTTCGCTATTGGTGAGCACTTGTGTTGCATCATGGGTTTTTTCCCAAATTTCAACCATTAAGCCATCATAGCACTTTTCTAACCAGTCAAAGCGTCCCTGAGCCTGCTCCACGGTCAGTAAGTCACCTAACTCATTGTATGCAGCATCATCAATGCCTTCAGCTGCCACTGAGCCACTCAGCCCCAATAAAAGAACCAGTGAATATTTATTAAACATAGGAATGTCCTTATTCTAAGACTGAAATAATATTGGAATAATCTTGGATGTAATTGCTAACGACATCAGCTTCAAAGTCGGCGCAATAAGTGCCTTGTGGATTTTTTTCACAATAATCGACAATATCAGCATACATGTTGGCATTATCACGACTTTGCTGCTCAATTTCGCTTAAATCTGCAATCTCTTGTGCGGTAAAAGCTGACGCATAATAACGTTGTAAATTTTTCGCACGGCGATTAGTCAAACGCTCATCAATCCAGCGACCTGTGGTGTCTTTCACAATCAACTTAGTTAAGTAACTGGTTTGCTGGTAACCATTTTCAGGCACTAAGGCTTGTAGACCCGGTCCTGCTCTTTCATAATCCACCAAATACGTATCAGTCACGTTGTAATCGGTTAACTCATCAAACTGATTGATATAATCTTCTTTAAGGTATAAAACAGCTTCTTCAAATAAATCAAAGCAAGGTGTTGGGTTCTCTAATGTACATAACATGATGCCATTAGGAATGATGTCGAGTAAGCGATTGGGCTCTCCACCACTTTGATAACCACTCACACTGATTTTAACTGACTTTTTCTTCTCATCATCGAGCAATTGTAGTGCACCATCCACTTCAACTTTTCCAACCCAATCCACACCTAAATATCCACCAATGGCCCTCTTATCCGCTTCATCTCGGTAATCAATCTTCATATTGATCACCACATTGGAACCCAATGCAAAGCCATTAACAAATTTATCCCCTAAATGCTCGGCGCGATTCCCAGGATAAGCAACAGCAAGCTCAGTCGCTGAAGTGGTAGGCTGATAACCACTGTCATCAGCCGGTAACCACATTTGAGATTTAGGTTTCATTGATGCATAAACACTGTAAGTACCACTGTATTTATCGGCGCTGATCTCTTTAGCATAATTAGCACCAGCATCGACTCGAACCGCGGGAAAATTAAAGCCGGCATCGACAGTACCATCGATAAGATCAATCACCTGAGAATAAGACAGATCCACTCCCACACGAAAATCCATAATCGAGTTACCTAACGTCTCATCAAGCACACCGTCTACTGTTTGCAAACCGAGAAAGTAATCACCGTCACTTTGATAACCTGTTCCTAACGGAACAATATCACTTGATGACATTTCCATGCTTTGCATTAATGCTTCTTTTTCAGCATGAATTTGTTCAAGCTTGAGTGCACTTTCCCCAACACTTGGGGCTGATAAACAGGCGCAGGCAAGCACATAACCTACTTTGCTATGTAGTTTCATTCTCATTTCCTTTGAAAGAGGCCCAGATTTAAATTAAATCGTGGGCCGAAAAGAATTATTGCTGACTGTTAAGATAATCCGTGTGCCAAGATGTTGGGAGACGATTTAATACATCTTCCCTTGACTCAGACTGATACTTAAACTCATTTTCACTTTGCATGCGCAAGTCACCTACGAGCAGATTATTGGCATACATAGCAAAACTTTCACCCTGATCATAATGACTATCCCCTTCAGGACGAGCCAGTTTCAGGTTATAGACATTATCGTCATAGTCCACATGACGAATGTTGCTTATCATCACTTTGTCATCTTGCGTTTGAATGCGATCGCCCACTTTAAGCGCATTCGCCCAGACAGGTTGATCCGCCACATTCAGCACTGGGTGAGACTCAGTTAACAATAAGACTTCACCCGTGCTTGTCGTAATTTCCACCATAGGAATGGTTTCAACCCCAACGGAGATATCTTCAATGACCAATGGCATATCTTTATGAGGTGAATACTCACTCGCACCTAATACCTTGTCACCAATTTTAAGACGCTCAATCGGCATGGTTTTACCGCTAGCAAGGGTGATCATCGACCCTTTTGCTAAGCAGCTATAAACGATTTGCATCACAGGTTGTTCAAAGAAAAAGCTGGTGTCAGGATCCGATGAGCCCACAATATAGACGACAGGTGAAGCAGGACGTGTTGGACGCCTTTTAACCGACAAT
Source organism: uncultured Shewanella sp. (assembly GCF_947501665.1). GTDB lineage: Bacteria > Pseudomonadota > Gammaproteobacteria > Enterobacterales > Shewanellaceae > Shewanella. The sequence continues at coordinate 88,291 of NZ_CANMWS010000024.1, read as the reverse complement.
GCAATATTCATGATCCAATGGGCATCCTGATATCGACCAAACAAGCTCGCATCACCAAACATGCCATCATCACGGGGAATATTCCAAGATAACGTCGTTTTATTCGCCGCTTCGTCGTAAACAGAAACAATACTGTCAGCAAATAAATCTTGAATGTCGGCGTAATCACCATCACCTATAGTGGTCGCGCCACCATTTTCTTTGGTTTGAATAAAAATATTTGTGGGACGCTGAACCAAAGTTGGTAAGACATCTGAAGGTTTGTATACGGCCTCCACTTGTCCAGGCACTGAGAGTTCTCCTATAAAGGGAATTTTCAATTTCGTTTGATCATTCGGAGTGCCTAAGGGGTAAATATTTTCATAATCACAATCGCCATAATTGCGATTTAAGCAAATCGTAATTTTTTGATCGGCTATGTCAGTCCCTTCAACTGAGTTAGAATCAACAGGAGCCTCCAATGTCAGCTCAGGGCCATAACTCACAATCTCGCCCGTTGCTGGCGGGCCAAAATCCAAAGGTGATATTGCCGCTGTCACTGGCGGATTAAAAGCCGCATCAGCTTCCTCTAAAATCCGTAAAATATCATCACGAGAATACTCAATCATGGCATTACGATCTTCAACCGTTTCAACACCATTTTCATCTTCAGTGACGACAGTCACCCACGCATCGGCAAATACAGACTCCGAATTTCTCACCAACTCCAATGCTGATGCTAATGGCGCACTACTTTCAATCGCTTTGCGCTTTTGATCCGTCGTATCATCGCCAAAATATTCGGTATAATTGGGTAATGTCACGGCTTGCCAATGTTCATTCACCAGCGTCAAATCAATCATGGTGTAATTTGTAACTGCACGTTCACTGTTTAAGGCTGATGCCACCAGATACGGCTCATTGGTTTCTTTATGGGCTAACACTGAAAAGCCCATATGGGTAAAGAAAGAACATAAGTTAGTATCACCCTCAACACAATTTCCTGATGTATTCTCTGGCGTTAGATTATTCGTAGCCAAGGTTGATAATCTGGCTTTAGCCGTGCTTTTTTCACCTTGCTTTTCAATTAAATTAAATAAGTGAGGACGGTTCTTCGCATTTAAACCAAACTTCTCGAAACGAGCTTGCATGCGTTGTACTTGGCTTATCTGAGTAAAATCAGTCTCTCCTTGAGATTGAAATGTCTTGCCTTTTAACCCACGAAGTGAGGTTTTAAGCTGATTTTGTTCAGTCGTAATAGAATGAGATTGCACCATTTCATCGGCAATAGCAGACTGTGCTACAACGGCTGTACCCAGCGCAAGGGCAATCGCTAAACTTAATTTTTTCATAATTTCCTTATTCGTTTCTTCATTATTATTAAAATTAAGGTAACAACTTAATACCTCATTAATCACCCACCAATTGCTCTAGCAAAATTAAGTTGCAAGAAAATGGACAGGTTCTCGAAAAGCATGTGATCCCCCAAATATCATTACTCACGCTTCTCAAACCTCAGCTCAACTACCAGCTATAATATGAATCAAAACAAAGGGGTTATCTTGGATCCACATACAAATCAAAGTCTTCAACTTCACCGTTTTCAATTCGACTACATGCATTGGTGCCAGCGGTGTCAGAAAAGCTTCCACTTGCGATATTTTCAAGTTTCACTCTGACTTTTAACGGAAGCTCATTGGCGCCTCCATTATCCGTATTTTGATTAATCGTTAAGGTATGCTCACTTTTAATTCTGTATAGACGATAGCTATACCATTGTGATGAAAAGTCATCAGCACTCTCGTTGACATAAGATTCATCCTGTTCAAAGATCCCATTATGATTTAAATCAACCCAGATTGTGGTCCGTAACCGTCCCATCTGAATAATACTAGTGGCAGCAGATCGGCTCATCGTGTCAGTGTAAAGGCTAATCGTCAGTGGATATCCTTCATAGCCATCCATATAGTCACCCACATCATGATCGATATAAGCAACGGGATTACGACCCGATGAATTTAACGAACCACTCCAAGGACCGCTGTAAGTCAAAGCATTAATAAATTCACTTTCTTCATCAAAACTGCTGCTTTTTTCCGGAAAACAAATGCCACCCAGCACAAGATCTTGCGTGCGGGTATCTTGCAAGCCATCATCATAGACAACCGTTAGATTGACAGAATAAGTCCCAGACTGACTAAAATCATAAGAGATACTCTCTCCTTGCCCCATACTCACCGCACTTTGACCCGTTTGCTGATAGGACCAAGTAAATTCAGGATTACGGCTATCATCTACCCCTTCGGTTACTGCATTAAATTGCACACTGGTTGCACCCGTTATCTCATAACTAAAATCAGCCGTTGGTGGCGTGGCCGCAGCCTCTAGTGTCGTTAAAATATCAAACGCCATGCCCTTAGACACACTACTGCATCCCCACGTCGTATATTCATCCAGCACGACTCTTAACAATATTGGGCCCGCTTCAATATCCGCTAATCCCGCTAATGTTGGCATGCCATCAACCATCGGCTTTTCTTCTGCTAATAATTCATCTCGGTCAAAATATCCATTACGATTTATATCTGCAAAAACAGAGATATTTTTACCCGTAAAATTCCCTTCTATAGAAATAGGAGACTGATTATTCGTGGGCAATGTAAGGTGGCGAGCATCAACGTATCGATAACCCGTATTTGACATAGCATAGGTTTGCCCCATGAAGGTAAACTGGCTCACTTCTCCATTAGGATTATGTATTGTTGGTGTACAAAGCAGTGGCGATGAGTGAATATAATCTTGACTCAAGCCTTGTAATAAGGTGCCATCTTTTTTCAGGACATTCAGTGAAAAGTTAACGTGTTTAGCGCCCGTAGCATAAAGGTGCTCACCTGTCAGCATGTCTTCAATATTGCTGCCATTAATGTCATTAACCGACCAATTAACGCGAGTGCCATCTCCCCAATCGACACGGATTTCTTCGATATCGGTGACATCTATGGATGGAGAAATCCAATACTCTGAATGATCATAATGCTTATTCTGCGTAAAACTTAACGCATTGATTTGACTATTACTAGCAAAAATCCCTAAACGATGAAGACGTTCATCCAATGCCACTTTATGAGAGTCCACTTCACCTGACGAGAACACCTTGTCCACTTGATCCAGTAAACAGGCCCCCATTTGATCAAATGTGACACTTGGCGTGAAGCAGCTCACATTAGCGCCTAAAAATAACTTAAAAGCTTGCTCATGTGACCAACCTTCTGAGACGACTAATTCATAAAATAATTTTCTTAACACACCACCATTATAATGCTTACTATTACTAGACGAATATTCCCTTGCATCTTCAATAGAGTTACCGTCAAAAGAAGGCAATTCAAAAATCCGCATCAGTTCATTATTAACATAAATATCCCATGCATAAGCCCATTCATTGTCACGCTTATTTTGATAACCTGTGCTGCTTTGATAATTATCCGATTGTTCACCTAAAAGGTGGCTCTCAAAATATTGATTAGCCGCAATAGCGGAAATATCCCCTAACCCTTCACCGATGGCGCCTGCTTGTCCGGTAGAATCTAAATCACCATTCCATTCACTTAACGCATGCATGGATTCATGGGCGACTAAATCAATGGTGGTTAAACTGTAAAATCTCCCCGCCCATTGTCCATTACCATAATTCACATACTCACCATCCCAATTGGCATCATCCATATGCCCACCTGTCACTCCCAGCGCATGAGCCCGTTGCGATAAACGCTTTAAACAATAATCGCCATTAGGTTGTCCTTGGTTATCAACAGGACAATCGGGGGAGTTAGGATTCTGTGCTTTTTGCTCAGGAAATAAATCATCTAAGTAGGAGTGATACATTTGCATGACCACGCCCCCATAGAAATGCGCGTCATTTTCAGGTGAAAAAGAAAAGAAGTCATAATAAATGGCATCGACTTCTCTTTGTCCAAAATGTTCCACACTGCTGCTACAATCATATCCATAGGCAGTATCATTGCTGCCATTGATGTCATACTTAATGGTGGTGACATAATCGTTTTCTAAATAGCAAGTGTCATCCACTTGCGTCACAATAAAAGGGTAACCGTCAAACTCTGCAAAAATAGCATTATCACTCGTATCCCCAAAAAGCACCTGCGAGCCGTTATTAGCATAAGTCACACTGTCGACTAAACTTTCATAGGTTTGACAAAGAAGCATTGAATCCGCACTTGGGCTATAGCAAGTTAACCCCAATTTTTCATTACCGCCTGCACCACCGGCTTTTTTCTGGGTCCCTTCAACGATGAGTCTATTTATTGAATCAGAAAGAGGAGAGAGCATATAAGGGAATGTACTGTGCATATCAATATTGGAATGAATACCTGCTTCAATCCCTGTTTCCAACACCGCTTTTCTATGATTTAACTCCCATTCTGGTAGCTGAGTGTTCTCAAGACTATAGTCGCCCGTGGACAACCAAGGTGCTTGAACATGAGCGTTTTTATCCACTTGAGACGCAAAAACACTCCCACTAATAACCGCACAATTAATAGCAAAAAATAAACGTGAAAAACATCTTTCCATGACGACTCCATCCAACATTATGTATGATATTCAAAAGAATATTGTCCTGGCATTATCGATTATTTTCGAGTACGACTTTGCTCACTGAATAACTCAACCAAAAACCTACTAAATAATAAAGCCAACAGCTGATAACATTCTAACCTCAAATTTGTTTCAGTTTGTTTGCGATAACCGCAACATCATGTAACATTTTAAAGCACACTCTATTCTTTTTAAGAGAAACATCAACAGCTAATAAAACAAAAAAACCATCAATCACACTTAAATCACATTATTCTCATACTGTGGAATTAGTCATATTCATTGAAATGAAGAATTAAAAATGGGCGAAAGCCAGAAAACTCAAATTATTAACGCTCAAGATGCAAAAAATTAGAATAAAAGCACTATCTATGACAAACTTTTTTATGACTAATTTCAAATCTACAGCATTTCTATATCGATTAAGCCGTTTATTTATCCTGTTCCATGTCACCCACTGAGTAATAAATTGCCTAAACATTAAAATATCATGTCAATATAAACTGAAATAACATAATCACTTGAAATGACATATTAAAGGGCCAAAGAAAATCAATACTCGACTATTTAATCTATTTCACACACATGCCTAACAATAAAATCATAAAAGTTAAATACTTAACAAAAAACACTAAATAGATGGATTGAATATTGTCTCCAATCTCTCATTTTTTATCCTAAATAAGCTTGCTTCTCTTTGATATTAAGCCTTAAATTAAGAAATCTTTTATCATATGATTATTAATATGCTTACTTCTCGCACATTATGCTTATTACCGCTCACCCTATTGTCCATCATAATATTACTCACGTTAGCCGCTTGCTCATCTGTCAACATTAATCATGATTATGATCCTCAATATCCTTACGCTGGCATTTCAAGTTATTATCTAGAATCAAAACTCCAGCCCGATCCTAACGATTTACCCCTGCCAGCGGCGACATTAAAACATGCTCTACCTGAGATAAACCTGCCGCCACTCCCCCCTCAGTCAACTCCCCCAGTGCTTCCAACCGCTCCAACTCAGCCTTCGGCTTATATCTACCGCCAAATAGAACAATCGATTAATCAAAACTTATCCAAACAATATCAAGTCGAGACAAATCCAAGCTCAGCCGATATCCATGTTTACTATCGAGTGGGAGAAGAAACCAAACTAAATATCAAAGGCCCGACTTATTCAACAGGCTTTATGGGACCGGGTAGCGTTGTCACCAGCTCACCTGCACGAATCACCCCTTATCAAGAAGGCAAGCTAATTATTGATATCGTCGATCGCAAATCAAACCAAATCATTTGGCAGTCTACGGCTACCGCCAAAATAGACAACAATATGACCCCAGAAGAAAAGCAATCCAAGCTCAACGAAACCATTACAAAAATGCTCGCAAGCTTTCCGCCAAAACCAAAATAGAGCCCATTGAAAAAATTCAATAACAAGCGAACAATAAAAAAGTGACTCAAATGTCATCATTGAAGTCACTTTTTTAAACCATTAATGGCAGCATAAAATATACAAAATGAATAGTTCACCTTTTATCCATAAAAAATTTAATGTGTTTTCTGACAATGATGCTCTTACTTTATAGTCGCATTAGCTAATATAAACAATAGTTAATGTTTGTTATTCTCTGAACACCACTCACATATATAAAGCAGAAATCATAATGGCAAATAGAACCACGAATTTTTTCAACGTAATAAAAGAAAAAGATAATTTTGCCCCTCTCCCCAAAAAACTTCATATAACTTGAAGAGCAGTTAATCTTTTATGAATATTAACACACTCGCTAATACGCTGTAGAAATAGAAAACGAGAATAAAGCAAAATTATATAAAATAAACTTAGAATCGTATCATGCATACATTATTGTTAAATTGTTAAAAACAATGTATACAACAGAGCATGATAAGCATAAGCTAAAAATACCCTGTACTTAATCATAAGAATAGAGAGCAATTCAAGAATGCAGTTTCTTCATTGAAAGAGAATATCACTTTGTCAAAAACCTTCTCAGTCATCATTCAATCGATTGAGCAACTGATGTCTATGTCTAGATTAATGGTAGGATGAATAGGGCCGGTTGCTCTTTGGTGAGTATTTCTGCAGCATCTTGTCGTTTTTTTATACAGGGCAGAGCTTATGCGGTGTCATTATTCTCGGCTTTGATTCCAGATGTCGCTCTACCTTCCCCATCCATGGGGTCGCCCATAAATAAGCGATAACGCCGTAGAAAGGAGCCACAAGCGCTGTCCGTAAGATCCACTAAACGTATTTTATTCTTTGTTGAGAGCTGCTCCGTTTAAGAAAAGGGGCTTAGAATCACTAGGCATCACACCTCTCGCCGCAATTAAAATACGTTTATCTGAACATAATTCAATCACGAAAGAACAACAGGCCCTAGCACAAGGAAAGCATATGAAATTAAGGAACACATTGACTTATCAACATATTATAGCTAATTGGTTAAAGGCAAGTTTATTGTTAATCTTCAGTAATACTGCATTGGCAAATAATATCAACATTACATTGGCTGATGAAGCAGAGGATAGAAACTCACCCAACACAAAAATATTTTTTGAATGGCTGTCTAATGCAGAGCAAGAATATTGGAGTCCCCAGTGTTTAGAATATGACGGCATTCTCTTGAGTGATTTTGTCGATAATCGTTATTCACAGCAATGTGATCTTAATGGTCAATACGCAAAAAATTCTTTTCTGCGTATATGGTCAGACGGGCCGGTCACTATTGATAAAATAGAAATGCTAACAGCAAATAACACCCGTATCTGGATCATAGACGACTTCTCTGATGGTGAGCTTGACGGGTATAGCCAGCGAAGAGAGAACTGTTTCGATAAAACGACCCAACATGATGGCAGCTACGATCAAATTAATCTCGAGTCAACTCATACCAATGGGATCCATGTGTTTCCAAATGTAGCCCTATCAACCACGGCTGATGCTGCCGTGCTCTGTGATGGCGGTAACACTGATTTAGCATTCAATCCCGTCGGTCACTTAATCAATGGGATCGATAATTTCCAAGGCAATGGTCATAAACATATCATGTCATCGACTAACCCAAATGTATTGAGTATCGTCACTTTTAATATGGGCATAGCAACCGATACCATAGCCAGAATTTATTTTGATTTTCTCGGCATAGGTACCTCAGATGAAGAAGCTGAAAATCATATAAATGCTGCGGTGACCAAATTGGGAGGACAAAGCCCTGATATTATTGTTTTTCAAGAAATTCAAAAAAAAGAATCCTACCTCAAAAGTACCCTTAAAGAGTTAGGTCTAGGTTTTGAAAAAGACAACATTCTCAAAGTGAAACCAACAGAAAGACTCATAACACTGCAGCTTTCCTCTGGTGTACTCATCGCCAGTAGACACCCTATCATTCACAAAGATCATAAAGAATTTAATGACTGTGAAGGGGTCGATTGTTATGCAAGAAAAGCCGTGAGATATGCTGTAGTCGAAAAATCAGCAGCAGGAACAGCTAAAAAATATCATATCTTTGGTACGCATATGCAAGGAGGCCGAAGAGATTATGAAGCCCGTCAACACCAAATCGATCAAATGGCGCAATATATCACCAATAGAAATATTCCCAGTAATGAACCCATTATTATTTTAGGCGATTTAAATCTCGACCCCTTTGTGGGCACTAATTACAAAGGCAGTGGTGTATATGAATATCAAGCATTATTATCTAAACTTAATGCCGCCACTCCTCCTCAGGCAAGTTTTTCAAATCGCTATACCAATGATTGCGGTCAAAACACAAACGTTGTCGGTGAAGAAGGTTGTATCAGTGGAGATGGCTCCCCCAAAGACAAGAATTTAGATCATATCCTTTATGCTGTGGATCATTTACAGCCAACTGACAGCTATAGAGCAACCTTAGTCATTCGAGATGATAATGGCAATGATCTTTCTGGACACTATCCCGTATTTGCCTGTTTGGCTTTTGACGACAGCGGTGAATGCAGCAATGTGAAAGCAACCCCTTTCCCCTTTGCCAATCAATGCCCCGACATTGATATGTGTTCAAGATAGCAACATTAGGGGCTATTGCTCTTTGATAAAGCAGGAGCCACTAAACATAATTTAACCATAAAAATGCAACAGCCCTTAATAATAAACCTGAACCCGGGGTAATGAATGTAATACCAATCTTAGATTGGTATTACACTTAATTTAAATATTAAAAATCAATAATTTAAATATGATATTGCTTTTGTATGTTTCACTCTTACTAAATGCCAATATTTTGGTCAATATCAAGATGGCATTTCGTGGCAAATAGCCGCTATAGCTAAATCAATATAAAATGGTTTAAACATAAATTCGAGCTTTATCGCTGGCCTAAAATGTTGGCTGGCTTTTTTGCTTAATAAACTCACCTTCACTATAAATTAGCTCACCATCCATGCTCATTTTTCTTTGAGTCCAATGAGCTTTTGATCATAATCCACTAAATAATCATAATCAGTCAAAATATGCCTGCCCGTATTAACAAATCCCTTTGCTGAAGGCACAGCAAAGCGCACATAACTGGGATCCACTGGCATAGGAGCTTGTGACGCCGTAAACCTATAATGGAAAGTCGCCCCCTCATTATCGCACAGCGTCACATCAATTTGGGTTCCTGGAATAATATGCTGAGTATGTGGATCAATAAACTCTCGAGCGGGTTGTTTTGCCTCTTTTTTCGGTGTCACTATCATATAAGGGATCCCTGTATCTAATAGCAAAGGCGTAACTTGTTGAAAAGCCTGTATGTCATTGCCGCTTGTCGGGGTGAGCGTCGTTGTTGCAATCGCACTGTCACTGCCTTTAGCAAATGAAAATTGCTTAAATGCAGTAATGTCTTGACTGGAATAGCCAAAAATGACCTGTGAGCTGGTAATAATATAACCTCGCTGGAACTGACCTTGTGTCATTTGGGGGAGGTTCAAAAATGGATTATATTCATCACCGTATACCTTAGAGTGGATCCCTATTCCCATCATACTCACGCTCGATACATCATTGTCCTCGTGTTCTGTCACTGCAAAAACAGGGATTTTATCAATGGTAAAGCAATGACCTTGATTATCATAAAGCTCAATACTGGTGTATACCCAATCGCCATCATAATGGGCGCCACTGGAACTATAATGTGGAGCTGGCAACGGAGGCAGCACTTTTTCACACTCTGAATAATTTTTTATCGCCAAACGCGGTACGACAATACCTGTTGACCCCGTATCCATAAGAATGTGACGTTCAGCGCCGCCACCTATTTTAACTAAAAAACGCAATGTATATTTAACGCTATCAGCAGGTCCTGAATCGGTATAATCTATCGTTAATGGCGTGATCTGTTCTTGCGTAGGGCTATTGTCAAATTCCATATTCATTCTGATATCCTCCATTATTAACTGGGCTTGAAGCTTTATCTTAACGACGCTTTCAAGCTCAACGACACTCGCTTATTCACTATAAGATAGTTAAAAAATGAGATAAAAAAGAGACATTCCGACACAATGCGGTATTTACTGACGCGCTTAAAACAAGAATATTTGAAATCAAAAAACCGGTACCGATAGCTAAATCAATGCGATCTTAACCGTTAACTCAAATACTGACAACGAGACTGAAAATATTTTTCAATGTGTTGTTAAAATATCTATAACCACAAACGGAAACGCCCAAGGTTATTAGCCTTGGGCGCTTCTTCTAACAAAGCCATAGATCTCATCAATAAACAACAAACCGAGCGTTACAGCATCATATGCAAAATTGGAAAAGGTTTTCCCATATCATCTAAGGGGGAGCGTGAAACAACCTTAAAACCCATGTGCTCGTAAAAACCGACCGCTAATGGATTTTGTTCATTGACATCAACTTTACTTGCCCCTAAGTGTTTTATTGCGTGTTGCAACAATACTTTGCCCACGCCTTGGCCTCTTGCTTCATTCAAAATGAATAGCATTTCAACCTTTGCATCATGGATCCCCATAAAACCTAAAATTGCACCCTTACCATTTTTTACACACTTCAAGGTGACTGCAGGAAAAGCCTGCTCGATGATAATGGGTTTAAAAAACGCAATATCATCTTCTGTTATGAAATCATGAGTCGCTCGAACTGAATTCTCCCAAACATTCAGCATTTCTGCGTAATCTTCAGGAAACACATTATCTACTAGCATCATATGTCTCTCAAATTGAATAGCAAAATCAATATGTGCAGCCGCGAACACGCATTCTACCCCTAATGAAATGACATTGTCCACCAATCACAAATGCCCATTTTTAAACTTTGAAACATACCGATGAACAATCATTCCAACATAAAACAGCCCAACAAAGACTAAAAGATCGATGAGAAATTTTTGACTATTAAAAGGATCTGACAAGAGTGAATACTCAAAAGAACAATAATAAAAAATCACTTTTGATCCTAAAAATGCAATAACAAAGGGTATTAAAAATTGGATAAATCGACTATTTCCTTGATTAGAACTCATGATTGAACCTCCTTATTCATTTTATCAATACAACTTACGACACAACCAATCGACGTTTCAGCAATCGATTTTACTCATGTGACATACAAAGCTCAACATACAAAGCCATAAAGTTAACAATGGGGGAATGGGTTGATTTTAATGATGGCTGTTTATAAAAAGGTTGATCAAAAATTTTCACTATATTAAGAATTAAAGACGACATCCTGAGTCATAAAGGAAATTTTGCAACAAGCCTAGATAGAGCATATATTAAACACCAGAGAGGGGCCTTTAACAACTTTCAAACCTAGCAATTGTTTAAGGTTGCGTTATCTAATAACAGTAGGTAATAACAACGTATTAAATTGATTTTATTGCTAGATTATGAATATTGTTGTTATGTTTTTTTATTTAAATTTCATATAGGTTTGTCATGAGTATTGAGATAGGCTCTGCGAGTGAATTGAATGTAGATATGGCTTCTGTTGCATTTTTCTATCAATCTAATTGGACGAGAAGAATAGCACTTTCTAATGAGAAGTTTTATGAATGGCAATTTTCAAACACCCCAAATAAACTCGGTGATCAATGCTGTCTGGCTTTAAAAAGTGGCGAGATTGTAGCTGTGATGGGATTAACAGAAAGACCTTTTTTTTTAAAAGGTGAAGAGAAAAAAGGAGTGGAGCTAACCACCTGGATTGTAAAAGAAAGCTCAAGAAATTTAGGCTTAGGCCCTAAGATGCTTGATTATCTTAAATCTAAGTATAATGTCATGTTTGGTATGGGCATATCAGAACAAGCATTACCTGTTTATTTAAGAATGGGATTTAAGTATCTAAAATCAATCCCTAGATTTGTAAAAGTGTTAAATCACGATGTGGTGAAAAAATTTGGACATAGTACACCTTTGGTTAATAAGCTAAGTAAGATAAAGGTGAAGAATGAGAAGTATACTATTTTTGACGCATCAAAAGAGGTTGTAGATGATATTTTTAATGATTTTTCTATAAGTAATAATCTATTTTTAAGAAATTACGATTGGATTAAATGGCGTTATATAGAACATCCATCATTTTCTTATAACGTTAAAATTATTGGAAATGAAAAACATGGGAAATGTATCGTTATTTATCGAATTGATATTATTGAAGAATTAAAAATTATGCATTGTGTTGACTTGTTCGGAGACAAAAAAACTTGTTTATCTGCAATTTCTTTTTTAGAAGATGAAGGCGCAAGCTTAGGAGTGGATGTAATAGATTTCTATTCGACTAACTCCGGTGTTAATTCTTTATTTATATATAAAAACTGGCTATCTGTATTAGATTGTGATTTCTTTGACTTTCCACATTTATTCCATCCAATAGAGTTGAGGACCCCTTCTACAACGTCATTGATTATGTGGAGTAATGATGATTCCCCTTATTTATATGAAATGGGTAATTTGTATATAACCAAACAAGATTGCGACTTTGACCGCCCGGTTATGGAGAACTTATGAAAAAAACATTAACAGTGGTTATGTATCACTATGTGAGAAACATAAAAAATTCAAGATACCCAGAAATCAAAGGATTAAGTCTTGAGTTTTTTATTGAACAGCTGTCTTTTTTTAAGGAAAACTATAACATAGTCACAATGGAAGATGTTATATCATCGTTAGATGGGCAACATTTACCTCCAAAATCGTTATTACTCACTTTTGACGATGGTTATGCTGAGCATTTTAATTATGTTTATCCTATCCTTAAGGAGTTTGGTCTTCAAGGTTCTTTTTTTGTGCCGGTCAAAGCTGTTGTGGAGCATGAATTATTAGATGTAAATAAAATACACTTCATTCTTGCATCTTTATCTAATGTGAACGATATAATTGATGATATTAATCTAGATATATCAACGTATAAAAAACAATTTAATTTAAAAGATTTTGATTATTACTTTAATCAATTAGCATTAAAGAATCGCTTTGACACAAAAGAGGTTATTTTTGTTAAACGAATGCTTCAGCATGCTCTGCCAGAAGAGTTAAGAAAATTATTATCTAGTCAATATTTTGAAAAGTATGTAGGTATGAATGAAAAAGCGTTTGCTAAAGAGCTTTATATGACTGAAAGTCAAATAAGACAGTTAGTAAGAGATGGTATGCATGTAGGGTGTCACGGCTATGATCATTATTGGTGGAACAAGCTGGATAATTCTTCATTAGAAGTAGAGTTAACTAAATCTAAAGAGTTTTTAGAGACTATGGGATGCGATATGGCACAATGGACGGCTTGTTATCCTTATGGTGCTTCTAGTGACTCTGTTGTAATGGCGTTAGTGTCTCAAGGTTGTCAATTAGCATTTACGACTGAAGTTAAGGTTGCTGACATTGATAATGGTTCTAGGTTATTAATTCCTAGGTTAGATACTAATGATTTTCCACCTAAGAGTGATAATTATAAGAAGTATTAAACATAAATTAAGACGTGCTTATTGACCAACATAGAAGTGACCAACACAGACAGCCATAATTAATGGTGTAATAGCATAGTTAATTAGATGTACTAGTCTAAAGTGCCGCCAATTATTTACTTAGGTTGGTAAAAAAGAGACAAACAATAAAAACGACTCGAATGATAATAATCGCAGTCGCTTTTACTTATCTCTACAACAGATTATTTAATTATTGTCTACTACTGTATCAGCTGAAGAGAAAGTGACATTTTCAGCCCCTTTATCCCTTGGTGCTATCACAACTGTACCTGCTAATTTATCATGCCATGCTTGCTTTTTCTTATCCCAAATAACCCATAAAAAACCCAGCCCCAGCACAATAAGTGAAATATAATAACTAATATAACGAATAATTGACTGCTTCACCGATGGAGGCTTGCCAGTCTTAGCATCAACAACTTGGGCTTTAAAGACCATTTTCCCAGGCGTTGCGGACTTATACACCCAAAATAACACACTCACGACTAGCGGAAAAATATGATTGAGCGAAAAATCAACGACATTAACCCCTGTGGATTCGACATCGCTTAACTCAGAACCGTAAATTAAAAAAAGTAATGGAAGAATAACCAAACTCAATAATATAGTGTCAAGAATAGTCGCCCCAAATCTGGCCCAAAAACCCACATATTCTTGGGATAATGCGAATGCTTCCCTATCTGTACTGCTCATTGTATCTCCTGATAAAAACTAATAACCTATTGAAAATATAAAAATAGTGTTACGGTTACACTTTAATCACGATGCTAACATGACTCACGAGAAAAAAGTATTCACCTTTGGTTATATGCTGGTTAAGTATGTCATTATTACTCGTTTGGCTATCGATAAACGATACAAAGGGAAAGGCTTGGGTGAGTGACTGCTTATCAACGCGCTTCTTAAACTGTTAGCTGCCAGTGACAGCATCGCGTTTCCAATCGCAAAATTGTTCGACATCCAGCCTACTTTTACGCATGTCACTGACTGAGCCTTGTATGCTAAGTCGTCACTTAAACAATGATAACAATAAGGATTGGTGTTTCTTAACACCTAAGCTGTGTCTGCTATCTTTCTAGGTTTAAGCTTAGGTTTAGGTCGCCACAATACTGGTTTTTTAACTAAATGAGGCTTACGCCATTTAAACAAGGAAACCGTTAACTCAAGGAGCCACAAGATAAACCAAAGCATCACTTCAAAGAGCAAAACGACTAACAAGGCACCTAAATCAATAAAAGTCAGCGTTTCACCTGCAGCAACAAAAAAGCCTGCGATTAATTCAGCTAAAACAGATATTACAGCAAAAATAGCTTCAGCTATCGCAATGACTATTGAAAACAATCCTTCAAGCACAATACAAAATCCTTTATACGTATAGCACCCCGCACAGGGGCAGACAAATCAGCACAGTGTTTCGGCTATCCCAACAGTCAACGGGAGCGTCTGTATATGTCTGAGCTATTACATCTTATGTTAATTAGCTTCATATGAAACACTTTCAATATCTTTTGTCAGTTTATTTGGGCTAGAAGCTACAATCTCTAGCTCCTTTAAGCTTAATTTATTTGATATCTCGTTGTACCTTAACTCAAACTCATTAAGAATTTGCTTCCAAGTTTTAACTATAATTCTAAAGTTCCCAGTCTTTTGGACTAAACCAGGTTCACCGTGAATTCTATTAGTTTCCAAATCCGAGCGTAAATCCGCTGCTGTTATTTTACTTTCAGAAATTTCATTCCCTATGAGCACAAAGTCCCATATCGAGGTTTCATCTTGAAATTGATGCTCATTTGCTATTACATTTTTATAAGCTTTAATTTGTGCTAACTCTTTATCTCCTAGCTTTATGCTAGGCCTCTTAAGTTCAATAACAACGTGATGAAAATACTTTTTATCATCATCAGAAACTTTAAAGCCTTTTTGTGCGATAAACAGATCCATTTCTTTATTTTTATTTGGATGTGTTAAAGGCTTTCTATCGTAGTATCTATCTTTTGATTTAAAGTCCAATAAAGACCTTAGAGCTTGATCAAACTTATCTTCTTCAGATGTTAGTAAGTGATATTTTTCACCAAAGATCCATAGATTTGATTCAATACATTTTTGAATATGCGGCACTTCAAGTGCGAATTTTTTATGATCGTATATTAATGATTTAAAGCTTTGAATAATATCCAGGCGATCTCTAACATGCTCAACCGTTTTTGTTATATTTTCTAAAGATGTTCTTTGCAGAAGGCCAGATATCCGTCCCATGTCATCCTCTGATAAAGAAACGACTCCATCTAATACATCAAATAATTCTGAAAGCCTATTTGATTGAACAATCCTATCTAAAAGTTTTATCAAAATACGCTTTTGAGATTTATTTAATTGCTTGGAAAATACCGCAGGCTCTGCTTCATAAATTGTTTTAATAGTAGATATCAGTTGCTCGCGATGAAACTCGTTAAGAACACGGTTATCTCCGCTCATTTCAGGAAAAACCCCCTCTTTGATATATTGCTGTATTAAATTTTCAGCAGCAGAGTTTCTAAAGTTTATATACTCTTGTCTTAATTTGTTTTTTGCTAGAGCTAAAATAGTAACAAACACCTCTGACTCGGGGTTTTTATTACCCGAGAAAAGATCTAATTTCCTATTAAAGCCGTCGAACCAATCAGAAGAAACATAAGAAGAACAATAAAAGCCTTTCAAATTTAGCTCTGATAACTCTTTATGAACAATCTCATTAGAAGAGTTAATAAAATATACCAACGACTTTTCTTGGTTTGGTTTCTCTTCCCAAATAACACTGTTTAGATTAAAAACACCTTCCTCGAATTCTTCTTGATGAGGAATCGTCTTATAATCTGAAGTATTTAATTGAACTCCGTTTACTATCAGTTTCAATTTAGGGTTTGATACAAGCAACCAAGTAAATTCATTTCTTAAGAAAGGAACTATATGATCATTAAAGAGGTTAAAGTCGACACCTTTAATGTGCGAAAAAACAACCTTTGTCCCTTTTTTATTTTTTTTGGTTTTTACTATTTTCTCTGGTTCATATTTATTTAAATAACCAGAATCAATTGTAAAACAAAAACCATTGTTACCTGATGACGTTTCCCAATGGGCTTGGTCACAAAACTTGATAAAGGTAAAACGGCCACGGCCTTTTTTGCCTCTTGTTGTAGGCTTTGAGATATTTTTCTTTTTCGAATCAAGAAATAAATCTAATGTATTTTCAAGGTCATCATAATCGATGCCATCACCATTATCTTGAATGCTCATTGAAATAAAACTATTCAATTCATTCATTTCAGTATTGATTTCAATTTTCGTAGCGTTTGCATCGAAACCATTCCAGATATATTCAGCTAATGCTTGCTCTGGTTTTACACCTGATAATTGGCTTCTGATACTTTGATCTGTTGTTTTAAGAAATCTAGCTTTCATATATATGCCTACTCCTTGTGGCAGAGATTACCTTGTGCTTCATAACACCTCAATAATGGGCTGGAGCACGTACTGCTGAGGTCCAGCCCTAAGGGGCGACATTGATTGACTTATTAAATTTCATCTGCGCTTATGCTCGGTCCTAGATGCAATATCTGGGATTGAGTCCGCAGGGGATATTGATGTTTTGACAATCGCGATACCTTTCAGTTTTTCTTTTGCTATTAATGTCATGGATTTTCCTGTTTCCAAAGATTCCTGCCTAATTTCGTCAATGAGCTCTCCGGGTATTGGCTTATCAATTGCCTCAATCGTTGTAGAAAGGTGATAAGTTGCATCATCTTCGTCGGCGTTGCTCATATACTCTAGTGCAAGATCAGGATCTATAGTAACAGCATCCTGCATACCAGACCCGATAGCTCCAAAGTTATGTTTAAAGCAATCACCTTGCTCTAGGCTGTTTTTTAGAACAAAGACATCTTCATCGGTAAATGGAACATGGAAATCATTGAAATTTATAAACTGCCTTCCATCTATTCTCATTTGAAAGTGATAATGAGGAAAATCAATGGTGGTTCCCTCATGGCCTATGAAGTCATTCTTTGAACAGTCGAAAGTCCACTCTATATTTTTCCACTTGACCGTATATGAAAGAACTTTTCTATCAGACTTCTCTTCTTCAAGATCATTGATACTGGAATGTAGTCTCTTCTGGTTGGCGCACCATCTAATGAATGCAGCCAAATTTCCGTAACCATATTTCTTATAGATTTTTGGAAAATCCTTTTTTTTAAATTTACATTGGCGCAAAAGCCAATGCAGACAAGGGTTTTCCTTGCTTATAGTTTTAAATGGCTTTCCACAGAGATAGCAGATATCCTTTTTATATCCCTCTTTGAAGGCAGTAGCTTGCCTTTGATGCTCATCATCATTCTTTTGATTCATCTCCTCTACTGCTTCAGGAGACATACTCGCAAAGATTTGACGGTATTTTTCAGTATCGTGCTTCACTGAGCTTCCTTGTGAAATTTAACCTTTCCATATTGCCCATACGCAAGTTTCTCAGCTGCGACTTAACAAATAAACTACTACTTCCACACCAACCCGAAAAATACCACCACCAAGATACTTTTGTAAACAAAATGTTTTAAACAATAGTAATCCAATGCAAAACCATAGAGATAACTCACACTTTTACCCATAAAGCTAATTCAAAGAAACACCCTGCTTTGAGATCCCCATCGGAGTAACTTTATTTTTCAATAAAAAATATCGTGATTGAGACAGGAAGTCGAAATAGCCTTAGTTGAGCCATGGAAGGCGAATATGAGGCGATAGCTATTTTTGTACATTGAAAATTAAAGTGCCTTACTCCGTTGGGGCAGCAAGGTGATCCAAGAGGGGATTGCTGCGGTTCCCCTTTTGGCCCAGTGTGAGTGGGAACTCACGACTCTAACCTGCGGCAGCAATTAACTTAAATAAGCCCAATCAGTTCAAATAAGATAACTTTAAACAAATGAAGTTATTGATTTCCCAGTATGAGTGAACACTCACGACCTTCCCCCGCGGCAGGGTGAGGTTTTACTTTGTAAAACGCTTCGAACGAGAGGCATAGATGCCGAACTGGCTTTTAAACATGGAAGTTGTTATAAATATCAATAAGGCGATGAAATTCAATGAGTCATCCAATAAAAATACGCTTAAACGTCATTCTAAGCTTATTTAATGTGAGTCAATCAAACACACTTAACGACTACGACCAATAAAAGTTCAACAGCGCCATATTGGATCTGTGATGTTCACATTGCGGGCACTCACCATCTGGCGTCCACCACATAAACTGGAACCAGAAATAAAATATACCATTTGATTATTCGATCAAATCACCAACATTGGCTTTCCAAATAATGTCCATTGCTTATGCCCTTTCAGCAACACCAAACTGTCTTCATCACGGCATAAATAACATCGAACGCTTTCTTCCTTAACAAACTGACGAACGCTATCAACCTCTTCATCACTATGACACCCATGTGGAACAAAAGTAAACGAGGTTAAGCCTAATCCGGACAAATCTGTTAACCCCACGCTATTTACATCACCACATAAGCTGGCGGTCACAATCGAGGGGGTCATGATCATTGCACCTGCACTCACACCAATTAATACACCACCACTTTGTACATAATCACTTAAAGCAGGCAGTAAATGACGCTGATGTAATGCAAACAAAAAACGGTATGTATTCCCACCGGACAAGTGAATGACATCTAAGGTCAATAAATGCTGAAAAGCCCCATCATCAAATTCGGCTTCAAGCTCAATATAGGTGCTCAGTTCCACGCCGCATTTATCATATATTTGCTTTGTTTGAGTGAAGTAACGTCGGTCAATATCAGGCTCTGACGCAATATACCCCACTTGCGGTTGCGGACTGTGACAATCGGTTAATGCTAACTTAATTGCCGCTGTTCCATTCTTTGTCGATGGATCACTGATTAACGCTAAGCTCATATCAACTCCTTTTTAAATGACTATTCGTTTACATCTTAATGATTTGTCGCCGTTATCCATTTCCTTTGGCTCTTAACTCAGTCAAACATTACCTGCGCTATCCATTCAATATTTC
The DNA here is from genome assembly GCF_947501665.1 of uncultured Shewanella sp. Taxonomy (GTDB): domain Bacteria; phylum Pseudomonadota; class Gammaproteobacteria; order Enterobacterales; family Shewanellaceae; genus Shewanella. The sequence continues at coordinate 68,640 of NZ_CANMWS010000024.1, read as the reverse complement.
CATAAAAGACGTCAACCAATCCACAAACACTTGCACTTTAGGCAACTTATTGCGGCCCGAGGGAATAATGGCATAAAGTGTCACCCCTTCAACTCGGCAATGAGGTAAAATTTCGGTTAACTCTCCTTTCTCTTGAGCCTTACGTAACGCCGCAACAGGAATAAGGCCGATCCCTACCCCCGCACATAAAGCGCTATACAGCGTGATAAAGTCATGACAAATAAGTCGACCATTTATGGGCACTTTTTGCACTTCACCACTTTCATTCATAATGGGCCAATACTCATGCACTTCGCCACTTCTCACGACACGAATACATTCATGTTGGCTCAATTCAAATGGGGTTTCAGGGATCCCGTGTTGAGCAAGATAATCTGGCGTTGCGGCGATTTTTGGCGAAAGACTCCCTAAACGTCGTCCAATATGACTACTATCGTGAGGCACACCTATATGCGTCGCCACATCCCAGCCTCCCGCCAATAAATCCACAGGTTCATCAGACAGTTGCACTTGAACTGTCAGCTGTGGATGTTGCATCATAAAATCATTAAGTGCATCCATAATGCCGTATGACAACATTGAGGTGGGCAATACGGCTTTCACAGTCCCTGAGACAACATTTGAAATGGGTTGTAGCTCCCTTTCAGCATCATCCAGCTCAGACAAAATACGTTGGCAACGGGCATAAAAGACCTTGCCTTCGTCAGTCACATGTATACGCCGTGTTGTGCGGGCTAATAAGCGAACACCCAATGCTGATTCTAAGCGAGCAAGTCTTCGACTCACTAAGGTCGCAGAAAGCCCCAAGACTCGACCCGCTGCAGCAAGGTGTCCCGAGTCGATAACTTGTACGTACACCTTAAGATCGTCGATATGCTGTATTTTCATGCTTCAATTATGTACATAATTGAAATAATAAAACAACGATAATGTCTATATACCTAGATAAAAATTCTTTCTATAGTCTCCTTCAGTCAACCCGCTAATCCTTAATACAACGAAGAAGGAACCATCTCATGAGCAAAGTCACAGTCACCCAACGCCTTGATGCTGATATCGACACCGTATGGGCACACATCGAAAATGTTACTTTAGTCGCCAATTGGCATCCTAGTGTCGATTTCGCCGATTTACTCAGTCATAACGCTACAGGCATAGGCGCCACTCGCCGCTGTAATTTCTATGATGGCACCAATGTGGTAGAAGAAATCACTCACCTAGATAAGGATAACTATGCTTTTACACTGCAAATTAGAGAGTTTAAAGGTCCTATTGGACGCTTTGACTCTCATTGGACATTAACCTCAACAGCCACTGGCGCAACCCAGATGACTATCGTGATGGACTATGATATGAAGCTCAGTATTTTGGGAGCCGCGATGAATGTGTTAATGATCCAAGGAAATATGTCAAAGCGACTGAATACCATTATGAAAGCATTAGCACATCACATCAAAACAGGGGACATAATCAAACAAGATTTTAACCTTGAATTAGTGAGTGCCTAATACCACTGGGTTTCAAATGAAGCCATAAAATATTTTCCCCTTTATCCTTAACCTATCTAAGCTATCGCTAAATCAATATAAGGATAAAGGCCTCTCTTAAAAAGAACCAAACTGACACTCATATCCTTTAATATTTTAGCTATACTTAATGGCAAATTTAATGACCACAATTATTACCGCCATAATATGTTAAAGCACAGTTTCTTCATTTTGTTCATGTTCAGCCTTCCCGCATGGGCAGAAATATGTGACGTGCCAAAACACCTCAATGGACTCACCTTACTTTTCACGGTCGATGAAGAATATGGTCATTTCAGCCCCGATCCCATAGGCGTATTACAAACCTCTTTTTCTAAAGAAAACTTCTCGACTCAAGTCGTGCAAAATAATCATCATTTTATTGGTAAATACACCTATCTCACTTTGGACGATGACCTCGCAAAGTTAACAATAAGGCAAATATTAGGTCCAAGGGTTATCCGCTACAGCATGACGCTTGTCTGTACAAGCCAAAAAGCGGGTTACTATATCTATAGCCAAATTGAAGGACCTCGGCTTCCTCATATTCGACAAAATACCGGCAATTACATGATACGCAACATAAAGTAAAATAGTCTTTTAAGGAGCCCATATGAAACGATGGACAATATTTGTCATTTTATTAGCCTGCATGAACATCCAGTATGCTCTTGGGTGCCAATTACCCAAAACGTTAGAAGGCAAGACAATTTTAATCCGCGTTGATGGCGTGTTTACACCCAACAATCCTATGGCAGATACTGTGCAGGAATTAAAATTTAAAAAAAATACCTATCAATTAACCATACTCAATACTGGAGCGACAGCCTCAGGCTCATACCGATATCAATATTTTGATCCAAAACTCGCTAGACTCAGTGTTCGAGAAGGAAAAGGAAAAGACTTGGCCTTATACTCAGAAACATTTGTTTGTGAGACTGATCGCGTGGGCTATTTTATTTTTAGTCAAACCCAAGGACCCGTGAAGCCTGACATACGGCAAAATACTGGCGTTTACATTATCGAACAATAATTTTATTTAACATACCACAATGTTGGAGTCGATAAATGCCACATAGAACCCAATACACAATAGCCTTAATGATATGTCTAATGATAACCTGTTCAGTTAATGCTTCGGTCCAAAACTGCGAATTGCCCCTCTCTTTAGTCGGTAGCCGTATCCTCATCGGTATCAATGGTATGCATGCCCCCACCAATGCCAAAGCTGGAAATTTGCAAGCCTTAACTTTTACTAGTACACAAATCCAAGATATGAACATGACCACAGGAGAAGCAAGTAAAGGCCAATATCAATATAATCGACTCACCCCAGGAATAGGATTATTAGAAGTAAAACTGACCGAAGGGCCAGAACCCGCTATTTATAGAGAAATTCTAGTCTGTAAAACAGCACTCACCGGTAAATTTATTTTTAGCCAGATTCAAGGCACAATTCAGCCTGATGTCAGACAAGACTCCGGCGATTACATAATACAAATTGATTTCACTCAATGAATCCATGTCACACATATCAACTAAAAAAATAAGCAAGGACAGCCCATGAAAATAACACTGGTGACACTCACATTTTATTTATTCATGATTTCTCCATTACCTGTATTCTCAGCCCCATGCACATTACCCAGCACATTGTCGGGAAAATTGATGATATTAGAACTCGATGGGCAATATACCCACAACAATCCAAGGGCAGGGGAATTACAAGAGTTCAGCTTCTCTAAAACTCAATTAACAGAACGCTCCTTACACACAGGAGAAACATTATCAGGAAAATATTCATATCAAGTACTCGCCGCTGACATTGCTTTAATAACAACAACACTCATGCAGCAAGACACACTTGTCTCTTCTTTTGAGCTGACGTTAATGTGCCAAGATGAAAAAACAGGTCGGTATATTTTTAGCCAATCACAAGGCAGTGAAGCCCCGGTTGTCAGACAAAATGTTGGCTCTTATTTCTTCATGCCTAACTAACCTGATGTGATAGTCACCTCCCTCACATCAGGTTAACTAATCTCAAGCGTGGGCGTTCTGCGTGTGGTAATCACCGCATTGATCGCCGCCCTTCTTAAATTACCGTAGGCACTTTCTCTGACAATGCTAGCATTATCAATAAGCGACTTTAAGGGATCATTATCAGTATGTACCCTTTTAATTTCCACGAGATCCGTTAAATGGCTGTCACCAACAATATAACCTTGTCTAGGGTGAGCGATACTTGGGTTTTGAGCCCTATAACGATCATTCGTATTCGATATGCCACTTAATTGCGTCAAGGTGCGCGCAATACTGGCAATGGCATGCATACGGCTTAACACACTGGCCGCACTGCCATATTTCGCTGTTGCAATATCATCAATCAATTGCTTACTCATAGGGCTAGCAAGAAGTGGACGGTTAAAATCAGCGCCTAAGGTTTTAATGATTTCATCGACCACGGTTACTAATAATGCTTGCAACCCCTTCTCTATTTGCATTATCACCTGATCAGCCCATTGACTCTTATTACCTTGAGGCACCACCACATTACTTGCTCCCGTTTCATCGGTCACAGCAATACTTGGCGATCGCGCCACTACTTGTCCTAATAATCCATTTTGCGCCTTTAATGACGCCCATTTAGCTTGAATAGGCGCCGAGGTTCGACTCAACTTACTTTCCGCTTCAGCAACGACTCTATTACCAATCAACTTTAACACTTGATAGCCCGATTTATTGGGAAAACCTCTTTCGACAATATTTTTAGGCAATGTATGTCCACCCAGCGCTGACAACGCTCGAATAAACGACGCATCGGCTCTAATGATAGGATCCTCAATATGAGTTCGCGTACTTTTAGGGGCAACGGCTCCAGCCCCTCGAGCGCTACTGCCTTCACCAATAAGATTATCTTCTGCTCCCCATTTAGCATCGTTACCATTAGAAATACGCTCTGCAGTATCCATGACTTTTTTTAAGCCACCATTAATCCTCATCTGACGTTCTAACTCTCCTTGAAAGCTCGCTGGAGACGTAAAATTATTGTGCTGAATAAGCGCTGCGGCTAACTTGCTCGGCTCTGATTGTCTCACCCATTTCCCCCCAGGATTTGTCGAAAAAAATGTCCGCTTTCGCTTCACTCGAATTTTAGGCAAACCATGGGCTTCTCCGACAATCACCGTTCGTGCACACTGAGCAACCGAAGAGGACACTTGGCGCGTTGTCGCGGCGTTAAGTTGGCATTGTTCACGATCGAAATGAGAGCCTTGAGTCCACGCTTTCGTGCCCATCACATCGGCTTCTCGTTCCAAGTGAGGCAAATCATTGATCAATGTGCCTGATTGCAATTGTAACGTAGACTGAACCCGACCTTGTTTTTGTTGTACGACATGCCAGGCTTCGTGAGGTAAATGCTTTTCTTGCCCCGCCCCCAAATAAATATCATTTCCCTGAGCAAAAGCATGAGCCTGTAATTGAGCTGGCTTTGAAGAATTCCGATGCACTTTAACATCGTCCATTGAATGACCTGATAACTGCTCAATCCCCAGCTTTAACCGTTCAGGTAATCCTTTATGACTCGACTCAGACGATGTTTGAGACGAAATAGACAATAAACTTTGACTCGCACTGTGCATCACGCCCTTAGACACTCGATGAGTAGGTACACTATTATGTTGCAACGCTTTTTTAGGCGCTGCCTGCTCCGATACACCTGTAATGTGAGTCTGCATACACTCTCCTTTTGTCGCTATAGCTATAAGACATCATCAATGGGGATTACTCTAAATAACGTTCTAATCTATGCACAAAAAACTCAGTACTATCATTTTGGTTTTCAATAAAGTCAGTATATTGCTCCTCTCGCTTGCCGCCCAAAGCATAAATCACTTCATGTAATAATACTGGTACAACATGACTGCGAGGCACATTTAATGAAGCCTCTGCTTCCCAATAATCAGTTTCAGGGTTATAAACTTGCACATTAGCGGTATACCCTTTACCTGTCCGTCCCCCTAAACAATATATTTTGTCATTTAACGCAAAAATACCAAATCGACTACGGGCAAGAGGAATAGGTAATGCTTGTTGCCAACGGTCCTCTTTAGGATGATAAACAAAATGCGTATTACAAAATGACTCCGATAGAAGGCCTGACAATTCACGATCGGAGCCACCAATATAATGTAAAAGACCATTCACCATCACAGCCCCACCAGAATAACGGTCATCAGGCATCGGCATTAATGACTTCCAACGATTAAACTCAGGATCATAACACCATAAATGACGGCTGGGACTGTGCTGTAACAACCCTAACAAGCGTGTTTGCATTCCCCCAATACCGTAAATTTTTCCATCCCAACTTGCTAACGCCATATGACTGGTAGGATGTATTAAATCCGCCTTTTTTTCCCAACGGTCTGATAATAAGTCATAACAATAACATTGCTGGCTTTTTTGCCCCTCAGCATTTTTCCCACCAGCCACATATAAATCCCCATCCAGAACACAAGTGGCAAATTGCCTTACCACCTCTCCAGGAAAAGAGGCTTTTTCATCAAAATCAATAACGCTGTTCTCTTTTTGTATGACTTCAAACACTTCCCCGCTACCATATAACAATATCACCCGCTGCCCTAAGTTATGGGCAAAGAAAGGCCCTGTCAGCGGCAAAGTATATTCACTGGATTGCCAAGTCGCATGTTCAGTATCTCCAATGATATTCCCCACTTTGACATAACCCGGAAGGGGGGTTTCATGTTGGCTTAACACACATTGCCCTAAATGCAGTCCGACATTTTGGGCTAACTTATGATGAGTCACACTGTGATCTTTTAATTGTTCAGAACCAATAGATTGCGAGCTTAACTCCCCCTTGAGAATAACATTTCCATCAAATTGCGCGTCACCTTCTACTCTTAACGTTTTTTTTAACGTTAAGGGGCCCGTCATAACACCACCGCTTTGGCGTAAAAATTGCCGCCATTGAACCGCAGACATAAACGCCTTACGCCAATCTTTTTGTAGCCATAAAGTCCCCTCTTGCCGCTCAAAAGCCGCCACACTTTGATGAAACGATCGCTTCTCAAAAGGCGATAGCCACACATTTTCTTTCACTGCTAACGTATCTTGAGCAGCTCGAGTAGGAATAAGCCAATAATCACCACGGCAATACAAGGTATCAAGCTTAAAACCTAACTGAAGGCGATCATCAATATTCAAGCTCATGCCAGCATCATCCAATTTGATAGGTATAATCGTCGTTTGCCAATGCATCAATTTAACAGGCGTGGCAGTTGAATTAAGTTCCCCAGAATAACTCACTATACCTTGCGCAAGATCGATTTCAGTCACCCTCAGTAAACTATCCGCACTATGCACTTCATGCCCTCCACTATCCAATAACGAAAAATAGCTTCCCGAAATAAGCTGCCGATCACGGCGTTCCAACCCCTGCACATGTAGGCTCTGATGAGCAGACTGTGTCACGCGATAAGCCAATGCACTGTTATCACTGCTCCAAACTACTGGCAGTGTTTTCTTAATCGCTAAATCGACATCTTCTACAATTTGCACGCGATATAAGGTGCTTTTAAAGGGGGCTCTTTTAGGTAGTGTATTCACTTTTATTTGGCCCACACGCTCTCTGGCCGCTTGAAACATTGTCCATGCTTGCGCTAATGCCTCAAGATTGTCAAAGGTAGAAACATCGGGAAAGCGCCTCATCACCAATTGTGTCTGCACCCTCACCGACGTATCGACCCCCATTAATCCAGGCTCTAATAAACTCGGATCATCAATCGCAGAAATTAACCTTTGCTGCATATCAAGATACGTCATAAAACAGCCGTTATCTTGTTCGTTAATTAAAAAATCTACCCCCTGACATTGCTCTGCTATCACGCCATCAACATACACTCGCCCCGGGCTAAAAGATAACCGAGAAGGTAACCAAGTGGGTGTATTCTCACTAACGCCAGCCCCAAGTAATCCATGGTGTCCATGACCAGAAATATCTCGACTTGACTCGCCTTCTCCCTCAGTAAAAGGCCACCAGGCCTGCAACCCCATCTCGTCAATTTGACGATGGCTAAATGCATTAAAGCTCAATTCATTTAACGCTAAAGCCCGAGAATAAATCGCCATATCATACAAACACGCTTTCATATTACGACTCGGTAAACGTCCCTCTAACCAAGCACCAATCGTTATCGTTCCAGCTTCAAGTACCCCCAATTGGGGCTCAAATTCACATAACACTTCCTTGGCATTAACATACAAACGAATACTGGAACCGTTATAAGTCACAGCTAACTGCAGTTCAGTATCAAAAGGGATAGCACTATCAGCACTTAAGGTTTCCACTTCAACACGAGTATCGGTCGCAATGGTTCGCTGTAAATAAAGCAAACCTTCTGCCGACACACCAAACGTCATGCCCGTTTCAATACCATACTGCGTTAATGTACTCCACTGACTCAAAATAACCGCATTTTGCCCCGTCTGAGATAATGTTAATGATGCGATAATACTAAAATGTTGATGCCACGAAAAATTCATCCCCTGATTGTCTATCAGTACAAAATCCTTTTTCCCATCAAACCGTAAGCCTCCACGCACTTGAGGCGTAAAAGCGGGATCGTTTGTCGGGTAAGCCACATCCCCCACCAGATCATTCACCAAGTGTTGCGTTTGGTTGCTGATAATGGATTGCATTTCATTCCAATCAGCATCGAGTATCACTCGCCCCTGTTGCATCAATACCTTTGAATAATTTTTTTGGGGGTCAAAAGTAAATCTTGAGAAATCGCCGCTCATAATATTATTTAATCCATATAGTAAGTTTGTACTTCCATTCCAAGGGGAAGAAATCGGTCAAATTGTTTTTTGATATTCTTCTCTTTTTTTCTCGTAAGAAGTTGATTAAATACTCCAACTTCTTCACCATTTGCCGCTCCAGTGAGTAATTGTGGCGCACTGCCGTAGGCCAACACTAAAAAATCAGCATCGAAGTAACGTGTGGAACTAAACTGCACCCCATGTCGCCCCAGATCCGCATCGGTAATCACTTGTTCCGTTTGTGTACCATGGGGAAGCACTAATTCACTAAAATACGAATATTGCAACATCGCCCTATTAGGGTTAATCAAAGTGAAAGTCCCCTCAACTAAACTATTGGATATCGCCTTTACTTTGAGACAAGTGATATCACCAATGAGAGTACTATTGTGGCAACAAAAAGCGCGAACCGTTGAGGAAGAAGAACAGATTAATGCAGAGTTATTGAGCTCATAATCAGCATGTTTCATCAACTTTTGAGACACAATTAATCCATTTTCAACCCGAATCTTTGCTAACCTCAAATCCGTATTTTGTTCTGCAGGTATCGCTATCCATAAAATGTCATTCAATAAACTGCTGTCTTTTAAGTGTATATCCACATTCTTACTAATATGCAGTTGACCATATACTCTCAATCCGTCCAAAATAAGCCTGGCAGGTGTATCGGCTGTATTTGTCACTTCAATTTGACCCGATAAAGTAGGACACACATAATCTTCTGCCACTAAGGTGACATCTTCCCCTTTTAAATCAATTTTTAAAGGCTGGCTCAAAACATAATGTGCATTATTGGCAAACGACACTTGCACTTGACTAGCGTTATTTGAAGTGAATGCTTCAAACAAACTGTCTTGACTGGGATAAAGTTCAAGTGATCTTTTTGTAATGCTACTCCCTTGACTCACGCCACGATAACGAGGCGAAGCGCCAACAACAGCATTATGTAAATAACAATAAGAAATGAGCAACTTACCATTAAGCTGACTATCAAGTATTAATACCCGCCCTAAGGAAGCATCAAAGAGCACGCGGGCCTGCTGCCCGTCATTGGATTGCCATAAAGATAAATCGGTCATCACAACGTCGTTATCTTCAATGGCTCTCATCTGATGAGAAGCGCCATCATAGACAAAAAACGCAACACTGGGCCGTCCTTCCATACTTGAAACTTCATCCCTTTGATTAGGATTGATTAAATATGGATATTGCTGCGCAGTGTGAACAGTATCCAGACTGGCCAACCCTTGGGGTTGATGGCATAAAGGCCAAACTTCTTGTCGTGGACTGAGCGACCAAGCATGCTCAGTCCCCTTAACCGGAAACAATTGCGCATAAGACTGAACAACAGGCTGTTTTCGCCATAAGTACACTTGCAGCATATTGGGAGTCAGTTCACCGGCTTTAGCCATGAATAAACCTGTTTTATCACTCGTAAATTTAGGCAAATGGGCGGCCTGAGAAAAAGGTACATTGTCATGATCTTTAATATTAAAGGTTTTTGCGATCAATTGAGGATCACGATCGCTCCAACTCGTCAGCATTTTGTCGGTGCTATTGATGCTATAGCAAGCATAACCACTGGTATCATGCACACTATTATTAAGGGTAGGCACGATCCCTGAACGCCTTTTATAAGCCAAATAATTGGCCACATAGCGCCTTTGAATGGCAAAAACAGGATCAGGATCCAACTCCGATAAGTTCACTAAATCAGCAATATAAGGAATATGCCCTGTCTCACAGGTCTCAATAAACCAGTTTTGATACAAGAGCATCATATTTTCATCAAGAGAATCCTGAACACCTTCCAACACAGCCATCAAGGCTCGAAAAGATTGCTGATTACTAAAATCATGCTCTCTATAAGTCAGTGGTAAAAGGCGGTATAATTGCTCCTTCATAACGCCTCTCCCACTGTAATAGAAACTAAGTCTTTATGCGTCAATAAGCGCTCTGCGCCTAAGACTTCATTATTGTCCGTCACCACAACAGGACTTGCTGGTAAGCGTGATGGATAAATTGCTGGATTGTGTATGACCGTCAGCTCATCACCTAACCCTAAGTTTGTCACCTTAACCCCAGAAATACTGGCATGCTCTTGCAATAAAGCACTCACATGAGCCACGTCGACATCTTTGCCTAAATTATTTTTTTCGTTGAAATAATAATGACTCAAAGCGTGGCTCAGCTCGTCAGCGATATTAGGGCAGTCGCTTAAGTCATGAACCCAGACTTTGGCCGAAATATAAAAATACCGTACGCGTGCTAATACCACTTTCACCACCACAGGCTGCGACAATAATCTTGTAATGGATTGCGCTAATGCCTCTGCAAGCGGCTGCTTATCTTTGGTTGATAAATCCGCTGCATCGATACACACAACCCAAATGACTTGATGCTTGACTTGTAGAGGAGTCAATGTCGCTTGGGACACCCCCGGATACTGCTGCACATGATGTAAACAGTCATCACTGGAGATAATCACATTTTGCACCGTCAGAGATTGAGGCGCATTTTCTCTTAACGTACCAAACACCATAGGATCGGCGCCCCCCACACAAGGTAAAGGATTGAAAACCGCTTTCACCCCCAATGGCTTGTCCTTCAATAACTTGATTGCGCCAAGCGGTAAGTTCCCCTTGGCGCCGCCCCCAAAACGATAATGAGCAAATAAGTTCTCAATCCCCACTTCAGGAATACGACCATGCTTGCCATCTCCAAAGAGTATTTCTGTTTTCCCTTTGCCATTAATAAACACTTCATAATGACGCTGGTGACTGGCACTGTTCAAAATGGAGGTCGTTTGTTGCCATTTTTCAGCAATCGATTTTCGTCCTCCTCCTGCACCACTTAAACGCATTTCTAAGGTCAAAAAATTATGCTGCGTACCTTGCTCATCTTGATACACAGTCAAAGGTTCACGATGCAATTGATAGCGCTGAAAAGGTTGACCGGGATCAGTCATGGCAATCAATTCTTTTTGCACCGTCTCCCCTTGTACTGCAAGTGCAATATTGGCAAAAAAAGTGACTGTACTAGGGTCGTAATAATGAATTAATGGAGCTGAAAATTGAATGACAGTATCTTGTCCTGCAGCTTGGCACTCACTGATCTCAAGCAACTCTGATATTGACTCTGCTCGCTTAGGAGCGGCTAGCCAGCGGGTTTGTATAACCGTTTTTTTTGTTAGCGTCAAGGTTTCCTGCGCTTTAATCACCCAAGTATCTGGCGTCATGTCCATCACAGGAAACGCATACTCTGCAAACACCTTCACTTGCTTAGTGTCGCTATCAAGTTGCAAATAATAATATTCACCCATTACTTGAGTCAGCAGCCAATATTGTTCTCCAGCCACCTGTAACTGTGCACTATCATCGAGAGCAATATCATGGGCTAAAAAGGGCTTAATCAAGGCGCTAGTGAGTACCGCCGCCACTAATCCCGCCTCAGCTTCAACGCTTAGGGTAAAACTAAACAGCTGCTGGCGCGTTATGCTTACCTCTTGGCCCTTTTGAGACACCCCCTTTAATACCCAAGGCGTGACAGCCCCTTTCAATGGCGCTTGAGTCAACTGCAATAAGGCTTGTCGTCCAACCAAGGCAACCTTATTTCCCTTCGGAATGGTCGCGATGATTCCCTTAAGCCTAAATGGGCCTTCACCTTGTAACGCCAATACCTTCAATGCCGCTTTTGATAACTCCAGTGCCCGCTCCCCAGTAAAAACCTTCGTCATTCTTCGGTCAAACAGAGATAACACTGACGGCTTCGTTTGTACTTGCGTCACGGTCGCCGTTTTACCCAAAGCAGTGATAGGCTCATCAGCCACATTAACAGCCGTCACATAATGGTGAATGGCCCTTGGTGTGGTTTGCTGCAGCAATAATGTATCCCCCACATTTATCTTGTTTTTCTTACTACTAAGGGGTAACACATTATTATTTAACCAAAAGTCAGGCCAGCGACTGGGCTGTACCGAAAAAGGCTTTCCAGCACTCAATAATCGGCCACTGGAAAGTGAAAGTAAGCAAAGCGTGTCACTCAGTCGGCTAAGCTGTAATGATTTATCATTCAATTTAATTAAAAAATGAATTTGCTGTGTATCATCTTGTATTAACCAAGTGCGCCCATCAACTTGGCTGATCACTTGTGTTTTTTGGCCTATCTCAAGGCCGATATGCTCAAAAAGACGATACCAGCATGACGGTAAAGCCTGCCCATTCGTTAAAGCAGCAATATAGTCATTGACAGGATACAAGGTTCCAATACGCATTATTTGCTCTGGGCAACTTGACGCCACTTTGGTTTGTTCACCATTAACCTGTAAAAGCGCCTCCTCTTCAGTGGCGGTTTGAGTGGATAAAAATAGGTTAGTGTGTTTTTTTTCGATATGAATATTTGCGCTATTTTCCTCTTTGATAAACCAACTGCCCCCTTGGCAGTCTGTTGTTACTGTCGCGCTTTTGGCCACAGGAAAACCAAAAAGTAATAAATTATCGATAACATCCTCAGGTATCCTCCCCGCATTAAAGGCTGACGCCCAACATTGAGGGTCGGGCACGGTATATAAATGAATTTGATTGTCTATTTGCCACGGCTGCGCTAGATCTCTGGCCAAATAAACCCCTATATTTGTGGCCATATATAAATCATTATCCCGCAACAAAAAACCATAAACTCGAGGAAGACATGCATCAAGAGTACGAAAAACACCTCGGCTGAATGTCACTAACTCTCCATCAATTAATTGGTAGACCTCTTTGGATGTCGCAAAAAAAGTAGACTGACGTTTACCTATTTTAACCGTAATAGAAGCATACACTTGCGTTTGAGCATTATGTTGACTCCATTGCTTCTCATCGTGACTTTCTAATAAAAAATACTTGGCTAAAAAAGAAGGCCCAGTATTTTTCACCTCCTCCCCTTTTTCTTCAAGACTGTGGCGATCCACTTTGGCAAAATACAAGCCCATACTCGTTGACGCCGCAACCCATTCACCGTCCGTTTGCAAATGATAAATATGTGCCCCTTCAGGCATATGTTCATTGTGATAGTAAAATAAATCACTGCCATTGAGCCAATACCGGCCTTCATCGGTTGAGTAAAACAGCCCTTTAACTGTACCTGCAAATAATATATGTCGCCGTCCCCCATCACGATATTTCAGTGTCATGGCCGTCAATGCATTCACGCTGACGGCGGGTAATAACCCAGGCACTAAATGCTTTTTTGCCTCTTTGTCTAGCGGCTTATTGCCGCGAATTAAGCCCCATGATTGGCCTTCATCATATGAGCACAGAATGTAACCCTGACTCCCCCCAGCATAAATAATTCGGTCGTGAACAAATAAACAAAACACGTCTCTATTGACTAGCTTATCACTGACTTTTAGCCAATTATCACCTTCATCAAAAGAATAAAAAATCCCTTGTGAGCCCGCAGCTAATATTTTGCCAGACAATAGCGACACCATCGCATACACCTGCATATTGGGATACTGAACTAATTCGTGCCAATGGGCACCTAAGTGAGTATCAAGCAACGCAATACTGCTAAAACGCTCTGCATATTTGGCTTTATCACTCTGAGGTAATGCCTGCCAAGCAAGGGCATCGTGACCAAAAATAAAGTCACTTTTAGGCATCAAGGCAAGGCGCAGTTCATGGATACTTCCTGTTTGATGAGAGTCTAACGCACGATGCCAAAAAAGGTACGCGCCCCCTTCTTTAACCTTGATAATGTCTCGAATAACCACAAAATAATTAACAGGCTCTCCTGCTAATTTCCCCCTGATCCAAAGATGTGTCAGTGGCTTAATCATAAATACCGGTGTTAATACATAACAAAAAGACGCCGATGTCAGTAATGCTCGACTCTTCACCTCCGCATTCGTTGGCGCTAATGTCAGCGTATTCCAATCCGGTTTGCCTATTAATGTGTCTATGGTTTCAAATACTATGGGTTGCCCACCCTGAGGAATGTTTTGTGCTCGTGTCCCTTTGGGGATCACATACTGTTGGTGGTGATGACTTTGGTTTAACGTAAAAGCCAACCAGGTTTTTGCCGATAAAGCATGGGGTCTTCGATAACCAATTTCAGCCACTAATTGTTCAATAGAAAAAGACTCTGTCGCCGTATTAAGATAGCCTTCTTGGGCTATTTTTTCCTGATAAAAGGACAACACCTCCAATACTGCCGCCCAAGAATGATATAACCCGTCTAAAAAATTGCCATGATCGGATAAATCAACGCCAGCCAAAGGATTCAGTCCTTTAAACTTGCCATCGGGATGTCGATAATCAACGGTTGCCCGCTTCATCTCTGTCACAAAACTGGCAAAATCCCCAGGGCGTGCAGCCAATGTGCGAAGATGACTCTTTTTATTATTTAACTCGCTCAATCTTGGCTCCTTGTTAACGTAAAGCTCACTTCACTACGCCGATCTTGATAGGCAAAACAAATAACTTGATGTGATATGGGCAAAATAACATTATCCACATGTACCTCATGGTGATGACCGATATAATGATCTAACGTTTGAAAATCATTAAAATGCACATTCTCAACGCCCTCAATATCGAGTAGTGCTGCCACAATTTCACTGGCATAAAGTGGCGTATTAAAACTAAAATGCTGCGGTGCAAAAATGCCCACTTGCGCATCATCACTTAACACTAAATCCAATTGCTGATGTAAAGCTGAAAGCGACATTCCATTGATCACTTCAATATGTAAACAACACTTCAATAATAGCGGGGTAAAAAGTGCCACCGTCAATCGCTGATTTAAGACTTTATATTGATTAAGTTGTCGTAATAATGCCGGCATAACGTCATCCAAACGGGCATGATTTCGAGGGTAAAGATAAAAATTAAGCATTTCATGACTGCCACTCCAGCCTTTTTCACAATACACATTCTCAACCCGCTCATCGGCTAAAATAACCGCTTTATAGTCTTGAAAAAGGGCTAAATTAAGCCTTTCTCTGTGCTGCACTGGTGCTTCAATTTTTATGGTTTGTGCGCTGTTTTTAGGGTGGACATCGCCAACGGGATGCAAGTTTTTAACGTCGGCCACCGCCTCAGTGGCAATATCCAAATGTTCAGGAAGATAAACTTGATTAATTTTACCCGCAGCAATTTGATGATCTTTATTCGGGGTAATACGACAACAAGCATAAAACACATTCAATGGGTTAGGAAAAAGGCCAAATACCCCATCTCCAAACCTCAACTCTGCCATACCTTGATGTTCATCCAAAACCACATGCTTAGCATAAGGTGGACTATCAAGAAAGTCCGTGACATTCGTCCACTCCATGCCTGCCATAACCTCGTTATTCCGTTGGCTCAAATCAATGGGCAATTGTGACTCTATAATGTGCAATTGAGGTGTTGATGCGGTTAAAGATTGCTTAATGCCATGACTCGCCGCTTCATGATGAAATTGAAAGGCATCTAACTCATCTGCGCTCACTAAATTAGTATGATGTAATTGGGCAAAATATTGCCCATTACGTAAATACAACTGCAACTTTTCATAAGGTAAAGTCTCACCTCTATCCACAAGTAACACATTGGCACATAAGCTGCTCGTCTCGGCTTGCCAGGTTTGAGATAAGGCATCATCGGCATACCAATTTAGCTGAGTATAAGCTTGCTCAGATAAAGGATCGACATGATAGACACTGTCTTGCACTAACCTCACGACCTGCGGTGAAGACTGTAATGTTTTATCCATCAAGGCAACTAGCTGCCCTTTTTTTAAGCTCACTTTCCCTTTAACAGCAAGTGTTAAACAACCTTTAGGGATAACATATCCTTGTATACCAAAATCATAGGGGATGAGATGATTATATTCAGGCTGACATTGGGTGCTATACATGGCTTCAAAAACCACTTCTTTGCCACCTTGGCGATCTTGATATTCAAACAAACTGAGCACAGGATTTTGCTGATCACCACCACAAAAAAACAAAGTACGAGGCGGAAATCTAATGGCGGCATTCACTTGAACCGTCACCCAAGCTCTTGCGGTGGTTTTTTTTTCAATGGCATAATCCAATAAACGGCAATGCCTTTGCAAGGAAAGCTCAAACCGAGCCGTATTTAAATAAGCCTCCGTGGCCACAGCGTCTTGTTTATAACTCAGCATATCCCCAGTGTAAGCGAGCACTTCGCTCAACATCACCATCATGTCAGCTGCATCGCGATCTCGCCAATCGGGAATGTTATAAGTTAACTCTGTTTCAATGAGCTTTTTGAAGGTATCGTAATCTTTGGCTCGATAATTAAGCCGAGGCAAAGCAGATAAATGAGGGGGCGCTAATGCAGCTGCTGCTTGTTGATGAAAGTCACTTTTTACTTGAGCAGAGCGAAAAAAAGGATCGATATTGTCACTTAATAACGTCACTTTAATCACCGCGTCCCCTTGCCTAGGCAATGCGGCATCAAGTGTCAACTTAAGATAAAACGCCTCTTCTACAAACTCAATATCAAAGGTCAAAGCCTGTGTCATCCCCCCATGAATAAGCTCTAGAACAATATGGCTGGCTTTCAGGCGTGGTAATGGTTTCACCGATTGAGCGTCGCTCTTCCTCCCAACACGCCCTGCTGGTTTGATAAAGTACAGTGCAATATTCAACTCATCCATTGCTAAAATATAATCAAGGCCATTGATGATGGCATGTTGCTGTACTAATTGACGACGCCGGCTTAAATCAAATGCACTTTGTGCTTGATGACATTGACTCATCGAGTAAACACAGCCTCTTTTGGCTGATCCCCTGCAAAAGGTAAATAACGGATCAGAATATTCAATTGACTCTCATGAGCAGTAATATTAACGGCTTGCAATTGCATTAAATGCCCCAAATATTTTTGTAGTTCAATTTGGATCATCGACTGCTTTACCGACAGCATTTCTGTTTGTATTGACCCAAAAACCAACAGCTGCACTCCGCAACCAAATTCTGGCCTGTTCACCCTTTCACCTGGAATTGTGAATAAAATTTGCTCCATCATGTCCCGCAAATGTTTATCATCATCGGCTTCTTGAATATGTCCATATTGATTGATTTTAAATGGAAAGCTCTTATGCATATCAATTGCATCTCCTTGCTATAAACTCACCCCTATGACGGATAATCAACAACTAACGCCATGCCTTAAATGTTTCACTGCACAGCTAAAAAAACAGTATTTAATTTTAAAAATAGATAACCTGAATGTAAGTTAAATAACCAAAGGCTGTTGGCCATCAATGAGTAAATCACCCGTCACTTCAACCGCCCCCGTGATGGCAATACCCACAGAGGTTATTTCTGTTGCCCCAACGGCCGTCACAGCGCAATCTGCACCAGCAGTCACTTCACATGCCAATCCTGCTGTGATGGCACAATCTAATCCTGCGGTCATTTCACACGCCCCGCCCGCCGTCACAGCCACATCTGCGCCGCCTGTCACTTCACATGCCCCTCCCCCTGTAACAGCCACGTCTCCACCGCCCGTCACTTCAACCGCACCGCCCGCCGTCACAGCGACATCAGCCCCAGCCGTTATCTCTATGGCCCCCCCAGCTTCGGCGCTAATATCAGCCCCAGCCGAAAGCTCCATTGTCCCCCCCGCTTCAGCACTCATGTCGGCGCCCGCTGAGAGCGACATCGCCGCCCCCGCTTCAGCACTAATATCAGCGCCCGCTGACGCTTCAATGCCTTCTTCTGCGGTCAAGGTAATATCGCCAGTTGTCGCCGAAATCGTGGCTGTGGTCATCTCAAAACTGGATTCAGGGATCGTAATTTGGATCCCTTCAGCGTCAAACTTCATGGTACAAATGTCATCCACACAATCAGGCTCTGACATCAAGGTCATTCCACCAACTTCTGGTAAGTCATTTAAAATAAAGGTGTTAAATTCAGTTTTAAATACTTTTGTTTCTGGTGGTGACTCCAAAGGCACTTCCCCTTCCCCCCAAAAGCACCCCACCCAAATAGGATAATTAGGATCTCCTCCTTCAAACTCCACCCACACATTGGCGCCAATTGGAGGCATGGCATAAAAGCCCACTTGCGGACCGGCGTAAGGAATACAAGGCATGGCCCAATTCGCGGCATTAGCTGGCACAGATGGCACATTAATCAACAAACGCCCCATCACCATAGGATCAACATTATCCACCACATTTCCGCGATATTTACCAAAGAATTTGCCACGAACATTGCCCACATTAGTGTGATTCATACCACATTCTCCATGGCGATCACCACAGTACTGCCCAAACCTTCTCTTTGTACGGAAAGCTGCTGCTTATACTTTCCTTCACTGATACTGTGCTGCACACCGGAGACATAATAATTGCCATCAAAGCTAAATCCAGCCCCTCTCACACACACAACACAAGGTGGGTCTATCACAACCCCATATCTCAGCGTATCTAGCGTAATGTGTCCTGACAACACCTTATCGGTGGAGCGATTGACACTTTGCTGGGCCAACTCTTCCCCCGCAATCGCACCATTGGTCGGATCCGTATACAAGACATTTCTCACATTTGGCTCATTGGTTAAAATAGGATCTTCAAGCGCCATCGGCACAGGCCGTATCGCTTCTAGAATTTCCACAGGAACAGGTTCATCTTCAGTGCCATCTTCTTCTAACATACCGCTAATCGTTTCTGGCAATGTGGCATCATAAGTTAAGCTAATATCATCAACATTCGTCGACGGCCCCATATTGACATTCAGTGGTGCCCCTTCGGTATGAAAGCTACCGGGCAAACCAAAATAAAACGTATTTTCCATCGGGACTGTGGGGCGTACGCGATAGACAAACCCGGCTAAATTGGCAAAATATTCAATCACACTTAGATCAGTGCCATTTTGAATGCGCGTCCGCTCTTCTGGCTCCCATACTGGAATAACCACAGGATCGAGTTCAGGGATCACGCCATATTCAAGGTATTTCTCCACTCGAGACAAAATAATTTCATCTACCGTCATGGAAGGGAACTCAAAATAAGCTTCTTTTAAGTCCATTCGGCTTAACAAATCTTCGCCGGTCACTGACAAAGTACCAGAGCCTGATCCTTGGGTATGGTTGAACTCCACATTGGTAATAAAACCATCAATTAATACTGTTGGAATGGCATTAATCATGACAGAGACAATCACTCGGTTATTCGCTCGAAGTAGATCCGTCATTAGCAGAGGATAATCCGGCGTCATCACGCCTTCTCTGTCTGCATTCAAAGAAATTTGAAACGTCGACTTTCCTCGATCCATCTGAGTCACCGAAACTGATTGGATCGCTTCAGTGATAATAGTAGGGGCAGGAAGCGCGACCATAGGACCAATGAGTAAACTCAGTTGTATCCCCGTATTCATCAGCGATTACTGCCATTAGTTGGCACACGGATAATTTGTCCTTTTCTTTCTAATTCGGTTGGGCTAAACACATTATTGGCATCCGCAAATTTCCATGATAATTTCGCATTCCCTAACGCCGAATAGCTCACCTGATCGATACGTTTACCTTCAGAAATAATACTCATAGCAGAAGGCACCGTATCAGCATCTTGAATAAAACGCCGAGCCTTATAAGTAATATCGCTGCCATCGGCTAATGTTTCTTGCCTGTCAGCAATAAAATAATATCGACTGTCTTTTTGAAACATAAGTCTTCCTTGTTTATAAACTGATGAACACGTTACGTAATACTCGTTCCCGTTACGCCAATCGATCCTTGGGCTAATGGCGCAATTTGTTCCATTTTTTGTTGATAGACTATATATTGCTGATAAGCCTGATTTACCGCAGAAACATCATTACAGTTGAGCACTCTCATTGTCAGTGCAATCGTTGCTCTAATAGGATTCAAATGGGCGTCAAACAATTCTTCTGTCACCGAAAACTGAGTGACTTTGACCGGTAGGACTCTTGCCTGCCCCCATACAAAAAAGATGTTTGGCGTAGCAAGTGGTGCAATTTCCATCACCCCAGTTGCCAACATGGCTTGAGTGGCTAATAAGTCACTCGTACTGGGGGTCAATAACAATTCCAATGCTGCCAGTTGTGCATAAACCCCATGCTGAACTTCTGTCGAGGCATCCTTGTCTAGCCCTGTTGAGGCATCAAACTCAATAGACACATTAATGGTTTGTGTTGGCGGTCCCTTGTACATAATGGCTAAGGTTCTGTCTTGTTCCTCTCCACCTGACACATTAGGCGTTAAACTCCTTTGCATACTGGCAGGGTTATACTGAAACGGGATCACTTTAATATTGCCCATTAACGGCGAAGCCACTAACGCCCCTTTGAATAAATTAGCGCCATTGGTTGCTGGCATCGGCTTCCCCTTTTTGTTTTTTTTCAATTACCTGGCTAGCAAGACTTTGAGCAATGTTAAAATAACGCTTCTGCTCAGCATTTAAGACACCCACCTTGCCTTTGGCCAATATGATCTGTAAAAAATGCAATATTTGTCGTTGTCCATAGAGCCCTATATCAAATGGAAGGTCGATTTGCTCAATATCAAAATGTGTTATTCGGTTAGGCTTTTCTGATACAGCTTGCACTTTTGACTGCCTATTTTGCTTAGGCTGAATAGACGATTTATTTCCCCCCCCTTTTAAGTAGCTCATACCCATCCTTGGATCTCCTGCACGCATAAGGGTTTATCTTGTTTAGCATATTCACTTTTAACCGCACTCAAAAAATGCTTCATTTCAATTGGTTTTTGCGCCTCTGCAGCAACAAAGCAAGCATGTAAAGTGATGTTTCGAATCATCCCCCCCGCCACATTCAGCCGTGACAACTGCTTAAAATCAATCTGCCCAACGGGTGCATTATGGGGTAACAATGAGCGCCAAATCTGCTCACGCTCAGTGGCTGTAGGAAAAGGAAAAGGGATCACAAATCTAAGACGACGAATAAAAGCAGCATCAAAGGCATCTTTAAGATTACTGGTTAATATTGCAATACCTCGGTACGTCTCTAAGCGTTGTAATAAATAACTCACTTGAGCATTAGCAAACTTATCATGACTGCTGGATACTTGAGTTCGCTTGCTAAACAAGGCATCGGCTTCATCAAATAATAAAATGGCACCAGATTGCTCTGCAGCTAAAAAAATCTGCCTCAAGTTTTTTTCAGTATCACCTATGTATTTACTCACCACATGACTTAAATCAACTCGATAGAGATCAAGCTGTAAATGACTCGCTAAATATTCCGCAGCCGTCGTTTTCCCTGTACCACTGGCGCCATAAAATAAAGCAATTAAGCCTTTACCTCGCATTCCGTTAGCCGTAAATCCCCATTCATCGTACACTTTAGACTTATATTTCACATGGGCAATCATATGATTAATGCTCAAAGTCTGCTGAGGCGGTAAAATAATTTTAACGCCTCCTTCCTCAGGTACAATTCTTTCAATCAAGTGACATAAACGCTGATGAGTATGTTGCCTGCATATTTCCCATAAAGAGGTTGGCTTTTCAACAGCATGGTACACCTCAACTAAGGCCGCTATTTGGCTAAAACTCAAGTCATAGTGTGACGCAACGGCTTTAAGATCACTTTCTAACCGCTGACAGCTTAATGCTTGTTGCCAGTACTGTAACTGGGCTTTTGAACTGGGTTTTTGAACTTCAAAGGTCCATTGAGAACGTAAATAATGCGGCCGCCGACGATCACTCATACACAATACTGAGGCTTTGAGTAAATTCAAAAAGTGATCAATATGCTGCATTCCCAGCTGCTGTTCCTCAGTAATGTCACTGCAATCAATCAACAACAGCTCATTATGCAATAAAATCTCTCTTTGACATTGTGCCGCAAATTCACGTAATTCATTGGACTCTTTTGGAATAAAATGCGCTGACAACAATAACAAGCGCCTTGATAGTTTGTGAGCCAATGCAACAGCCACATCTCGTTTTAACGCATCAAAATCACCAATTAATGTCATTAAGCATGCCGGTTTTTGCCGATTCACTTGCCAGATCTGCCACATATTATTTAACACAGCGTCATTGGATGGATCTAAGCTCACAGCTTGATAAGGAAGCACTTCAACACAGGAGATTAATCTTTGATTTTCATCATTTAATCCCATGATAAAATGCAAAATACTCTCAGGCACCAATAAGCGTGACTGTGTCACCGATTTCGAATCCTCAAGCACTATCAATCCATTACTTCGCAGCGCACCGCTGGCCATAATTGCTTGCCACTCAGGATTGGGTAACATCGACAGCGCCAAACTAAAATTAACCACAATGGGCGCCTCGCCCCCATTGGGATAAAGCAGCTCACTGTCTAATTCTGGCGCAATACATAACAGGAGTAACTGTTGCTCAAAATTCGTTAATTGATATAAATGAGACAAATGATCAATGGGCAAAGGCGTCACTATCTCACGCTTAAACAAGTGCTCTAATCTCGCGCCGTGAGCATTATCACTGATACCTTCACAGCCCCGTTTTCCATAAGCTTGTGCTAACTGAAGTTTGACATATTCAACAAACGCCAATAAAAAGTGCCGATTATCCTCAATCTGCTGTGTCTGATTAACATGATAATCATCAGTAAGAGAGGCTGTACTCTTGTCAGTAAAAGAAGCGGCGTGACTCATATAATCGTCACCCGTGGCGCGATATAACGCCCCTCATTCACATCGCTTACTTCTTGCACAAGCGGACTCTGGCCATATTTTAGATGATCGATTTGCACACGAACCCAATATTGACCAGCACTGAGCCCTTGCGCTTTAAACGCCAAAGCATTAATCGAAGGTAATTGCTCAAAGCCATAGCAAACTAATACTTGAGTATCGCTTTGTTGATGCAAAGTATAATACCGAGCACCATCTTGTAATAACCATCGTTGGCTTTGTTCAATAATACTGATCCTCGCAGCCGCTGACAATATCATTCCTAAGGGAGACAATTTTTCAGTTAGCTCTGTGAGAGAGCCTTTATTGAGCGCATCCACATTAAGCGTTAAAAGCAACGTCAAGGCATCATCAACTTCATAGGACTGTTCATTGTCATCTTCATTATTTAACCACACAACGACTGACTGTCCATATTCAGGAAACGGTGAAATATCCACGATTAACACAGGAAAGACTTCATCAATATTCGTGCTGCTGGCATAGTATTCCACTTTCCCCAATACTGGCTGTACAATAAACGGATAAGGTTCAGAATAAATCGTTTTAACTTCCTTCCCAAGCCTATCCTTTCGAGATAACCTTAAGTGATTTAATCCCACTTTCAATTGCGCCGGTAATGTAATTTGCAATACATTATTGATTAAAGATATCGGGGCAAGCATGAGCCCTACCTCTACAAATTGTACCTGAGATGAACGATCAGCCCCTTGAGTATAGAGACTTAACATGGATGCATTGAGCTGCGAATAAGGTAAGTAATCGGCAGATAAAAAGTCAATGGCTGGCGCTATCTTAGCAACGGCAAAGTCATTCACCGAGTGCACAGGTAAGGGTTTTTCGATAGCGAAATCACTCTCCATCAAAATCACCGACACTTCATAATTTAAGGAATGTTGATGAGGTAATTGAAAAAATGACGACCACATTTTGGTCACATCTTCCAGAGAGAGTATAATGGGCTCAATTTTGATCCGCGACTGCTGAGTATGTAGATTAGAAGAGAGCAGTAAACTGTCTGGGCCGAGACTCAATTGATATTGCCTAATCTCATCTGGCGTAATAAAAGGCTCGGCATGCAATTCAACAATGGTCGCCCCCATCATTTTTTGTGGCTCTAATGTGAGATCTTGACCATAAAAACTCAAATGATACTTAAGGTTAAGTGGCACTTGTGGCTGTTTAATTAAAGTACCATCAGCTCGTCGAGTCGCTAAATCATTATTGCGCATAGTATGATTAAACTCGATATCATATAAATACAGATTCACTCCTATCATTTGCCCATCATCTTTTTCGGGCCGGCGATGAATAACCTGTGGCGCAGCAGATAAAAATTGCACTTTATTCAATGCATTCAGTATTTTTTGTGAAAAAACGGCTGTGGTTACCGCAATAGACAGATAATTACTCATCATCGCTCCTCAATCGGCGATTATAATCGGCCAAGGTCATTTTAGGTTGAGGTCGAGTTTGTGAGGGGCTTTTTACTGGAAAAGCCAAGGGACGATTATAAGTTATTCGTCCAATATTTACGCTAATAGCCGATGATGGCGCGGTGGCTAAAGATGGTGGCTCAATATTAGGTAAAGTCTTTGCTTCCATGGGCGAAGGCGCTAAGCCGCTCACTTGATTAAAAGGCATATTCACCGAGTGTAAGCCTTGATCTTCTATGGATTTTTGCGAGTTTAATAAAGGGAGCACGGCGCCAGAAGAGGCGTTATCAGACTGATCTGACAATGGCTTTAATCCCGGTGCACGACATTCAGCATCCTGTAATTGAGCTGACTGTTGTTCAAAAGTAGAAACTTGAGAAGCCTGCGATTGAGACCGCTGTTGGTTAAAAGCAGGGACTGGCGAAGCGGATAACGAAGAGGCTTGGAGGGGGTCTTGGGGCAACGCCACAGTGCGCTTTGGGTGAGTAAATCTTACTGGTGTCGTCAGATCTTGTTGCCCCAATACCGGATCATTTGGTCTGGGTTCATTGATAGAGTCGGTTGCATTTGGCCAATGTCTCTTTGCTAACAGCCCTTTTGATGACAGTTCTTTTATTGGCAGTGCTTTTATTGACGGTTCTTTTACTGACAAGGGGGCTAAATAACGGCCTCTATCATTGCCACCTTTCTTTGAAAGTGGAGTCTCTGTGCCATAATTTCCGACATTATCCCTTGCATGTTTCCTAGCATTATCCTCGCCATACTCCTTATCATACCCCTCATCGTACTCCTCACCATACTCCTCATCGTAAACAAGGGGCTTTGGTGCTAAACGAGTAATCCTTTCTTTCATCGCGGGTACTGTATGATGTTTTACGAAATCTTGATGCTCAGACTGAATTTGGCTGACATGCAAATACCTTTTTTGCTTATTCAGAGTCCCCGCCAAGTCTGGGCTGGATTTTGATCTAGATACATCATTTTCACTAACCTGGCGCTTATTATTACCGTAAGGATTATCTTTTAGGCCAAGGTTGTCCTTATTCGCACTCTCATTCCATGGCTCCCCCTTGAGTGCTTGGGCTTTATCATTGCTTGCCTTCTCATGTCGTGTGGGCTCGTTATCTTGCCAAAAACCTGTCACATCATTTCTGTCTTCCCCTAATGCCAAGCCAACATCCGTCCCAAAACGTGTTAAATCGGTTTGGATATTTAATGATGAATGTGCTTTCAACCCTTGTAAAAGAGGACTAAAAAGTTCACTAATTTGACTTTCTCTTGTCACTTTTGCATCTGCCAACGCTTTATTTAAGGAGCCCAATAATGCGTGTTCCATCCATTGTTTTTCTAAAGTCTGATTATCTGAAGCCTGACTTGCTAAAACAGGATTATTTTTCATCCAAGAGGATATACCGCTAGCGCCCAAATGAGATGATATGGATGACAACGGCATCATTTTCGTTAAGGTGGCTTGCACATTCTTTAATAACATACCTTTTGCCACTGGGTTTAATGGTACTTTTAAAGAAGGATATACCTGTGCTTTTGAATAACGACCTTGAATCGCTCCTTCTTTTACTCGCTGATAAGAGGTAAAAAGAGGAGAAATAGATGACTCAGGTTCAATCAAGATACGCAGTTCACGCCTGTTTAACAATGGCATTAAATGGGGAACCCGATCCCGCCATTTTTGCATTATCGAGCCAACATTCCTGCCGACTAATTGAGGATGAATCGATAAGTACTCTTCCTTAGACAGCGCACCTAACCACGAAACGAAAGACAAAGGTAACCCCAATTCCATCGCTAAGTAACGCCCTGAAGATGATTGCCACGCCGTGGACAGGGCCGCTGCAATTTTGCTTTTATTGATTTGCATATTCTTGAGTAATACAGACACTCTAGAGCCATATTGTGCAGCTAATTCAGCCACATAAATGGGGTTGTATACACTCTGTTCATCATCCAAAAATCGAGGCATATTCACCTCATCAACTAAAGGCGAGATCTGGGTGCTTTCATACCTTAATGCCTGCTGTCTCACCGCTTGGGTTAATGTGCTTAAGCTGCCTTGGCGTAGCAAATAAGTCCTTAAGCTTTCGTATAAGCTTTTCCTTTGAGAAAAACCTGTCGACTCACTCATATGCTGATCCAAGCAAGCTGATAAAGATGACATTAAATAAGCTGTGATGGTCTCATCAGGGATCCTCTGCCAATCATTTTTTTCATCTAAGCGTCTTTGAACCATACCCTGTTGATACGAGCTCTGTTTGTCTGAGGCCTGTTTGTTCAAACTCTGGTTATGAAATAGCCTTCTCCCCCCCCTTCCCTTATATCGAGTATCCAAAGACAGACGAGCTATAAACCCCGCTCGCACTTGTTCAGCCAAAGTATTTAATACTGATCTAATTCCTAAAGGTTCAAGCTGAGTCCTTGCTTCACCGCGACTTTGATGGCTTAACTGATGAATAAGTGATTGACTAAAGCCTTGATAACATTTTTGATAAAATGCATTCCCCCTATCCAGTGGCTCACCTAACATTAACCACTGATGAATTGCACCCTTATTCTCATCATGCTCAGTTAATGATGCATTGGATGCTGGCTTTTCATGCTCAGCGGCATTATCTGGCTGCTGACTCATCTGGCCTTGCTGATTTAATGGGGCCGTCATTTCCTTCTCAGCCCCTTGATACTGGTTGAGTCGCTCAACGATTTTTAACTCTAATTTTTTTAGAGTAGATAATTTATCCAAATCTGATTGGATTGCTATCCTTGCCTTCTCAGACGACAAGACTGAGGGCTGAAAAGTATCAGCGCTATCAGCATGATTAACTTGAAGAGCATCTTGGCTCGCCCAAGCATAAGCCTGTTGATTTGAGTGAGTGCCTGCGCTTATTTTTCCTTGTTCATACTGATGATAACTCCCTCTTGCGTGTAACCCCTTCTCCTTTACTCGTCGCTGCTCAGTACTGGCTCTTTGTTCAAAATCATCTCTTAATTGAGTCAATTTATTCGATTGTAGCTCTCCTTTTACAGGGTTGGCTTGAGCGCTAACATCTGCCAGAACATATTCAGTTTGCTGCCTCCTTTGAATTTGCTCTCCTTCATTGCCAACCACTTGCTCATTCGTGGCCGCGTATTCGTTTTCTTCAAGTAAAGGGGGAATAGCAGAAACAGTCTCCAATTCCTCTGTTTGCACTTGATGGTAAAAGTGCCCTCTTCCCCATCGTGTTGTTTCAGACGCACCGGCTTTGCCACTTTTACCCATGGCACAAGAAGCGTTAGGAGCTGACAAGCCCAATGCATGCCAACTTAGAGATAAAGTGCTTTCATTCAAGTGCAAACTATCCACCATCAATTGATGCAGAAATGGCGAGGTGTAAGGTGGATGAATGTGCTTATCACCTTGCTGAGTGTCGACTAACGCTTGCCAATAACTATTCATGTAATTGCTCAATGTAGTACTTTCTTCTCACATCCGATAAAGACAATATATCCCCTTCCCACCAGCCAAATGCTCTGGCCAACAATTGTACTTCACTCAATATAATCTGCGCTTTATTTTCAATTTCTCTCCATAAAAAACTAGCTATATCAAAGGGCTCTCCCCAGCTATGCTCACATTCTGGACAAGCCAATCTGCATATAATTTCACTGTGGGGATCCATATTTTTAATATCGTCAGACACACGTTCAATGAGCGTGATGGGCATAGATTCGATAGGTGTGTAGACACCGTCAATCAGCCATTGGAAAACACAGCTTTTGATTAATTCATATGCAGCCCCTTCGTCATCTTCCACCTCAAGGTAAGGGCTTATCGCTTCTAAATCATGACTGGAGGGAGGACGACAAATAATTTGGTGATGATCAATATCAATTTTTCTCTCCCCACCATCCCAAACAGCCACATTGGGATCACAAATGACTTGGGAATTTAATTGAAACTCCACTTTCTCGGCACAGGTAGGACATTGAGAATGTGCTTCAATATCAGTACCAAACAAACTATCGCGAAAGCGAAATAACTTGGCATTCCTTTGGCCAATAGACAACAGAGCAAACTCCTTCATTGCAATTGTGGGATGAGCAGCGGCTAGCAGTAAAATGGCTTTTTGCCAATAGCTTTTACCCATTGCAGCTTCCCACAACGCAACAATCTCATTGGATTTCAGCATACAGCTTATGAGCTAGGCAAAGTAAAACTGGGCTCTGCAGGGGCTTTGACACTGTAGTCTCTTTCCCAGCCTTCGTTTTCTAATTTAATGCTTTGAATGGCAATCGCATTGCCATTCGCATCAAGATCCGGCATGGCCGTAAAGTCAGATACCCAGCACCGATAGATGTTATAGGCAATCACTTTTTGACCCGCTTCATTGTAAAGTTCAATAATAATATCTTTACGAAAATCCTTCAGTGACACAATTTGATCAGACTTATCCGCCCCTTTCGTCGAATTACTGTAATCCCAGACTTTATTGGCCCATTGCTCAAACACTTCATCATGGGTAACACCACGCTCTAAGGTAATGGCCTCGTAGGATGTTTGCCCAGGCGACAAGTGCGTCGTCAATGGATCGCCGCCAGAACGATGTTTCACCACATCCGTGGTGCGTTTAAGGCCAGTCACTTTACTGACACCCGCAACATACTTGCCATCCCATTTCACTCTAAACTTGAAGTTTTTATAAGGATCGACTCGATAGGTATTGGTTGGAAATTCTGTATTTGCCATAAGTTAATTCTCCATTAGATCGTAGCGACCGTTTGCTGGAATTTAAGCACAACAAATTCAGCGGGTTTGACGGGTGCAAACAAGATTTCAACATTCACAATGCCTTTTGCAATATCATCAGGTGTAGTTGTTGACGCATCACAAATCACTTTATAATTGTAAAATGCCCCTTGAACAGCCAACTCTTTCATAAATGCCCCGATGCTCAACCTAAGCTGTGACCACAATGATTCATCATTATCTTCAAAAACAGCCCATTGAGTGCCTCTTTGCAGTGACACTTCGATGTAATTAGTTAACCTTCTCACACTGATGTATTTATAATCATCGGACAATAAATCCGCGCCACGTAATGTCCTGTCTCCCCACACAACGGGACCAATCACTGGAAAATCACGTAAACAATTAATCCCCAATGGGTTTAAAAAACCGTTATCATCATTATTCACTTTCACTTCAAGCCCAGTCACGCCCACCATGCCCGCATTTTGGCCTGCTGGAGCTTTCCAAACACCACGATTCAGATCATTAGTCGCCATCACCCCCGCAATAACCCCGCAGCTCGAAAACACGCGTTCCCTATCTTGCATATTGGGATCCGGCAACTTCACTTTTGGAAAGTAACTACAGGCATAACGCCCTGTATCCCCATTAATCCCCAGATCCGTCGGCTGAATATCAGGCCACTGTCCCGTTTTAGCCTTATTGGTCCATGCATCTAGAGGCTCAGCAATAAATAAGGCTCGTTTCTTCTCGCAAAAAACGGCCGCAGCACTATTAATCGCCATCAACGTGTCCGCTGTGCCGCCATCATCAGTGCCGGGATCGGGAGGAATACACAACATATTGAAAATATCCACGGTACTGAGGGCATACAATCCCGTTCTTATGTCCTCTTCGCCTAAATAATCATCACTGTCACTCAATAACGGGCTATCTGTGCCGCCCGTCATGGTATTGGTGTTGATCACACTGGGCGTGGTTTTAGGAAAACTGGGCGAGGATTTCGGTAAATTACCTGTTAAGCGAATATAATTAGACTCATGAGCCAATGTTTGATCCACTCGAATCGCGCTATTTCCTCCACCTTTGACCGTGACACATTTAAAGGTTTCAACAGGTTTACCATTATCCAGTACTGTTAAATTAAACAAGTCATTCTTCGCCACACCATCGGCTTGCTGATAAATCGAGGCCACTTGATCGGTAATACCATTTTGATCCAAAGACACGGAAATATTATTCCCCCACACACCGGGGTTGGCCGCGCTAAAGGTAAAGCCATTGGCTGAAATAGAGGCGGTAGCTGAACTGTAATCTGCCATTGTCATGCGTTAGCTCCTTTTTTAGCTGGGGCCTTAGCCGGCGTTGCAGCAGGTGTTGATTGACTGGTTGAGGAGCTCGATTTAGAAGCAGGTTGGGCCTTTTGAGGAATAATAAATCGCCTAATAATAATGGCTTCGCTGCCACCATTTTGAAAGAAGTCTTTCACCGCATAAGTCAACGGAAAGTCAAATGCTAACTCTCCAAACATTTGCTCAAAATTCCCCATACTGGTCACGGTAATCGCATCATCCACGGGACCTCGTGGTGCTCTTCCAATAAAAGCGGTAATCGCGGTGGGAACGCCTGTGATGGTGTGGCTACCACTTGGGATCTCTTCCACGTAGACGCCTGGATAACTTAACTGTACTGGCATATTTAATGTCCTTTTTAAGTTTTACATAAGCATTTACCTCTTATCTGGCACAACAAAATTCCCCAAAACAAAATTAACTTACAGGTGTTTTTTTAATCATTCAAGTAAAGTTTTTAATCCTATCTTTTCTTTTTAAATAGAAAAAAAATGACAAAAAAATAAATAAATACACAAGATAAACAATGAAATAATAAAATAAATCGATGAAAACATCGACCACTAAACGCAATAAATGGACAGATAAAAATCATTCATTAATAGAAAAAAGTACTAGAGAGCAAGCGTTAACGATCACAGTAAATATAAACCACTGGATTTAAACCACTGCATCACTGCCCTGTTAAACCGTATTAACTTTTGAGGTGTCACCCTATGTTGGGCATAAATAAGACTTAAGCACTGACTTTGAACTGACCACTTTGGTAATATATGAATAAGTTTACCGCAACGAATATGCTCTTCAACCTGATAAAAAGGTAAACTGGCCAGCCCAGATCCTGCTGTGGCTAACTCTGCGATAGCACTATAAGTATTACAATGCAGCCTTCCCATAACGGTGAACGTCGCCTTTTTATCGCCATGAACAAGCTCCAGTTCACTCCAGCCCCTTTGTCGACTATTAAGAATAAAACGGCATTGGTGAATGTTATCTAATGTCGGCATTGGATGATGCTCAAGATACTGCTCGCTGCACACCAATACATTACGGATCGTCCCTAATCGCTTTGCAATAACATCCTGTGGTAAAGCATCATCAGCCCTTAATGCCACATCATAATCACCTAGCTCTATCTGCTTTTTAGCATGATCGCAATCTAAGAACAGATTGATGTCAGGATAGTCCAGGCAAAACTGAGGTATCACCTGCTGGCTCAGTATCCTTCCAAGCTCCAATGGTGCCGTGATTTTAAGATCGCCACTGATCTCTTGGGTCATGTCCTTTAGTTGAATTTCAGCCTCAACGGCTAATAATTGAATTTGCCTCGCCTTAGCGTACAGAGCCTCACCGGCTTCAGTCACACGAATAGAACGTGTGGTGCGATAAAACAGCTTCACATTCAAATCTCGTTCCAATTTTTGAACATGACGAGAAACCAAGCCCTTAGAGACATCTAGCTTATCCGCCGCTAGCGTAAAACTCTGCATTTCTGCCACCATCAAAAAAGTCTGCAAGTAGCTTAAATCCACTGTATTAACCCCATTTATGCAACAGTCTTATTATTTTATGCTGTTTTTTATTGTTTAAAAAGTAATTAGCATTAAAAACACTCTTCATAACCGATAAAAAAACATGAAAATACTCATCATAGGTGCATCAGGCACCATAGGCCGTCAAGTCGCGGCAAGATTATCTACACAACATGAGATTATTACCGCTGGTAGGCACAGTGGCGACATCAACATGGATCTCACCAAAACTGACTCTATTCACAATGCCCTTAGTGCTATTGGTCAAGTGGATGGCATCATTAATGCCACAGGGGATGTGGCCTTTAAATCATTTGAACATTTATCCCAAGAAGAATGGAATACAGGCATTAACAGCCGTTTAATGGGGCAAATCAACCTTACTCAAATCGGGATCCATCACCTAACGGATAACGGCAGTATCACATTAACCAGTGGTATTATTGCCGATCACCCCATCAAATATGGTGTCAGCGCTGCCACACTTAATGGCGCCATACACCATTTTGTCAAAGCCGTATCTAATGAGCTCCCCAGAGGCATTCGCATCAATGTAGTAAGCCCAACAGTGGTCACTGAATCACTCGCCACTTATGGGGAATATTTTCCAGGATTTAATGCTATCGATGCGAACACACTTGCTCAGTTTTATCAGCGCTCAACATTAGGTGTAGAAACGGGACAAACCTTTAAAGCTTATGCGGGAAATTAAACCTCAGGCTTTAAAATGACTCATTTAAAAATCAACGAGCTGATCACAAAGATAAAGTAAATAACCTGAACTCGGGATAAGCAGCGCCGCTTAATAGCGCTATTTTTGCCCCTATCTATGTTGTGTTTTCTACTAATAGCCCGCTATTAGACACGACATCCCGCCTTGATATAGACAAAAATAGCAGTATTTAGCCAAATTAAACAATAAAGAATAACGGGATTTATTTTAACCTATTGACTTTAAATGGGTTACCAATTTTCTTTGACACCCATCATCCCGAATTCAGGTTAAATACTGTAACCCAGTAACTGCTCAAGCTATCGCCTCCATGTTCATCACCATGTCTCACGGGGTTAGTGTTGATAATAGTGATGAGCATGTGAATCGGCCTGACTGCCATCGTCATCATGATGATGGGCATGAGCATTAGCGTGAGATGAGTCACCATCTGTTGTTTGATATTTATCAGCATGATCATTGGCTGCAGTAAGATCCCCATCATGATCATGAACATGGGCTTTTTCATGGGCATCTTCATGTTTAGCCGTATGCGTCCCTTCTTTACCGGAATCATCATAATGGGTTTGATGTTGGCCCTCTTCGGCGGTATGATCAGCACTTGTCTGCGTGTCGTTTTCACTCATACTATTATCCGCAGCAACAACACCCGCACTGATACACATACTCAAAATCAGATAAAGACACTTAGTTGATAGATTCATTTGAACATTTCCTTGTTATAGCTTATTTATCATGCCTTTCGTTTCATTAAGTCAAAAAGCACATCCTTTTTTAATATAGTTGATCCAATGAAATTGGCGACTTAAAAACAAGTCAACCTTGTTAAAGCAATGCTGCTTATTTATGCTTTTTGTCATCTCCTGAATAATAAGCCACAATAAGGAGTGATTGGCAAAATATTCGACAAGGTGACTTTATTGTTACTCATTCTTGCAAGCATTATTTTAGTCGTTCTACCCATAGCTATTTTATTGATTTTATCTGTATTAGGTAAAACCAGAGAAACAGCGTTCTTATCCCATTCAAAAAACAATGTGGATGTCACCTTTCCAAAGTATTTTCTCTGGGGCTCTGCCACAGCGTCACAACAAATAGAACATTTGCAAAATACCGATTGGACCGCTTTTATCATAAAATCTTTATCAGAAAAACAGAACAACGCGCCTAACAAAGACAAAGAAGAAGCGGCTTATGTTGAAGGCATTGCGCAGTTTCCTGAACATATTATTCGAAAAACCGCTAACTTTGACGAGCGATATGAAGACGATCTTCAAGCTGCTGCCCAAATGGGACACAACGCCTTTCGTTTCTCATTTTGCTGGGCTCGGCTCTTTCCAAAATCAGGAATGCATTCCCCTTGCCAAAAAGGCATCGATTTCTATCAAAAAATACTAGATTCAATGAAAAGTAATCATCTTAAGCCTTGTGCAACCATATTTCACTTTTCATCCCCTCTGTGGTTTTGGGAAGCCGATGCACAAGGAAAGCGAGGCTGGGAACGGAATGATGCCCTTCACCATTTTGAAATATATGTCAGCACATTAATCACACATTTTGGCTCACAAATTGATTTTTGGTGCACATTAAATGAACCCACAACTTATGTTTATTTAGGGTATATGGACGGACGCTTTCCACCCAATGAAAAAAGAACCGACATGAAACAAACAGGCTATATTATTGCGACCTTAGTCCGTGCCCACGCCTTGTGCTACCGCTTATTGAAAAAACATGCTAAAGCCCATAACCGAGACATTCAAGTCGGTTATACCAAACATATTCGACTCTTTGAGCCTTATCATAATCATAATCCTCTGGATCGGATCACAGCCGCTAAAATTGAACAGAGCTTTATTTGGGATTGGATGGACGCCATACATAGCGGCATTCTCAAAGTCACAGGAACCAAGCTAAAAATAGCCATACCAGAAGCACAACACACAATAGACTATATCGGAGTGAATTATTACGGTCGTTTTTATATTAAAAGTCACCTATTGACTCCCACTCACTATGAAGTACTTGAAAATGATCCAAACGATACGCAAGAAGAAGTCAATGACATAGGCTGGTGCCTCTACCCGCTTGGTTTTCGAACAAGCCTACAACATATCGCAAAACGTTATGGCCAACTGCCTATTTATGTACTCGAAAATGGCGTCGCCGATCATGCCGATGACGATAAACTCAGACAAGCATTATTATGGACACATCTACGTGAATTGGGGCTTGCGATACAAGAAGATGGTCTCGACGTACGAGGATATTTTCATTGGGCATTAACAGATAATTTTGAATGGGCGAGCGGTTTTGATGCTAGGTTTGGGCTAATCAGTGTAGACTACAAGCAAAATTTTCACCGCACAGCTCGCCCATCGGCAAAAATATTTTCAAGCATCATCACATCCGGCATCACCAAAGAAAACTGGCAAGCGGCTAAAACAAAATATAATATTATTGATTAATTTAACATATGAGGAGCAGTTCACTCATTAATAGGCCTAAACCCTGTCAACACATGATTAACTCTCTTTCACTCCCCCACCAACTCGCCCTCTATAACCTCATAATATGTACTTTAACGTCCTTTAGTATAAGATAAATAACAGTAACGATAACAACAATAACGATAAAAAAGAGAGAATCATGGAAGCTGATATACTGATTAAAATTATCTTACCTGCTGCTTTATTTATTATTATGTTAGGCATGGGATTATCTTTAAAGCTGAGAGATTTTCAGTTAATCATTGCTAAACCCAAAGCCGTTATTTTAGGTGTGTTAGCGCAAATGTTAATGCTACCTTTGATTGCGTATTTACTTATTCTGAGTTTGAATATTGAAGGGCCGCTGGCCATTGGGTTGATTATTTTAGCCCTATGTCCAGGCGGCACCACATCCAATCTGTATACCTACCTTGCAAGAGGCGATGTGGCCCTGTCTGTCACCCTAACATCAATCGTGAGTTTACTCGCCCCTTTTACTTTGCCTTTAATTTTACTCATGTTTATGGATTTATTATTAGGTGGTGGGGATAAAGTTGATTTACCTGTACTCAAAACCATGGCTCAGTTGCTTGTGATTACGGTTATTCCCATTAGCTTAGGCATGATTATCCACCGCTTTAAGCCTCACTTTGCGATGGCTGCAGAACGTTATGTGAAAATATTCTCTATTGTGTTCTTGTTATTAATCGTGGTGGGTATAGTGGCAAAGAATATTGACTTCATGGGCAATTACTTTGCTCAAATGGGCATTGCAAGCCTTTTACTGAATATTATCAGTATGGTTTTAGGCTTGAGTCTAGCAAGCGCGGCTAAGCTCAATTTTGCTCAGCAAAAATCAATTGCCATTGAAATAGGCTTTCAAAATGGTACCTTAGCGATAGTCATTGCCCTGACATTACTGCAAAACACCCAAATGGCCATTGCCGCGACGTGTTATTCATTACTTATGTTTATCACAGGCGCACTTTTCACACTGATATTAAACCGTTTTGAAGCCCGTACACGCGTCTCTTAAACCTAAGGGAATTGCTTTAAGTGTTATGGAAGCCATGTTTATTTTGGCTTCTTCTGTATTGATACCTAAGTGATGTGAAGCAAAAGGAATGAATAAGAGTCTTAATCGCGCACCAAGACAACTTTGCCAAGAGTATGGCCACAGCGAAGGCAGTCAATGGCTTGATGTGCTTGTTTAAAAGGAAAAACATGCCCAACATGAGGCGGTGGAATATCCAACATCCCCATATCAAAGATAAGTGACTTCATAAGGGGTAAATGCTCCCAAAGCCATATTAAGTTAAAGGCCATTACAGAACGGTTGTCACTTATCATATCCATCACATCATATCTTGGCCTTATCAAATACTGCAGCGCCGCTCGTAAATACTTGGGCCTATTTCGACCAGGCGTAAATTCTGCCGCGCCAAAGACAATCAGTCTGCCCATCGGGTGCAATGCATTGAAGCTCGCCTTTTGAACGGCGCCACCGATGCCATCTAATACCAAATCAAACCTCAATTGATGCGATGCCAATTGCTGTTGAAAATTGGCTTCACGGACTAAAATCGATTCAAACCCTTGCTCCTTTAAAAAATGCGCTTTTTGATTGGACCTAACAGTACCTATTGGGTATGCGTCCATGGCACGTGCCATCCTCATTGCTTGTAGGCCAACACCACCTGCAGCGCTATGAATGAGTATTTGTTGCCCTGATTGAATATTCCCCAATTCCTTTAATGCATAGTACGCCGTTAACGTTTGCACTAAGTAAGCGGCTCCTTGCTCAAAGCTCCAACCGTCTGGCAAAGCCTGTAAATAATCATCATGGGTAATAATATGTGAGGTATAGCCACCAAATCGTGTGACTCCCATGACGCGACTGCCAACCTTAAACCTGGACCCTTCCTCACCCACATGCACCACTTCACCTGCAAACTCCAAGCCTGGTGTAAATGCCCCTGTTGGTGTTGCACTGTAAAGGCCCGTTAATGCAAAAATATCAGCAAAATTTAATCCAACGGATTTAACCGCCACACAAACATCTTTTACCTTGGATAACACCAGAGTGTCTTCTACCAGCTTCAATCGAGAAATAGCCCCCGCTTTGGATGTTGTCCATGACTGTCTAATTTGACTATTCATGCTCAATATTATGCTGCCTCTCATTTACTTAAGGGATATCCCCAAAGCTAATTCATCTAAGGTAAACAATCTAGCGCATTTTTTGTTAGCCCAGTATTACCTGCATAGTGAAGAGAGTTGCGATGTTAAATTCAAGGCTAAGAGGTGGTATTTTGTAGAAAGCACCAAGAGAATAAAATGGCCTATTAACGCCATAGTCTTTTGTTATGTGAATTTTATTAAACCGCCATATCCCCAGATAATGGTTCCGCATAAAGCCTATTGAAACCTGAGTACATAGCTAATTTTTACTTACAGTTAAGGCCATCTCCAATAATTCCTTTATCTGGTGCAATAACTTTTCTATGTATTTTAATTAGCATATTGCGCCTAAAACAACCAATAAAGCCCCCTAACTTTGAAACCAATCATCTTTATTTAAAAAACACAAGTACTCTAAGTAAATAAAGAGGAAGATAGTAATAACACCTGCTACGATAAATAAAACTTCTTTTTTCCCTGCTGGATTATAATTGATTTCAAGTGGATCATTCATTGGGGAAATTCTCTATTCACATAACAGCTTATTCAACAGCAGCAGGATAATCATCTAGGCTACTGACTCTTTTTTAAAACAAATAATTAAGCTAAAGTACACTGCTAAATCATTGTTGTGAAATAGTTATCGTTAACAATGAGTGTGCCATTATTAAACCTTAATATAGAGACTTATTAGTGGGATTTATTGAATCACGGCAAGGGTAAGACTTTGGATCTTTCCTGACTAACCTTGTCATTTCTTGGTTGAATAACGCCACATACTTAATGGCCTTTTGGCTGAGTAAGGATTGTTCTTTGCACACAATGGCATCTCCACCGACATTAATGGACTTCCATTTAGCATCAAAAATAACGCACCTAGAAAACTCAAACTCAAAGCCTGGACGACTAGGTGCAAAATCATCGGCAACACTATAAAAATAAATGTCACTTTTATCATAATCACGTTGAGCATGCTCAACGGCTTCTTTAGGTTCCAGTTTATTGATAGCAGGAGCAAAAGAACATACATCTTGATCTGATAATTGACTTTCTAAATATTGGCGTAACGCTTCTTTTTGTATTTTCGACTCCTCATTACTCAGCTCTATAGAAGCAGCCATAAACGGAATACAGAAAAAAATCAAAATCTGAAATATGCGTAGAAATATCACTTTAACCTCATTAACGCTTTTAGCAACCGCGGCTTGTCGATAAGAAGAAGCAAGCTACCTAAATGTGTTACACGCTAGAAGTGTCATCTACAAAATTGACATCTTCATCTACTAATTCATAGAAATGTATATTGGCCGGAGAACCGCTCCCCCTCGACAACATTTCTATGCTATCAATCATATTATTCTCAATAGTGACATGCGTTTCAGCTCCATCACTTAAGTCAGTTGATTTTATTAGTGGGCCAATTAGATGGTAAGCACAAGTATCAAGATTTTCCCCTTGAGCCTTCAAACGTACATTCAGCTTAAAGGATATTATAAGCCCTACGCCAGTATCTTCTCGTTCTATTACTTGAAGTTGTTGAATTATATTTTCGATCCCATACTCTGGGTACTCTTTGGCAAGCCATTTCAATATATCTACTTCAATTTGATTCAACTGAAACTCCATCTTCGTATCACAGCTTATTCAACAGCAGCAGGATAATATTCTAGACTGCCAATTTTTAAAACAGTTTTTTAAAACGCATCATTAAGCTAGAGTATACTTATAAAGCATTGTTATAAAACAATTATCGTTCAAAGTCTAATCCTATTGTTCAAATCAATCCCTTATCTTAATGACGCATAAGCTCTGTATTTTGCATATGCTCAACAACCCTATCTGATATCGATGAAACAAAACTTATCAAGACATATATGTCTTGATTGTTCTTTGGCATAAACCCACCCACCGATGACTTACCAACGACTCAAAGCCTAATTTACAACGACAAACGAGGAAAATAATTAAGGGACTCTTAGTTATTCTTTTTCCCTCTGCTCAAGCTAACGCCCACCGTACGCTTTATCGCTGTCTCACCCACCCACTTTAGAAACCGGCTTCGGTCGGCGTTGCCAGCCGTCATAATGATGCAACGACGCTTCACCTCGAGAACCATCAAGCACCCTTCTCATAACTGGATGCTGAGATAGAAGGCCTTCAGTTTGAAACATTGAAAAGAGAACCTGCACTTTCCGGCGATCCATACGGCGTTCGGTTTCCCTAATTAGGCGCTGTCGCTCATCTATATTGCTTGCCCGAAGGTAGCGCGCCACGGCGGCACCAGTCCAACATGCGTCGTGAACACCAATGCCAAAGCGAAACCAAGCCGACTGCGCTGCATCGCCAACGATGAAATACTCACCTTCACCGTATCTCCCAGACGTGCGCCCGGATCGGACACCGGTGAGGTAACTATGAAAGAAACTGGCCGTATTTTGTGCGGCCGAGGGGAACGAGTTCTCCTCCTCCAAAAAACGCCCCACTTTCTCCTTATCAAGTTTGGAGTCCACCCCCATAGCGCCGAGCAAACGCTCCGCGATTGACCAAGCGGACCCCACTAGTGTGCTGGCTTCGCGCGGAAACATCCCTTCGAGATGGACTCTGCGAATGCTACTTCGATCCAAGCCATGCCAGTTCTGTGGATCCAACATATCTCCACGAGACTCCGGTATCCAAACCCAATCAGGAGGGACCATATTATTAGAATAAAGGTCAGGGAGACGATCGAATGTGAATATCGCACGATCGAGGCTACAGACCATGCAAATCGGATCGTCAAAGACCCTTGAATCATCGGCCAACGCTAGAGTCAAGAACTCTTTCCAGTCTTTGTGACAATCTTGGATCTTATCGTCAATCGTATGCAACTCAGATTCCGAGCCCTCTAAATAAGAACTCAACAGATCATCGGGACTCAGAACCTCCTGTACCAGTCTTCGCAGGCCGCAAATAGACTCTTTCCCCGCCAGAGCTTCTCGAATAGAACTATGGCCTCCAGAAGCATCAACCACGACATCAAAAGGCAATGAGATCTCGTCAGCAACCTCCACGAGTTCAACACCAGCACGCCTCGTCATGCACGAGCTCGTAAGAGGGTTTGGGTTGGGGTGATACCGAGCAAACAACTTACCATCCTCGGCCACCGCATCACAATGTTCGTACAAGACAACGCCAAGCTTCAGGGCCACCACGCGTAGAAAGAAGATCAGATCAAAGAGCCAGATGGTGCTCTTGTCTGCATACGAGGGTGCGATCTCACTACGAAGAGAGCGGGGCGCGCCTAAGGAGGAAAGGTAGCGTTCCTCGTGACGAAAGATGCCCACAATACGCGAACGTATCGGACGCCCGTGTTTCTCTAAAACCGTCACGTTATGGCCACGCATGGCGCATTCGATTGCTGTGGTCAGTCCTGCTGGGCCAGCTCCTGCGATCACGATCCGCTTAGGCGTACTAGCACCTGCCACACGAGCGCACCGTTCGGACAGAGCGCAGTGGAATGCATCGAGAAAATCATCAGCCTCAAGGTCATCGTCGACCAGCCATCGAGTATGCGCATGCTCACCGGGAAGCGTCAGAGTCTCCTCAAACTCAGCCTCAGTCTCCCTTGAGCCAGCCCCTATGGTGGATACAGGCCGCAGTGCAGCCTTAGAAGAAAGCGCCTTGCGAGTCGCAGGGTTAAGGTTGGTAAGTTGTTCCTTCAAAGTCTCGAACGAGTGCATCGAAAAGTCCTATATTATAATTTATAACCAGCCATTATTAATCAGTAACATAATGAAATTTGTAGCCAAGATCAACACTCAGCATTTATCAAATCATGACCTGACTGTTTTTAAGCTAATGCCTGCTGTTGATCTTGAAAAATAAGTGATATTAGGGAAATTGAGTGAGTGTTGAAGTGTAAGGTACCGACTCAGTTGGCCTGTTATAATATGAGGCTGAGACTCCTCATCTTAACGCTTAACATATCAAGATAAGCTGCGCGCTAGTCTATAGGTATATATTGGCAGGGATTAATCAAGAAAACGATTAATCAAGACACCCATCACGATTAATCAAGACACCCATAATTATATGCTTACATAACCACCCAAAATCGACATGCTAATAATAACCGCTTCGTACTTTATAACGATTAATCAAGACACCCATAATTATATGCTTACATAACCACCCAAAATCGACATGCTAATAATAACCGCTTCGTACTTTATCATTCATACAAAGGTTCAACGATTAATCAACAACGATTAATCAACAACGATTAATCAAGACACCCATCAACGATTAATCAAGACACCCATAATTATATGCTTACATAACCACCCAAAATCGACATGCTAATAATAAACGCTTCGTGCTTTATCATTCATACAAAGGTTAATCTAACATCCAATCTATCTATAATCATATGCAACCAATCAGTTGTTCTGGATTACATATACAATAAGTCACTAACAAATTTCATAAAATGTTCAGTATCATAAAAAATATGAGATTAGTGGTTTAAACTAAATGGAACTAAAGTGCCGTTAAGCACTATCAAGCCAACGATGACAATTCCCAGCCCCTTGTCGTCGTTTACGATCTAAATGCACACAATAAGCATCCAGTTCTTGTAGGCTGCCAACTGGACCTTTAAATAAACGTGTAAACTCTGTCGTTAACTTAAGCCAATTCTCTTGAGGAATATTAAGTCTATTGAGGATGGGCATTGCAGACTCACTGATAGCACCACGCTTATCGTTCCTAATAATCCGCCCTGTTTCATCTACTAACTGCAAATAATCATCCAAATGAAAGTGTAACCCTTTTGACATATCAAGTCGTTCATCACCTACAAAATCAAGTAATTTTGCTGGCAACTCCCCCTTTAATCCTGCCTTTATTCTCCGCTGTATACTGGTAAAATCAGACGATTCTGGAGTCTCTGCCATTTTTGCACGAATAGGATTCAAATCAACATAAGCCATGCAAGCAAGAAGCGCGGCTTCATCAAGCAACGCCTGAGATTTAAAGCGCCCCTCCCAAAATCGACCACTACATTTATCTTCCCGATTTGCCTTTCTTGCAATAGGCTCATTTAACGCCCGCATCAACCAGCTGATATCACTTAAACGACTGCGATATTCTGCAATCGTTTTTGATAATAAAACCGTTTCATGAGGCTCAAGTGACGAGCCATTAGTCAATTTTTGAGTAATGTCAGTTCCATTGAATAACTGATGCCAACGCTCGGCAACCTCCAGCTCAGACCAAGAATTAGCTTCATAAATATCCACACACAATACTAAATGCAGATGATTAGACATCACCACATAAGCACAAATATCAATGGCAAATACTTGCCCAAGTTCAAGAATACGTTCTTCAACCCATTCACGTCGATGCTCATATGACTGCCCTGTGTAGCTATCTTCTCCACACAAGTAAGCTCTTCTCACACACCGTGATATACAGTGATAATAAGGAGTGTCCTCGATACTAACAATGGCTTTTCTTGGTATTGGCATAACACCCCCACCGATGACAGTTCAACTATTCAAAGCCTAGTTTACAATCGCAAACTAGGCAAATAACCATGGGTGTCTTAATTATTGTAATTATTTCGTCTTAATTATTTCGACTGGAAATTTGGTCAAAACAAATAAAATAATCGTGGGTGTCTTACTTATTTTTTTGTTTATTTTTCTTATTTTTTTGTTTATTTTTCTTATTTTTTACTTATTTTTTTATTTTTTTCACTTATTTTTACTTATTTCTTGGAACAATACCTTTCAACGTTAATTCTCTTACATCTGTTTATTCCGGCGAAAAACCAAAAATATTAGTGATGAACTATATGACCAAGGGTAAAATGCATATGGTAGTTATTATCAATAAACGTTTCTCGCTATCATGAGATATTACGCGTTATCTGAATAATATCCATCAACGGTTAACTGATTATATGACATAATTAGATTAACTTATTAATTTTAAATAATGGGCGGGAAAATAATTTGTGAAGCTGGGTTGCTGAGCCTTAATCACATATCTGAATCCCCGTCCCCTCGACTGGAAGACATCCTCAGGTATAAATCGCCTAACGAGGTCTTTGTGGAACACTTGTTCGTAGCATAATTATAGTACTATGTGCATTTCGGATGGCGGAGGTACACGTCGTAGGATTTATTTAAACCCCGTTAATTGTTTGCTTCTTTGTGGTTAAGTAGGTATATAATGTTTCGTTTTGTTAAATTACCTTTGTTGTTGAATGGACGTAATGTCCATGAAGGAAAGTGGTTTCGTTTTATTTTTATTTTTATTTTTATTTCTGCCATCATTGAGACGGACATTTATTTGCCATCGTTTCCTGATATTTTGCATGCCTTTAATACTAATGCCGTGATGGTGCAGCGGATATTGAGTTTTAATTTTATTGGAGTTTGTATTGGCTCTTTAGTATATGGGCCTTTGTCCGATCATTTTGGGCGCAGGCCTATTTTAATGTTCGGTTTTGCTTTGTTTACCCTAACTACTATTGGCTGCGTTATCGCTACTAGTATAGAGCAGTTGTTGTTTTTTCGTTTATTGCAAGGTTTTGGCAGTGCTGCTTGTATGGTGGTGGGCACGGCTATAATCTTTGATTTATTTGAAGAAGAAAAGGCGGCTAAGTTCGTTGGCGATCTTAGTACTATGGTGGTCAGCATGTTGGCCTTTGCTCCTTTAATTGGTGGTTGGATTAATATTTACTGGGGCTACAGAGGTAGTTTCATTTTTGTTGCGGTATTAGTTTTTCTCTCAGCGGTAACATGTTTGTTATTTTTACCAGAATCGCTACCGTCTGTTCAGCGCAGGAAGTTCACGTTAGCTGAGATGCGCGAAGGTTATGCTGCGGTGTTGTCATCCAGAGTGTTTTGGTATAACACTCTGATCTCCAGTTTAATGCTGGCTGCATATTTTGCCTTTATTTCTAATATGTCATTACTGTTTGTAAATGAGTTAAATGTGGCTAAGTCGGTTTTTCCTTATTTTCAGATGGCGATTTCAGGCTCATTTGTTCTGGTGAGTATTAATAATGGTCGGTTAATTGATAAATGGGGAGTAAACTGCCTGAAGAATGTTGGGTTGGTAATAGTGATGTTAGCCTCATTGCTGTTCTTAGCTTCACCCTATAGCTGGTTAAACTCGCCTTATTATTTAACGCTGGTTATGTGTGTCTTTACTATTGGTGTGGGATGTTCGATTAATATTTTCATTGCTCAGTCAATGCGGGTTCGTTCAGATTTAGTGGGTATTGCTTCATCTTTGGTAACAGCCATTCGTTTATGTATTATTGCCTTATCCATCAATGTCAGCAGTAGTTATTATGATGGTAGCAGCGACAGCATGATGCGTTTTGTTGTCGGTACCACAGGTTTATTGTTTCTGATTTATTTATTTCACTATATCAGTATTAAAGGTAACAAAAAAAGTAGTTAAATTCACAAGAAAATATACGAATAATTAGCCAC
Organism: uncultured Shewanella sp.; assembly: GCF_947501665.1. GTDB lineage: Bacteria > Pseudomonadota > Gammaproteobacteria > Enterobacterales > Shewanellaceae > Shewanella. The sequence continues at coordinate 23,645 of NZ_CANMWS010000024.1, read as the reverse complement.
AGTGTTTTTATTGTTATCTTTGGGATAAAGGCATACCACGACAAAGCAATATTTACCATTATACCTGTTGTAAGTATCGGGGTTTGAAGTCCAACCCCAAGCCCCAAATGAAATGCACATAGACTCACATTTCAATTTAGTATGAAATAAGCATAAGATTTCGTGTTGAGTTATTTAATAAGGGTTTTATTTCATGGGTGGTAAGCATCTGACTCAGAAAGAGCAGTGTTACATAGAAAAACGCTTAGCCTGTAATGTGTCTAGATATCAGATAGCCAAGGAGCTGGGCGTCTCTACATCAACGGTCTACCGAGAAGTTGAACGTAACACAGCAGTAGATTTTAATAAGCTTTATTCTTGCCGTCGAGCAGTAACCTTGGCGCAAGCGAGACGCACCGATGCCAGCTCTGATAAGCGTTTTAGGCAAATTACAGATAAAGTGAGTCAGTTCATTCATGACAGACTGCTTGTGCATACTTCACCTGATGTTATCAGCGGGGAACTCAGACTTAAGCACAAAATATCTGTCAGCGAAAACACGATTTATCGATATATTCAGCATGATAAACAGATGGAAGGGACACTGTATAAATTACTCCCTCATCGTGGAAAACCTTACAATAAGCGTCAATTAGTGAGTCAGCGGGTTAAGATTGTCGGACGTACCGGCATTGAGGAAAGACCGACTGTTGCGGATTTCAAACAAGAGCCTGGACACTTTGAAATAGATACGATTTTTGGATTAGAGCTAAAATCATTTTTATTGACTGTGGTTGATAAGGCAAATAAAGCACTTATTATCAGAAAGTTGCCGATCAAGCGAGCTGAGACCGTGGTTAATGCCTTTAGTGATATCGTAGGGTCAACGCTCCACGAATTTAAGACCATCACCTCTGACAATGGGTCAGAGTTTGCTCAACTTAGTCAGATAGCAGAGATGACGGGAGCCGACTTTTACTTTGCTATGCCCTATCATTCATGGGAAAGAGGATTAAATGAGCATACGAACGGGTTGATAAGGCGTTTTTACCCTAAGGGCACAGATTTTAACTTGGTTAGCGATGAAGATATCGCTAAACTGGGACACATCCTCAATACTAGAGGGAGAGCCTCACTCGGGTATAAATCGCCGAACGAGGCCTTTATGGAACATTTGCTCGCAGCATAATTATAGCACTATGTGCATTTCGGCTGGCGGAGGGGCTTTTGCTTTTGCTTTTGCTTTTTCTTTTGCTTTTTCTTTTCAAATCAGTGTGAATGCAAAAATAACCATCGGATGCAGGGATGCATTCGTTGAGCCTATAGGGACATATTAACGGCGAGTTATTTTTTGTATTCGCACATAAGCCTGCGGCAGGCAATTAACTTAAATAACTCCAATCATTTCAAATAAGATAACTTTAAACAAATGAGGTTATTGATTACACCCCAGTGTGAATGGCCACTCACAAGCTTAGCCTGCGTAAAGAAATAAACACAAATTTAGAATGTAGGCAGCTATAATCGCCCCCCTGCTTTTATCTTTGCTTTTTCTGTTGATTTTAGATCCCCATCGGAGTGGCTGAAGTTCGTTGAAATAAATAGCGTAAAGCAGATAGGGATATCTGTTTAATTTTCGGGTTATAGGGATGTAGCATCGAAAATGTCAGTTATTTCTTTTATAAGAACGAAGCACCTAACCAATGCATTTCACTCCGTCGGGGGCGGCAAAGGTGATCCAAGAGGGGATTGCTGTTGATCCCCTTTTGGCCCTGTGTGAATGGGAATTCACGACCTTCCATTAAGCGTAACTTAATACCTAATATCACAATGTGAGTATTCACTCACAAGGTTCCATTAAGCGAAGCTTAATCATAAAACCCACCTAAGGTGTTCTACACAAATAGAACACCTATTAGGCTGATGGGATCGCCATCCCTAACTCTCTCATCTTCGCCATCTTATATCGTAGGGTTCTGGGGCTTATGCCCAATTGGTCTGCCACCGCTTTTCGCTGACCTTGATAATGCTGTAGCACCTGTAAAATCAAATGATATTCTTGATGTTGTTTTTCATCACTGAGCTGGGCCAATGGGCCTTTTTTCTCTTTTGGCTCTTTTGACTCTGTTTTTTCTTTTTGGGTCGACGCTGACCTATAGTGATCCATCGGCTTTTTTACTACTTGATTAACGGGTTGCATGAATGGTGTCATATCCATATCATGTTTGCTGAGGCTCATGTCACTGACTGAGCCTACTTTTACTTGAGCGCTGTCATGAACACTAACTTGATCAATAACATGAACATGCGAACATTCCTGCGTTAATTGCCAACCATCATTAAGCAACAAATCTTGAGGCTCAATCACCCCACTCTCGGCCACAATTAGGGCACGCTGTAATACATTATCCAGCTCCCTGACGTTTCCAGGCCAAGCATAGGATTGCAATCGATACTTCGCAGGTTCACTTAACACACTATATGGCGGTGAAGATTGATGACGTTGCAATAGATATTCAGACAAAGGCAATATGTCTTTGGGTCTCTCTGCTAACGCTGGCCAAGTAAGCGGAAACACATGAATGCGATAATAGAGATCTTCTCGAAACAAGCCATCACTGACCCATTGCTGCAAATCGCGATTTGATGTGGCTAAGACTCGAACATCCAATTTAATGATTTTTCGGCCACCGAGCCGCTCAAGTTCTCGTTCTTGTAAAACACGTAAGAGTTTAGCTTGCAAAGCCAGTGGCATCTCCGATATTTCATCCAATAAAATACTGCCGCCTTGAGCCAGTTCAAATTTACCGGGACAAGCTTGATGAGCCCCCGTAAAGGCGCCTTTTTCATAACCAAACAGCGTCGCTTCAAGCATTGCCTCAGGAATAGCGGCGCAGTTAATCGCCACAAAAGGCTTTAATACGCGATCACTCGACTCATGAATATAGCGCGCTAACACTTCTTTGCCCGTGCCACTGGGACCTAAAATCATCACAGATGCCGTTGATAAGGCAACTTTTTTCGCCAAATCAAGCAAGACTAAGCTTTTCTCATCTGCTGCAATCACATCAGTGATCGTTTGCCGGGGGAGTCTTGTTTTTCCATGCCGAGACTTTGATGTATGGGTATTGGATGAGTGTGTATTTGAATGCGCCTGCAAATAGCGCGACACTTGAGTGAGTAACACTTGAGAGGAAAACGGTTTCTGTAAATAATCCACCGCCCCTTGCTTAATGGCCGCAATGGCGGCATCAATACTGGCAAACGCTGTCATTAATAATAAAGGCGTCGTGGTCAATTGGGTTTGCATGTAAGCCAATAATCCCATGCCACCAATGCCTTGCATTTGCACATCACTGACAACCAGATCGATAGGATGAACCTGTTGTTTCAAAAAAACAATCGCCGCTTCGGCACTATTTACACTATGACATTCATAGTTCGCTAATAACAAGGTATCCGTTAAGGCTTCACGTAAGTCATCATCATCTTCAACCAATAATAATCGTCCTTGCGTCATTTGATACCGCCATGCTTTGCAGCATCCGCTGTTGCTTGAACATCATCTTGCTTTGTACTCGTTAAAAAACGCAATAAGGCTCGACAACCTTGACTGTCAGCATGACTTTCTGAACGATTGACGATAGAGAACTCACCACAATGTTGTGCCATCACAGAACGAACCACGCTCAAGCCTAAGCCTGTCCCTTGTGCTTTCGTGGTAAAAAAAGGCGTATTGGCTTTACATGACGGTATTAAGCCCGCACCATCATCTAGAATTTCCACCACAAGATAAGCGTCATCTTTATAGGCCTGCAAGGCAATGTTGGATGCGCCTGCTTCTAAGCTGTTCATTAATACATTATTCAATGCCGACACTAACGCTGGCTCATCCACCACAATATGACCTTGGCTATCGATATAACTACCACTATCGCTGTCGCTATCGGCATTATTGACTGTCAATTGGCATTGATATTTGTGTGCAATGGGCGTGCAATTTTCAAGGACTTTCTCAATAACGGCCCCAATGGTGGTGCCACTTTTTGTCTGTTGAGACTGACCTTTCACCGTTAACAACATATCACTGACTTGATGCTCAAGTTCAAATAATCGATTAAGCAGTTTTTTCTGAAATTTATCGCGCACAGATTGAGTGATATGATGGTGGCTTAAATTCTCTGCATATAATATGGCCGCAGTGAGTGGCGTGCGAACTTGATGGGCTAATGTGGCCACCATTTTACCTAATGCTGATAACCGTTGTAAATGAGACACATTTTTTTGCAGCCGACGCGTCTCTGTAAGATCAGTGAGTACAATGAGTTGCCCTGGCTCAGGGGTTAATGGCCTAATGGCAATACTGACTCGACGCCCAGAGCGCAATGACACTTCATAGCCATCATCATTTTGGGGTAAAAAAGCCGTTTTAATCACCTCCCGCCATAACTGGCCTACAAGGGGTGACATGGCATTAGCCTTCACAGGCTCTGTATCCCCATGGTCCTTTTGATAAGCCGAAAGGTTATTTTGCCGCAATAACTCGCACGCCACAGGGTTCGCTTGCTCAATCACGCCATTGGCATTCAAAATCACAATACCTGATGGCATGGCATGCAAAATATGCCTCATACGATGATCAAGCTCCAATGAAGGTTTAATGCTAAGAGACGCCCCTTTTGCCTTAGCTAAAGGGCCTGCGACTTCTTCTAACATCACATTATTGTCTAGAGAGTAGCTTGATGAAATAGGCGCTGCTGAAGGTAATAACATAAAGGCTCCGTCAAAAAACTGCTCATGTCCATCACCCTTGAGCATATTTCTATTTAACTAGCAGGTTTTATGCCAAAGTAACCCATCATAAAAAATGCCCAATGAGACTATCTCATTGGGCATTTTAACCATAAATGGTACGCCATTGTATTAATGACTAGTCTTTGCTTAATCCATACTTACGCATTTTTTCCACCAAGGTTGTACGGCGGATCCCAAGCATTTCAGCGGCCCTTGCCACCACATTATCTTGTTGATCGAGGGCTTGACGGATCATATCAATCTCAAGTTCCGCTAGCATATCTTTTAAGTTCACTCCTTCTGCTGGCAGTTCACTTGGAAAACGCGTATCAGGAATATCAATGGGCTCATCACTGAAAATAGACGCCAACGCATCCCGTTCTAATTGTTCTTCACTGACTTCCACACTGTATTCAGGGACATCAATGTGACGATACTTAACAGGCAAGTCATTCACATCCACCAAGCCACCGGGGTACAGTATGGTTAAGCGCTCAATTAAATTGGATAATTCACGGACATTCCCTGACCAACCATGTTCTTTTAACGATTCAATGGCCCGTTGAGTAAACCGCACACGACCACGGCCTTCGTTAAACACACGGCTTACCAGTTCCTGCAATAACAAAGGAATATCTTCTTTGCGTTGACACAGTGCCGGCATTTCAATGGGAAAAACATTGAGACGGTAATAAAGATCTTCTCTAAAATCGCCCGCTTCAATCATAGCTTCTAGGTTTCTATGGGTAGCGGCCACCACTCGCACATCGGAAATAATCGATTTACTCCCGCCCACGCGCTCAAAGACTTTTTCTTGCAAAACACGTAATAATTTGACTTGCATTTGCAACGGCATATCACCTATTTCATCCAGAAATAAGGTGCCTTTTTCTGCAAGTTCAAAGCGCCCTTTTCGAGTACTTATCGCCCCAGTAAAGGAGCCTTTCTCGTGCCCAAATAACTCACTTTCTAAGAGTTCTGGCGGTATTGCACCACAGTTCACTGGAATAAAAGGCCCACTTCGGCGACCAGATAAATAGTGAATATTACGCGCAACGACTTCTTTGCCTGTACCCGATTGCCCTAACACCAATACGGTTGCATCAGAGCTCGCCACTTGGTTAATCAAATGCCTGACATTGGCGATGCCTTCACTGCGCCCAACTAAACTTCTAAATAACTTGGTTTGATTGGCACTGGTCGGCACTTCTGGGCGCTTAATTTGACCAAACACCTGACAAAAGTGGAGTAGCTCAGTTAATTGAGGGTAATTTAAGGGTTCTTCAATACAGCCCAAAATATTTGAAGCTTTACTCTCTTCAAATTGCCCTAAAAGCAGTATGGGCTGCCAAGGTATTTTGGTCGCCAAAGACGGCAGCGATACAGGTAACTGTGTTGCTGCTGGAATAACAACCGCTCTAAAGCGAGTCAACTTGGTATAATGTTCGAGTTTATCCAAATCGATAAACTCGACTTTTTCACCCAAGAACTCAAATACGCAAGATAAGCGATTGGTTCGATCTGATTGGCTACCGACAAGTAAAATTCTTTGATCTGTTTGCATCATTCAGTACGGCCATAAAGTGCAAATATTGCTTCGCATTAATTATTAGTGTTGGTTGCTTAAATAATTGTGTATTACATTAACAAACTACACACAATCACTGTGAAGATGAATAGTGTATTATCAGCTGCATATAAGCAAGCCTCTAATGAGATTTATCAGCTTCTCACCCTTGTTTAGCCCAAAAAAACAACGAAACGCTCAAAATACGTCATATAATTGACTCCTCACAAGGAAAAACAATGTCAACAAGCTGGCAACTATTCGACCTAAGTCTGTTACTGCTCCGAGGATAATTGGTGCATTTCGGCCGGAATACTGTCCCAACCTTCTTTGATCACTTTTAAAATATCCATCACATCATCAATGGCTGTCACATCATTATTCACATTTGCCGCTGACATTTGCTGTAACATGAAGTCATACAAGGCATTGAGATTATTGGCGACTTCACCTTCCACTTCCATGTTTAAACTGCCATTCAATCCCGATACAATACTTATGGCCTTGCCCAGAGCTTCACCTTTTTTAGCAAGATCATTTTGCTCAATCGCACACCTTGCTTGAGCTAATCTTTCAAGGGCACCCGAAAACAACATCTGAATAATCTTATGAGGTGATGCAACACTCATCCCACCCTCAACAGACACTTTACGGTATGATTGTAAAGAACTTCTCATATAACCCCCTACTTACTTGTCGCTATCGTTTGATAAACATTTAGCTTACGTTTACTTTTATGACTAAATTGTAACGCAGAAGCACAATGCGATAAAATCGCTGTCGCCTGCATCTGAAACTCATTGGTTAACTTAAGTTGCGCACGTAAATACGCGTGATCCCAATCACTGTCGTGTTGATCTTGTGTCAGCCCTAATGTTATTTGTTGTTCCCGCTCCATTATAAGCTCTTGCAAAATAACTACATTATCTTCATCTATGGCGTAACTATCGGTAATCTGCCCTAAGTCTTCTAACAACGCCTGAATCGCTTTATTAATCGAAATGAGCCTATGTTCGGGCCTATCTATGCACTTGCCTATGTGCTTTTCTATGCTGTTATCTGTGCATTTATCCATTCCACGGCCCTCTAAAATGGTACTCACAACTGGTTTCATATGTTAAGTAAATGTACTTATCCCTTCAGGGTCTGTCGATTAAAAAACAGGCCGAAAGGCCCAAAAAGTGAATAGCATTACTCATTATTTGACACCACACCAGGTAAAGAATTGAGCCGCTCTTGCAACTGGTTAGATTGAGAGTTCAAGTTACCCACCACTAAATCCATGGCGTTATATTGTTTAAATAAACGCGCCTCATAGGCTGCCATTTTCAACGCAAATTGTTCACGGGTATCACTTAAACGGGTCAATTGATTATCTAGCGTGTTATCGCGAGCATCTAAAATCCCACCTGCTTGCACGTAACTGGTGGCAAAACTATCCAGCTTAACCGCCAAACCAGACTCTTCTGTGCTAAACAGCGCGCTAATATCCGTTAATCCTGACTCCAGCGCACTGTCTAATAAATCATCCTTAATCTCCAAGGTGCCATCTAAAGTCGTCGTTACGCCAATTGACGCCAATGTTAAACTTCCGTTAGGGGTATCATAACCATCAGACATCAAACCGCGTAATTGACTTTGCATGCTACGAGGCAACGCATCACCTTGCAAAATTCCCGCTTGCTGTGTTTCCGCGTTATAACCCGATAAGCCACTAATCGTGGTGATTAACGCATTGTAAGATTCCACAAAGGTATTAATTTGGCTTTTTACACCGCTGGTATTGGGCTCAATCTTAAGCACCGTTGTTTCATCAACATCCGCCTCTTTTAATGTAAAAGTGACTCCTGTAATGGCATTTTCGACTGTGTTTGAGCTTGACGTCACTTCAATATCATCAATGGTCATAATGGCATCTTTGGCCGAACTCAGCTCCGTCATGGTAAAAGTATCACTAATACCTGTTCCACCATCTGAATCACTGCCCACCACGGTGATTTGATTATCTGTACCTGTATCATTGGACGTCATGATCAGCTGAGGACCATTGTCACCATTAATGATAGTGGCTGTCACACCGGTATTATCGTCACTGGTATTGATTTTGTTCATCACCGACTCAAGTGTGTCATCCAAGGCCACCTCAATGTCAAAGTGCTCGCCATTGACATCAATGTTAATATTGCCTTCACCGAGAACTGCGCTGCTATCACTCACTGAAGCCGAGCCAATTTTATGGCTTTCAGCCAATTGCTTAACTTGCAATTGATAACTGCCTGATACCGCCGTTTCATCCACACTGCTACTTAAATAGGTACTTTTAGACAGGCTGCTTTTTTGAGTTAAAAACGTATTAGCATCGGTTAATGCTTCAATAGCTGTTTGAAACTCAGACACGGCACTTTTAATGGAGCCCACTGCGGAGATCTGCGCATTATACTTACCTTCATCAACATCAAACTTGGCGGTTTTAGGCGCACTTTCAGCGCCAACCAACGCTGAGACAATGCCATTGATATCCATACCGGAACCAATACCGACCGACGTAATAGGCATGTTCTTTCTCCTTTACCTGTATTGACTGACAAATAAACGGCATGTCATTGCTAATCTCAATGAAAATGAAATCTGGCATACCCTTAACCTAACTTGCCCCTTAAACTTGAATCTCAATTAACAGGCCTTTTATCTCATCTAACTTTTGTGTCAAGGCTAACGCTTCTGCGCTGGGCAGTTGTCGAATAAGCGTACCTGACTCAATATCCACCACGCGGATCACATCTTGTCCAGACACCTTATCGAGGCGAAATTGTAATGCCGTTCGCTGCATTGCTTGCATATTTGCCAATGAATCAAGACAATCTGTAAGCCTTGCATCATTATGATTTAGCGCATCAAGCTTATCGGTGCTCTCTACGCTTGCATTAAGGGCAGTGCTGGATTTGTCATTATCTTTTCGCGATCTTGATTGATCACCTGAATGCTCCCTTCCACTCACCGCCTCAACAGGCATCACACTCGATAAAGCCGTTAATAATGATGGCGTGATTTCTAGCTCCATACCAACCCACTCCTTAATAACCTAAAAGCCGAAAAAGGGAAGCAATACGACAAAAATCACGACAACGGCATCAACGAATATAAACCTGAAAAGGAGAGCCTATGCTCTCCTTTATTTATCTCAACGCATTCAGGCGAACACACTCAATCAACGCGCTTATGCCTAACGGTTAATAATTAACCTAGCAGCGATAACGCTGTTTGTGGCAATTGATTCGCTTGCGCCAACATAGACGATGAGGTTTGCGACAAAATTTGCTGCTTGGTTAAATCCGCCGTTTCTTTGGCAAAATCCACATCTTGAATACGGCTGCGAGCATCCGATACATTGGTTTGAATATTACTTAAGTTATTAATAGTGAAATTCATGCGATTTTGCACCGCACCTAAATCGGCACGTTGTGAGTCGATAGTAGCCAATGCACCATCAATAATCGCTAAGGCATCTTGAGAACCACTGGCAGTAGAAATATCAATATCAGCCACTGAGCTAAATGTCTCGGTTGATGTAGTGGCACCAAACATTTCACCTTCGTTACCACCAGCACTTGATAATGAAATACTCTTTTCTGATGATAAATTTAACTGAGCAGTCTTTGAGATATCTCCAGTTCCCGCAGCAGTTCCATCTAACGTCACAGTACCTGCTGTACTACCAGTAATTTCAATACCATCTACACCTGTTGCTGTAAGTGATATGCTGCTTGTTGCAGAGTCATAAGTCGCAGTAAAACCCGCCGCATTTAAATCGTCTGTTAAGGCTTCGCTATTATTAGCATAACTTGCGAGATCAAAAGATGAATCACCTAAAGTTAATGTTCCATCATCAGCAGCTGATAATGCACCAATTGTTGCACTCACTTCTGTCGTTGCTGTTACTCCTGCATCAGAAGCATTAATTAAATCTGCTGTCTGTGTGGCCGTAGCACCCGCACCAATACCAATACTGGCACCATTTATATTTAATGTATCAGCAGTAACCCCTGTCGCAGCCGCTAAAGTTGTCGTACCCACCGCAGCGCCATAAACTGATCCTGCTGTCGATATTTTATTGGCTGTATCACCTATATCTTTAGCCCCAGTCGCTGATAACGAAATTGAAATGGTCTCATTCGCGTTTGAACCCACTTGAAAACTTTGGGTGCCGTAACTGCCATCCAATAAATTTTGACCACCAAAAGAGGTTGTTTCTGAAATACGCGTTAATTCACTTTGTAACGCACTGATTTCCTTTTGCATCGAGTCACGGTCATCTTGAGAGTTTGAACCGTTAGCCGATTGCAGAGATAAATCACGCATACGTTGTAAAATATTGGTGGACTCTTGCATTGACCCTTCGGCGGTTTGTGCGATTGAAATACCGTCGTTGGCATTACGCATAGCCACACCAATGCCATTAATTTGGCTGGTCATACGGTTAGAAATTTGTAGGCCCGCAGCATCATCTTTGGCACTGTTGATACGCAATCCTGAAGACAGACGCTCCATTGAAGTTTGAAGGCTACTATTCGCACCATTTAAGTTGCCTTGCGCCTTCATTGAAGTGACATTGGTATTGACTGTAATCGCCATGGTTAATTCCTCTTTACCTAGCTTTCGCTAGCCTTAACTACTGCCTGTCTACTCAAGTCAGGCGACTGAATTGGATACATATCCTAGTTACAATTACTTTAACGGCAGCGCTGATTTAAGCTTTAGGAATTATTTTACAAATACGTCAAAAAATGATGCATTTTGTCAAAGATACATCATAAATAATCAAATAATGACACCGAATTAACCTCCCCAAACAACTGTGAAACGGCGTTCAGTGATAATTGTTGCTTTTCATATTCGGTAATGGCGCTGGCAATGTCGACATCTTCTAATAATGACAAAGCAGAGGTATTGATAAGCTGAGTGTCAATATGCACATCTTTGGCTTTATCTAAGGCATTTAAATCATTACCTGCTTGTGAGCGTCCCAATGCTAGCAGCCCTTGGCCGCTATCAATGTTATTTAATAACTGAGTGAATTCAGCTTGACCAGAGGGACTATTAACTCCCTCTCCAGTTTCAAGCAAGGTTATCATGTCACTTAGGCTATCAAATAGATTGGCATTGGTGTTCGGATTTAAGGTCACAGTGTCACCCGCCACAGGGGTGCCTTCTAATTGCACCGTTAAGCCATTAAGCGTGATGGGCTGCGTTGTATCAACTTGACTCATGCGCGTAACCGTGCCGAAGGAGTCAGTCACATCAAGGTCCAGTCCACCTGAGCCGTTATCAATAAATTCATACTGGTATTGACCGGATATATGAGTCGCACTGTCACTAATTTGAGCACTTTTCACACTAAAACTGCCTTGCTGAGCAGCATCATAGGTCGCGCTATAATCCCCCATGGCATTAGGAACATTCATAAACACACTGTCACCGGTAATATTAGTGGCTAAAGTGCGATTAGGGGCAATAAAGGTCTCCCTCACACCAACATCTCCACTGTAATTAATATTGCCCATGCTATCGAAGGCAAAAGGCGTCACATCAGTATTAAAGCCTGAAAAAATACTATTACCCGCACTGTCTTTAGTGTTGGCTAAATTAACCAGTTGGTCGAGGCTCACCCGTAATTCATCGGTTAAAGCCTGTCTGTCTAAATCACTTAAACTGCCATTCACCCCTTGAAGCATTTTATCACGCATGCTTTGTACAACATTCTCAATGCTACCAAGGGTACTTTCGGTTACCGACAGTCGTCCCGTCGCCATATCAATATTACTGATATATTGCTCAGCTTGAGTACTTTGTTGTTTGAGGTTATCAATCGCTATGGCTGCTACAGGCGCATCGCCTGCCGTGGAAACTTTTTTACCTGACGATATTTGGCCTAAAATGTCATTCGTGTTTGACTGATGTTTCAGCACACTCGATGAGGTTTGATTAAACATTTGTGCGGTTGAGATTCTCATCAATACTTCCTTAACTTCAGTGTGATGTCGGGTTATCAGGGAGCGAGTTAACGCAATGAATTATAAAGCGTATCGAAAATTTCTGTCGCCACAGTCATAATTTTTGCCGACGCCGAATAGGCTTGTTGAAAGCGCATTAAATTGGCGGCTTCTTCATCTAAATTCACTCCCGATGTTGACTGGACTCTGTCATAGGCCTGCGCATACACCGCATCGGCGGCACTGACCCCAACTTCGGCGGTTTTTGTCTCACTACCAATAGCCAGCTTAGTGTTTTCATACACATCTGTTAATGTGTCTTGACCACCATTCATCAGCTTTATCTCACTTAACGCTGCCATTTGCACTAAGTTAGTATTGTCGCCTGCTGATTGCGATAAATCGAAGGTAAAACCTTCGGTGCCTGTCGCGCTAGAGTCAATATCAAAACTAAAGCCATAAGCACTGATACTTGGCGGAGTATAGCTTGCTGCTGCGCCTAAAGACACACCATCCACATCAAAGACCTCAAAGGTATTCGCGGTAAGATCAATACTAAAAGTTAACTCTGAGCCCGTAACAGGAAAGCCTGCAACACTAGTATCATCAATGCTGGTTAACGTCAAACTGGTGTTGCCACTGTTACTTTCATCAGGTGTTATCTTTGGGCGGCCACTGGCTAGGGTCGAAGGAGAGCTCATCACAACATCAAAACCACTCGCAGCCCCTGCCGTTGGACGCAACATAAAGGTATCGTTAGAGGCGAGGACGCCACTATCAATATTAATACTAAACCCATCAGCTCCCTCAAGGCTGTTGCCATTTAACGTTAATGCCGAAGTGGTACCAGTGTTGGGATCCGTTAATGCGTAACTGGCAGGGGATGTGAACACTAAGGTATATTCTGTCCCCGTTAAAGCCGATGCATCATCGATATTGACACTTAAATTCGCAGAGCCTGTATTACTGCTCAATGCGCCCACTCGCCCAAAAGCCATTTGAGATGCGTTAATATCAGTAAATATATTCTGTCCAAGTTCACCGTTTAAATCTATCCCTTGCCTTTGCAACGAGTTAAACGCATCACTTATTCCCAATGCCATCTTATCTAACTCAAGAACAGCCGGTGTTAACGTCTCATCCCTAAAGTCAGCGAACGCCCCTAAAGTTCCCCCCAAAGCGGCGATATCAACCTGAATGCTATTATTGCCGTTAGACGCTTGCATGCTAATGTCATCGGGAAACGGATCCCCAGACCTCGTTGACAGTGACATCGCCACTTCCCCAGACACCAACATCACCGAGCCGCCTAGCATCACACTTTTAGCCCCCGTATCAAGCTCAACGACATTCACTTGCGCATAACCACTTAACTCTTTAATAAGTGAATCTTGTGCATCGAGCAATTGCGCATTGTCACCTGTTGATTTCATCAGCTCATTATTTATCGTGGCAATTTCACTGCTAATTGCATTAATACGTTCTGTAATAGCCGTAATTTCATCATTGGTTTGCTGCATTTGTCCATCAAGGGATGTTTGCATTTGAGACATGCTGCTAGCCAATTGATCCGCTTGACTCTGCACATTCGTGCGCAGGCCTAAATCTTCTGGGGAATCAGCCAAACTGTATAGACTGCTATATAAATCTGTTAAGCCTTGTGGCAGAGCTTGACCCGCAGAAGAAAACAATTGATCCAACTCTGAAGCCTTGGTATATCGTGTCTGGGCTGCGCTGACTGCCGTTTGGCCAATACGTAATTCTTTAACGGCATAATCATTATAAATACGTTTAACATCGCTGATATAAGTGCCTGTACCGTAAAAGTTTCCACCATAGGATTGCGGATCTAAACTGGACTGAGAAGCCACTTGTCGATTGTAGCCTTCGGTATTAGCATTGGTTATGTTATTACTGGTTACCGCTAATTGCGATTGTGCTGCTTGCACACCCGTTCGAGCAATATTGAGCAAATCAACCGCCATCACTGGCTCCTTTTTCTTTAACAAATAACAGCACGATAAATACCCTGTTCAATATTAGGTTAACGGCAAATTTCACTCATCCTTGAGCCTTTTTTCATTCCGTAAAATAAATGCAGTACCTCTGGCTATTTTTCTGCCCTTTTTTCTAAGGCAATAAATCTTGCGTGATTGATTTCAACACTCTCATGACTTTATGGGTATATTGCGGATCCGTGGCAAAACCTGCATCTTGCAGGCCTTGTATAAAAGCCTTAGGATCTTGTGCTAATTGCACCGCCCCTTGATAACGATCGTTTTGAGTTAATAAATCCACAAAATCATCGAAACTGTGCTTAATATCATCATAAACTCGAAAGGGCGCTTGTTGTTTCACCTGTTGCCCTTGCTCAAATTCCTGCGTGAGCACCACTGCGGTTTCTCCTTTCCATCCATGACCGGCTTTAATATTAAACAAGTTATGACTCGTGTTTCCTGATTGGGTTTGGATCACCTTTTGCCCCCAACCCGTTTCTAATGCCGACTGAGCCAATAAAACTTCCGCTTGTGTACCCAAACGATTTGCCGCCTCATTAGCATAAGGGTAAAGCTTGGCCACAAAGGTTTGTGGACTTAATGCTTGAAAAGGGGTACTCACCGCTCTCACTTTCAAAGACGGCTCCTCTTTGATGCTCAAACCTTGAGAACCAGCGGAGTCATTAGGGTTAACTTGACGCTGAGCGACTGGCTGATGATGAGCAAAGGCAATATTCAACGTCTCTTGGGACAAGGGATTCTCATTGATGCTCCCCCCTTGTACATGAGGCCTAGCTGACGGTGAATCTGCTGGCATTAACTGATTGTTAAAAGACGTATTTGGCGTCAAACCACCCCCATGATTACCCGTTCTCTCATCGGTTCTTAATACTGATGCAGGTAACATTTGGCTGGTTTGCGGGGCTAATTGCTGCACCATCAAATCCGATAACCCGAGCATGCCATCACGGGATAAATTAAGTGACATTTGTTGATCATGCATCTGCTCATAAAACTGTGTGTACTGGCTATTAAGCGGGCTATCGGCTTCAAACACTTTATTAGCGTCCCGCATGCTTTTCATGAGCATTTGCACAAAAATACCTTCAAATTGCTGTGCCACTTGCTTTAACGCTTCAGGAGAGTCTTTTTGACTCTTTAAACGTAA
This sequence comes from uncultured Shewanella sp., assembly GCF_947501665.1. GTDB lineage: Bacteria > Pseudomonadota > Gammaproteobacteria > Enterobacterales > Shewanellaceae > Shewanella. Next base: position 8,150 of record NZ_CANMWS010000024.1, on the reverse strand, counting down.
CGCGGCAAAACTGTCTAAATCTAAAAAGTGCGAGGGGTCTGATAGTTTATTCATATGTCAGTTCCATTGTACTTCACTTATCCCCGTGAGACTTCAAGCTGCAGGATTCAGCTGGAAATATCACGAGTATATAACGACTAAATCACAATCAGCTCACCATGAAGCGCGCCCGCCATTTTCAATGCTTCTAAAATGGCCAATACATCAGAGGGTGCCGCGCCCACTAAGTTAACCGCACGCACCAGTTCATCCAAAGTCGTGCCTGGATTAAACATAAACATACGACTATTTTCCTCTGCCGTATTAATTTGACTGTTGGTTGTCACGACCGTTTCCCCCTCCCCAAAAGGATTGGGTTGTGAAACTGCATTCGCTTCTGCAATGGTGACCGTTAAGCCACCATGAGTCACCGCCGCGGGCAGTAAACGGACATCTTTCCCTACCACTATGGTGCCTGTGCGCGAATTCACAATCACTTTAGCTGATTCGTTTGCCATCTCAATTTGAATGTTTTCCAATGTGGCCAGAAATGACACTCGCTGAGACACATCTCTGGGCGCACTGACTTGAATGGATGTCCCATCAATAGCCCTTGCCATACCCGGTCCCAATAAAGCATTAATGGTATCAGCTAGACTTTTCGCGGTTGAAAAGTCTGCACGGTGTAAATTAAACGTCAAGTAATCACCATTAGCAAAAGGGCTCAACACCGCCCGTTCTACTATCGCACCATTAGGGATCCTGCCCACAGTCGGCGTGTTTTGTATCACCTTAGACCCATCTAAACCTTCAGCGCTAAAACCACTGACCACCATATTACCTTGAGCGACGGCATACACCTTATCATCCAAGCCTTTTAAAAACGTTTGCAACAAGGTGCCGCCTCGAAGGCTTTTCGCTTCCCCCACACTCGACACTGTCACATCCATATTTTGCCCAGGCTTAATAAACGCTGGCATAGTGGCATTCACCACCACCACAGCCACATTTTTTATTTTTGGCCGAAAATTAGCAGGTAAATTAATGCCAAAATTTTTCAGCATTGTCGTAAACGTTTGCTCTGTATAACGTGTTTTCTCTCCAGTACCGGGCAGTCCAACCACTAACCCATAGCCAACTAATTGGTTATCACGTACACCTTGAACATTGGCAATATCTTTAATACGCTGGGCTTGAGCCAAAGGCGATATCAACACATTGATTAGCAATAAAAGTAGAAATAATCCCCATCCAGCCCAAGATAAACGAGAATAAGCAGACGTCAATATTCGTATAATCATTAAAAAGGCCACCAGCTGCTATAAAAAAACTGACTCAGCCACCCCACATTTTGTGAATCCGCAAAAGTGCCTGTACCACTGTATTGAATACGAGCATTGGCCACTCGAGGCGATTCAATTCGATTATCGGGACTGATATCTTCGGCACGAACAATACCTGTAATGCGAACAAATTCATCACCGTTATTAATGGAGATCCATTTCTCACCTCGAATAACCAAATTACCATTACTCAATACTTGCATGACATTTGCAGAAATACTGCCCGCAAGACTATTACTCTGATCGGCATCGGCTTCACGCTTGGTCTTCATGCTATCGGAATAATTCAAATCGATGGGATTACCATGAATGGTCACATTCTTCCCTCCAGCATAAATCGGTGCCAAGGTCAGATCTGAGCCTTTAGTGATCTCGTTGTTGGCGCTTTTCTTTGCAGAAGTCGACTCCATGAGTACCACGGTAATAATATCACCCACTTTATGAGCACGAATATCAGTGTAAAGGCTTGAAGATTGTTGTTCTTGATATAAAGATCCTGTGGGCGCCATTTTTGTAGGTGGTGCTTCAGGATAAATAGGCGCGTAATAAGGATCATCCGCAATGGGTTTACTTCGACTTGAGGTACAAGCAGACAATAAGATGATGAAAGCCCATCCCATCAGACCTCTCATTAGCACTCGCCGCCAAGCAATGCACAATATGGCGTTTGTCATAACATCTGTCTTACAGGTTTTGATTAACATAGGAAAGCATTTGATCCACAGCAGTAATCACTTTTGAATTCATTTCATAAATACGCTGGCTTTCGATCAAATTTACCAGCTCTTCAGTCACATTCACATTGGAGGTTTCCAGCGCCCCCTGACGAATGGCCCCCATGCCATCGAGCGCAGCCGTCCCTTCAATGGGCGCGCCACTGGCGCCGGTTTCAATATACAAATTTTGTCCTTGGGGCTCTAAACCACTGGCATTAATGAAATCTGCCATATTCAATTGGCCTAAAATTTGATTTTCAGCTTCGCCACTGACTTTCACCGACACTTCCCCTTCAGAGGACACAGTAATACTCGTCGCATCTTCTGGAATGGTGATCCCTGGCTGGACGACAAACCCAGATCCGGATGTCACTATTTGCCCTGTTTCATCTAATGAGAATTGGCCACTGCGCGTATAAGCGGCACTGCCATCAGGCATTTGCACCTCAAAAAAGCCCGGACCTTCTATCATTAAATCTAATGAATTATCCGTTGTGATCATATTACCTTGGCTAAAGACTTTTTGCGTCGCCACCACTTTCGTGCCCGCACCAATATTGAGTCCATTGGGTAATTTAGTATTCGCAGCACTGACTCCACCGGCTTGGTTCACCGTTTGATAAAGTAAATCTTCAAAAACGGCTCGACTTTTTTTAAATCCCACCGTACTGGCATTAGCCACATTATTGGACACAACAGCAATATCAGTTTGCTGCGCATCAAGACCCGTTTTACTTATCCATAATGCTGGATGCATATCCTTACTCCTCGTTCTAGCGCATGCTTTGCATTCGCAACGATTATTATTATGATGACATCAAATCCATCTCAGCTTATCCGCATCAATGATGCAGAAGCTTTATCATTATCTTCAGCCGCTTTCATTAATTTCACTTGCATTTCAAACTGACGCTGGATATCAATCATTGACACCATTTCATGTACCGCATTCACATTTGAACCTTCAACAGCCCCGCTTTCCACTCTGACATTTTCATTCGCTGGGGCACGGTTATTTGAAAGCAGACGAAACAAACCATCTTCCCCCCGCATCATATTGTCATTACCTGGGTTCACGAGTTTAATCTGCGCGACTTCTTCAACCACATCACCTGTGGCCCCAAGCGGGCGCACCGAGATAATACCGTCTTGAGAGATTTCAACTTTATCGATAGGCAAGGGCAAAATAATGGGACCATAATTCCCCAAAACCGGTGTGCCTCTATCATTTTGTAAGAGTCCGGTGGCATCAAAGCTTAAACTTCCAGAGCGGGTATAGGCTTCTTCACCTGTCGCGGTTTGTACAGCAATCCAGCCCTCCCCTTTAACGGCAATATCTAAATCACGTCCTGTGGTTTTTATTGCGCCGGGCGTAAAATCTGATGCAGGGAGTTCTGTCATCGCAAAAACGCGAGTCGGCAAACCTTCGCCAAAAGCTTGCATTGACCGTGCTTGCACTAAATCAGATTTGAACCCATCAGTATTGGCATTCGCCAAATTATTGGCGCTAACCGCTAAAGCGTTCATATTTTGCTTCGCCCCACTCATCGCAATATACAGTAATTTATCCATTGATGACTCCAATCAACTTAAACAGGCCTGATAATGGGCGATTTCTCATCTCTTCCCATATAACAAGGCAAGCTTTGTGCCATTACAACTAGCGGCAAACACTTGCCGCATTGGCCTTAGCGAGAAAATCAACCGATTAACGGATCTGCAATATGGTTTGTTGAAGTGTATTATTCACTTCAAGGGTTCTTGAATTCGCTTGATAATTTCGCTGCGCAGAGATGAGATCCACAAGTTCATTATTTAAATCCACATTTGATTGCTCTAATGCCGATGACGTAATATCACCAAAAGTGCCGCTATTAGCCTCACCAGCAAGAGCAGCGCCTGAGTCTAAGCTCGCCTTCCAAGACGTATTCCCCACTTGGGTTAAGCCTTGCTCATTGGCAAAACGCGCCAAGGCAACTCGAGCAAGTGGCACCGCTGAGCCATTACTGTAACTGGCCACAATCAGGCCATCGGCTCCCACTTCAACATTGGTGAGTCGACCCACAGTCGTCCCGTCTTGAGTTAATTGAGTCGCTTCAGAAATACCGGCATATTGAGTCGGATTATTAAAAGCAATGGTTAATGTTTGTGCGCCATCTGTTCCAGCCCCTAACACCCCTGCGCCGCCCACACCAAGCGCCTCTGTCGTAATGGTTGCTGGCGTACTGCCTGTGTAGCTCCCCACATCATTAAATGTGAGTACGGCTCCTTTCCAACCTGCTGTAGTTTGGGCTGTGGCAGTACTGTCTGCTGCTCCATCGCCTGTACTGTCGATATCATATGTGGCCGCCGTGCCATCTACATCGACAGGCTCTCCATCCACGGCATAAAAAGCAACCCAATTACTTTCGCCGGTATAAGCCGCCTCTTGAGGACGCACAAAATAAGAACTTAAAATATGTGGTTCACCCAAAGAGTCATACATAGTGACAGACGTCGAATAATTAAAGGTCGCACTGTCATTAGGGTCAAAGGCACTGACATCCAAGGCATCATCACCTGCATTAAGGTTCATTTGCAGTCCAATATTTTCTGTCATTGTTGGGCTGCCTGCTGTATCGGGAATTTGTACTGGGCCAGTGGTAGTTAAACTCACCGCGGTAGAGTTGCCTTCATCATCAACCGGAAAGGTTTGTAAGAAATTACCTTGAGAGTCAGAAATATAATTATTCGCATCGACTTTAAAATCTCCCGCTCGTGTAAAGGAAAAGTCTTGATTATCGATACCTGAAGAGGTCACAAAAAAACCACCACCACCAATCGCCATATCTAACGCATTATTGGTAAACTGTAAGCTACCTTGATGAAATTGTTGCGCCACCTGAGTCGTCGTGACACCACCACCAACCGCCGTTTTTGCATTAGAAAAAATAGAGTTAGCATACACATCAGCGAACTCAGTGCGAGATTCTTTAAAACCTGTTGTATTGACGTTAGCAATATTATTTGCTGTGGTATCTAAGTCTTTTTGTGCGGCAGAAATACCACTCAGTGCAATATTAAACGACATATTCCCATCCCTTTTATCTTTTTTATTTCTTATTTTTATATCTATTGTGCCTGAGCCATTCAACAACAATTATGACTCAGAAACCGCCAACACATCACCCATTTGAATGCCACCCAGCCCACGTAAATTCAGTATGGCTCCCGTGTCACTGGTGCCTAAAGACACACTTGTTACATGCGCATAAGTCGATACGGGTAATTCTTGGCTTTCACCATCAATTCGTCCACTGGCTTTAATCGAATAACTCCCTGCTGTCACGGCTTCACCATTCGCATCTAATCCATCCCAACTCAGATCAATATTGCCTCCCGCGCTACCATCAACAATATAACTGGTGACTAACGCCCCTTTTTCATCTTCGACTCGCACAGTAATTTCACTAATGGCCTCAGGTGTACTGACAACAGAATTGAGAGTAGGATCTTCAGCGGAAATATAGCCAGTATCTGAAGGAATAAGCACTTTTTGCCCCACTAGACTCGATGCCTCTAGTGCTTGACTCGACGTCATAATGGCATTGAGATTAACAATTTCATCATTTAAATTGCTGATCCCATCAGCAGTTGAAAACGATGTCAATTGTTGCACCATTTGATCATTCTCAACGGGTTTAAACGGATCTTGCATCGATAATTCTTGCGTCAATAACGTTAAAAAGTCTTCTTGGGTCAACTCTTGATTATTTTCTTCTGGGATCACTGATTCTGTTGGCAGTCTTAACGCATCTAAGAATGGGTTTCCCGTCACAATACTGGATGCGCTCATATCATTGCTCTTCTATAAATATGTTGAATATCAAAATAAGGTAATGGCATTTTATGATTTTCCTATTCTTAATGTCTGCTGTAACATACTTTTGGCTGCATCCGTGACTTGTACGTTCATTTGATATGAACGAGATGCTGAAATCATATCTGCCATTTCCTCCATCACATTCACATTTGGCTTATAGATAAACCCTTCGGTGTCAGCCATAGGATGATTAGGAGAATAGGTTTTTGTAAGGGGTAAATCACTTTCCACTATCCCTTTCACCGCAACCCCAACAGAAGACTGCTGTGTTTTAGCCTGGCTCAACGTGGCCTCAAAAATTGGATGACGCGCACGATAGGTTGTATCAACACTGCTGGACACAGCATCAGCGTTGGCAATATTACTGGCTGTCGTATTCAACCTCACTGACTGAGCAGACATTCCCGATCCCGCCACATTAAATATATTAAATAAGCCCATCACTACTCCCCTCTAATGGCTTTTTTTAACCCTTTAAACCCACTATCCAAAAAACCCAGTGACATCTGATATTCCAGTGAATTTTGCATAAAAGCCGATTGCTCTTGTTGCATATCGACTGTATTACCATCTCCCGTATCCGGTTGATTGGGTGTGCGATAACCTGGAGTTTGTTGAGATAACGCCTCTAAATCAAAATGTTTGCTATGGCTTTTTGCCATTTTAAGCCCATTTTGTTGACGGCTAGCAGACGCTAAAGCTTTATCAAAATCAATATCTCGAGCTTTATATTGTGGCGTATCGGCATTGGCAATATTGGAAGACAAAACTTCCGCTCTTTGGGAACGAACCCCTAAGGTATATTGATGAACGCCTAACGCCTTATCAAAGTTAATCGCCATAAATTTGCCTCTTGATATTGAATACAAATTACCAAGCAATTGATGTGCCAAAGAATAAATGAATACAATAGGAGGCCGATGAATGAAGGATATTAACCATGTTATAGCTAATACATCAAGGTAGTCATGATAAGTGGCAAAACATTGCCGGGGGAAAATTTGAGGGTTTAGGGTTTATATTTTAGAGGGTAAGGTTTAATTTTCATCCATAACAGGCCAATCCACTCATGCAGAGCCGTGGCCGACATTTGCAAATAAGATTCTTGAGGATAAAAACAAGCAAGTGTTAGCGGTCTAACAGCGACTCGACTCAAATGCATAGTGGGCGCAGGGATAATGTTCATATTCATTTTGCGATAAAATGCCATAGTTCTGCGCATATGACTGGCTGTTGTCACCACAGCAACCGCTCCATCGCCTATTGTTTCTTTCATCAACTTAACTTCTTCTTCAGTGTCTCTTGGTCTTTCAAAAATTTGAATCGATCCACACGGGATCCCCAAAGCCAATGCTAACTCTTGATGCATGGCTGCTGTCGAACGAGTGTGACCCAGACCGCTATACCCTGATAACAAAATAATCGACTTAGGATTCAAATGCCAAATGCGAACAGCTTCAACCACGCGAAGACAAGAGGGATAACTTAATTGACTAGTGATAGGTAAAGTAGCATCTTCAAGGTGTCCACACCCTAACACATGAATAAAACGAATAGGTGTATTGGAATAAGCCGGATAAGCAAACTCAAGTGGCTTTAATAATTGAAAAGCCACAGGTTTAAGGCTCAATGAATACAGTAAAATAAAGACAAGCCCTAATAAACGATAACTGAAATAACTATCAGTAAGAAATAAAAGCAGCAAGGCGATGAACATGAGCCCTAAACAAGCTGGCAAAGGTCTTAAAAATCGCCCTAACACCCATTTGATATAGAACATATCACCCCTAATGATGTCCACTGCCAATAAGCATTTTTTGCTTAGCAGCTTACCTCAAGCAAAAAAGGTGGCTCACATCATTTATAACTAAAACTTAAGTGTAGTTCTCCTTCAAAACCTTAGCCTATAAAATTATCCCTCCTCTCTCTATTACCATCACCACCGACTTAAAAGTGTGAATTGGGTTGTTTAAGAAATGCGATTTCATCAGCTGTGAAATGGCTAAAACTTAAATGTATTTCTCTTGCAAAATCTTAGCCGATAGAATCATCCTCTCTCTATTACCACCCACCACCGACTTAAAAATGTCAATCACATTGTTTGAGCAATGCCAGTCCATCAGCTGTGAAATAGCTGAAACTTAAGTGTACTTCTCCTGCAAAATCTTAGCCGATAGAATCATCCCCTCTCTATTAGCACCGACCACCGACTTAAAAGTGTCAATCGCATTGTTTGAGCAATGCAAGTTC
>NZ_CANMWS010000023.1 GCF_947501665.1 uncultured Shewanella sp. | reverse complement strand
TTGTGCGCATTTAGAGCGAAAACGACGTCAAGGTGTTGGGAGCTGCCTTCGTTGGCTCGATAGTGCTTAACGGGATTCGATGAGTATTCATTTTTAGCATTAAACCATACCGTTCTTTTATTATGCTGAACAACTTCTGAAAATTAGTTCAGTGATTTACTTTGCATGAAATTCCACATAAATCAAATTTTTCATAGATTGACCAATCTTTTTGATGTTAGATTAACCTTTATAATTAATGGTAAAGAACGAATAGTAGATCTTGAGGTGTAGATTTTGGGTTATGGCGTTATAAAATTAATTATGGATGTCTACATTGATATTGTTGCCGTTCATTTTTATCAATCCACATATTGACATACTATTACTCTGCAAAGCTGCCAATAAAGTCGTTTAACAGATAAAATCCACATAAAACATGTGAACCTGAAGGATCAACAACAAGCAAATTTAATATCTTTTGATCAAGAGCGGCAATAATGCCTTCTTCAGTGACTTCACATACTCCGCGAGAACTCCCAATATTATTAATTACATCACCTTCGAGTAAGCTTGCCATATCATCATAATTGCCTTCGGTAACCAATACGTCAGCTTCATACTGATATAAATAAATAGGGTAATCTATGTCATTATCTAACATATAGTCTTGAAGCGACACATCGTTACCTGTAGGACTATCGAGTAAAGTGATCTCTGATATACTCGTCAAGCTATTTTTAAATAATAGTGACTTTAATGTGTCGTATTTATGTGTGTAGACATAGTCTAAGCCAAAACTTGGTTTTATCGTATAAACGATATTATCCAATAAATTAGTTTCCAAAAAAACATCATCATCATTGATTTCTAATCCATAATACTCTCTAAACCCAGGTAAAATATAATCTTTCAAAAAAGCGGCTTGATAAGGTACTAAAGAATACTCGCTATAATTTAAATATGTGTCATCTGTATTATCAAAATAAGCTGCTATCATACCATTCATAGTATCCAGAATGTTATAAGGCCCTTCTCCAGCCCATACTGCTGCTAAATTAGTATATTCTTCGTATAAAAAACGTAACATTAGTGCTATGGTTGAATGTCCGCCTTGGGAATAACCAAGTAAAGTTATAGGTTCACTGCTGATATCAATTTGAGTTAGAGGGGTTAAAAACTCTGAATAATAGTCATTATAAAATTGCTCGAATGCTTTAAGCGCATCCAGACTAAATGTTGCTGCGGCATCTTCGATTAAATAAGCTGGCGTTGCATCTACTGCCACGCCATTACCCAAATAGTAAGAGGCAACAACCGCATAACCATTAGATGCTGCTAAATTACCCAGTAACTGTGCCGCACTGTCTGCTTTACCCACATTTTCGCCGGTGTATTTTTGATAACTTAATATGGGAATAGTATGACTATCAGATAATTGTGACTCTAAAAGAACAGGAAATGCCACATAGGCTGAAACTTCAATAAGATCACCATTCGGTGTTGCCGTATTATAAATAAGCGTGGTGCTATAAATACTTTGAGCATAAGGCGGAAACGCAATATAAGGAAAAACAGGGTAAATCAGTGCCCTTTCAGCCGGCGTTAAACCCAGTTCCTGAATATACAGTTCTTTTAAATCTTCTTTTGTTAATAAAACTGGCTCGGTAAAGCTCGTATAATGACCTTGCGTCTCCCCAGCACGAGTAAAACTGACAATATTATCCTCGTCTTTTTTAATAATATAGTCAGTATTATCCGAAGTCATATCTAAGTTAAACACTTGCTCTTTAGAACGATTATAAATATTTTCTACTTTTGTAATACGCTGCTTATTGATTAATTCTTTTTCAAGTGCTTTATTTTCATAGACTAAATAATAGGTCGAGTTATCACTAGTATTACAATAATCAAAATCAGTCGCTCGGAATTCATGAGGCTGTGGCACTATTGTGAGATCGGAAGGATCGTAAAAATCCGTTTGTGGCTCGATATAACGATTAAACGCCACCGCAGCAGAAGATGTTGATATTAATTGACCGACTCCTGTATTTGCCAAAAAAGCCGATTTCAACTCATTAAAAAGTAATAAGCTCATCTCAAAGTCATCAGTATTCGCAGAAAAATCAACCATAGCGTTAGCATCAGTTGCAATATCACTCACATCGATGAGTTGAATCCCATTAGTACTGTCTGAGTCTTCATCCAATGTCATTAACAATCTTTTAATGTTTATCACAATATTGCGATTATTATAATGGTCATACCAACTGGCTAAACTGATAATATGACTCGTATTCAATTTTGGTAGGATTAAGCTATTATCTTCACTGCCAAGATAAAAACGGATTGTTTCTCCTTGTCGATAATGGAACTCTCCTAGATTATTTGTAACTCCCCTTTGAGTCTGTGTCACATATGCAATTTGACTAACGGGGCCATTATCAAGTAATACCCCCGTTTTAATACCGCTAGTCGTTGAAGTACAAATATCAGAATGTGTAAAAGTATTATCATCATTACAGCCACTTACCAACAAAATTACACTTAACATTAACCATAACGAGAAAGTTTTCATTTGTTATTTTACCTTTAGACATGGGTTCACATTGCCTTATTGTTTATAAGATTAGGCAGTGATAGCTTATTTATCCATCGACAAGTCTTATTTTGATATAAACATAAACTTATCTAATACCAAATTGATTAAATAATTGATTAATTCAGCGCCTCTCAGTGGGTTCAGTTCAAGACGCATGACTGAAAGAATGGTTGCTCCCTTAAGAGGTTATGCAACACAGAAGTGGAATGCTTGAGAGGCTCACTTAGTGAGGGTGTCAACATTCGCTACACTGGGTTAGTGACTTTAGATATACGACTCCAAGGATGGAGAAGATAGGGCGACGTTGGAACCCAAGTCGAGAATAACGATTAGCTTCAAGTCACCGCGACCGCCATGGCCGTTCATTCACACCCATATGAACACGGCACTTGTTCATTCGTAAACATCAGATGGTGGGAATGTCTGTCAAAGCAAGAGCAATTAACGACCTTGTCTATCGTATTTTGACTTCCCGCGGAATGACTACCTATTTAATCAAATTGGTATTAGCCAAGGCCATGGTAGGTTTTGAGTTTAAAATTAACTTCTTTTTCTTACTGACTCTGTTTTGGTCACTTGTTTCGATGTTAGCGACTTATACTCGCTCAAAGCGGCAGTATTAACATCATTTTATAAGGAAGAGTTGGGTTTAATGAGATGAGTTTTGCTCCTTATACCTCATATTCTATTCATTGATTTAGAGATAGCGACAGAGCGACAAAGCCTCAGAGTCAATGACATGCTATCCAGTTTAGTATTGGTGCTTTGTAAATGAGTTTACCTTACTCGTCGATATTATTATGTATATTGTTTTTTAGTATTCTTGATTCAGATACTTAAGTGGATTAAGAGAGAAGGTTGAATTAATCCTTTAATGGCTGTAATAAGCTGTAATATTTTTATCAGAGCTTTTTTCTATAATGTTATTGCCACACTGGCTAAGAATGCATTGTTTCATACTGCTCATTTTTCAGTGGTATAGAGAAGCAATACCATAAAAAGTATTTTTTGTAGAGGTAGCACCATGGAATACGAAAAGAAAAACGCGGAGCATGCAGTCATTACTCAACAAATCGTGTTAACAACCGGTTTAGATGGGGGGTATTCACTGACGCTTGATTTAGTTGAAAATTCTGACACCTTAAATTTTTCAGGTTTAGGTAAGGTATTTCAAGCGATAAACCCCCCTTTAAACGTATTTTCAACCGTTGGAGGGCATATTTTACCTTTATTAGTTTTAGGTGCGCCAATGCCGTTATATATCGGCGTAGGCATGGGCAAATCAGGCTGTTTGACCTATGAAAATCTAGAATTTGAATTTCAATTAGGTAATACCAAAGAGGCTGAAGGGACTGGTCGTTTCCGCTTTAGGGATTCGATGTCTGGTGAGTGGATTAATGTGCCTAATTGTAAGGTTCAGATTGAATCGACATCAGTGGATCAGACAAAAGTGGCCTAATCATAGTCACTATGTAAGAAGGATGAATATTATCCCTGTGCTGATTTAAGGATAATACTTCTCATCCTTTTTTATTAAAAAAACAATAACTAAATTAATCAATCAAGGCAAATATGGACGCTCACTTATAGTCAAGCTTGTTTCATCTGTTTTTTACTTTTGCATAATTAGATAGAAACCTAGCTAAGCTCATAGTAGGTCTTGGTTATTAAAATTAACGCCTTTATTCTGACTTACTCAGTTTTAGTCATTGGTCTCGATGTTGGGGACATATTTTCCTCATACTCACCCAAAGTGCTTGTACTGAAAAGCAACCAATGAATAACCAAAACAGTCATTATTATTGTCTGTAAAATAATCAGTGCATCTACAGTTATTGTCTAATATTAAGACTGAATGATTAAACTTAGTATGGTAAAGTTCAATAATACAATGTGTTATGTGTAAGTTTTTGACTGGGTTCTTAGTTAATAAAGAGCCGTGGTTGTCGAGGGAAAGGTCGATATAATGTGGGTGGCACTTTAGGAAGTTGGTTTATCAAGGTTGTTTATGACCTCTTTATGAGTCTCACTGGGCAGTCCTTGCGGAGTGGTTGTACTGGAGAGCAGGTTGAGTGAGCCTGCATTATTTAAGTTGGCCCGAGAGATAGGTCAACCGATGACATCTTTTGTCATTGAGTCTGATGGGGCTTTCTCATTCGTTGGTTGGCCTTGGCAGGCGACATTAATCTCTGTGGTCATGGTATTAGGTGCTGGCGCCGCAATACTGGCAGACTATTTGTTGAATGAGCTCAAGTTTAAAAGTTAATACGGTGATGTGATCATGGCCAAACAAAATGACTTATACAGTATTACCACTATTACCACTATTACTAGTGTTAGCAGTCAAGCTGGTGGGGGCTCCTTATGCTATATCTAATGGGATAGCTGAGTTGGCCGAACTGTTAGCCGAACTGTCAAAAGGGTTTTTTTCAACGGATGCTCTAGTTGTGGTGTTATTGGTAGAGCAGTTCGTGGCTGACTTTGTCCCTGAGTAGCAAAGCTTGCACGAATAGTTGATTATCATGCGCTCATTGTGATAGCACAGAGTGGCCGATATGATTATGTTTTAGGATATTTCCCCTTAAGTTCGGCATTTTCAAGGATAGGTCAACGAGGTCGGCACGTTGCTCGCTAGCGCCGTATTGATTTAGTCAATTGGGCTGAGATAGACTCATCGCTCGTCAACTTTCGAGTGCGGGATGGGACTTTAATATTAAAAAAGAAGCCAGCTTATCGATTAAACTGCTTGCCCAAATTAAGCCACGAGCCACAGTAAATTAATAAAGCTGTGTTTAGCTTTTTATTGTCAATAAGTTTTGAGAGAGCTGTTGAGATACCTTTAAAAATGTCTCTAGATCTTGTGCGCTAATCTCTTGTGTCATGTCTTCAATGAGTAACTTCTCTTTTGCTTCAAAGCGTTCAAAAAGCTGACGGCCTTTGTTTGTTAATGATAAGAATTGACTGCGTTTATCATTAGGGTTCGCTTGTTTTTCAATAAAATGTTCAGTTAGCAATTTTGTGACTAATCGAGCGATTTGAGCTTTATCACGTTTCAGAACCAAGGCTATATCATGTGCAGTGGTATTGTTTTGTGACCAAATAACCCGCAATGCTCGCATATGCATTGGGGCTAAATCTATTTTATTACAAGCCTGAATATCTGAGAAATGGCTTTTAATATCATAAGCTAACCGAAAAATGGCTTCGTGGATTTGCATGTTATTCATTTAGATCGCCAAGGTTTTAGTTGACATTGTCAACTATTTTTTAGATAGTTAATATTATCAACTTTCTAAGCACTGAGTAAAGTGAAAATAGGGAATAGAAATGGTGTCAACAACGAGTGGATTGCAAGAACCGTCAGCACATAAAGAAAATCTAGCTATGAGGAAGTGGAAGAAAGTCTTAATCATGGTATTGATGACTGGGCTCATAGGCGGTTTTTTCACAGGATTAATGACTTATGTCAATATAGGTTTGAGTCAGGATTTTTTAGGGAATTGGGGACGCTCTTTTGCCATGGCAATGTTGGTTATGGCTCCGATAGGAGGGTTATTAATGGTGATAATAGATAAAGTGGTAAAAGCACTATTTTCTCGTTTATCCATGAAAAAGAAAAACCTTATCTTTGGTTTATGCATGGCGCTTTGTATGCAAACCATCTTAGCAAGTATCACGGCGTTTAATACTGTCGGTTTAGCTCAAGGGGGCTTATTTTTTATAGCCATAGGTTCTGCTATGTTAGCAGCATTGCCGTTGGCATTTGTTATGGCAGTTGTTGTGGGTACGATTATTAAGCCTATATTAGATAAAAATTTAAGCCGTTAGGGATTGGTTATTTATCCTGAACTCGGGATAAGCAGGCAAATTAAAAAATAGAAAATCATGAGAGTGTTATTAAGTTTTGATTTTAAATTGATTTTTATGTTACTTGTCGCTCATTATTCCGAGTTCAGTTTATTTAAATTTAATCTGCAGGGGAGTGTGTTTGGTGATGGTGTTCTTTTTTAGTTAAGATACACAATATATAAATTTATTTGGTGAGTTAGGGGATGAATAACCCTAAGTATGAATAACCATGACAAATCGATTGCCTCAGAAAACCTCCTCAACCATATCGACGCTCAATGAGCTTGCGAAATGGACAGATTATTCTTTTATGGACACGCTTAACTGCGATCCAGATGCGACTGCAAACGGCGTTGATCACGCGCCTAGGCAAGTTTTTTCGGGCCATTATGTCCCTGTTAATCCAACGCCAATTAAAAGCCCTGAATATGTCACGCACAGTAAAGCATTTTTCTGTGAGCTTGGTTTTGCCGACAGTATGGCCGAGTCTGAAGATTTCGTTCAAATGTTTTGTGGCGATATTTCTCAGGTGCCAGAGCCGATGCGCAAAACGGGTTGGGCGACTGGCTACGCATTGTCTATTTACGGCACGGAATATATACAACAGTGCCCGTTTCAGACGGGGAATGGATATGGAGACGGTCGAGCCATTTCTGTGCTTGAGGCCGTTATTAAGGGGCGACGTTGGGAAATGCAGCTCAAAGGCGGCGGTCGGACGCCATATTGTCGTGGCGCGGATGGCCGCGCTGTGTTGCGATCCAGTGTTCGTGAATTCTTAGCGCAAGAGCACATGCATGCATTGGGTGTGCCCACATCACGGTCGTTGAGTTTGTATGTGTCGAAAACGGAGCAGGTTAAGCGACCATGGTACTCAAAGGATTCGCACTCCACCGATCCCGATAGGTTGATCTCTGAACCCGTTGCCATCTCGACACGTGTCGCATCGTCGTTTATTCGCGTGGGTCAACTTGAACTTTTTGCTCGCCGTACCCGTCATAATGCACATCCTCAAGCGATGGAAGAACTTGAAAAAATGGTACTTCATTTGATTGAACGTGAGTACGCTGAGGTTATTGATAGTCAACTCTCCACGCCAGAAAAAGTAGTGTTGCTGGCGCAGGAATTTCAATACCGTCTCACATCATTGGTTGCTAACTGGACTCGCGTCGGCTTTTGTCAGGGAAATTTCAACAGTGATAACTGCGCTGTCGGCGGTTTTACTCTTGATTATGGTCCCTTTGGCTTTTGCGATGTATTTAACCCGTATTATCAACCTTGGACAGGGGGCGGTCATCATTTCTCATTTATGAATCAACCTAATGCCGCGCAACGCAACTTTGCCATGTTTTGTTCTGCGCTACGGCCGTTACTGGCGTCAGATCAGGATGACTGTGATGACTGTTTGTTCGCGCTTGATGAGATTGAACGTAAATTTTCCATAAACATGCAAATGCGAATGACAACAATGTGGGCGGCCAAGTTAGGTGTAGTGCAAGAGATAGGCACTTTAACGGAGTCTGAAAAGCATCTTTTTGGAGCATTGCTCAGTGAGCTTGACACCCTCATGATGGAAACGCCGCTGGATTACACTATTTTCTTTCGTGAGCTCTCGTCGATACCTGACGACATTGGACCACTCAAGAAAAGTTTTTATAGTGGTTTAGACAATAATAACGCCTCAGAGACTGAACTCAAAAAAAGGGGGCCTAAAGAGAGGGATATACTCTGGGCTGCGTGGCTTGAAAAATGGAAAATGCTGCTTAATATTGCCAGTGACGGGAGTGGCACCTCGACTCGTTCTCGTGAGGAGATTGCTAGGCAAATGAAGCTCGTTAACCCCAAATATATTTTACGAGAATGGTTTATGGTGCCAGCTTATGAGCAAGCTGCGGCGGGCAATTATGCTCTTATTCGTGAGCTGCAGGCGGTGATGAGTCAGCCATACGCAGAGCAGTCTAAGGCGATAGAGGATAAATATTATCGGTTAAAACCCCTTGAGTTTTTTGAGGTGGGTGGATTGTCTCATCTTAGTTGCTCGTCGTGAGTCTTTCAGCGACAAAAGAAAGTGAATAATTGGTTTGAAAGGATAAATATTTTAATCATCATTGGTTATTCATGTAGTGATTCAGGCTTGTAATAAGCTTTAATCAGTTCAATGCTCTAAATAATGCGCTAAAGATAAGGGGTCAACAATAGTGATTGATGCATTGGACTGAGTCAGTCACTGAAGGGGAATATACATAAACAATGAAGTCATTTTTGTAACGCATAATGTGAGTGCACTGGCTGTGCCTTTACCTGTTATGAAGTTAAGTGTGGCGATAGTCATTGTTTGTAAAGTTAATTCTACTTTTTTGAACAGTCGAGCAGTTGCCGAGCTGGGAGCCGATCGGGTGGCCATTATAGGCACTTTAGGGCCAGTTATCACAACAAGTTTAGCCGTGAGCATATTGAATGAGGCCTACACGATTTACTATGGTTTAGGCACCTTATTTGGTTATTTTAGGGGTGGGATTGTTAGGCAGGAATAATAAGGTAAAGACATGAGCTTAATATTGTTGGTTATTTTAGTGCTATTGATAGGGTTATGTTTTAAGTGTCAATATCGAAAGAGCGCTTATGGGCTGAGTATATTAACAGTGATACTGTTTTTTCTGATTGGTAATGGAGTGGTGCCGCGATATTTACTCATGCAGTTGCAACAAGATTATCAGCGTAAGCCCAATCTGCAGTGGGCGAGTCATAATGTGATTATTTTGCTTGGGGCTGGAACCATTAAGATCCCCGGTACAGGAGAGGTAGAACCGCCTTTATTTGCCTATGGCCGCATTGTGGAAACCGCGGTGCAATATCAAGATTGCCATCAGTCTAAGCAAGAGTGTTGGATAATTATCAGTGGTGGCGACCCTTCACATAACGGTATGAGTGAAGCCAAAGTGTATCAAGATTGGTTAGTGGACTTAGGGGTGCCAGAAAAAGTGATGATTACTGAGCCCAATAGCCTTAATACTTGGCAAAATGCCCAGTTCACGAGGCAAATTTTAGTGTCTGATCATGATTTCTCACCTTTCACGGAGCAAAATAGTATTAGCGTGTTAATGACATCTGCTTTGCATTTGCGTCGCAGTGAGCTGTATTTTAACCATTTTGGCATTAATGCCATTCCATTCAGGGCTGATTATCTTAATGTGTCGGTTTCGTGGTTGCCGACGGGCTATGCATTTGCATTAACGGATTTTGCACTTCATGAATATGTGGGGTATTGGCGATATTTTATTTATAACATGATGGGATGGAATGCACCTCAGCAGCAGGCTGTTTTTATTTCTGATTGAGATCATGCCACTTGGGGATATGTACAAGTTTGACTGCTGAAATGGGGATCAATGGCGTGAATTGGGCGTACTTTCCCAAATGGATTAACATAAAGGGCTTTTTGTCTCTTAGTTAATGCCTCTTAGTTAATGTCCCTTAGTTAAAAAGGCCATTTAAAGAACTCAGTATGAGTGTTATGTATAGCTTAGTACATAACACTCAACGTTCTTATTGATTAATCAATTAATCGATATTCATCGCGTAATACATCAATGATTTCTTGTTTGGGATTGAGGCTTATCGATAAACGTTTGCCGATAATTTTTTCAGCGATACCGATATAAGTATCTGAAATCATCATCATAATTTCTTGTGGTAACAGGTTGTCTGCTGCTAATGCTAAACGCTCTGGCATACGGTTTTTATTGAGCAGAATGTCTGGCTCAGGGAAATGATTGAGCAACCATTGCCTAAAGCCTTCTTTAGACTGTTCGATAACCTTGCCTTGTGAGAATGCATTGCCTTCCCATATTCTGGAGCTATCTGGGGTACCGACTTCGTCCATATAAATCAATTTGTCATTGCCTTGTGTATCTTTAACATAGCCAAATTCAAATTTAGTATCGACAAAAATTTCATTTTGTTTAGCTAATGCTTCGCTAATAACATCAAAGCCTTCTGTTAACAGCTTCTCATATAAATCAACGTCCTGCTCATGATTAAAATGAAAGCCTTTTAGGTGGCGTAAAATATCGGCGCGAGAGACATTCACATCATCGGCTTCTGGTACGCCTTCAAGGCCTGTCAATATTCCTTTTGTTGATGGTGTGATCAGTAATTCAGGCAATTTCTGATCTTTATTCAGGCCTTCTGGTAAGGTGATCCCACAGAAGTTCCGCTCCCCTTGAGTATAACTGCGCCACATTGAACCTGTGATATATTGGCGGGCAATGGCTTCTATCATCACTGGGCGGGCTTTTTGTACTATCCATACTAATGGATGGGGAATATCTAAAATATGGCTATCGGCTAAGCCTTTTTCTTTAAATAAAGTAAACCAATGATTTGAAATGGCATTCAATGCCATTCCTTTACCTGGTACACCATTTAATCCATCCTCGCCTCGCCAAATACAATCAAAAGCGGAAATACGATCGCTGATAACCATAATGGCCAGAGGCGTATCGGCAGGCACATCGTAGCCTTTTTCTGAAATTAAACGGGCACTGTCGCTGTCAGTTAACCAATAAACACTACGCACTTTGCCAGAATGGACGGGTTTTTCGGTACGAATAGGAAGATTATCATTAACGACTAAGACTTTATCAGCAAGGTTCATTACGGGATACCTATATATGAAAGGAGTGGGCTTAATTTGCAGCGGATTGTAGCAGAAGTTAAATGTGCCAACACTAAGAGAGTGCAACAAATGTGGCCTTAAAAAACAGAGTTCTCAATACAAGATAAAGATCACTTTATTGATTACTTTTTAGCGAGTTTTTCCCCCTTATGTAGAGACTTGATATGTAATTTTATAAAAAATTGACAGGCTAGTTGAGCACGATTATTTTTAAAACAAAAACCATTAATAACAAAGTCCTCTGTTTCACCTCTAGAATGTTTGGCACGTTCTAGGCATTGTGCTAGTTGTTTTTTGTTGTGTTTAATGGACAAATATAAATGACTATGAGTTTTGCGATAAAAGTGACTGGTAAAAGATTGAGTGATGATCTGATAGTCTTTGAGGACAGGCTTGAAAAAATGATAAAAATAGATGTATGGTAGTGCTTCGGCTTTCATTACTTGAGCACCAAAATAGATACTTTGATAGAAATTTTTATTGATGCGATGATTGGGAAGTCTAGCGACAATTTTATGCTTGTCTATGACAATGAGGTGAAACTTAATTTTTGACAATAAAGGTAAAATAAAAAAAAATAATAATTTAAGTTTTATTTGGATCCAAAATACTTTCCATTTCATAATGTTTCCCTATCAATATTTGTTGGTATGGGTATAACGTGTTGACTAAAATTCCTATTTTTTTATTCAAGATTGATTTGAAGATCGGCTCTCACCGTCTCGGCTTTTTCTTCATATAAGTTTTCCCAGTCAATATGAAATACTTTTTTTGAGGCTTTGCCTATGGTGCGGCCTTTGACAAATTCATCAATGACCTGGGCGACTCTTTGAGGGTGATTTAAGCTGCACCAGATTAAACCAGCACAAACATTAATCACTGGACTTAAATAATAGGGATGTTGTATAGAGCTAAACCCTGCAATGCGCGCCTCTGAATGAAATGTCGTATCCACATCCAGCAGGACATGATAAATATCATGGGTGGCGACAAGCCGATTAATAATGTAGGCGTAATCATTTTTGTCCCGGTTATGATGGTTAAATAAAGGGGTGGTTTGAGCATGTAAGTATAATTGATAGCCAAAACTGTCTTCGGGTAAGTGTTTCAATTTTTTGAGGTTAATATTGACTGGCACCCTTTGTTTGACGATGTGATGGTTTTCTTTATCAGATAGTACGTCAGCTAGATGTAGCTTTCGGCAAATAGGGTATGAATGGGTCAGTTTATAGAGCAGTACAGTGGCATATTTATTTTGTACTGATATAAAAATATAGTATACCACGGCCAGTTGACTGACTTTACGCTTGAATAGTACTTTGGTTTTTTTGATTAATCCCATGTTTATTCTGCCATTATTTTGATTCTCTTAATGTCTTTATTTTAATGTGCTATAAGGCTCTGTTTTCTTATCTTGCTATGCGTTGAACATGTTTATTGAAGGCTGTTTTACACTTGCTTAAGCACTTTTACTGATGGCTTAAACGTGTTGAAGCGAAATCGTGTACTGTGATCAGTATAAGTGGTTTACCTTTTTTATTAGTATGAAAAAAGTAGGGGAAAAGTACTATTTTAAAGTGATAATTAAATGAATAAGTCTTAGTAGTATGAGATGGTGTCTTCGATACTAATGGATGTTTTTGAAAAGGGTATAAGGGAAAATACAACACAGACAGGGGCAGAGCGGTCTTAAGCGACGCAGCTTACCCCTAGTTTAGGTTATTTACCTGCTTTTTTAGCTTTGTTGTGGCGAGCCATCAAGTTTTGTGTAATATCACTTAAACTTAAATTTTGATCTTCCAGTAGCACTAATAAGTGGTAAAGCAGATCTGATGCCTCATCGATTAGCTCAGGCTTATCGTGTGTTGCTGCCGCGAGTGCGGTTTCTAAGCCTTCTTCACCCACTTTTTGTGCGATACGTTTTGTGCCACGGTCAAATAAATAGGCCGTGTAGCTACTCTTAGGATCTTGTCCTTTTCGCTTGCTGATAAGCTGTGACAGATTATCAATAAACGTGTGACTTTCACCGTCTTTCCAACAACTTTCTGTGCCTAAATGGCAGGTTGGTCCATTGGGTAACGCTTGCACTAATAAACTGTCATTATCACAGTCTTTATCAATACTGACTAAGGTTAAGGTATGGCCTGAGCTTTCACCTTTGGTCCATAATCGTTGTTTACTGCGGCTGAAAAAAGTGATCTCTTGGGTGCTAAGGGTTTTTTCTAAGGCGGCTTTATCCATAAACCCAAGCATCAGGACTTTGCCACTGAGGTGGTTTTGTACGACTGCGGGAATGAGGCCATCTTGTTTGTCCCAGTCAAGTTGTGTGATAAGCGTGTCTGTCATAATCTAATCCTGTGTATCAGATAGTCCAATGCACTATGGGCTATTGTGTTTATCTTGATAAAATTTGAGCAATAACGTCTGTTATTGCCAATGTGTTAGCGTCTAATAGCAATGCCTTCTTGTTGCAAATACGCTTTTAATGCTTGAATATCGATAATGGCTTTATGAAATACACTGGCGGCCAGCGCGGCGTCGACATTTGCTTCAAGAAAAACATCTTTAAAATGTGCCATGGTGCCTGCGCCGCCAGAAGCGATTAGGGGCACGTCACACAGACGGCGGATAATGGATAATTGCTTGAGATCGTAGCCTTGCCTAACACCGTCTTGATTCATAACGTTGAGCACAATTTCTCCACAGCCTTGCTTTTGCACTTCTTCTACCCAGTCTTGGGTATACCATTGGGTGTCTTTGGTGGCCGCTTCATCCCCAGTAAATTGTTTGACTCTATAGCTTTGACTCGCTTGATCGAAATAGGAGTCGATACCTATCACAATACATTGGCGCCCAAATTCATCCTGTAGTCTGGCGATAAGAGAGGGATCGGTTAATGCCGGGGAGTTAACGGAAATTTTATCTGCACCGTAAGCCAATAACTGCCGAGCTTGAGCAAGGGTTTTAATGCCACCTGCAACACAAAAAGGAATATCAATTTGCTCAGCAACGCGGCTGACCCAAGATTTATCAATCACTCTGTCGTGGGCGCTGGCGGTAATGTCGTAAAAGACCAGCTCATCGGCGCCTTCTGCTGCATAACGTGCTGAAAGAGGAACAATATCCCCCACAATTTCATGGTTACGAAATTGCACGCCTTTAACAACTTTGCCTGCTTTGACGTCTAAGCAAGGGACAATTCGTTTAGCTAACATGACGTATTCTCCTCGTTATTGGGCCAGCATTGAATGGCGTCTTTCAGATTAAACGCATCGATTAATAAGGCTTTTCCGATAATGATCCCAGCTGCGCCACTGTCTCTGACTGCCGCCACATCATCAAGGGTGGCAATCCCGCCTGATGCTTGCCATTGAATATTCGGATAACGTTGACTAATTTCTTGATAAAGTTGGGTATTAGCGCCTGTCAATGTGCCATCTTTACTAATGTCGGTGACTAGAGCATGTTTTAAGCCAAACGGGGAAAATTGGGCAACAAGGGATTCTAAGGTTTTCCCGCCGCCAGTTTGCCAACCGGATACGGCGACGATTTTTTCACCTTGTTCATTAATGTTGACATCGAGGGCTAAACAGATGGCATCGGCGCCATATTTTTCAAACCAAGATTGCACTAACGCCGGTTGGCTGACGGCGAGAGAGCCAATGACGACTCGGCTGACTCCTAAATTGAGTAACTCAATCACTTGGGCTTCGCTACGAATGCCACCGCCCACTTGAATAGGGGTGTTGAGTTCATCAACAAGGGTCTTAATTAATGCTGTTTGTCGCTGATCAGGATCTTTAGCGCCAGTTAAATCAACAATATGTAATAGATTAGCTCCTTGAGCTTGGTAGGCACTGAGCTGCGCTAATGGACTGAGATTAAACGTGGTTTGTTGTGCATAATCTCCTTGATAAAGGCGGACAACTTGCCCATCGATAAGATCAATAGCGGGTATAATCATGTCTTTGCCTCTATAGGATTGGAACGGGGAAATTGGGCTGGCCGAGAAAAGTCTGTATGACAGTCCATCTTGATAAAGTTATTGAGGATTTGAGCTCCCGTTTGAGCGCTTTTTTCGGGGTGAAATTGCACGCCCATAAAATTATCTTTGGCAATGGCGGCACTAAAGATCTCACCATACTTGCAGGTTGCAATGCTAGCGTCACTGATTGGGGCGCGATAGCTGTGAACAAAATACACATAGCTACCCGCTTCAATACCATCAAATAAAGGGTGTGAAGCAGGCGTAATTTGATTCCAGCCCATATGAGGCAAGGGGGCGCCTTGGCTATCAAGTTCAGTAATCTTGGTGGGAATAAGCCCTAAGCACTCACAGTCTTGAGTGGCTTGGCCACGCTCACTTGAGAAAATTGTCATCATTTGCATGCCTAAACAGACACCAAGGACGGGTTGAGTCAAGTGTTTGATGACATCAATAAGCTGTTTTTGCTTAAGCGAAGCCATCGCGGCGCTTGCACTGCCGACACCGGGCAGTACCACGCGGGTGGCCGATTTTATGAGTGTTGGATTGTCCGTTACTAAGATTTGTGTCTCAATATGTTCATTGCGATTGAGGCGCTCAAAGGCAAAGCGTACCGAGCTGAGGTTAGCGCAGCCGGTATCAATAATTACTGTGGTATCGACAGTTTGGTTTTGCGATGGTGTCGGGTTCATAACACACCTTTACTGGAAGGCAATGTGTCACCTTCAATGGTAATGGCTTGACGCAATGTTCGGCCAAAGACTTTAAATAAACTTTCTACTTTATGATGATCGTTATCACCGATCGTGGATAAATGCAAAGTACAACGTAGACCGTCAGACAGAGAGCGGAAGAAATGGGGGACCATTTCGGTTGCCATGCTGCCCACCATCTCACGGTCAAATTCTCCGGTAAATTTAATGAAAGGGCGACCGGATAAATCCAGTAAACATTGAGCTTCGGCTTCATCCATTGGAATACTAAAGCCAAAACGGGCAATGCCGCGTTTATCCCCTAAGGCTTGTCGAAGTGCATCACCAATGGCCAATGCGGTGTCCTCGACACTGTGATGATCGTCTATCTCAAGATCGCCATCGACCGCTACGTCCATTTTAAAATGCCCATGGGTAGAAATTTGATCTAGCATATGGTCAAAAAAGCCGATCCCCGTATCGATTTTTCCTTTTTGATTGGAGTCGAGATCCACTGTGACGCGAATATCGGTTTCTTTTGTGGTACGAACGACGCTGGCGATGCGATTGCGGCTGAGTAATTTATCGCAAATACTATCCCAATTGAGTGTTTGAGGGTGATATTGCAACCCTTGGATCCCCATCGCATCGGCCAGGCCTAAGTCTGTGCTTCTATCGCCAATAACGGCAGATTGAGTAAAGTCGATTTTACCTTGGGTTAAGTAGTCTTTCACTAGTCCCAATTTAGGCTTACGGCAACTGCAGTTTTCGTCATTAAAGTGAGGACAAATGAGCACTTCATCAAATTTAACCCCTTGACTTTGCAATATTTGCATCATCATATTTTGAGGAGCATCAAAGTCATCTTTAGGAAAAGAAGGGGTGCCTAAACCGTCTTGATTACTGACCATGACAAGCCGAAAGCCTGCTTTTTGCAATGTCAATAATGCTGGAATGACATTTGGCTCAAACACCAATTTGGTTAAGCTATCGACTTGTTTATCGGTAACAGGCTCTTCAATAATGGTGCCATCTCTATCAATAAAAAGTATTTTTTGTTTCATGCTAGTACTTACCTTTCAATTCACATCTGATCGTTAATGCATTATGCAATCAAAGACTCTTGGGTTTGATTGACCTTGCGACTTTATGTTTGTTGTAAAAAACGGACCACTCGATCGGTTTGTTCTTCATTCGTAAAGCTAAAGCGAATGTAGTTTGCTAAACGGGGATCGCTATAGCACCTTGCGACAATGCCGGCGGATGTCAGTTGTTGTTTGACAGTGTCAATGTCGTCAAACTCGGCTAACACATAATTGCCATAAGCGGGCAAGGGATGGGCGCCAATCTCTTTTAAAGCTTGCGTTAATCGCTGACCTTGGTTAATCAGTTCATCAACTTGCTGTTGCATCATTATCAAGGAGAGTGGGCTTAAGGCTTGAGTCGCAATTTGATTCACTGGCTCTGAAATAGGATAAGGAGCAATGACACGCATGACCATATCGATAATATCTGTATTGGCCAGTAAAAAACCACAACGTGCGCCAGCAAGTGAAAAGGCTTTGGATAAGGTGCGAAGCACCACAAGGTTAGGGTATTGCTCGATTAAATCAGTCATACTAAATTCAGGACAGAACTCAATATAAGCCTCATCAATGACAATGATAGCATCGGGCAAGCGTTGAATGGTCTCAATCAGCTTAGCTTTTTCAATTACGGTGCCAGTGGGGTTATTAGGATTACAGATAAACACCAATTTGGCATCTTTTATCTGTGCAGTATCCACTTGAGGCAAATCATAATCTTGCGTTAAAGATAATGCATTGACGCCAACATTAAAGGTGCGAGCACTGATAGCGTACATGCCATAGGTGGGCCCAAAAATAGCAATACTATCTTGCCCTGGAATGCAAAAAGTGCGGATCAGTAATTCAATGGCTTCATCTGCCCCTCGACAGGCAATTAATTGACTCGAGTCGATATTGGCATACTGGCTATATGCCTTTAACAGAGAAGGGGGCTGACATTCTGGATAACGATTAATGTTAGCAATATCACAATTATTAAACGGGGACTCATTAGCATTAATCCAAATATCTCCTTGTCCACCAATTCTGCGAGCAGATTGATAAACTTCAAGGGCCAATAACTCTGGGCGTGCAAGGCGTTGAGCCAAATTTAGCGAGCTGGGTATTGTCATTCTTATTTGTCCCTCGTTAAAACCTGTTAATGGCACTGAGTGAGTCGTGCCGTCATTCTTTGTCGATTAAGACGCTACTGAGTCATCAGGGGTATTGATGTTTGCCAGTCTTATGGCCACTGCATGCTTGTGGGCATCGAGTTGCTCAGCAGCTGCGAGTGTCATCACAGTATCGCTTAAGTGGACTAAGCCTTGCGGGCTCAGTTCTTGTACGGTAAAGCGGCGACAAAAATCACTTAATGATAGACTGGATACCGTTCGACTATAACCATAGGTGGGTAAAACGTGATTGGTTCCACTGGCATAATCACCGACAGACTCCGGCGTATATGCGCCTAAGAAAACCGAGCCAGCAGCGCGAATATTATCAAGCAAAGTGCGAGGTGATTGCGTCTGAATGATTAAATGCTCTGGCCCATATCGATTTGACACTTGTACGGCCTCGGCTAAATTATTGACAACAATAGAGCGACTTTGCGTTAATGCTTGTGAGGCAATATCAGCACGTGACAGTTGTGCTAATTGCGTCTTTAACGCCAGATTAACTTGCTGGGCTAATGCCATGCTGTCAGTTACAAGAATAACTTGCGAGTCTGGACCGTGCTCAGCTTGTGATAATAAGTCGGCTGCCACAAAATCAGGATTGGCATGGCTATCTGCGATGATTAAGACTTCAGATGGGCCTGCTGGCATATCAATACTGACTAAGGTACGAGGATCTTGGCTGACGCTGCGCTTCGCTTCGGTGACAAAGCGATTACCTGGACCAAAGATTTTGTCTACTTTTGGTACCGACTCTGTACCAAAAGCGAGTGCTGCGATAGCTTGTGCTCCACCAATTTGGTAAATGTCTTGAATTCCACATGCTTGTGCTGCATAAATAATCGCATCATCGATAGGAGGTGGGCTCACAAGCACACGCTGTTGGCAACCTGCAATTTTAGCAGGCAGCGCAAGCATCATCACTGTTGAAATAAGTGGCGCACTGCCCCCAGGAATATACAAGCCGACTTTGTCAATGGCTTCTGAGCGAAGTTCACAGCGGATCCCATTAGAGGCAATGTCGATAGGTTGAAACTGCTGAGCATGATGAAAACGATGAATATTCTCCATCGCGTGTTCAATGGCCGTTTTTAAGTTATCGCTTACATTGTTTATGGCCTGCTTAATTGCAGTGTCATCAAGTTTAATCGTTTCTAACGCTATTCCATCAAATTGTTGACTGTAATTTTGTAAGGCTTGATCGCCTTCATTGATAACAGTATTAATGATCTGTTCCACATCTTGCTCAACCTGTTGGCTTTGTGCCATGGGGGAGCGAGCGAGTGCTTGATTTTGTTCTGCGTCAGATAATGACTGCCACGTTAGGATCTGCATGATGTTACCCCATCATTTTTTCGATTGGCATGACAAGTATGGAGCTGGCGCCCAGTTGGGTTAAGGTCTCCATGGTATCCCAAAATAAGTCTTCGGTGCTCACGGCGTGAATGGCAACACGGTTGCTGTCATCATTGAGTGGTAAGACGGTCGGATTTTCAGCACCTGGCAGTAAAGAGACTATTTCATCTAACTTATCGGTTGGCGCGTGTAACAGAATATATTTGCTTTCTTTAGCGCGGACAACACCATTAATTCGTGATAAAATTTTATCAATTAATGCTTGTTTATCCTCATCTTGAGTTTGTGTTGATTGGATTAAACACGCCGTTGAACGGTAAATCACTTCTGTTTCATATAAGCCATTTGCCTCTAAAGTGGCGCCTGTAGACACTAAGTCACAGATCCCATCCGATAGGCCTGCACGAGGGGCGACTTCAACCGATCCTTTCAGCATACAGTCACGATAATTAATGCCTTTCTCTTGCATATAACGGCGTAACAAGTTGGGATAAGAAGTGGCAATACGCAACCCTTCTAATGAACTGGCATCTTGGTAGTTAAATTCATTAGGAACAGCCAAAGATAAACGGCAAGCACCAAAATCCAGTTGTCTTAGTTTGTTGAAGAGAGCGGGTTTACCCAGCATTTCACGTTCAATTTGTTCTTCTTCAAGCACATTTTCACCAATAAAGCCTAAATCAACGACCCCATCCATCACTAAACCTGGAATATCATCATCACGGACGCGGAGTAAGTCTATTGGCATGTTGTCAGCGTGGGCAATGAGGCGTTGCTCGTTAATATTGAATTTAACACCGCAGCTTTTTAACAATTTAAGGGACTCTTTTGAGAGACGACCTGATTTTTGAATGGCAATACGTAAGCGGTTTGACTCAGACATAATACGTTCCTATAAACTTGATAATTAAGTGTTAATTTAAATTTTTTATAGTCATTAATAGTGTG
Organism: uncultured Shewanella sp.; assembly: GCF_947501665.1. GTDB lineage: Bacteria > Pseudomonadota > Gammaproteobacteria > Enterobacterales > Shewanellaceae > Shewanella. The sequence continues at coordinate 81,735 of NZ_CANMWS010000023.1, read as the reverse complement.
TAATGACTTTATTTCCTGCTTAAAACGAAAAAACCCTCAGAATGTCTTCTGAGGGTTTTTGATAGTGTCTTAATCAACCGCCAGAAGGGATCATTCCTTCGGCAGTGAGCTTCCGAAGGCTACCGCTGATGATGGTGATGATGGATAGTGCTTGGAAGCTGTGTCATGTTTTTTATCTCTCATTGGTGAAGCAATCAAGGTTAAGTATGAGTGCTTCGTAATAGGGTTAGCTTAGGCGAATAAAGTAGCATCACATAATGCATTTCTCATGCTTCGCTTGAGCGTTAATTTAAGGTAGTCACTTTTTCTGATGATTGCAACAACTAATTTCAGCTCATGACAAAATGGCTCTTAAAGTGAGTTTATGGAGTAAAAACCGCTTAAAATCAGCATTTAAAACACCATATAAAAACAATGTTGTTACATTTTTTATACTTGTGATATGCCTGTAAATCAGGATAATACGATTTTCTGTCGATAGTAGAGTGTAATGGGTTTTGATCGGTCAACTTACAAAGCGAAGTCTTGCTGTTTTTTCAAAAGCTGGTGTACTGGCGCAACATATTCCAGGCTATCGTGTACGTGACGCACAAATCAGCATGACAGAAGCGGTCAGTGAGGCCTTAATTGCGAGTGAGCCATTAGTCGTTGAGGCAGGCACTGGGATAGGAAAAACCTACGCCTATTTAGTGCCAGCTTTGTTGAGTGGTCAACAAGTCATCATAAGCACTGGCACTAAAACACTGCAAGAGCAGCTTGTGTATCAGGATATTCCAGCTCTGCTGTCAATATTGAAACTGACACCTAAAGTGGCTTTATTAAAAGGGCGCAGCAATTATTTATGCCAATTAAAACTATTCCAGTTGTTAAGGGATCCTCAATTTATTCCGTCTGAGCAGTTGGATGATTTACTGCGCATTCATCAATGGGCTGGAAAAACAAAAGATGGCGATCTTGGGGGCTTAACGTCTGTGGCTGAGTCTTCTGAGTCATTGAACAGAATACGTAGCCAAAAGGAAGCCTGTAGCGGAAAAGAGTGCGAGTATTATGATGTTTGTTTTACTCGAAAAGCCCGTTTGCGGACGTTAGATGCAAAAATTATTGTCGTCAATCATCATTTATTTTTTGCCGATAAAGTATTGCAAGAGCCGACACTAAGCACCTTATTACCCGACGTTGATACCGTTATTTTTGATGAAGCTCATCAATTACCTGATATTACTTTTGAGTATTTAGGTCAGCAATTGTCAATGGCCTACTTGATTCGATTACTCAATATGATTGCACATATACAGCGCCTTAATCTTGGTGATACTGCTCAGATAGGGCGCTTAGCGATGAGTAGCGTTGAAGCATTAATCGCTTGGCAAAAAGCGGTTCGAGAACAGGGGATCACTGAAGGGCATTTATTGATGTCTGATAAAGCGTTGTCACAGCTAGCTTGGAGGTTATTTAATTCTATAAAACAGCTGCTTGAAGTGCTTGTGATACATGAAGAGCGCAGTTATGCTTTAGATGAACAAGCAAAAAAATTAGTTATTTTTCATGATAAGTTGCGTGGTTTTTTTGAATGTAATCATCCTGAATTATTGTATCGTATTGATTGTTCAAATCCCGATCTGAGATTGACGATGGCCCCGAAGAATATGGCGCGAGAATGCCAAAAAATCTTTAATGGCCACACTCATTGGGTGTTTACTTCTGCAACCTTACAAATACGCCAAACATTGAGTATTTTTTGTCAGTCGTTAGGATTAGTTAAGGCAAAATCCTTGCTATTAGAGAGTCCCTTTAATTATCAACAGCAGGCATTATTTTGTGTTCCGCGTCATCTGGCTAACGTGAATAATGAAACCGTTGCCGTTAGGCAAATGCATGAGATTTGCATGAGGGCAATTCAAGCCGCCAAAGGGCGGACTTTTATATTATTGACCAGTCATCGTATGCTGGAAAAAGTCGCACAAGTACTATATAGCAGTATAGATTACCCTATTTTGGTACAAGGGCAGGACAGTAAACAAGGTTTGCTTAACAAGTTTAGGCGGTTAGGTAATGCGGTTTTATTGGGCACGGGATCTTTTTGGGAAGGGGTGGATGTGAAAGGTAAACGATTAAGTTGTGTGATTATTGAGCGTTTACCGTTTGTTTCACCGAATGACAACGTCTTTCGTACCCGCGCGAAAATGATGGATGATCCAGCGGATGATCCTTTCATCGATATTGCGTTGCCACAAGCTATAATATCTTTAAATCAAGGTGTTGGAAGACTTATTCGCGATGAAAAAGATAGCGGAGTGTTAATTTTATGTGATAACCGCATTGTTAATCGAGATTATGGGCAGGCTTTTTTACAGTCTCTTCCGCCCATGGCTCGTACCCGCGATTTAGATAAAACCTTAAGGTTTTTAGCGAAGATAAAGTGATTATTTATTACTCACAAAAAAGTTGATCTTCTTCTAGTAAACAGGCTTCAAGTTCTCTCCCTTCTACATCTCGAAAGCTTAAACGCCAATCATTTTTTTCATCACTTTCCATCACAATAAAGCCATATTGATATAAGACTTTTGATTGTTTGATGGCCATATTATCTATCTTAATGGCTTTTGGCGTGCGTGATACGAGCATATTGCCTCCATTTCCAGCGATGACTTGTACTGGACGGTTGCCATCAAAGTCAAGTATTTCAGCTAAATGAATATGGCCACTTATGATGAGATTAATGAATTCAGGCAGAGGGGAGGTTTTCACTGCTGCTTGTAATTGAGATGTTTGTTTAGTGAGGGTGGTCCCCGTATCACTGGCACCAAAACCCCAAAAAGGTCGATGACTTAATAGCCAAGCGGGTTTGTTGTATTGAGGGGCTAAGGTTTTTAATTGTTGGCTAAAAGCGGGGGCTAAGGATTGCTTTTGTTCATTGACAATAATAGCGCTGTCGATAATACCCAGCTGTATCATGTCAAGATTGATAAACCAAGGTGGTGTACTTGCCTGACAAATATCTGGCTTTGCTCTAGGAGAAAGAAAGCGAAACCAGCCTATGCCTGCCTTGTCACAACCTTCATGGTTACCTCGAATAAAGATAAAAGGAGCGGTTGTTAGCATGGGGGCCGCAGGAATAAACCAATCCGCATCCCAGGTGGATTGATTATGGCCAAATGGACTGCCACTGCACCCCGCATTGCCTTTAGGACAAGCGACCTCACGATAAATATAATCGCCGGTATGAATAATGAGATCTGGGTTATATTCAGCGATACGGGAGGCGATATGGGCAAAAGGCCAAACACTGGTGTTATTACAGGCTTGGTAATGTTGCTGTCCGCCAGAGAGCCGACAACCCGTATCACCTACTAATACGATACGTTTAGGCGAAGAGATGGCAGGAGAGAGTACGATATCTTTCAACGTGATGATTTTGGCATTATCTGGAATATGAGTACTGCATACACGTAAAGGGAAATTTGAGGTGGGCGCTGAACGAACTTGCATGCTTAACGTGAGACCATCGACGTTAACATGGGGGCAAGGATCTTGACTTTGTGAGTTTAATTGATTTTTTTGTTTAGATATTAATGCATTGACTTTAGAGCTGACGCTTTCATCTGTATCTGTCGGATCCGTTTTATCCATTGGATTATTGGATTGTAATGTATCGACTTGAGTAGAGACAAGTGCTCTCACTTCTAATCCTTGCTCTGTGTATTGTAACCATGCTGAGCTAGGAACAGGTTCGGCACAAGTCACATATGAGTGCAGAATGAGCGCAGGAAAACTAAATAAAGTGGCAATTTTTCTATGGGTGGTATGTCGCATATAGCGTTCCTTTTACGAGGGTAATCATTACCTAATTTTGATTTGAGTGAAATCTAAAGAGTGAATCATCCCATGGCTTTCCATGCTTATTGCTTAAAAGTGAGTTCAATAAAATAAGCTCCTAGCAGTCAATGTACATTTGACGAGTTCATCACCTACGATATCCCGTATACTCACAATCCAATGGTTTTGTTTCATTTTATCCATAACAATAAAGCCATATTCATTACGTACTTTTTGAACATTAATGGCTAGGCCATCGATACTGTTTGGTGTTTTAGCAAAGACGGCTAAATCACTGCCACCATTTCCAGCGATGATTTGAGTGGGTCTGGCTCCTTTAAAGTCGATGAATTGAGAAAAATGTAAATGGCCACTGATAATCAAGTCAATTGATTCTATTAGCGGTGATTTTTTAACGGCTTTTTGCAAGGTTTTTGTTTTGCTTTCACCTACGCTATTAGCCAAGTTCGTCCCATAGCTCCAAAAAGGGCGATGGCTAATAATCCAAGTGGCGATGGTCGGGTCTTGCTTGGCATAGGCATTAATTGTATTTAATTGCTCAGTGAAAAGAGGAGTCAGTGCTTTTTTATGATGGTTTTTGATATTGGCAGTGTCTAGCATACTCAGAGTGAATTGAGAAAATGCGGTAAACCATGGAGCAGTGTTTTCAACACATTGTGTTATATAGTGTCTGGGGGCTAAATATCGAAACCATCCTTCACCTGCTCTTGGGCATGTTTCATGATTACCTCGTAAAAAAATAAAGGGAGCGGTGTTTAGCATAGGGGTTGCGGGGGTGAACCAGTCGGCATTCCAAGTGGCTTGGTTGTGACCATAGGGGGTATTTAAGCAGCCATTATTATCTATCGGACAAGGTGCTTCACGATAGATATAATCACCAGTATGAATAATTAAGTGAGGTTTGAGTTTGGCAATTTCAGAGGCTATTAGCTGAAAAGGCCAAAGACTGGGGTTGTTGCATGATTGATAAATATGTTCATTATCATCGACTTTGCAGCCTGTATCACCAAGTAATATGATTCGTTCTATGGGCTGAGAGTGAATAGTAAAAATGTGTGTATGCCGTTTAACTTGCCTGACAGAAGAAGGGATTAAAGCGCTGCATACTAAGGAGGGGTAATCTTTAGTTGCAGTGGCTCGAATCTGCATGGTTACAGGACGAGCATCAATCATTATTTGCGAGCAAGTTTGTACACTGTTGAGATCTTTTATGGGATAAAGAGCTCTGAGTTCCAGTCCTTTTGAAGTGCACTGTAACCATGCTGATGAATGTGGCTGGATCGCAAAAATGTTCAAAAATGGATAAAAATATAGTGAAAAGAGTAATAACTGAAGACGGACATTTTGTGATCTAAAAGTGGGCATTAATATCTGCAATCCTATATTGATTTCAGTTATTGATTTCAGTTGAAGTTTAGCTCATTTTTTATTGGTTGGTGCTAGGGCCTGTTGATCTTTGGTGAGTGTTTATGCAGCAGTTTGTCGTTTCTTTATACAAGGCAGAGCTTATGCGGTGTCGTTATTCTTGGCTTTGATCCCAGATGTCGCTCTATCTTCTCCATCCTTGGAGTCGTCGGCTTTGATTTCAAATGTCGCTCTATCTTCCCCATCCATGGTCGCCCATAAATAAGCGATAATGCCGTAGAAAGGAGCGACAAGCGTTGTCTGTAGGATCCAGCTAAACGTGTTGTACTCTTTGGTGATGATTTCAATAGCGGTTTGTGGGGTTTTTATATAAGGCAGGATCAATGGCTATTGTTACTTTATGATTGCATTTAATCATTCACTTGATGTGATGGTCTTCTTTCTCATTGCAGCATGACTATGTCACCGTTGGGCGCTTTTAATAAATAATGGCCAGTCCAGACAGTTTTCTCCAATTCTAACAGAGCTCTCTCAATGATCATGTATAAGCTTGCATAACAATTTTATTTCATTGATGAAGTTAGTACAGCTGTCCTATTTGTTATCGATTGAAAGAGAGGGGAGGAGATCATTCTTTTTCGCTTCTTTTTGTACTGTGCTTTCTGCTAATAGCCCACTATTGGATACGAAATCCTACCTTGATATAGACAAAAGTGTTGGTATTAAGTCAATCATGAGAATAAAGAACAACGAGCTGGTTTTTAATTTATTTGTTTTTAACTTGCTGATTTTAAACTGATAAATGAAGTTCTATAATATTGATTATCTTAAGTTCAGGTTGAAACAATGATTTTTGATAATCTTGATTTTAGCAACTAAGGTCCGGGAAACAGAAGAAAAGCAGGTAAGGGTCTTCTTTTTTCTCTATTAAGTCGTTTATCATAGTTGGTTCAGGGAAATTGATTATTCTTAGGTGTAGACAATGCGTATTTTTACCTTTCATATTAATTTAAGTTATCACGAATTTATGCCTTTTTATCAAGGACAGATCCAAAATATTGAAGTCAAAGATAGTTTTCAACAAGTGATTTGGATTAATGGCCGTCATTTTAGGCCTTTTTTTACCTTAAACGGTGTTAAGGGGTTGTTTAAACTTACTTTGGATCAAAGAGGGAATATTATTTCATTACACAAATTAGAGTAATTACTCCAAACGTTTGATTCATTTTTTATGCTGTTTCAATGATCCCAAGTTTATTTTTTAACAGTATGTTATTTAAGCTTTTATTGTTTTATTCCTTTGACTTCTCTTATTGTATTTTTTCTTGATTCAAATGTTAAATATATATTTCATATTATAGAATCCTCTTCTAAAATAATTTTTTTTTATCTATTTTTCAAATTCTTATCTTGCTCATTTAATGTAAATGCTGTAACAATTGCGTTACCTGCTGGATAATAATATGTTTAAAAAACTCTTAATAACAAATAAGCAGCAGGTTATGGAGAGAAGTTATCATGCACGAAAGTAGAAGGATTTTTAATCGCTCTGTACTCGCGATGACGGTCATGTCAGCGATAGGAATGTCCCTTCCTGTGAGCGCCATTTCTTTTAACTGGGGAGACGTTGATGGAACGTTTGATTCGACTTTTTCAGCCGGAGCAAGTTGGCGAACACAAGAACGTAATTGGAATGATCAAATTGGTAAAGTAAACCACCCTCGTTTTGACTGGACGGGTTATTCAGCATTTACTGGCAATACCATCTATACTCCAGCACAAATTTGGTCTCAACCTGGCTCATTTTCAAGCAATGGAGATTTAAGTAATTTACTTTATTCTCAAGGGGATACCACTTCTGAGATGGTCAAAGGCTTACATGAGTTGTCATTAAACTATGACAATTATGGCCTGTTTGTCAGGGGGATGTATTTTTATGATCGAGTGTTGGTTGAAAGTGACTTTGAATTTACCGATCCCTTAACCGGTAAATCTTATGATGCCTGTAGTGATAATCAAGCATCAGAGGTTCAATGTAAGGATATACGATTATTAGATGCATTTGTTTATGCCAATTTTGATTTAAATCAAGGGAACAACCCCTTGGCGATTCGTGTAGGGCAACAAGTGGTTTCTTGGGGAGAAAGCACATTAATTGCTCATGGAATAGGGGTCATCAACCCGGTTGATTTAAATATTTTAAATGCACCGGGGGCTGAATTGAAAGAAGCCTACCGGCCTCAAGGCATGGTGTGGGGATCCCTTGGGATCACCAATGAGTTATCAGTAGAAGCCTTTTATCAATACGATTGGCAAGAAGTGTGGGTACCGACATCAGGCTCTTTTTTCTCAACCAATGATTTCGCGGGTTTTGGAGGCTATCATCAAAATGCTCAGCTTGGATTTAATGCTAATCCAGATATGAACATTGATTTTTTATTATCTGAATATAATGACTTTCTTGCGCTGATGGCATCAAACAGTTTAACCCCTGAGCAGTTAGTGCAATATGCCTTGGCGTATCCGACTAAAGCGACCTTAGTAAAAGACAGCCAATCGGCCAGCAATGATGGTCAATGGGGCATTAAGCTGGGTTACTATGCGCCCGAGCTAGGAGAGACGGAATTCGGTTTATATTACATGAATTACCATAGTCGTCGACCGCTTATTAGCGGGACGACGGCCAATTTTACTGCGGAGGCTGTGGCTAAAGATCTCGCTTATTTGGGGAGTTTAGCCGCCGATGGGAGGACAATGGGGCGCAATGAATTATTAAATTTAGAGACGTTTTCAAAGGCCCAAATTGTTTACCCCGAAAATATACAGTTGATTGGATTGAGCTTTAATACCTTGGTCGGTGATACGTCGGTTGCCGGAGAGGTCGCTCATCGTTTGGATGAACCTTTACAAATTGATGATGTGGAGCTGTTGTTTGCGGCAATGCCACAACAGTTAGCGAATGTGGATCCCTCATTGCCATATTATCGTGAAGATCTTGACGGTGTCTCTCAAATGGAAGTGGTTGAACCCGGTGAGACAGCAGATGGTTATATTCGTACCGACACCACGCAAGCACAAATGACCTTAACCCATGTGTTTGGGCCTGCTTTTGGTAATGATGGTGTGACAGCATTAGCGGAAGTGGGCGCCATTTGGATCCATGACATGCCAGGGTTTAATGAATTGCGTCTTAATGGTCCGGGTACGGCGAATTCCGGTGGTAATCCTGATATGCCAGGGATCATTAAAGTATTACATGATGGTCCTGAAACCAATCCATTTCCCACGGATTTTGCTTGGGGATACCGTATGTTGTTAAAGACGGATTATAACAATGTTTTTGCGGGGGTGAATATGTCGCCGCGTATTATTTTTTCCCATGATGTGGAAGGCATCACGCCTGATCCTCTTTATCTCTTTACAGAAGACAAAAAATCAATCGGTATCGGTTTGGGATTTGATTATCAAAGCAGTTGGGCTGCAGATCTGTCATACAACACTTATTTCGATGGAGTGGGCACAACGAATACGTTAGAAGACAGGGATTATATTTCATTCAATATTAAATATTCCATATAAACCACTCAATAGTGAGCATGTATAATCAAATACGCTTTATCGCGTATTTGATGTCAATATAAGGACATCAATATGAAAAAGCTGGGTTTATTATCGACTGCATTATTGCTTGCATTGTCGGGGCAGAGTGTTCAAGCAAAAGTGAATGATGCGCAGGCCGATAAGCTCAATAAGAGTTTAACGCCTTTTGGCGCCGAAAAGGCAGGTAATGAAGATGGCTCAATACCGGCTTGGAATGGAGGGATCACTCAGCCTGTTAAAGGTTATGAAACTGGCATGCATCATCTCGATCCTTTTGCGAGTGATAACATTGAGTTTACGATCACCAATAAAAACAAAGCGCAATATGCCAAGTTTTTAACACCCGGTCAGTTGCAATTATTTTCTTTGTATCCTGATACATTTAAAATGAATGTGTACCAAACTCGCCGCAGTGCGTCTTTTCCTGAATTTGTTTATCAAGCCACCAAAGCCAATGCCACTCGAGCAGAATTAGTGGATGGCGGAAATGGTATTGCGGGCGCGGCGATTGGCATTCCTTTTCCAATTCCTCAAAATGGTTTAGAAGTGATTTGGAATCATGTATTACGTTTTCGCGGAGTCGATTTAAAAAGCTCTCGTAGTCAAGCGGCACCAACGTCTGGAGGAAGTTATACGTTAGTGGAGACCACCGAAGAATTGCGTTCTGAATATTCTCGTCCTGAGATGAATATTGATAAACTATCAAATGATAATACTTTGTTTTATTTCAAACAAGTGGTGACTCAACCTGCTCGTTTGGCGGGAACGGCTTTACTCGTGAAAGAAACCATGGATCAAGAAAAACTGCCTCGCCAAGCTTGGACGTACAATACTGGGCAAAGACGGGTACGTAAAGCTCCTAACGTGGCTTTTGATACGCCAGGTACGGTATCTGATGGGTTAAGAACCACAGATGATTTTGATATGTTTAATGGCTCACCGGATAGGTATCAGTGGGAGCTGGTGGGAAAACAAGAGCTTTATATTCCTTATAACGATTATAAATTACATTCCGATAAACTTGAGTATGATCAAATTTTACAGCCAGGTCATATTAATCCTGAATTTGTGCGTTATGAAAAGCATCGAGTATGGGTCGTCAAAGCTACCTTAAAAGAAGGCATGCGTCATATTTATAAGAGTCGTGTTTTTTATATTGATGAGGACTCATGGCAAATTGCTGCCGCTGATCTTTATGATAATCGAGATGAGTTATATCGCGTCGCAATGGCGCATGGCCTGAACTATTACGAAGTGCCGACTCAGTGGAGCACACTGGAAGTTTTTCATGATCTCCAGTCTCGTCGATATATTGCCATGGGATTAGATAATGAAGGGCGGATGTATGATTTTGGTGCGCGATTAAGCGAAGCCAATTTTACACCTGCCGCGTTAAGAAGAACGGGGATTCGCTAATGAGTTTAGCGTTGGTTTAAGTGAATTAAGCCAACGCTAGTGTCCACTTTGACGTCGCTGTTTATTGTGATGGATTGGAAATAAGCGGTGATACATTTAAAAGGAAGTTTGTATGAGGTTTAGCATACTTCAGTCTCGTCTGTGCATGTTTATTTTTTTAGTGAGTATTCATTATCCGCTTTTGGCTGACAATCTTGTACAGCACTCATTACGGCAAGATCCTATTCAACCTTTGGCTAATCAGGCTTTAGTCCTTGATCTCGTCTCAAAGCAAGATACGGCCTTGGCAGTGGGTGAGCGAGGTCATATCTTTGTTTTTGACGAACAATGGCAACAAGTATTAACACCAACAAAAGCGTTATTAACGAAAGCATTTTTATTTTCGCCCTCGTTAGGCTGGGTGGTGGGTCATGATGCCACGATTTTACAGACAAAAGATGGGGGAGCAACGTGGTTGCAACAGATGCAGTCTGCTCGTATTGAGAAACCTTTTTTGGATGTGCTGTTTTTTGATTCGTTGCATGGTGTCGCTGTCGGTGCTTATGGACTTTTTTATCGCACGCAAAATGGTGGGCGCAGTTGGGAAAGTGAATATCATCAAGAATTATTGTTTGAAGAAGACATTCAATATCTTGAAGAGCTCAAAAATGAGGATATGACCTTATATTTGTCAGAGAGAAGCACATTACTTCCTCATTTCAATCGTATTATTACTTTGTCTAATGGGCTGCTATTGATGGTGGGTGAACTTGGATTAGTGGCAACATCGACAGACTTAGGCGTGCATTGGACGAAACACGACTTGCATTATGAGGGGTCATTTTTTAATGCCATTGAGACAGGGAATACTGTTTATGTGATGGGGTTGCGAGGACATGTGTTCAAATCAGTGGATTTATCTCATTGGCAGACGGTGGATTTACCCTTAGCAGCAACGATAAATGGGGTGATGTCGTTAGGCGGCGACAAAGGACTTCGTTTGGTGGGCAATGCGGGGGTGATTATTGATGTGAAGGCTAATGGAGAAAGCCAGTTGATGCAGCAACGACAAGGAGAAAATGTCATCGCTATTACCCAATTAGCGAATGGAGAGACTTGGATTGCTGGGAGTAAGGGTCTAACACGTTTAAATGAAAATCGATAAATATAATAAGAATAGGGCTGAAAGATGTTAGAAAAATGGGTTAATGGACTGGAGTTATTTCTATTTCGCCAACGTGCCTGGGTTATTGGTGTTTTTATTATTATCACGGTGTTTTTAGGTTATCAAGCCAGTTTACTTAAAATGGATGCCGCTTTTGTTAAAAATATTCCATTATCGCATCCTTATATGCAGACTTACTTGAAGCACCAACAACAATTTGGTGGTGCGAACAGCATTATGGTGGCGATTGAAGATACGGGGGGAAATATTTTTAATCCGACTTTTTTTGACGCCTTAAAAAACGTTCATGATCAGTTATTTTTTATACCGGGTGTTGATCGTGCGCAAGTGAAATCGCTTTTTTCTCCTTCAACGCGATTTACTGAAGTGGTTGAAGAAGGCTTTGCTGGCGGCCCCGTGATCCCTGCCGATTTTACGCTAACACCTGAAGGCCTAGATATTGTTCGTAGTAATATTGAAAAAGCCGGGATTGTAGGCCGTTTGATTGCACAAGATTATTCGGCTGCTATGGTCAAAGCGCAGTTATTGGACTTTGATCCTCAAACTGGAGAACCCCTAGATACATTGGCTTTTGCTAAGCAATTAGAAGTACAGCTGAGAAGCCAGTATGAGAATGATGATATTCAGATCCATATTATCGGTTTTGCTAAAATGGCTGGAGACGTGGCTGAGGGCGCTCAAGGTGTGGTGCTGTTTTTTATCTTGGCCATTTTTATTACCGCCGTGATGGTCTATTTTTTCTCACGATCCTTGATATTAACTTTGTTACCATTAATTTGTAGCTTAGTGGCGGTATGTTGGCAGCTAGGTTTATTAACCATAGTCGGCTTTGGCTTAGATCCTATGTCTATTCTCATTCCGTTTTTAGTGTTTGCTATTGGGGTGAGTCACAGTGTACAGATGATTAATGGGGTGAAACGCCATGTATTGGCTGGGCAGAGTACTAAGGGAGCGGCAGCGTTAGCTTTTCGAGGTTTACTCATTCCTGGCGGAATTGCTTTATTATCAGATACGGTTGGTTTTTTAACCCTGCTTACCATCGATATCGGTATCATTCGAGAATTGGCCATTTCTGCTTCTCTTGGTGTTGCCGTGATCATTTTGACGAATTTAATTTTATTACCATTATTGATTTCATATACTAAATTGCAGGTCAAGGCTCCCACAACATCTGCTATGGAGCCTGTTTGGCGTCAATTATCTCTGTTTGCTACCCCCAAATATGCTGTGGTGATTTTATCAGTGACAGCGCTGATCTATATTTTTGGGGCTTTTCAAGCAAATCAAATGAAAATTGGTGATTTAAATGCGGGGGCATCAGCCCTTCATCAAGATGCGAGGTATAATCAAGATACGTTTTTTATTACGGATCATTTCTCCATTACCACCGATGTGATGACTGTTATTGTTGAAGCTTTCCCTGAAGCCTGTACTTACCATGAGACCCTGTCTCAAGTGGATGAATTTGAGTGGTTGATCAGTAATACTCTTGGTGTCGAGTCGACTGCCAGTTTGGCCTCTGTGGCTAAAAGAGTGAATACAGGCTTTAACGAAGGCAATGCAAAGTGGCATATTCTGCCTCGCACAACGGCCAGTTTAGTGCAAGCGGTGGGGCGAGTTCCAACCACGTCAGGTTTATTGAATCGTGATTGTTCGGTGATGCCCATTTATCTTTTTTTGACGGATCATAAAGCCGATACGATTGAACGTGTATTAACCAAAGTCAAACAGTTATCCAATGAGATGAATACTGACAAACTCCGTTTTGTGTTAGCTTCAGGTCCCGTGGGGGTCATGGCCGCGACGAATGAAGCCGTCGCTGAAGCACAATTTCCCATGATGCTATATGTTTATGGAGCGGTATTTATTTTATGTTTAATGAGCTTTCGCTCAATAAAAGCCACTCTTGCAGTGATTATTCCCTTGTATGTCGTGTCAACGCTGGCACAAGCGTTAATGACCTATTTAGGCATTGGGTTGGCGGTGAGTACTTTACCTGTTATCGCTTTGGGGGTCGGTATTGGTGTCGATTATGGCATTTACATTTTATCGACCATGGCAGTGAAGTTAAGAAGAGGCGATTCGGTACAAGAGTCATACTACCAAGCCTTAGTTGAGAGAGGGAGTGCAGTGATCTTTACTGGTCTGACCTTGGCCGTTGGCGTGAGTACGTGGTTTTTTTCGGCATTAAAGTTTCAAATGGACATGGGAATATTACTGACTTTTATGTTTTTAGTTAACATGTTGGGTGCCATAATTATTTTACCTGCTTTAGCCGCTGTTTTTTGGCGAAAGCCTAGATAATATCTATCTAAAAGAGGAGCTTGACTCCTCTTTTTTTTGAATAAATAGTCTTAATTCATGATTGTTATTTCAATTCAATGGTCATAGATGTTAAAAACATGTATGGCTGGTGGATGTACCACTAAAATAATCCTCGAAATATAGTGCATTTAGTAATAAACTTCGCCCCATGACCTAGGTCAGATTCTGGGCTCTGGTCATTTTTTATAAGCATCCAAAAATTATAAAAGCGCGGCTATAGACCCTTAAGGAAACAGCAACATGGCCTTGAAAGATGCAATGCCTTCAGTATTACTTGAAAATGTAGTAAATCTTATTCATTCCAAAGTACCCAATTCTCATGCGAAACAAGTTGAGCAATTTGCAAATTGCCTCTATGCGCATATGTCGAAAGATGATCTCAATGCCCGTAATGATAGCGATCTATACGGTGCCGTATTGAGCCAATGGAACGCATTAAATAAGACATCGGTAGGCAAAGGACATATTCGTGTTTATAACCCGAGTCAGTCAAAGCACGGTTGGGAATCGGCTCATTCTGTGATTGAAGTGATCCAGCCTGATATGCCGTTTCTTGTTGATTCAATTGGTATGGCGATTAATCGTTTTGGCATTACTGCTCATATGCTGTTACATACGCCCATGTCGATTGAGCGTAAAGAAGGGGATGTCACCCATGTGAGTTACAGTGATGAAGGACGTGAAGACCTTGAAAAAGTCGCCGTATTTTTGATTGAAATTGACAGACTAAGTAGCAACGAAGATATTAAATTATTAGAAAAAGAAATTGCTTCAGTTGTGACCGATGTGGCCGCTTCGGTGAATGATTGGCAGGCGATGTCAACCAAATTAACCGAAACCATTGCCGAACTTGATACGCGTCCTTATCCTGGGAAAAAATCAGAGTTAGAAGAAACCTCACGTTTCTTAACTTACCTGAATAATCACCATTTTACTTTATTGGGCTATCGTCGTTATGATCTTCGTAAAGTTGAAGGTGATGTGGAACTGATTGCCGATAAAGCCTCCAGTTTAGGTTTATTCAGTAAAACCGCTAAATCAGAGAATGAAAGTGGTGTATTATTATCGAACTTCTCTGAAGTAGCACGTAAAGAAGCATTAGATGACAGCTTATTAGTGTTAACTAAAAGCAGTGAGAAAAGTCGAGTACATCGGCCAGCTTATGTCGATTACATTGGTATTAAACGCTTTAATGATGCAGGTGAAGTGATTGGAGAAGATCGTTTCATCGGGCTTTATGCGTCAAACCTATATAATCGCAGTCCACGTGAAATTCCTTTGCTTGCTGAAAAAGTCGAACGCGTGTTATTGGCATCAGGATTAGCCCCTCGTTCACACGATCATAAAGCGTTACTGCATATTTTAGAAACATTGCCCCGTGATGAGCTAATTCAAGCTAATGTTAAAGAGCTGGCCCATATCGCTCATGGCGTGTTGGAAATGCAAGACAGGGACAGGTTGAAGCTGTTTGTGCGTAAAGACGGCTACGGACGCTTTTTATCTTGTCTGGTTTATGTGGCAAAAGATCGGTATAACACTAAGTTACGTGAAGATACGCAACGTATTCTTGCGCAACACTTTAACAGCAATGAAAGTGTTGAATTCACAACTTATTTCTCTGAGTCGACATTAGCTCGAACTCATTACATAGTCAAAGTTGAAAACAACAATATGGACGTGGACGTGGCTGCGATTGAGAAAAATTTAATGGAAGCTGCACGCTCTTGGGAAGATAAATTAGGCAGTGCCTTAGTCAGCGCGCAAGGCGAAGAAATGGGCACGAGCTTAGTGAAACGCTACGTTGATGCCTTTCCTCGCAGTTATAAAGAAGATGTATTACCGACATCTTCTGTGGTTGATATTGAGCATTTAGAAGCGTTGGATGACGATCATAAATTGGGGATGTTATTTTATCAACCTCAAGAAACCGCGCTTAAAAACAGTAAAGTTCGCTTAAAACTGTTCCATAAAGATGAGCCTATTCACTTATCTGATGTGTTGCCAATGCTTGAGAACTTTGGTTTAAGAGTCATTAATGAACGCCCGTATGAGGTGATTACTGCCGATGGCGCAACTTATTGGATCCTTGATTTCTTAATGACGGCGCAAGCGGTTGCCAGTGAAAACTTGGCGGATAGCCAAGACAGATTTCAAACGGCATTAGCGCAAGTATGGAATAAAAAACTGGAAGATGATGGCTTTAACCGTTTGGTGCTATCGACAGGATTAACTGGCCGAGAAGTATCAGTCTTGCGTGCTTATGCTAAATATATGCGTCAAATTGATTCAACCTTTAGTCAAGCCTATATTGAAGAAACCTTTAGTCGTTATCCACAGATAGCTGACTTACTGGTTAAGATGTATATACGTAAATTTAATCCTAAGTTGAAGACGCGTACGGTTAATAAGTTCGTCGAACAAATCGATTTACGGTTAAATGACGTATCCAGCTTAGATGATGATCGTATCATTCATCGTTATCTTGATTTAATCAATGCGACTAATCGCACCAACTTCTACCAAGTGACTGAGCAAGGTGGAGTGAAGCCGTATATTTCGTTTAAATTTGCGCCAGATCAAATTCCAGAAATGCCGCGTCCTTTACCTAAGTATGAAATTTTTGTTTACTCGCCTCGTGTTGAGGGCGTGCACTTGCGTGGTGGTAAAGTGGCACGTGGAGGGCTGCGTTGGTCAGATCGTCGTGAAGATTTTCGTACCGAAGTATTAGGGCTTGTGAAAGCACAACAAGTTAAGAATACTGTGATCGTTCCTGTTGGGGCGAAAGGGGGCTTTGTTTGTAAACAATTGCCCACAGAAGGTGGACGTGAAGCCTTTTTTGCTGAAGGGCAGGCTTGTTATAAGTTATTTATCCGTGGCTTGTTAGATATCAGCGATAACATTATTAATGGTGAAATTGTACCGCCGAGTAATGTGGTTCGTCATGATGAAGATGATGCTTATCTGGTCGTTGCAGCGGATAAAGGTACAGCAACCTTCTCTGATATTGCCAATGGTATTGCAGAAGAATATAACTTCTGGCTGGGGGATGCCTTTGCCTCTGGTGGCAGTAACGGGTACGATCATAAAAAAATGGGGATCACAGCTCGGGGTGCCTGGGAGTCGGTTAAACGTCATTTCCGTGAAATGGGGGTTAATTGTCAAACCACTGATTTTACCTGTTTAGCGGTCGGTGATATGGGGGGAGATGTATTTGGTAATGGCATGTTATTATCAAAACACACGCGTTTGATTGCCGCATTTAACCATATGCATATCTTTATCGATCCTAATCCTGATGTTGAAAAGAGCTATGCAGAACGTGAACGTTTGTTCGTGTTACCTCGCTCAAGTTGGGAAGATTATAATAAAGAGCTGATCTCAAAAGGGGGCGGAGTCTT
This sequence comes from uncultured Shewanella sp., assembly GCF_947501665.1. GTDB lineage: Bacteria > Pseudomonadota > Gammaproteobacteria > Enterobacterales > Shewanellaceae > Shewanella. The sequence continues at coordinate 64,629 of NZ_CANMWS010000023.1, read as the reverse complement.
CTTGCGCTCTGCAAAATCGATTCCCTTATCCAGTGAAATGAAAACCATGTTGGGCACACAAAAAACCAACATGACACCCATTGAGCTGTTAAAGCAGCTACTTAAAATGGAAGTGGATTTACTCTGGAATGGTGGTATTGGCACTTACGTCAAAGCCAGCAGTGAATCTCATGCTGAGGTGGGTGATCGCGCTAATGATAGCTTGCGTGTCAACGGTAACGAAGTGAAAGCCAAGATTATTGGTGAAGGTGGTAACTTAGGTTGTACTCAGCTGGGGCGTATTGAATATACCGCAAATGGCGGCCGCATGAACACCGACTTTGTTGATAATGTGGGCGGCGTCGATTGCTCTGATATTGAAGTGAATATCAAAATTTTGCTTAATGCTCTGGTAGCAGAAGGTGAAATGACATTGAAGCAACGCAATCGTTTACTTGAAGATATGACCCAAGAAGTGAGTCGTATTGTATTAGACGATTGTAAGGCACAAACTCGCAGTATTTCGGTGACTCAAGTGCGTGGTGGCGATGAATTAAAAGAGCAAATTCGCTTTATTCATTACCTAGAAAAAGAAGGTAAGCTTGATCGTGCATTAGAGTTTTTACCCACTGAAGATGATTTAGCTGACCGCTTAGTGAAAGGGCAGCCGTTAACACGCCCTGAATTATCCGTGTTGGTTGCTTATGCAAAAATGCTATTGAAAGAGCAGTTATTGATCCCTGAAATTACTGAAGATTCTTTTATTAAGCAGTCATTGGTGGCATATTTCCCTGAGCAATTACAAGCGAAATATACAGAGAACATGGATCAGCATCCATTGAAGGGAGAGATTATTGCCACCTCTCTTGCTAATGGTATTGTCAATAACATGGGGCTGAATTTTGTTCAGCGGATGCAAGAAGAAACAGGGGCGACGATCACTGAAGTGGCCACTTGTTATACGATGGCCAGTGAAGTTTTTAGTTTAGAGCAAACGACGAAAGAAATTATTGCGCTAAATGAGTTAATGCCGGCATTGGTGCAATGTGAGATGTTACATCAGTTACGCCGTAATATTCGCCGTGCTAGTCGTTGGTTCTTACGTCATCGTAATCGTAATATGAGCATTGAGCAAAGTGTTGCTTTCTTTAAACCTGTGTTTGATGAGCTGAATGAAACAGTACATCAATATATGGTGCAAGAAGAAGTGGATACTATTCTTTCTGAAGCCCAAGCATTAGTGAATGAAGGCGTACCAGAGAAATTAGCGATGTCTGTTGCGAATGTCAGTACATTATTTTCATCACTGGATATTGCTCAAATTGTTGATTTAGAATCTAAACCCATTAATTTAGTAGCTGAGACTTATTTCAAATTGGGTTCAAAAGTGGATTTACATTGGTTCTTGGATCAGATTGGTGCTCAGCCAGTGGCCAACCACTGGCAAGCATTGGCTAGAGCTGCCTTCAGAGAAGAGCTGGATTGGCAGCAGCGCTCATTGTGTTCAGTGGTCCTGAGAAGTTGTACCAAGGAGTTGACTGCTGAGCCGCTGATTGAAGAATGGATTGAGGGCCATCAAGGCTTACTGGAACGGTGGTTCCATATGCTAGCAGACTTTAAAACATCACAAAGTCATGAGTTTGCTAAGTTCTCAGTGGCCTTACGTGAGCTTAATTTATTGATCATTCATTGTGAAGGTCAAGCTTAAATAGTTACTTTGATAATAGCCCTGGCAATTGCCGGGGCTTTTTTTAACGTTTGAGGAAAACATGTTTTATAAAATTGCGCAAAAGTTCATGTTTAAAATGGATGCAGAGCGAGCACATGAGCTTGCTCTTTGTAGTTTGAAGTCGACGGCACATTCTCCATTGAATGGACTTTATGCACAGAAGGTGAAATCAGCTCCTGTAACCGTAATGGGGATAACGTTTCCAAATCCTGTTGGTTTGGCTGCGGGTCTTGATAAAAATGGTGAATGTATTGATGCCTTTCATGCTATGGGATTTGGTTTTGTTGAAGTGGGTACTGTGACACCTAGAGCACAGGCGGGTAACCCTAAACCAAGATTGTTTAGATTAGAGAAAGCGCAAGCTATTATCAATCGTATGGGCTTTAATAATAAAGGGGTAGATTACCTTGTTAGTAATTTACAAGCGGTGAAATCTAATGCCCTCGTTGGGGTGAATATCGGTAAAAATAAAGATACTCCTGTTGAGAAAGGGAAAGATGACTATCTCATTTGTATGGAAAAAGTATACCCTTTTGCAGCCTATATTACGGTGAATATTTCTTCGCCTAATACCCCCGGATTGAGAAGTTTGCAATATGGGGCTTTGCTTGATGAATTGTTATTAACCCTTAAAGAAAAGCAGAGTGAATTGGCGAGTCACTATGGGCGATATGTTCCGCTTGCGTTAAAAATTGCGCCTGACTTATCGATGGATGAAATAAAAGACATTTCAGCTTCAGTGATAAAAAATCAATTTGACGGTATTATTGCGACTAATACGACATTGGAGCGAGAAAGCGTGAAACATTTACCTTTTGGTGAGGAGGCGGGAGGGTTAAGTGGCTTACCCCTTGATCGTTTATCGACTTCCGTTGTGCAAGCCTTATCGGATCATATTGGTGGGAAAATACCGATTATTGCTGTAGGAGGGATCACTACTGCAACAGCAGCATTAAATAAATTTGATGCCGGTGCTAGCTTAGTGCAGGTTTATTCAGGCTTTATTTACAAAGGCCCTCAACTTATTAAACGAATTATTGATGCTTACAGTATAAAATAAATCTATATTCATTTGATAGTTGTATTTGAAATAAGATTTCTTTATCGTATAGTGGAGTATCAATCTGACTTGTTTATCAATGTGGTACAATTTCACTATGACAGGCAGATTGATATCAAGATCTTATTTCGATGTTTTGTTTATAAGGATATAAATTAACTTTGATATAGGTGGGAATATACACTATTATCACCTTGTATGACTATGATAGGTAGAGGTTATGTTGTTGATGCCAAACAAGGAATGGCAATGGGTGTATAACGATAGTTATAATGTGTTGAGTGTTTCGTTAGGCGATGAAATGGAATTTTTAACGCCATATACACCAAAAGTCTTAATCCCTGATGCGAAAACATCACAAATATTCAGTGTCGAGCACGCGAAGTATTATATTCAAGTAGCTGAGCGTTTGAAGCAAGCCTTATCGTGTAATGATGCACATATTGTTCAAATGGCGTTAAATGCGACTGCAGCTTACTTTTTACTCAAACCTGAGATGCCAAAGTCTTGGTATTTTACTGTGTCTGATGTTTGTGTTTACAGTGAGGTTGGAAAATTATTTCATCTGCAAACTGCAACAGAGCAAGTCACTGTTTTGGTTGTGGAACCCGGATTGCAGGCTTCTTTAATTATGTTACTATCAGAGCGTTGCATGCTAACTGAGAAAAAAAGCTTGAAGCAATTTGATACCATAAAAGTTATGCATGATCGCTTGTTACCCCTAGTGGTGAGAGAGCAAGTTGTTGCGGCCTAATGCCTTTGAAATAAAAGGCATTCATTGTTTCTCTTTTTCTTATTTTGACCACAATTAACTGCTTGAGCTAAATGATGTCTCGGTATATGGCTATTTTGACTTACTCTTAGGTGGGCTTTCACTCATATTTTCCACGTTAAGCTTTTTTATTTAGATAATAATAGCCTGAGTCTATAAAATCAACTTGTTAAACGTCATTAATCAGATTTTTGTTAGCACTTTAATCTAATACTTTTATGATCTTTATTACGTTGATTTTGAATCACACCCTTGTCTTGAGGTGGGAGAATTCGTCTTTTATTTTCATACTATTACTGCTTTTTAGTGTTTTTCTTATTGTCATTAGTTATACCTTGATGACCTCTTAAAAATCCATCGACATGATTTCTTACATCTGTCATCGCTTTAAAAGAGTCATCTTTCGTTTGACCTAAAGCCCGTCCAAATTGAGCTCGAATTATTAAAGGTGCAATAAATTGTGTTAGTAAAATAATGGGATCACATGGAATAAGTTGCCCTGTTTGTTGATACTGTTGCAATATAGCGGTGATACGTGCGGTATTTTGATTAAGTACAATGGCTGCTGCTTGTAATTCTTTATGTCTCGATAGCTCAGTCATTAAATTAAGAACTGCTGCACCCAATAACGCGTTTGTTTTTTTGTAAGCTACTGCAATATTGTAAAGATCGGTTTCTAACACACCGGAAAAAGTGACGTTAGCGATATCTGCTCGAGATAATAAATCGGTGAGTGCTTGAGTCAATAACTCAGCTTTTGTGCCAAAACGTCTAAATAGTGTTGCTTCATTAATGGAGACCCGTTGGGCTATCTCTCTCATGGAAGTATTGATATAACCTTGCTGAGAATACACATCAACAGCAGCAGTAAAGATATCCGATTGATTGATTTTTTTAGGCATTATAATTTTTTACTCAATTTCGATGATAAATAAGGGATACAGTGTTAATGTCTTTATCGATACCGATAATTCAACATTGAAGTTTATAATAAAGTCAATTCTGATGACGACTATTTCTAGTGTTATTGAACTTAGTTAAGCTCCTTATTCCTCATTTTGCGCCAGTTTGAGGAATTTTATTGCAATCCCTTGCTTGCAATAAAACCGTGTTCCAGATTATATTCCATTTTTATGAAAGTGGCTGAATAACCCTTATTTTGTTTTATCACTAATAGTGGCTTTAGATGCCTTTCTTGAATGTAAAAACTGTTCTAAATTTAATCTAGGCTGATTTCAATCTGTGAGTGTTTAAGGGGAAACTGAATGCATGTGCTGAATGTTAATTTGAATCAATGGCGTTTTATTTTTTGGCTGCCACTAGTGTTATTAATCACCAGTTGTGGGCAAAATCTCGATGGTAAAGTCGCACTAGGTTCGTTGATCAGAGAACGAGTGGCGTTAACGGCTACCGCTGATGAAATCGTGACTGCATTGCCTTTTAAAAGAGGGGATCGTGTTAAAAAAGGAGATTTACTGGTTCAACTTTATAATTTACGTCAAAAGGCAATTGTTGATAAAACCCTTGCAGATGTCGCCGAGCAAGAGGCTAACTTGGTGAAGCTACAAAATGGTTCTCGAAAAGAGGACGTGGCTGCAGCGCAGGCCACACTGAATGATGCAGAAGCTAGTTTAGCATTAGCAGAAAAAACCTTAGCGAGAACAAAAGATTTGCTTGCATCAAATTTAACGTCAAAAGCGCAATACGATCAAGATGTGGCGAATCAAAAAACCAGCTTAGCGAGTCGAAATAATGCCAGAGAAGCCTTATTGAAGTTAACGAATGGTACTCGGCCAGAAGATTTAGAATCAGCCGAAGCCAGTCTTGCGGCTGCTAAGGCGGTTTATCAATCTGAAAAATTAACGTATGACCAATTAAGTGTTACTGCGACGAGAGATGGTATTTTAGATAGTTTACCGTGGAATTTAGGGGAACGGGTATCTAAAAATTCGCCTGTTGCTGTGATTTTAAGTGGTGATACACCTTATGTGCGAGCCTATATTCCTGAGCCGTATCGAGCTAAGTTAAAAGTGGGTAGTGAAGTGACGGTGAGAGTTGACGGGGTCGAGACTCCTTTTCAAGGAAGAATTTCATGGATTTCAATGGACTCAGCTTATACTCCTTATTACGCGCTAAATGAAAAAGAGCGTAGTCGACTCGTTTATCTAGCAGATGTTAATTTACCAGATACGGCTAAAGACTTACCTAGCGGCCTGCCAGCACAGGTGGTTATGCCATGAGTGAATATGCGATTCAAGCGAAAGGGTTAACCCGTAAATTTGGTGATTTTACGGCGGTTGATAACTTAAGTATCAATGTACCAAGAGGTAAAATTTATGGTTTTTTAGGCCCTAATGGATGTGGAAAATCAACGAGTATTCGGTTATTGACTGGGCTTTTAACCCCCACTCAAGGCAGTGTGAATGTATTAGATTTGGATTTACCTAATCAAATTGAGGCGTTGCGGTTACGTATTGGTTATATGACACAAAAGTTTTCTTTGTACGAGCAGTTAACCATTGAAGAAAATTTGCGCTTTATTGCACAAGTGTTTGGACTGGGTCGCCATGACGAGCGTAAGCGTGTCGAAGAATTGCTTAGCGTCTATGAACTTGATAAACGAAGAAAGCAAAGAGCAGGCAGTTTAAGTGGTGGGCAAAAACAACGATTAGCCTTGGCGGCGGCGACATTACATAAACCTGAATTATTATTTCTTGATGAGCCCACTTCTGCGGTTGATCCACAAAATAGGCGAGAATTTTGGGAAAGGCTGTTTGATATTTGTGATACAGGTTCAACCATTTTAGTCTCCACTCATTATATGGATGAGGCTGAGCGTTGTCATTCTCTGGCCATTTTAGAAGCGGGGTGTTTGCGGGCAGATGGAACACCTCAACAATTAATGCAAGATATGGGAGCACAAGTTGTTGAGGTTGGCGGTGAGGGATTAAGGCAGTTAAAAGAGGTATTAACTCAACTGAATTCAGTGATCTCTGTGGCTCAGCAAGGCGTGCATTTAAGAGTATTAATTAAAGACAATATTAATGATCCTGTTGCTTGGTTAAGGGAGCAAGTACCAGAGCAAATGCAGCCACGTGATATTAAGGTAGTACGGCCTAGCTTAGAAGATGTCTTTGTGAACTGTACGGGGGAGGGGCGTCAATGAAAGTCATTAATCGTATTAAAGCTGTGACGTATAAAGAGTGTATTGAACTTATTCGAGATAGAGTCACCTTTGGTATGGTGGTGATGTTACCTTTAGTGCAGCTGATTTTATTTGGTTATGCTATCAATACGACGGTAAGACACATCCCTGTTGCCGTTGTCGATCAAGCCAGTTCTGCTTTTTCACATTTATTAATAGATTCAATTTCAGCAACTCAAGTTGTCGATTTTAAAGAAAGATTTTCTACAGTTGAAGACGCTATGCAAGCGATTACTGATGGTAAAGTCAGAGCGGCATTGATTATCCCCCATGATTTGATGAACAGGTATGCAAAGAAATTGGTGGCAGCGTCACAAGATGGTGAAACACCTCAGTTTGAATACTCTTTGGATCAGCCCATTGGTCAATGGGTCGTGGATGGCTCCGATACGACTATCGCTAGTGCCGTTAAGCAGCTTCGAAATATGCCCATGATTAACTTATCGGATTACCCGAAGAATCAAACGTCGGCAACGTTTGAAGTTGTACAATTCTATAATCCTGAGCAGCGCTCAGCGGTGAATATTGTCCCCGGTATTGTGGGGATTATTTTGACCATGACAATGATCATGTTCACTGCGATTTCGATTGTTAGGGAGCAAGAAAAAGGGAATTTAGAGTTGCTTATTACGACACCTATTCGCTCAATCGAGTTAATGATAGGAAAAATCATTCCTTATGTTTTTGTTGGGTTAGTCCAAATGGGCATTATTATTGGTGCAGGCCATTTATTTTTCAATGTCCCGATTAATGGCAGTATGTGGCAACTGTTGTTGGTCACCTTATTGTTTATTTCAGCGAGTTTAGTGCTGGGGCTCATTCTATCGACCATTGCCAAAACCCAGATGCAAGCTATGCAACTCACTTTCTTTATCTTATTGCCGTCAATTTTGTTATCTGGTTTCATGTTTCCTTATGAAGGCATGCCTGCTGCTGCACAGTGGATTGCTGAGATGTTACCGGCCACGCATTTCATGCGGCTGGTACGAGGGGTCGTGCTCAGAGATGCCGATGTCATGGGCATGATGAATGACAGTTTATGGTTACTGGGCTTTACGATAATAGGGCTTGCGGTCGCATCATTCCGCTTTAAGAAATCACTTGATTAGCGTTATTTGGAACAATCAATCAGCCCTTGATGGGCTGATTGATTAGGGGCATTTAGTGCCTTTTATACCTGCGGCCCATGTTTAATAGAGGCAAGAGTAACAATGAGAGGAGTCCTAGGCTACCACCCGAATCCCCCTCTGATCCAATATTAAGATTAATGTTGGTTTCTGAGGTCAGTGCCATTTCATCAATGGCTTTAACGTTAAAGCTATAATGACCTGTTTGATTAACAGCACCACTTATTATCCCTTGATCAGATAGGCTTAATCCACTGGGTAAGCTTGAAGTGTCAAAAGTCAGTGGGTTGCCTTCAGGATCGCTAAATAGCGTTTTTAAATCAATTGATAAAGCCTCTGAAGCCTTAAAAGTAAAGTGGCTGCTTTCTAATACAGTAGGGGCGGAATTGACGGCGATGTCCAGTGTGAGTATGTTTTGCACGCCTTCATCTAATGTGATGGTAATTATTATGCTGTGAAGTCCGGTATCAACTAAGGTCCCTGTTAATAATCCATTATCGGTTAAAGTTAGTCGGTTACTTGCTGTGCTACTTTCAGAAAGAGTGTCACTTGTCACCAAAGAAAATATCAGATCATTTGTCTCTAATGTACTGTCTTCGCCAAAAAAGTGTGTCATTAAATCCAGAGAGATAGCTTGATTGGGATTCACCATGATAACTGGGCTGGGATTGGCGTTGAAAGCAGACGCTTTAATGTCATATTCAAGGCTTAGCTCTGTGGTTAATCCATCTTTATCGGTAGCCGTAATGGTCATGAAGCCTGAAGTGGCTTGAGTTATTGAGCCGACGACATGATTATGTTCATTGAGGCTGAGGCCTTGAGGTAATCCTTCAATTTTGAAGGTTAAAGTATCATCATTGTCTTCTTCAATAAATAAACTTAATAAATCGAGTGTAATGTTACTCTCGGTTAAAAATGTGTATTTATCTTTTTGACCGCGGATCAATGGCGCCCGTTTGATTGGTAATTGGAAGATTTCTTTAATGTTATTGTTGTCTTGTAATAAGTTAATATGTTTTAGAAACCTATTATTAGAGGGAATGAAGTTCAGGCTATGTCGAGATGGTAAAGGCAATGTTTTCTCATTGAAAGACCAGATACCTGTTTTGGGATTGATATGATAAAAATTGATATTATCATTGTAGTGATTTAAGGATATTGCCAAATAGGGACTCATCAAAGTAAAGTCACTATCATTTTGTTCAAGAGGAGATAAAGATAATAATGTGAGCTCACCATTATCTTGTTTCCTATAAGCTTGTATAGATCGGCTACTGTAATTATAAAAATACAGGTTATTTTCCGTTAATAGAAGATCACGCGTGCCATAAGGAATGGCCATTTGGGCTGCTTGACTCAAGGTATTTGATTGATCATTATAAATAAATGTGGTGATAGTATCATTATCTATTGTGTAGAAATATTGGCCTAATGTCTTTAATTGGGTATTATAAAAATCATTATTTTCATTTTCAATAGAGGTGATTATTTCAAATTGAGATTGTGCATTGAGCTTGAAAAAGTAAAGTTCATTATAATTAAATGCCATTAATACGTTGTTTTCTTGATTGAATGTGGCATTTTGTGCGCTAAAAGAGAGATAATTTGTATCTGAATAATTTGTTTGGTGAATAAATGACAGTGTATTTTTCTCGTTAATAGAGAATACTATGTAGCTAGATTCACTAATAATAATGAGTTGGTTATGCTCGGTGAGGAGCAGTTGACTGTTATATAGATTGGTATTTGCACTAAGAGCGGATAGATCAATGGCTTCAGCATGAAGATAGGATTGGCTATCATCTTTGATTAATAAGTGAAGATTCTTTTTATTTTGATCGAGTAAAAATAACTGTTCTCCATCAGCAGAAAGTAATGAATACTGAATATTGGAAATACTTGGTGGGTTGAATTTTCCATCTTTTAACAGCCGAGTTGAACTGATGGTGGCATTATCATTGATTGTACTGGCGAAGATTGCATCAAGATCGGTTGCAAGACCAATTAACTGACCGTTATTAAATAATATATGCTCAAGATTAGCTGGATTGCCATAATCGTTACTATAAATATTGGTTTTTTCAAGTAATGTTAATCCAGTATCATCGATTGTAAAGCTTGCTATATTTGATTCGGGGCTATAATCTCTTTCATTAAAGTAAAGGGTATGATTATAGATTGATGCATTGCTGAGATCATAATTATCCCCAAGATCATTATAAGTATTAAGTTGCCATTTTTCGGTTAATGTGTTGTCAGCAGTATTGTATGCTAAGTTCGTTATTGTTTGATAATTCTGTATTAGGACATTATTATCATCATGACAAAGCACATTATAGCTATCATCACTTTCGTAGCTTACTTTATGAGTGAATTGATGGTTAGTTTCATCAAGCTTAAAAACAGATAATGCAGGTTGATTATTCCAAGAGTTGCCATAACCGGCAAGAAAAATATGATGACTTGTTTTATCGATACAAAAGGAGCGGATATTATTAGGCAGTAAATTTTGATTAATTGTGCCGGCTTCAATAAGTTGATTATTCTCTATATAAAAGGTTAGATTATTATAATCTGATAGGAGTATATGATTATTGAATACAGTCATAGTGGAATAATGACTATTGATTGTTAGGGAATGCTCTTCTATTAAGTTAAATGTATCATTAAATGAAAATAAGCTTAATCGCGGTTCAGTTTGATAATGATTATCTTCGGTATCGACCTTTATACTTCCCCATATGAGTACTTGTGTGCCCTCATTGATGAGTGTGACTTGGTTTATATTGCTATATTCATATCCCAAGTTGTTTAGGTTGACTTCAGTTAATAAAGCTGGAGTTTCTGTTTCAGTGCTAAATAATGCAATGTATTCTTGGCTAGTATCCCAGCCGAGTACTCTGTTTCCACTGGACGATAACTTGTTGAGTGCGTTAATGGTACCTGAATGCCAAGTTTTAACTTCACCTAATTGAATTGCCCGCTGCTGGTTTTTTTGTTGATTGTCACTAAGGGAATGAGTATCGAATTGTGCAGTATGCTCTTGAGCATGTGAGTATTGAGCAGATAATAAAGTGGCAATTGCTAATTTTTTAAAGTGTTTCATGCAAATCCTTTTGACTATTTACAGTGGTGATATTGTTCATTCTGTGAAGTATATTTTCATTTTGTAACGACGCGGGAGTATATCTATGTTATGAATATGTTTCAATATTAATTTATATTAAGTGTGTGTTATTTAACCTATTGTAATTAAATATTATTTTTTCATCGATGATGCTTTTTATACGTGGCTAATTTGTCTGGGAATGTTTGGCAAAAGCAAATGATTACATTTTAATCATGCTCAATAAATCGATCTATTAGTGGTAGTAAAAAATTGGGAGTAAAGATTTATGGATGAAATAGCCTTGCTCTGCAATAAAAGCGAATATTTAAGTGACGAGGGAAAGTATGAAGGTTACTTTAGGCTATATTGAACTTTGATGATTAAACTATATTCAGATAAAGGTGTTTAATAGAAGCAAGAGGGGGTGTCTAGTCACTCTAAGTTCCTTTTTTAAACAGCGGGGCATTTAACAAAGCGTAAAACACGTTTAGTGAACCCTGTTTTATAACAAGAATGAAGACAGCACTTGTCGCTCTTTTGTATGGCGTTATCGCTTATTGATGGACGACTTCAAGATCGTTCATTCACATGGCTGTACTGTGATCACAATATTTGTTCATCCATAAACATCTGATGGGTAAGATAGAGCAACATTTGGAATCAAAGCTGAGATTACGAGACCGTATAAGCTCTGCTTTGTATAAATAACTGAAAAACTGCTCTAATATTTACAGATGTGACTTATAATCGGTGAGAGTAACATATTGGCGGCTAATACGCTTATTGAAAGTCACCTTCATCTGCTGGATACAGCTAATTACATTTTATTTTCCTTTGTAACTTGTGGTTATAACCAGAGTATCGAAATTATTTTTATTATTAATTTAAGTCATTGAAAATAAATGAGCATATTAAAATAAAGGTTGTTTTTATTATTAACAACATTGTTAATTAAAGTGAGTTATTAGTTTCTTATGTGTTTTTTATTTTTCTGCGTACTGTAAACTAAGTAACAAACGTTTAATTTGGTTAAGATGTCAATTTTGATATTTTAGTGATTAAAAACAGATTGTTATTATTATTTTTTATGTTTTTTTTAAATCAAACTAGATTAATTAATATCATTTATATGTTTATATCTTGTATATGATTACTGTAAGCTGATGATGAAGTTTATCATTAAATATAATAAAAAGAGGGTGGTATGGGAGATATTGTTAAGCAGAAAATGTATGGAGGCTACTTTGTTTTAAAAAGTAATTACTGGGAAATTTTTGGTAATGAATATAAGTCGGTCGTTGGCAGCGAACAAAAAATTAATCTAGGTTCCTTAACGGATATCAAAATTGTTGCATCATTTGAATTTAATTTAGGCCCGAGAGTAGAAACCTCACTTTGGCATAATGTATATACGTTAAAGAACTGGAAACTGATTGCTCAAGAAGATGAGTTTAAGGGAGAGGTTAATGCAATTGTGGCAAACAAATTTGAAACAATCGCTGAAGATAGCAGTATGAAAGCATCTGAATTCCAAGCAATGCTCAATTATATGCGACTTATTACTCAGCAAATTGAAGCGGTTAATAATAGAGTTACCACGGTGAATAATGACTTAAAGTCTTCAATTACAGAAGTAAAGCAGAGAGTCACTGTTGTAGACGATGTGTCGGCAAAATTGCAAAAAGTGGCCGTTGCAGTCAATGACTGTGAAACGAAAATATCTAATAATATCATTGATATTGCACTCAATACTTTGAGTTTACAAGATAATGATCTGACAGTGATGAGCTAGAATCATCACTGTCAGATCAGTTAAGCATATGCGTTTACTTTTATGGGCGTAGTTGGTCAACTACTGAGTTTATCTTTAGTATACTGGATAGGTTGACTTGTCGAAATGGAAGATTGATTACCTGAGATGTCATAGCTCGTTAGTGTTGCTGTAATTTGTTGAGCAGCAAGCACATCTTGATAATCAATATCTAGACTAAAGTACCCGTGTGTGTCGATTCGAGTGATATATTGATGATGATTGATTGTGATAGTGACTTTATCATTTTCAGAGAATTGGTATTTGGCTAGGCCTTTTACTGTGACTTTATTGTTTGCTACTTCAGAAGGTGGCTGTTTATGAACATGTATGGGGCATAGTGTCAGGTCGATATAAGGACCGACTAACATGACGTTATATTGTTTAACTTTACTGGTACAAAATATATTATGCTTTTCATCTTTAATACGATAGCGAACCGTAATATGATCATGTTCTGCCAGAATGAAACCTGGAATATCAATGCTAAAGTGTCCACTTAAATCCAAGTGAGTACAATATTGATTGTTTTTAAGGTCGATTTGGATCTCTCCATTGGGTTCGATATCCCCTTTAACATAACCTGACACCTTAATGTCTCTAGATGCTTCAATAATATTGATGATGTTATTAGTGGTAATATCATTAATGACTAATTCTGTGAGTGGAGTGGAGGAGTATGCCATGGGCTGTGACTTTATTTGTCTATGGCAGATCTCACTCCCGTTATTTAGAGTTAAAGAGAAAATTGAGTCTTGGTTAAATAAAATCATTTCGCCTTCATTAATATAGTCTGTTTCATGCAGAGATAAAGTTTCTCCTTGATGATCTTTGACTTTCAATAATCCAGAGACAGACTTAACAATTGCACTTTGCGGGGTAATATAGATACTCATACCTAGATACTCTCAATATTCGCCAGTGAATAACAGAAAGACTTTTTACGATTAATAAGATATTGACTATTAGATAAATACTACTCAATAAAATCAATAAAAAGTGTTATGTATAAAGAATGGCAATAATAATAGCCGTGTTTTGAGGATAAAAAAACCTTCTATTTGTAGCTAAATATGTCAATTGTAAATGTTAAGTTTAGGTTCAGCTTTGTTATATGGAGTTGATTATCTGTTAATTAAATTGTTTAATAAAAAAGCCAGTTAACATCGGTTAACTGGCCTTGTTATTTAAGCGTGTTATCGTAATAAAACCTTATTGATAAGCATTAGCCCCATTGCGTGAATTTTGCCTTGGCTTGTTGTAATTTATCGTAGGCTTTCAATAAGCTTTGATGTTTATTAAAGCCAAGTAAGTCATCGATATTGACTAAATCATACCCTTGGCTTTTACCCATCACATGAGCCTTAGCCGCTTGATAATCGACTTGTGTGTACATACGAATAAGTTTAGCTTCATATTCATGCAAATCCTTACCTTCCATCAGCACTGTGATAATGGCTTTGATGGCATGATAAAAACGTAAACGTTTTTGCTGAGCTGGGCTTATTCCGCCGGCATTAAAATCGGTGGTCCACATGGCCCAGTCAAAGGCGGTGTCGTGATCGTTTGTGGCTAATGCTAATAAACACCTTAACTCACCAATACGCAAGGTCGCCCAAGGAGAGCTGGCATCCACACCTAAGCCTAAAAGTTGATCAAGTGGTTGGAATTCATCTAAATCTAACGCATCAATTTCATCAATAATCTCTTGACTTAATGTGACATTTTGACAGTCATTGATCCATTGTTGAATAAGCTTACGCAACGCCATGGCGCGGTTATTATTGACCCAGCTAAGCTCATATACAGGATAAATTTCAGAATATCCAGGCACCAGTACACGGCAAGCATACGTCTCTAAATGGGCATAGTCAGCAATATATACATCAGCGCCTAAGGCATGGAATTTATTCAGTAATTGAGTGTATTCTTCTTCTGTGTTGCCTTGAAAATTCCAATCACTAAAGGCAAAATCAGCAGTGTCTTTAAACAGATCCCAAGAAATAAGCCCTGAAGAGTCAATAAAATGGGTTTCAAGGTTGGTGTGATCCGCTACTTCGTCGTTATCAAAGGATGGACTCGGAAAAATATCCAAATCTTTAAGACTGCGACCTTGCAGTAATTCGGTGACGGTGCGCTCAAGGGCAATCTCAAATCTGGGATGTGCACCAAAAGAGGCGAAGCAGCCGCCGTTTTCAGGGTTAAATAGGGTCACGCAAATAACTGGGTATTCGCCGCCTAAAGAGGCATCAAAGCAAGTGATTGGAAAGCCTTGTTGCTCTAATTCTTTAATTGATTCAACCACTGTTGGGAAGCGGGCAATCACATCGCTGGGTATTTCAGGTAGTGAAATGGCCTCTGCAATGATTTTATTTTTAACAAAGCGCTCAAAGCACTCCGATAAAGCTTGAGTACGGGCTTCGGTTTTTGTATTGCCAGCAGACATGCCGTTACTGACAAATAAATTACCGACGATATTCATTGGAATATAGGTTAATTCACCTGTAGATTGATGCGTGAAGGGTAGGGCACATATGCCTCTATCATGGTTGCCAGATTGAATATCAATTAGTGTATTAAGATTGAGATCGCCTTCAGGATCGTAATGTTCCCATAAAGAAGCGTTCATTAGTCCATGAGGCCGAGCTTCAGTCCCGATAGGGAACCATTGCTCATTAGGGTAATGGACAAATTCACTATTAGCGACTTGTTCACCGAGATGAAAATCAGCAAAAAAGTAATTACAGGCTAAACGTTCAAAATATTCTCCTAATGCGCTGGCAAGGGCTGCGTCACGACTGGCACCTTTACCATTGGTAAAACAGGCAGGACAATTTTTATCACGAATATGAACAGACCAAACGTAGGGCACAGGGTTTAACCAAGATGCTTCTTCAATATCAAATCCTAGCTCTGCGAGCCTTTTTTGCATGATGGCAATAGAGACTTCTAAAGCTTCATCTTTACCCGGAATATATGTGTGGTTCATTACGACCTCTAAATAGCTAAATAGGATAAGTCGCTCAATAAATTGTACTGTGATTATTGAGAATATCGACTAGGCAGGGATTGTATCGTTTAGAGCATAAGAGTAGCAATCATCATAGTCATTATCCGTCATTTTTTTATCTTTTTTTTGTCAAAAAAACCGACTATGCTGGGTTTCTTGCCATTGTTCATATCCTGTATTGCAATGCAAGGAAACGACATTGCAGTGAACTCAAGCACCATGCTGCATGGATGAAAGACAACAGGGATAACAAACTATGTTGCAGCCTTTAGTATATGTGGGGCGAAAAGCGAGTCGAAAAGATGGCCAAGCACGAAGAATTGCGATTTTAGAAGCCACTTTAGCAGTGATTGTTCAAGAAGGCATAAGGGGTGTGCGTCATCGAGCCGTGGCTAAACAGGCTCAAGTGCCTCTAGCGTCTACGACTTATTATTTTAGTGATATTAAATCTTTAATCAGTGATGCGCTGACCTATTTTGCTGAGAAGCATCTATGGATGAGAGAGAAATTGGAACATAAGAGTTGGGGGTTGCTCAATGAATGGTCTCCAGAATGTTTACAACAAAATGATAAACAACAACTTATTCAAGCATTAAGTGACATTGCTTGCAGTTTTGTACAAGCGAAAGTGGCTCAAACTGATGATTGTATTATTGAAATGGCATTTCATGAGGAAGCATTACGTAACCCTCAACTTGCTGTGGCGGTGAGTCGTTTAAATGAGGCAATGCTCAATAGTATTGAACGCTTTTTAAAACAAGTGGACTCAAAGGCATCTTATATTGACGCTCATCAAGTATTAGGGGTGATAAAGTGGTTGGAGTATCAATATTTAGTGCATATCAGTGCAGCACAATATGATCATCAACATTATGGTACAAGAGGGATGTTAAAAGAAAGAACAAGTGAATTAAGTCAAAAAAATAAAATGATTGAGGGTCACCTAAAACCGATTGTCTCTGTCATGGTAGCTAATGCAATAGGCTGAATGCCCTTATTGTATATTAAAATATAAAGGGGCATTCAGCTTCTTATTGAGTTTATACCTTGTTACTGTACGTTTTCAGCGTCACTAAATTCGCCTTGGAAGAGTACAGAAGATAAATAACGCTCAGCCGCAGAAGGTAAAATAACAACAATGGTTTTATCTTTGAATTCAGGCAGTGCAGCAATTCGGTTAGCGGCAACAACTGCAGCCCCTGAAGAAATGCCGACTAAAATACCTTCTTCTTTCATGAGCCTTAACGACATATCAATGGCATCTTCATTGGTAATAGTTTCAACACGATCAATAAGATTAATGTCTAAGTTACCGGGAATAAACCCTGCGCCAATACCTTGAATTTTATGTGGGCCAGGTTGAATTGTTTGTCCTGCTAATGTTTGCTGAATAACGGGAGAATCAACAGGTTCAACAGCAACGGATGTGATGGCTTTCCCTTGGGTATTCTTAAGGTAACGACTTATGCCAGTAATTGTGCCTCCTGTTCCCACACCAGCAACAACAACATCGACTTCACCGTCGGTATCGTTCCAAATTTCTGGACCTGTGGTTTTTTCATGTATTTCAGGGTTAGCAGGGTTATTAAATTGCTGTAATAACACGTACTTTTCAGGTGCAGATTGACGAATTTCTTCGGCTTTATCAATGGCACCTTTCATGCCCTTAGCCCCTTCTGTTAGCACTAAATGTGCGCCTAACGCTTTTAGTAACTTACGTCTTTCTAAGCTCATCGTATTAGGCATCGTCAGGGTTAACTTGTAACCTCGAGCTGCTGCAACATAGGCTAAAGCAATACCCGTATTACCTGATGTGGGTTCAATGAGCTCTTTGTCTTTGGTGAGTGTCCCTTTCTTCTCTGCATCCCAAATCATATTCGCACCGATCCGGCATTTCACACTGAAACTGGGATTACGGGCTTCTACTTTGGCTAAGACATAACCTTGACTAACGCGGTTTAGGCGGACGAGCGGGGTATGGCCAATTGTTTGTGAATTATCGTCGAAAATTTTACTCATGAGCTACTTTCCTTTTTTGTGGACCTCCCAAGCATAATCTCCTTGAGCGCCAATAGAAGTGATTGTTTGTTCTTCTTTATAACTTTTGGTTATTAAAAGTCTGTTGTATATTCTATGTTATAAAAAAAAACTTTTTTCTCATAGTGTTAATTAGTATTGGCTAAAATGAAATATGGCGATACTGGCAGTGATTTAGCTATAGGGTTTGGTTAAGTATTGCGCATACTTTTATTTTAAGCAGTATGCGCTTTATTTTAATACACTGTTTTTTGAGGCCGTTAATCTGGCGCTATCAATGAATTTTTATAATCAGCACGATATTTATCATTCCACATTGCTGTTGCGCCACAAATGGCGACAGGCATCACAATGAAGTTAATAATAGGGATCATTGAAAATAAAGTGACCATAGCGCCAAAACTAAAGCTGCTACCTTTATTTTGTGTTAATGCCGTTTTCATATCACTGAAAGGCACTTTGTGATTATCAAAAGGATAATCACAATATTGAATGGCCATCATCCATGCGGTAAACAAGAACCACAAAACAGGGGCGACAGTTTGACCAAGTAAAGGCACCCAAAACAAAATTAAAAATACCAAAGCACGTGGAAGGTAATATTTCAGTTTTATCCACTCACGAGAAAGTGTACGGGGAATATCTTTAATCACGTCCAGATTTGAGCCAGTATTCATTGACTGACCCGATAGTAATTGTTCGACCTTTTCGGCCAGTAAACCATTAAAAGGGGCGGCAAGCCAATTCATGACGGAACTAAAGATGAAAGAAGAGACAACCAGTAGGGTGATAATAGCCAGTGGCCATAAAATAAAATTGAGCCAACTTAAGTAACTGGGCAGTTGTGCTGAGAGCCAATCAAACACATGGGTTAATTGATTAACAGCCAGATAGAATAATCCGCTGAAAAGGATCAAATTGATAAGCAGAGGAATAAAAACAAAGCGGCGCAATCCCGGACGTTTGATGAGACTAAATCCCATGAGAAAATAATTCACGCCGCTTTTTTTGTTTGATTGATTTTGAGGTTCCATAAAGTCCATATTTGTTGAATTTGACACTAAATGCTTAGATTGTGTTCCACTAGGCCTGAGATGACAAGTTAAAAGCGCCGATCAGGCAATAAAAGCATTACAAATTACGGCAGGCTTTGGTAAAGTGCAGAGATATTCTTATTTTTATCTATACTTGCATTATCCAAGGGAGCTTGAATGCATCATTTTGAGTATATTAACCCTTTAGGACGTGATGCAAGTTCTAGTTCTGACATGACCGACACACTGACAACATGAGACTCAAACAGATAAAATTGGCAGGATTTAAGTCGTTCACTGATGTCACTAAAATCCCTTTTATTCATCCACTGACAGCCATCGTTGGCCCTAATGGCTGCGGCAAATCCAATGTGATTGATGCCGTAAGGTGGGTGCTGGGTGAGAGTTCAGCTAAAAATCTGCGTGGTGAAGCCATGACAGATGTCATTTTTAATGGTTCCACTGCCCGCCGGCCTGTTTCTGTGGCCAGTGTCGAGCTGTCGTTTGAAAATATTGATGGTCGTTTATTAGGCGAGTATGCCAGTTATCAAGCGATTGCGGTCAAACGTCAAGTGAGCCGAGAAGGAGATTCTCATTATTTCTTAAATGGGCAAAAGTGCCGCCGCCGAGATATTACTGATTTGTTTATGGGAACGGGCCTAGGTCCGCGCAGTTATGCCATCATTGAACAAGGCACCATCTCTAGACTCATCGAATCTAAACCTCAAGAGCTTAGGGTGTTTATTGAAGAAGCGGCGGGGATCTCCCGTTATAAAGAACGTCGCCGTGAAACTGAAAACCGCATGCGTCATACTCGAGAAAATTTAGAACGACTCAGTGATATTCGCATTGAACTTGCAAAGCAATTAGAAAAACTTTCAGAGCAATCAAAAGTGGCGCTTGAATATCGGCAGTTAAAGCAGACTGAACGACAACAAGAAGCACAGCTGTTAGTCATGCGTTATCAAGAACTTCAAGATCAAAGTGATACTTTAACATCACAGTTGAGTGAACTTGAGTTAACCATGGCAGCGGAGTCGGCGAAATTACAAGCGTTGGAATTATCCTTGACTCAGTGGCAAGTCTCATTAAATCAGCTCGATAAAGAAGAACAAACCCAAGTAGAAGCATGCTATTTAGCCAAAAACCATATCAACCAACTTGAGCAGGCATTAAGCCATCGTCAGCAGCAAGAACAGAGTTTACAATCACGCCTGAGCGAGTTAAATACCGCGATGACAGGACTTGAAAAAAAGCACCAGCATGATGAGCAAATCCATAAAGGCTTGCAAATAGAGATTGAAAAACATCAGGCTGACCATACCTATATGCAGGTCGCGTTGAGTGACAATAAGTCAGTACTTGTACAATTAAATGAAAAAATGACTCGCCTCAATGAGGCGCTTAAACAACAAAATGATGTTGTGAGTCAGCTGACGTTGTCTTTTGAGTTAACCAGTAAACAACATGAACATCATCAGGTTATTTACCGTCAAAAATTGCGTCAACAAGAAAAAACCGCCGAGCAAATACAGGTATTGCAGGCACGTTTGCTTGAAGATGAATCCCCGCAGTGGGCGCAACAACTCAAAGACAAACAGCATCAGCGTGAGAAGTACACGTCACTGGCACAAGATATTCAAGGGCAAATTACGGCGCAAAGCCAAGCAAAAAACTCTATTCAAGCCGAGGAATCTTTGCTGAATCAGTCTCTGGCAGAAAAGCAAGGCCGGTTAAGTGTGGTAGAGAGTTTGTTACATACTGAAGATAACGTGCAGACTGAGCAAGCATTGTGGCAACAATTAGAGGTTAAGCCCGGCTGGGAAAAAGCGGTGGAATGGGTATTTGATGGTTTACTCAATATGCCGACGCTTGTGGGGGCGCATCAAGAAGGGTTTACTTTACATGATCTTTATAAGGATGAGGTCATTCAAGCCAAAGTGAATCTTTCTCCTTGGTTAACCCACGTTCATTGGGTGAATGATAAGGCTGCCGCATTAGCGCTGTTACCTGAGCTGAAAAGTGATGACATGATGGTCACTGCCGATGGGTTTATGATTGGGCAAGGTTTTGTGCTCAAGAAAGCCACGGCCAGTGATAATGTCGCTTGGGTGCAGCTCAAGCGTGAGCAAAGTGAATTAATCGCCCATGTGGCAGAGCTTAAGCAAGGTTTAATACAAGTTCATCAAGCCTTAGAAGAAACCCAAGAGTGTTTGGCAGAGCTCAATGCGCGGCAAGGGGATAACCGAGAGGTGTTACAAGCTTGCCAGCTAAGTATTGCCTCTTTGACTTCAAAAATGACTGAAAGGGCGCAGCAACAAGCGCATAATCAAGAACAGCTTGAGCAATTACAACAAGATAATCAAAGTCTAACCGCTGAAATGGTCACAGAACGCTCGAGAATAGATGCGTTGTCTGCTGAGCAGAGTGTATTAAACGGTAGTTTAGGGATAGAGCGAGATAAAAAACATCAATTAGAAGAGACAAGGAAGGTCGAACAATGCCAATTAAATGAAAAAAACACATCGCTAACTCAGTCCGACAGTTGTTATCAACATTCGTTAAATCAGTTGCAATCATTGACGATGCAATTAGCGGTTAATCAACAAAAAATAGATCAACATGCTCTCAGCATCAAAGAACTGCAGTCGGCAAAATCCAAGCTTAAGCAAACTCAATGTGAACAAAATGCGAATCAAGAGATTGATAGTATAGAGCAGTTACAGGGTAAGCTTTCACAAGTGTTGGCTGAACAAGCATTAAAAGATGAAAAATTAACCGAGATCCGTGCTCAACAAGCCCACATTCAGTTGTCATGTGATAGTGTCACTCAGGATAGAAAGCAATGGCAGGCTAAGGTTAACGAGTTGACGCAATCCATGAGTGCGATAAAATTGCGTCGTGAGGGAATTAACGGACAAATTAATAGCCAAATGAGCTTGTTGAAAGAGCATAATATTGATGTGTCCGATGTGATGGAAAATCTAGATTGTGAATATTCGTCACACAAGCGCCAAAAAGCATTGGGAGCATTGCGACAACGCATTTCGGCTCTGGGGGCCATTAACCTTGCAGCAATTGAAGAATATGAACAACAAAGTGAACGTAAACATTATTTAGATAGTCAAGATCAAGACTTACATCAAGCATTAAAGAGTCTTGAAGCTGCTATCAATAAAATTGATAAAGAAACCAAAGTTCGTTTTAAAGAAACCTTCGATAAAGTGAACCAAGATTTAGGGCAACTGTTCCCTAAAGTATTTGGTGGAGGCAGCGCATATTTAGCGTTGACAGACGATGATCTGTTAGAAACAGGTGTCACTATTATGGCAAGACCACCGGGTAAAAAGAACAGTACGATACATTTGCTGTCAGGTGGGGAGAAAGCGTTAACAGCATTATCTTTAGTTTTTGCTATATTTAGACTGAATCCAGCGCCTTTTTGTATGCTAGATGAAGTTGATGCACCTTTAGATGATGCCAATGTCGAACGTTTTTGCCGTTTGGTGAAAGAAATGTCGCAAACGGTACAGTTTATTTATATTAGCCATAATAAGATCACCATGGAGCTGGCAGATCAACTTATTGGCGTTACTATGCATGAACCCGGTGTGTCACGCATAGTTGCGGTAGATATTGATGAAGCGTTAGCGATGGCTGACGCAGAATAAACATAGGAAAGACAGGGTAGCCAATGGAAAATTTGCAACTGGTATTGCTTATATTAGGTGCGATAGCAATTATCGCAGTGCTTGTGCATGGTTTTTGGTCCATTAGAAAACAGCAACCAAAATCATTGAAAGAAGTATCGCAAAAAGGATGTTTTACGGAGAAAACTGACAGAGATGCTGATGGTTTTGATGCTGATGGAATTGGAAAAGTGAGGGTGAGTAAAGCCAAGCCTAGGGTTTCGCCGAATATGAATCCTGTTCAAAGAGAGTCAAAGGCCACGAGAGGAAGAGGGCAACAATCTGCCGTGATGACGCCCACTCAAGAACATCGTTCATCTCCTCAACGGACAGAGCCAGTGGGGACGGGTGGCAGGCCTGTGCACAGGCAAGAAGATGTTGAGTCGGCTCAAGTGATAGCGTCACAAAATGTGGCTTCATCTCAACCAGAGCCTTTAGCAGAACATCAGGTTGATATTGAACACTTAACTGAGATGCCAGGTATTTCTGAGCCCTTCCCTAATGAGAAGAGAACACCAGAGAAAAGCATCAAAGAAGCGCCGTTAAAGAGCAGACAAGTGGATACATTGGCTCATCAAGATGCGCTTCTGTTTGGTTATGCTGAGCAAGAGGCTGAGCAAGAGGCTGAGCAAGGAAAACAAGACGTTATTGCTGAAGGCTCTCAGCAACAAGCTTCGCTGTACAGTGCTGCATCAAGTCAAAGCCAATCTCAGGTGCTGGGCTCAGAACATCAATCAGTGAACAATACATCAAAAGCTCAAGAAGCATTACCGCAAGAACAAAAAGAGGAAGTGAGTGAAACCTCAGAGCCACAAGATGTGTTGGTGTTACATGTCACAGCCAAGGAAGGAGAGATTTTTAATGGTGCAGAACTGCTTCCTTGTTTACTGGCCTTGAACTTTAAATTTGGGGAGATGAATATTTTTCATCGCCATCAAGATAATGCGGGTAAAGAGCAAGTCCTGTTTTCATTGGCTAACATGGTAAAACCTGGTGTATTTAATCCCGATCATATGGAGCAGTTTAATACGCAAGGGGTCGTTTTATTCATGACCTTGCCGTGTTATGGCGATGCCTTGATGAATTTTTCTATCATGCTCAATTGTGCCCATCAAATTGCCGATGATTTACAGGGGCAAGTGCTTGATGGCGGCCGAGAACGTTGGCTTGAGTCGACTAAGCAAGCATACTTACAACGTATTAAAAATCAATTAGCGCTATCGGCGTAATCCACTTTTTTCATTTTTTTAGAGGCTGTGCGATAAGCACAGCCTGATTTATTTTTGGGATTGAATTTAATGAACTCAGTACAAACTGAAATAGCGGCATTGACACAATTAATCAATGCTCATAATTACCGTTATTATGTGGATGATAACCCTAGTATTCCAGATGCTGAGTACGATCGTTTAATTAAGCAATTAACATTATTAGAACAAGCTCACCCCGAGTATCGTTTTGAAGACTCGCCTACACAGCGCGTAGGTGGAGAAGCGCTGCTCAAGTTTGATCAAATTACGCATTTAAAACGGATGTTGAGCTTAGATAATGTGTTTAACGAAATCGAGTTTGATGCCTTTAATAAACGCCTGACAGACAGAGTAGGTAAAGCATTAACTTATTGTTGTGAGCCTAAGTTGGATGGCTTAGCGGTGAGTATTGTGTATCGAAACGGTCTCTTTGAACGGGCTGCTACGCGAGGTGATGGTTTAGTAGGTGAAGACATTACCGAGAATGTGCGCACCATTAAGGCTATCCCCTTAAGCTTGAGAGGGGATGATTTTCCGCCTTTATTAGAAGTTCGGGGTGAAGTGATTATGCCTCAAGCGGCGTTTGATGCCCTCAATGAAAAAGCCAAGGCAAAAGGGGAAAAACTGTTTGTTAACCCTCGTAATGCGGCGGCAGGGAGTTTGAGACAACTTGACAGCAAAGTGACTGCCAGTCGGGCGCTTTCTTTTTATGCCTATGCCCTTGGGGTAGTAGAGCCCGCGACGTGGGGTTTAGCAAACACACATTTTGCCCAACTTGAACAGTTAAAAAGTTGGGGTGTTCCCGTTAGCCGTGAAGTGGCATTATGTGACAGCCCTAAAGCGGTGTTGGATTACTACAGCGATATTTTGAGTCGCCGGGATAAATTGGGATTTGAAATCGATGGCATGGTGATTAAAGTCAACGACATTGATGCTCAATTGGATTTAGGCTTTGTGGCGAAAGCCCCTCGTTGGGCGACAGCGTTTAAATTTCCGGCTCAAGAAGAGATGACCCGATTAGAAGGCGTGGACTTTCAAGTAGGTCGCACCGGTGCGATCACACCGGTTGCAAGGTTAAAGCCTGTCTTTGTGGGCGGTGTGACTGTCTCTAATGCGACTTTACATAATGCCGATGAAATTGCCCGCTTGGATGTGAAAGTGGGTGACAGTGTGATTATTCGCCGTGCGGGTGATGTCATTCCACAAATTGTGGCCGTTGTACTTGAAAATCGCGCCGCTAAGCTAAAAGAGAATGAGTCACAAGAAAATGAACCGCAAGAGGCTGAGCTTCAAGACATCGTCTTCCCGACAGCATGTCCTGTATGTGACAGTGACATTGAACGTATTGAAGGAGAAGCGGTGGCCCGCTGTACTGGGGGCTTATTTTGTGAAGCTCAGCGTAAAGAAGCCATTAAACATTTTGCGTCACGTAAGGCGCTCAATATTGATGGTATGGGCGACAAAGTGGTTGAACAGCTTATCGATAAAGAATTAGTGCAAAGCCCTGCCGACTTATTTCATGTGTCAGCATCGGCCATGACTATGCTGGACAGAATGGGCGTGAAATCGGCAACCAAACTGGTGAGTGCTATTAATGATGCCAAACAAACCACCTTTGCTCGCTTCTTATATGCTTTAGGTATTCGTGAAGTGGGTGAAGCCACTGCGGCCAATTTGGCCGCACATTTTAAAACCTTAGATGCTCTAAAAGCCGCCGCTGTGGAGGCGTTAATTGAAGTTGAAGATGTGGGGGGAATCGTGGCCCAACACTTAGTGCACTTTTTCAGCCAGCCTCATAATGTCGAAGTCATCGATAAACTCATCGAGGCGGGTGTTAGCTGGCCTGCTATTGAAGCCGTCGATGATGTGGCCTTGTCGTTGAAAGGGCAAACTTGGGTCCTAACGGGCACGCTAAATCAATTGAACCGGACTGATGCGAAAGCTCAGCTACAAGCGCTTGGTGCAAAAGTCGCTGGCAGTGTGTCGAAAAAGACCGATTGTTTAGTGGCGGGTGAAGCGGCAGGATCAAAGTTGACTAAAGCCCAAGATTTAGGCGTGAAAATTATCGATGAGGCCGAATTAATCGCCGTATTGGCAGCCGGCGCGTAAAGGACACACTCAATGTCATACTCTATGTCATATTAGCTGTTATATTAGTTGTTTTACAGGTTGCCATTATTCGCTCAATCAAGCCTATAAGCCCCTAGATTAGAGGGGCAGTTAATGAAGAATTCATGACTTATTTATGTTCGATTGACTGAACATCTACTTGATGAAGAGCATGGCTATTGTCATAGTCAGTTTTGTCAATCTGTTAAAATAAGGCATTGATAAGCTATTGAATAAAAGTGGACTAACAAGCCAGTGACAGCATGTC
This sequence comes from uncultured Shewanella sp., assembly GCF_947501665.1. GTDB lineage: Bacteria > Pseudomonadota > Gammaproteobacteria > Enterobacterales > Shewanellaceae > Shewanella. The sequence continues at coordinate 38,441 of NZ_CANMWS010000023.1, read as the reverse complement.
ACTGGCTTTTTTAATGGGCGCTCTTAAGGGGAAATAGCACAGCATAGCAGAACATTAACGGATGCTTTTGTGACATTAAAAGCAGGTTAGCGTAATGAGCATTGGCTTAATGATAGCGTAATCAAAGTTGTTTTGAACCTTTAGCTCACCCTTTTTAATGTCAGGAGGACGTTTAATGAAACCGCTTCATTGTTTTTATTTGTTGCTTGTTGTGATGTTGTCGCCAGTGGTTAACGCGCTGGATTTGTCGAGTTACCAACATCGAGTGGATGAAATACTCACCCAATCTACAGTCTCACCTAATCATGACAATATGCTGGCGCTAAGCTATCAAGGCATAGAAAATACGGCCATGGTTGATGATATTATAGCTAACGTACAAACGGCTCGTATTCCTGACTTTAGCTTGATAAAACTCATTCGTATTTTACTCAATTCCGATCAATATGATGAACGTATATTATCGGGCATTGAACATTTTCCTTATTGGATCAGTCAAGGCGAGACCCAATATCAGTACTGGTCGGAAAATCATATGATCATGTGGATGTCCAGTGAATGGTTATTACATGAGCATTTTGGTCGTTTGCCTACGGCAAATTTAGAGCAAAGATTAAGGCATTATTTAGACTTAAAAGTCACTCACGGCTTTTATGAATTTAATTCACCGGTGTATTATAAATTTACCTTAGCAGGACTCCTTAATCTAGCGGACTTTGCCATAGACAGTGAGATCAAAGCGCAAGCTTCATTAGCGGCACAAAAATTATTAAAGCAGTTCCTACTCTTTACCACTGAGGCGGGCACCTATGCGCCGACAACGGGCCGCGCCTATACCGAGCATTATCGCAATCCAGGTAATCATGGGTTAATTTATTTACTCACAGGGAAGGGCAGTGTGCCACCAAATCCGGGGATGGATGTCAGCTTTCTGGCAACGAGTGCCTTGGATATGAGGCCAGTCCTTGATTCATGGCAAACGCAGTTCTCGGGGCAGTTTGTTAACAGTCATTCGTTAAGTGAAAGCTTTACCTTAAACAGTGAACTTAATCGTGAAGACAGAGCGGTATTTCAATGGAGCATGGGGGGCTATTTTGCACCTTCAGTAGCAGAAGATACATTATGGGCGATTAATCACTATGATCTCTCTGAGCATGAAGCCTTTAAAAATTTCGCGGGTATTCCTAATGCACTGCAATGGTTTGCAGATACTGCAGCAACTATAGGGGCCACATTTAGCCGCAGCTCTGTGCTGACCGGGGCGAGATTAAATCTGTATAAACAGGGAGGTTCGGCGTTAAGCTCCATGGATAATTATTGGGGGGGTTATTATGGTTATCAGCAATGGCCAATGGTCGCAGTGGCTGATGATATTGCGGTGTGGCCGTTATCGGGGAATGTCGATGATTGGTCGACTTACCGTCCATATACAGCCAATACGCATTTGCCTAAAGTGTTACAGCAAGATAATTTAGCCCTTATTTTATACTGGCCCAATACGGAGTTAAGTTTAGCCAATACTTTTGGTTTGGGTGAGATCAGCACTAAAGTCAATGTCTATTGGCCCGAGAGTGAGTTTGATGAGTGGCAACAAGAAGGTCGCTGGCTCGTCGGCCGCAAAGGAGACAGTTATGTGGCCATGTTTCGAGACTGTACTGATAAGAGCAACGGTATCTACAGCTGTAAAGGTGACAGAGGCAGACAAATGTGGGGCAGTTATGTGGGTAATGCACAAACCCATGGCAGTTACAGCGCCTTTGTGGATCTGATCCGTGCATCAAGTTATAAAGAAAGCTACACATGGAATTGGAAAGAATGGCAGTTTCAATATTATGGCCGCATTACTGTGGGAGATAAAAGCCTCAGCTATACATGGAAATAATATACGTTGAAGTCATGTATTTTTAGCGTGAGTACACTTATGATACTCATGGCAGTGACAGCGGTTATCCCTTGATGTGATAACCGCTCTTCTTACTCGCTTAGGATCATCCTTTCCCTTTTCTTTTTCATGATCATTACCACCTTAGACATTAGTCTTGTTTTGCTATAAAAACAGTCACTTAATAAGTTGTGCGATTGCAAGTGTTTCATTAGCCGCTATTATCCAACCCCTTTAAAACCTAAAGTTAACATTTGTTGCTTAAGGTTGGATCTGTCCTGTTAAAATTGTAAAAAAGGTAAACATGAACGTCTCAGTTGTTAAAAAAATACAAGCGCTTTTAGCGAATACTTGCTTAGTCAAGCGTGTCAAAAACTTACTTAAAGCCAGTGTCATCGCCTTGGGGCTATGTTGTGCTTTTGGGGTGAATGCGGGGCATAAAGTGGGGGTGGTGACCCATGTATTCACCTACACCAACAGCGATCGTATTTTGGTGAAATTGGATAACATGCCCGAAAAATCAATATGCAAAGGCAAAGATTATTTTGCTATTGCGGATAATGTGCCTGCGGATCGTCGTCATCAAGTCTTATCTCGTTTATTAACCGCCTTCGCCACAGGTAAAAAAACGGTTATTTATTACAGTGATAAAGACTGTGCTCACGATAAACCAAAAATTATTCGTGTAGGTTAATGTTTAGTTGAGCTTATGTCACCGTTGGCAGTTTTGAGATTGCTCCTCTATTCAGTGAGTGTCAGCTAGAATCTAAGCGTTGAGTTCAAGCGCTTAATGTTTTGGCTGTTAGTTTTAGTGATGAGGTTAAGCCAACGGAGTGAAAAAGCGTTTTCTAAAACGTAAAAGCACACAAGGACAGTGATCTGAGATTGCCCTATCGATTGTCTGCCGCATGAGGTTGCCGCATTAGGTTGCCAAAAATACCTGTATGCAAATGTGATGGCCTCGATTTTCCTTCCTTGTGTTTTATTTTTTAAACCAATGAAGGTTTTTTATGTTGTTATTTGTTAATACTCGCCGACATTTATATCGGCGAGGTGGTGTGAATCGAATGGTTAATTCGGTGGTGGCTCCAATTGAGAGCATGGTTAAGAGCATGGTGCACTTGAGCTTGTGCATCAGTATTATGTCGGTGTGTTCGGTCAATGCCTCGACCTTTGATCTTCAAGCTGTTGGTAAGATTAAGGGCAAACTTATTCAGCACTCTAATACTCAGCAAGATATGCTGGTACCTGCAGCGCCTAAAAAAGGGGTCTCTTACAATAAATTCGGTGAATTTTCGGTATCGAAAAAACCTTTAGTGATTTTCAATGGTGGCGGTGCAAAGGGGGCTTTCAATGCTCAAGCCCCCGCGAAAACCATTGTCATCGAAGCGACTAAAATGGTTTTAGAGCAAGACATTAAAATTGTCGGTCAACCCGCTGATATTCTGCTGCTGGTGAAAGGAGCCAAACAAACCATTACTTGTACAAATTGTGGTTTTGACAATATTAATCGTGTCACTATGGCGGTTGCGACAATGGGAAGCAAGCCAGAAGACATGCTTAAAAAGGGCAAGGTCGGTCAATTATCCGCGCGCGCTGGTGGCACCATTAAGGTGAATAAATTATCGGCGCCGGGAATTTTGTCTCTAGAATTATTGGCGGATAATATCACCACAGCAGGTGTGCTTGATTTAAACCTACGTGCCGATAGCCACCCGCAAGGCGGTTACATTGTTCACCCTAAGGGCAATAAAATTGTTGGCTCTGGTGGCATTAACCTCTATAGCGGGCTATTGACAATCAATTATGATGATTTAGCCATTAAAGCGGCGAAGGAAAGCGCGAGCAGTCATACTGTGGGCGGCAATCTAAAGGCGGCCAGTATTGCCATTGCCAGCCCCAAAAAAATCGTCATTGCGAAAAACACTAAGCTCAATACGGCATCAGATATATTAGCCACCAGTACCCACAATGGCCAGTTCTATGCTCCCAATGAAGGCATTTATTTGCAAACCATTGCGGCATCCAACACATTGACCAATAAGAAAGGGGGAGAACTGCATCAAGGTGTCGAGCTGCGAGGTCAACTCATCTCAGATAATCTGCTCAGCATTAAATCCTCAAAGGATATTAAGTTCACCACCTCAGCAAAAGTCATCACCCATGATGCTAAATTCATGGCCATTACAGATGTGAGACAACAAGGCTTTATCCAAGCCGACAATCAAGTGGATATTGCCGCCAAGCGAATGATCAACAATGCTAAGATCACCGCAGGCATCCTTAATATTGAAACTACCTATAATATTCACAACAGTTTTGGCGGCAGACTAAAAGCCACTAACATGGCGCTTAAATCTAATAAAGGCTTTGTGGTTAATGGTTCTCGTAGTCAGCGAGAAGCTTACTCTGATGGCAGTTTAAAAGCCTTACCATTAACGAAGGATCCAACGGCGCTAAAGTTTGGTATTTTTTATGATGTCAATGAAAAAACGGGTAAGGTCAATAAACAAGTATCGGCGCATATTTTAGCCAATAAGCTGGCCATTCAGGCTAAAGCTATTGAAAATATTAACCCTTATTCACTCGAACAATCTAACAAAAAAGAGTGGAGTGCTGGTATTAGAGTCGATAATCGGCAAGCGCAGCAAGTATCCATTCAGGTAGAAAATCAACTGGATTTAAAAGCGGATATCTATGTATTGAATGCTTCAGCTATTTTGGGATTGAATCAAGCAGGTAGAGTGACTATTGATACTGCAAAATTTAGTAATGAGCGTTATCGGCTGCAAGCTGAATCTTATGCGTTTAAGCAATTGCTTTATGATCCTGCTAATCCGAAAGAGGAAAATGAATCAGAAGAGGGGGTTGTGACAAAAATTATTGCTTATTCTCCCCCTGCGCGTTTTTATAGTTTTGGTGATCTCCATATAGGAAATAAGCTTAAATCAATAAAAGGGAAAGGTCATTTTATTAATGAGTTCTCTTATTTTGAAGTATTTCAAAATAGTCATTTTAGAAAAACACAATTTAATAGCTTTGGTTTGGAGTTATCTAAAGTTACTGACATTGTTCCATTAACGGGAGTGCGAGAATGTTTACGGTATCGTAATTGTGAAGATGAAATAGTCACGACTTTAGCAGAGGCAGAAACTTTAACGGCATTCCACGGTAATGTGTATGGCGTAAATAAGAACAGTCCTTCTTTTGCAGATTTGGAAATTGGCAACATTAATGTATTAGATGCCAAAAAGAGTCGTTTAGTTAAAGATTACTTAGCCAGTTTATTTGTTAAGAAAAGTGAATATGATTATACAGAAGTTAAATCTTCTCAAGTCGATGAACATTATATCAAAGGTGATTTGAGAAAGTGTAAACCTAAACTTAATGGGAATTTATTTGAATTATTACGTGGTGCTGATATTGCGTTTGGCAAAAGTTGTAAAGTCAGTCAATTTTCAAAGAGTATCGATGAACTTGTAAGTGAGGATTTGGATAATCGGGAATGGGGGAGTTCTGGCTATACCAATAAAGAGATTAGATTAGCAAGTGAAGCTTATGTAAAGAAGTTACCTTTATCATTGCAGCCTGAATTTAGCATAGAAGCTAAAAAACTATGGGAATCTTATGTTGCTCGGACTAAAAAGAAATATCACATAAAATTTGATAAATTTTTACCTAAAAAGAATAAGCATATCAAAACTATCGGTATTGAAAACTATAAAAATGTACAAGTACATTTTAATCAAAGTGCTAATTATTTTCGTATTGCTCCTAACAATCAGGGTAAAGTTAATCAACTACTTACAGCATCTGGCTTCCATACCTTAACAACCAAAGATCTCATGAAACATTTGCCAAAATAAGTGAATTAAATTAATGAAAGCATTTTTTAAACCGCGCAGGGTGGTGAGCCCTGCCGCCAATTTGTTGCGCCAATTTGTTGGTTTACCCATATCCAATTCTTTTTCTTTAGGGCAAATGCAGCAGCAATTGACTGGGGCGCAAAAAGCCCAACAGGCTCAGCAAGAGGCACCCTCAACTGAACAGCCAAAAACGCTTTGGCAGCGCTTCACAGCGTACCTAGTCACCTTTGTGATGTTAGCGCAAATTATCGTGCCCGGCGTGGCCTCGGCGGCGCAAATTATTACCGACAGCCAACTGCAAGGCGATGTCAGCAGCAGCGCCCAATTTGAGCGTGCCAAAGGCGACAAGCACCTCTACCAGCGCGCCAATTATGTGGAGGTAGGTAAAAAAGCCGCCTCGCAACACATTGCCAGCTTTCAGCAAAAGTTGCTAAAACACAATAAATGGGCATTGCCAGCCCCTAGCATGATCCCTATCATGACGGGGGATATCACCATCATCATTCCGCATTTTGGTGTGCCTAAGCTCATTGGTGATGAATTTGTTCAGTCGCGGCTCATTCGCTCACAAGTGTTTAACTTGCTGAATCGTAATTTACTCAGTGAAGCCTATGCCACTGAGGCGGTTCAAATTAATGACTTGTACAATGCTGCCTTCACCTTTAGTAAAAGCAAATCCGCCATCAAATGGGGCATTAAGTTTGGCGACAAGCTGACCCAAAGCCAAGTGAACAGTTATAACAAAAACCTTATTTGGCCCGAGCGACGTAAAATCAACGGTCAGTGGGTGTTAGTGCCTATCGTGCATCTGCCTACCCAAAATGTTAAAGACTTAATGCTGTCCAGTCATGAAGTCCGCATTGGCGGCAGTCAGGCCACTTTTAATAGCGTCACAGTGAATGCGGGTAAACTTTATAGTGCACGTAACACTTTTATTAAAACCTTAGGTGACTTTACCGTTAAGCCTAATGCCACTGTGGTGGCGTCTGGGGATCTCAATCTACTGGTGGGTGGCACACTGCAAAACCTGTCTGGCACGATATCGGCCAAGCAGAATGTTAACATCGTGGCCAATCAGTATCTGCAAAAAACCATGGTGCACCGCTATGCAACGCCTTATGAGCAAGGTACCCGTTTAGGGCCCATTGCTAGCGTTAATGCGAACGGCAATATTAGCATTCGCAGCATGAATGACATCATCATTCAAGGCGGTAAGGTCGACAGTAAAACAGGGTCAATAACGCTAATGGCCGATGGCAATATTGCCATTGTCAGTCAACAAACCAGCTATGTGCGCAATGATAAAGTGGGTGGCTATGACACAGAGCAGTCGGTGGTCAGCCATACTGCCTCTGTCCTCAGTGCCAAAGACAGCATTTATTTGATGGCCTCAGGCGTTATTCAAATTAATGCCTCAACCTTAACCGCCGATCAAGGCGTGATTGAAATTTTGGCCGATCAAGGCATTTACATCACCAACGAGTTTGATGAGTTTCAACAAAGCCGCCAGGGTAAAGTCGGTAACGTTACCCTGCAAGAGCAAGAGTTTCAAACCATTGCCATTCGCTCGGCGTTAGAGGCGGGTAAAGGCGTGCTCATCGCCTCAGATTTTGGTGATATTACCCTTAGAGCCACAGACATTAAATCCGGTGACGGTACCCAAATCACTGCCAATGACGGCGCGGTGAATTTATTGCTTGCTAAAGAGCAAGATCACTACTTCATGAACCGTGTCAAAGAAGGCATGTGGAAAATAAAGACCGAAACCATTAACAATAAAGTAGACACTGCGGTGTATAACAATATCGTCGGTGGCGTCAAAATTCATGCGACTCATGGCTTAAGCATCGAGCTGGGTCAAAATGAGGACATAACCTTAGATGACATTCTCAATGAGTTCAGCAAAACTCAAGGCTTGTCATGGATGGCGGATCTTTATAACGATCCTGAGTATCGCGACAACATAGAAACCAACTATCAAGAACTGCTTAACATTCACGAGCATGATAAAACCAGTAGCCTAAGCCCTGCCGCCATGGCGGTGATCGCCATTGCGATGTCTGTGGCGATGGGGCCAGCTGCTTTAGCGGCTGCAGCAGCCGCCGCGCCGCTAGAAGTAGCTATGGTCGCAGCTGTTAATGCGGGTATGCAAGCGATTGCGACACAAACGGTAATGAGTCTTGCTAATGGTGATAGTTTGTCGACTGCGGTAAAAGGGTTGACTAGTCACGATAGCATTAAAAATCTAGCTATGACTATGGCAACTGCCGGAGCACTGGAATATGTCGGTGGTATGGATTTCTTTGATGCCACACAAGAAGTTATTAAAGATGGTAAAGTTGTTAAAGAGGTCAATACTGGCATTCAATTAGCCAATCAAGCCACGCAAATGGTGACTCACGCGACGGTGAATGCGGGGATCAATACCATTTTTTCCCATGGTCATTTAAGTGATTTTGGCGATCAATTTGTTCAAAACTTGCAGCAAGATGCCATTAATCAACTCGGCAGAAGTATGGCGAAGGAGATAGGTCAACTAGCCAAAGACAAGGATATTAATCAGCTAGTACGCTATATGTCACACGCTGCCTTAGGCTGTGGTATCGGCTTAGCCACGGCCAATGTGCATGGCAGCGATAAGAAAAATAAAATCAGTTGTGTATCCGGCGCAGGTGGCGCTGTGGTCGGTGAGGTAATTGGGGATATTTATAAGAGTCAAACAGAATATGATAATAAAATAACGGAAGTTGAGAATGCATTTCAAGAATTAGGTTTAATTCAAGATCCTGATTTAAGGTTAGCTGAAGAACAATTAATTGAGAAGCAATATAAAGCTCTTGAAAAATTAAGAAAAACAGGTACTGATCTTGCTAAAATAGGAGCGGCATTGGGAGCCTTTGTGGCCAATGCCGATGTGAATATTGCAGCGGATGCAGGTGCTAATGCTGCTGAAAATAATGCATTATTTTTATTACCTTTTGCTGTAATGGCTTGGAATGCATATAACGTTTATCAAGATATACAGAAAGTTATCATTTTTGTTGAAGATTATAAAACTGCATCGGAAGAGAAAAAAATTGACGTAATTAAGCAGTTTGCACAAGATTATGTCACTGATTCAATCATTAATAAAACTGGTGCTGGAATGCTAAAAGGTGTTCTTGCACAAATGAAAAAGAATGGCATTGGTCAAAATGTGATTAATGAAATGACTTATGCCATGGCTTTAATTGAAAATGGAGATATATCAAGTTACAAGCCTGGGGGGGGGCAAACAAAAAGTAATAAAGGTGTTTCAAATCAATCTGGTAGTGGGTCTAAGTCAGATAAGTCTAGTGATAATAAACAATCGAATAAGTTGCCTACTGCTAAGTTTGAAGAATTAACACAAAGCTTTGCTGATGAGGTCACGAGTAGTACTTTTGCTAAATGGAAGAAATCTATGCAGCAAAGTGGTATCAGTGATGAAAATATTAGAGATATAATACATCATGGTTCTATTAAAAAAGGAAAAAATATTTTTGGGGATAACTGGAAAAAATATTATTCTGAAATTTCTGGAACTTCTATACCTAAAGGTGAGATGCGTAAGCCGCATGCACATCATAAAGTAGAGAAAAAGGGTGGTCGTTCTGTGGGGGAAAGAAATAGAGAGCTTTTAAGAGAAGTGAATATTGATCCTGAATTGTCTAAACATAATTTGACTTGGGCGCCTAATGTTAAAGGCCAACATGGTATATATCCTCAAACACAGCTTTATGAGAAGTTACTAAAGGTAAAAGGAGATAGGCAGGGAATGATTAAAGTATTAAAAGAGTGGGATGATATTTCAAAATCTAGGTAATGAAATGAATATACTGAATATCAAAAATGAGTTATCAGAGCAGTTGTTAGCTGCATGTCAACAATCGCTACAAAAAATAGTAGAAGACTTCACATCTTCCTTGAGTAAGGACAGAATATATGCTTTTGTTTTATATCCATCTTCTGGTTTTGTAGATTTTGGATTAGCTTACTCAACAAGAGAGAGCTTAGCTAAAATAAATGAGAAAATGTCATCATTCATTAAAGATAATTCTGATTTACTTATTGATAACAAAGGCTCTATCATCCCTGATGATTATTGTGAGTTAACAGCCTGTGAATGGGACTATATCTGGCCTCACTTTGAATGCTTTGAAAATATCAACGATTTTCTTGACGAAAATTTTGATTTATTTTATGAAGCAGAAATGGAACCTGATGAAATAAATCTTTTGTTTAAAGGCATTGTAATAAATGTATTTTTTGAATTGTTGAAAAGAAAATCATTTGATGCTCATTGTTTTGAAAATGACCTATTATTGGGTGTGCAATTTCCAGATGGTAACAATACAGATCTCATTAAGTCTATTTCTAAAGAAGTTAACTCTGAATATTGGCACCAGAAGTTTATTAAGGTTGTTGAAAGTGATTAAAATTAACCAATCTCCTCATCATTAATTGATGTAATTTCAACAAAAACCACCGTTTCTGATATGACATTCAGCGGTGGTTTTTTATTTTATGAAGGATGCCATGCAGCGAATACATTTAGATGATGCCAGAACACCCAAAGCCCGTTGTTATCGAAAACTGATTTTATATGTTTTCATCATTCTGTTTGTTCTTATGTTGAATATTACAATATATTTAGTTTCAAAGGTCTTTGGGCTAGATATGTCTATCCCTATTAGAACGATGGATTCATTTGATACTTTTTTGTTTATAGTTTCATTGATAATCATGTTATTGATGGGATGTTTTTCTTATGGTGAAATGTTTGGCAGCGTTATTCAAAAAGTTTAATATTTAATTTAGATGGTAAGCGTTAATATACATTAACCAATCTCCTCATCGTTAATTGATGCAATTTAAACCAAAGCCACCGCTTCTGATATGACATTCAGCGGTGGTTTTTTATGGCCTATTTTTATTGGTTTTACCGTTATTGAAAGTGTTTGAGTGAACTGGCTCAAGTTTTGACTTAAGTCGAGTGGAGGTAATGTCAAAAAAAGATTAACTAAGACCCCCATCGTTAATTGATGTAATTTTAGCTAAAACCACCGCTACTGCTGATATGGCATTCAGCGGTGGTTTTGGTTTTCATGAAAGGGATTTGAGTGAACTGACTCACATTGGGGAGGGATCCCCGTGAGTCGACAGCGGCTCTCTTTATGACTTTCTTTATGGCATGAGTTATTGAGCGTTCAATTGCTGACCTGTTATGGCTGTGGAATCATCGCCCATTAAATAGAGGTAGGTAGGCATGATATCTTCAGGCGTATTAAGGGTGTCTGGGTTTTCAGCAGGGTAGGCCGTGGCACGCATCTCTGTTCGTGTGGCGCCAGGATTGATGGTATTGACGCGTATTGTGGTGTCTTCATACTCATGAGCCAGTAGCTGCATAAAGCCTTCTGTGGCAAATTTTGATATTGAGTATTCGCCCCAAAATGCGCGGCCTTTACGACCCACACTGCTTGAGGTTAATAAAATAGAGGCATGGGGGGCTTTTTTCATGGCAGGCAATAGGGCTTTTGTCATCATCAGTTTTGCATATAAGTTCACTTGCATGACTTCTTCAATGGAACTCATTGAAATTTGCTCAAAAGGCCCTAAAATGCCGAGTAAGCTGGCATTGTGAAGCAGTCCATCTAAATGACCGAATTGCTCTTCTATGGTGTCCGCCATATCGTTGTAGTTTTGTTCTGAGGCGCCTTTGAGATCAAGCGGAATAATGGCTGGTTTTGGATAACCTGCTTGTTCTATTTCATCATAAACAGCTTCGAGTTTCTTGACCGTGCGGCCCAATAAGATGACTGTGGCGCCATGGGCGGCAAATGTAATAGCGGCAGTGCGGCCAATGCCATCGCCTGCGCCCGTCACAAGAATGGTTTTGTTCATCAGTAAATCTTTTCTTGCTTGATATTCCAACATAGGTCCATTTTTCCTAGTGAGTCTAAAGCGGATGGTGTCTGCCACGATCGCCTAAATAAACAACTGTTTAAAACGTTTGAATAAGATTATTATTGTATAATACTAAAAGATAGTAACAAAAATGTAGCCAATTCAATGATTTTACGTTAAATTCTAATTCTCTTTTACTGAGTATAAGATTGACTCAGTGCAATATAGCCATATTTTACAGACTTTTGTGGCTAATTTCCTTCGGAAAATAAAATTATTACAACAAGATTTGGGAATTCAGAATGAAAAAACTTATGTTAAGTGTCGCGATAGCGTCAACCTTTGGGCTTACGGCTTGTGGAGAAGACAGCAGCGATGAAGTGACAGAGAAAACAGAATCCTTACAACCTTGGTCAAGTATTGTCTTTGATCCGGCCACGGCCGATTTTGCATTGCCTAATGATTTAGTGTTCAGTGGCACCGTGGATGGAACATTAAATGTCCCTGGTGAAGACACAGGTGATTATACCGATCCTGCTATTGCTTTGGGGGCATTAGATGGTTGGTCAACCACCGCGCCCATTGCTATCAGTGTGAATTTAGAAAATGATGCCGATGGTAACCCATTAACATTAATGGCGTCATCTGTTGTTCAACCAAGCGCTGTGCGCATGTTTGAAGCCGTCGCGGGTGGCGCATTGTCTCAAAAAGACGAATGTAAAGATGCGGCAACCTTGTCGGCGTGTGAAGTGGGCGATGAACTTGAATTTGGTGTGGACTTTATAACGAGTGTGTCTGGCGATCAAATTGTTATCGTGCCGCTGAAACCCCTCAAAGCGCAGCAGTCTTACCTTTATGCTCTGACCAGTTCAATTGAAGACTCTTCAGGTCAATCGGTTTCAGCATCAAAAACCTATACTTCGTTAAAGCTCGATATTGATGTCAATCCTTTAGCGTCACCAACCCAACTGACGTTACAATATCTCATTAATAGTTATGAAAAGGGGATGGCGGCAAGTCATGGTGTAGATGCCAGTACTATAACTTATTCGGCGCTGTTTACCACGCAATCAGTTGCCCCTGTTATTGAAACCACGAAACTCTTGATGGTGAATGCAACAACGGATAACCCTTATCAACCTGAATTGTCTGATTTTGCACCTAAAGGTTATACCGTTGCCCAAGCATTAGGCTTAAATGCAGCAGATGGTGTGTCGTATTTAGTGGCTGATGCAACGGATGTCTATAGCATGTCGTTGAAATTACCCATTTATAGCCAATGTTCATCGGTGAAATGTTTAGATGGCGATTTAAACCCTGCCGTTAATGGGTATTGGACAGCCTTGGGTGACAGTCCTGTTGCTGTATTAGCCGCGATTGAGGCAGGCACATTAAGTAAGAGTCATTTCATTACCCAAGCCAGTGCTTATGGTATCGATGGAACCGCAGCCTTAACGAACCCTGCTTTGTTAGTGGGTCAAACTTGGTTGTTAGATGATAATACCCCTGTTGATCCTGTAAAACATTTAACCCAATATAATCCAGTGCCAGCGATTACGGCTTATGAAACGGTGAATGTGCAAATTACCTTGCCGAATGTGACCAAAATGGCGGAGCTCTACACATTACAAGGCAAAGGCGATTTCACTATGCCTGCAACAGGCTGGCCGACAACCATTATGATGCATGGTCTAGGTGGCGGTAAAGAAATGATGTTGTCCACCGCGGGTAGTTATGCCGCTGCAGGTGTGGCAACGGTGGCAATTGATATGCCTTTACATGGTGAGCGTTCTTTTGATGCTAATGGTGATGGCGTTTACGATGTCAGTGCCACGGATGAGAGTTACGGCGCTGTGATTGGAAAGCCTGATGCGTTTGTTAATGGCAGCACCTTAGCGTTTGTCAACGTGGGTAGTAGCTTAACCGCCCGCGATAACTTCCGCCAAGCCATTGTGGATAACTTAGCCTTACGTTTAGGTTTAACCGGCCTTGCCATGGAGCTGGCTAATAACGAGCAGGCACAACTCTTTGATGCTAATAATATTAGCTTGCAAGGATTAAGCCTTGGAGGCATTGTGGGCACGAATATGGCCGCTTATGCCAACTCTGGAATGATTGACCCAAGTACGAATGAGCAAGTGGCGGTGAATCCTTATGCGTTAAATGCCGCTTCACTCATTGCGCCATCGGGCGGCCTGGCTGGCAGTTTTGTTGGTTCAGCCACTTTTGCACCAGCTCTTTATCAGACTGTGATAACCGATCCTGCTTTTATCGCACTAGTTGAAGAAGCGAATGTAAATAGTTTTGCTGCAGATACGCCTGAGTATACCGCTGTTGTTAATGCGGTATATGAAGCCTTTATTCCTACCTTTGCTTTTGCTGTGCAAACGGCGGTTGACAGTATCGACCCTATTAACTTGGCTAGCACATTAGTGGCAACTCAGTTACCGGTTCAATTACTTGAAGTGGTGGGTGATGGCGCAGGAAACTTAGCGGATCAAGTTTTACCTAATCAGGTAGAGAGCTTCCCGTTATCAGGTACTGAGCCTCTGATCAGTACACTAGGGTTGACGTGTGTGGACAGTGCTAAAGTGGGTTCAGGTGTTGTACGTTTCATCAAAGGTCATCACAGTTCAGTGGTTGATCCAAGTGAGAAAGACGGCATTACCGATGGGTATGCATTAGCGGCAACCGCTGAAATGCAAGCTGAAGTGGTGACGTTTGCCAGCACGGCTGCAACGGGTGATGCAACCATTAATGTGACTAATCCTGATTTGGTTCAAGCTTGTAACTAATTCTCGATAAATTATTTTAAAAACCCGGCATCGTCGGGTTTTTTTATTGCTGTTTAGGCTGTTACAATAGTGGCGTTGAGATCAGTATCATGATGGTATATTTAAGTCATATGACAGTTTGGTCTTTTGCTCACTTAGGTATATCGCTTTTTCGCAGGTTAATTCGGAGCATATAGTGGAATTTTTATACGAGTATGGATTGTTTTTTGCTAAAACAGTCACTTTAGTGATTGCCATTTTAGCAGTTGTGTTGGTGATTTTAGGCTCAGCAGTGAAGCAAAAAAGTGGTAAAGGCGAGTTAAGTTTGACAAATATGTCTGATGAACTTAAAAAGCTTAAGCATTATTTGAATGAAGACTTGATGTCTAAAAAGCAGTTTAAGGCTTATGAAAAACAGCTCAAAGAGGCACAAAAAGAAAAGGATAAAGCGGAAAAGTCAGTCAGTGAGCCGACCGTGGAGCCTAAAACATTTGTGATCAACTTTAAAGGCAGTATTGATGCTAATGAAGTGAGCTCATTACGCGAAGAGATCAGTGCAGTACTGGCCATTGCAACGAGTCATGATGAAGTGTTAGTTAATGTGGAAAGTGGCGGCGGTATGGTGCATGGTTATGGTCTAGCGGCAAGCCAACTGGATAGAATTCGACAAGCCGGTATTCCGTTATCGATTTGTATTGATAAAGTGGCTGCCAGTGGTGGCTATATGATGGCTTGTGTGGCAAATACCGTCTATGCCGCGCCTTTTGCGATTGTAGGCTCCATTGGTGTGATAGCACAAGTTCCTAATTTTAATCGATTACTGAAAAAGCATAAAATTGATTATGAGCAGCATACTGCTGGAGACTTTAAACGGACACTCACGATTTTCGGTGAAAATACCGATGAAGCCCGTGAAAAGTTTAAAGAAGAGCTGCAAGAAACCCATGTGCTGTTTAAAAGCTTTATTGCTAAATACCGCCCTGAGCTGGATCTTGATAAGGTCGCGACAGGTGAGCATTGGTATGGGCAACAAGCCATTGAATTGGGCTTGATTGATGAAATAGCCACCAGTGATGATGTGATAATGAAGCTGGCGAATGAGCGCAGTGTCTTTAAGGTACAGTATAAATTAAAGAAAAAACTGTCTGATAAAATAGCCCATGGTGCGCAATTGACCATTAATACTATTATGAATCAATTTGCCGCAAAAGATCAGCCATTGAAGTAATCTTAATCGGGATGATTGTGAAAGCCACTTCATTTATTGGGTGGCTTTTTTTGTTCTATTTTTTTAATAAATACAAAGATTAATAGTATTAATAATGATAGATATGCAATTGAGCTTGCATCGTCTTTGGTACTGCTAACATTATCGGTATTGCTATTATCGCCACTGTTATTATTACTGTCATTGTCAATAATGGGGGCTGACGGGTTAGGGTTAGGGTTCATTTCTTTGGTGGGATCTACCGGCTCTGTTGGCGCACTGGGGCCTGTATTGCTGATGTCTCCAATGATATTCACTTGTTGGACGTTGCTATCTTCCACCATGAGGCCATAGCGCGTCCCGATACTGAAATTGGCGTATTGACTGCTTGGTTGAATTTCTAAACTGATTTTTTTTTGTGTTTCCCCTGCTAAAAACACAATGCGTTGATAAAATGATGCCGGATAGTGATAAGCGGCAACGGCTGTGCCAGAACGAGTGAAGAGCTCAACAGAGGTGTCTTGTTCAAGTGGCTGACGTTCGCCTGCATCATTAATTAATTGTAAAATGGCTTGTGTATGGCGCTGCTGATTGGATAGCTGAGATTGTTGAATTTGAAGTTGAATTCTGGCTATTTTTGGCATGGCTGGCGACAATGCACCCAGGTATAATCGGTTGTCAAAATGGGCTTTAACGGGGATATCCTGGCCTTTGACTAAGCGGCCTAACCATGTCATATCATTGATAGACAGTGACAAGCGGGAACCATATGGACTGCACATAACCAGTGCAATTGATTGGCAAATGTCAGTGCTGGGATGCTCAAGGGCTAAGGTATGACCCAGTAAGTGGGCGAGCACACTGGGCATGGTCATTAAAGCTGGCGCATGGACACTGATCCCTGCTTGATAAAATGCTTTACCAAAGGGCTCGACACTGAGATCGTGCTCTTGGGTAATAAAAATAAGTTTGTCAGCAAAGAATTGTTGTAAATACGTTTTTGCCCTTAGATCTGCTGTGTTGAATGAATCTGTAGGATCACTTATCGCTGACATCAGATGGCTTAG
This sequence comes from uncultured Shewanella sp., assembly GCF_947501665.1. GTDB lineage: Bacteria > Pseudomonadota > Gammaproteobacteria > Enterobacterales > Shewanellaceae > Shewanella. The sequence continues at coordinate 21,720 of NZ_CANMWS010000023.1, read as the reverse complement.
CGCTTGCTGATAGTCATCCCCTTGGCTTAATTGTTGAGAAACAGCGTTGTCTTCCCAGTCAAGAATCGCCACAAGTGAATAGTGGATGTTGGCGAGATTGTACAGGGCGTTGGCAGTGTTAAGTTGCTGCTCTATGGCGGCTTGCAAACTTTCTCGTGATAGCCGCTCTGGATTATTTTCTGCAAAAACATTTGGCTCCACAACAATGAGTAAATCAATATTCTCTTTCCCTTGAGTGTGAGGCGCCAGACAAATTAACCCGAGTAGTAATAATGTCTTTAGTGCTTTGGGTAAGGTGTTAAGGGAGAAGAGTCGCTTTAAGAGCAGAGTCTTCAATGGGGGGGGGCAGCTCGCTTGCCGAATACCTTGAAAAAATACGTAGAGAAGGTGCATTGGAAGTAACAAGACATTCAGGCTGGTTTGTTGCATAAGCATCCCTCTCAACGAAATCCATTTATTGACTTGACTGGTGGTGCTGAACCTTAGTTCAAGTATTGTTAAGGATGACTCTTTTTGCCATTAATTATCTTATGTATTAGTCATTTTGTTTGGGAGGGCGATATAAGGAGTGAGAATATTGAGCGAGCGTTGCCATTATGTCGATGAAAGAGAGTGCTTGCTTCTGACATGCCTCCACGGGGAATAATAACGCGATAGGGGTTATTTTTTTGCATTTTCTCTGTGGTTGAGTAGCGTGTTTATTTTAAAGAGGGCACTGTTCGTGGTGGGAGTGGGAATATTGGCTTGAGTCGCCAGCTCAATAAAATGATAAAACACATTTTTCATTTCAAGCGGCAAGCCTAAGTCAAAGTCTTGTTTCATACTAAAATAAACATTTTTATATTGAGTAGCATTAAAGCTGTTGACGATATCAGTCATCATATTCGCTTTTATTTCAACATTGTAGTATTGACTGACTTGGCGTACTTCTTCTGATAATAAATGGATCATTTGTCGACTCGTTTGGCTTTGAGATAATCCATATAAGGTTTGGTTGTCAATGATGGAGGCGGCATTACAAGCAATATTGATCATGAGCTTTGGAAAGCGCACCTGATAGATGTTTTTTAAGCAATGAACATCTCTAAAAGTGGTGTGGAATAATGCGGGTAATGATAATAACCGTTTTTGTTGCGAGGGATTTTTGGGGGCAGGGTTATGGCTGGTTGCATAAACAATATTACAAAAGTCACTGTGTAATATGACTTGGCCGATTGCCTCCCCTTTGGTGAGTTTAATATTTGAAATGGCCCCGATAATGGTATTACTGTCATCGACGTGCTGGGCTAACAAATCTTCTACACCTATCCCATTTTGCAAAATGATAAAAATTTTATTTTTTAGATGACGAAGAGATGCAAATAATGTGTCATTACTTGTTGATTTTGTAGTTATAAAAATAACATCACCATTCATTTGATTGATATCGGTGATGATTTCATCTGTGGGCGTTGTGAGTTCAGTGAGACCGGCGACAGACAAGTGGGTCGATGTGAGTAAAGCACTGGAGGGTTTGACCAATAATTGGACTTTATATTGCTGACATTTTAATAAGTTAGCGGCAATATAACCGCCTATAGCACCGACACCGATAATGGATATTTTCATGACGTTTTGAAATACAACCAAATTGAAGGGATATCATGACAAAAAATGGCTTAATTAACAACTACAGCTAAATCAATATTGCATCTTCATTTCACTTGGGTATATATTATCCAAAGTTATGGTTTTGTCACATAAATGACCCTAACAAGGCACTTGATATCTACTTGCATGTATTGCATGTTTAACAAATAGTTAGTTGTTGTTACTTAGATTAATCTTTAAAGAAAGATCTGAAAAGTAAGCCGTCTTCAATTTTTTCGACATGATGAAATGGAATAACGTTTTATGAAAATTGCGATTGCTGGAATAGGGTACGTTGGATTATCAAATGCAATTGTTTTAGCACAGTACAACCAAGTGATTGCTTATGATATTGATCAACGTAAAGTTGATTTAGTCAATGATAGAGTGTCCCCAATTAAAGATGATGAAGCAGAGCAATACTTAGCGACTCATTCACTTGATTTATGGGCGACACAAAATAATCAGCTTGCCTTTAAAGAGGCGGATTATATTATTGTGGCGACCCCCACAAATTATGATCCCGATAGTAATTATTTTGATACCCATTTGGTCGAGTCTGTGGTGAATGACATTATCACGATTAATCCCAGTGCTGTGATTATTATTAAATCCACTGTACCTGTTGGGTTTACGCAAAGGCTGATAGCTGAAACTGGGCATGAGAATATTATTTTTTCTCCAGAGTTTTTACGGGAGGGAAAAGCGGTCTATGATAATTTATACCCTTCTCGCATTATTGTGGGTGAGCGTTCAAAAAGAGCACGCATTTTTGCAGATTTATTAATTGACGGGGCACTGAAGCAAGATATTCCTGTTTTATTTACCGATCCTACCGAAGCTGAGGCTGTGAAGTTATTTTCAAACACGTATTTAGCGATGCGTGTGGCTTATTTTAATGAATTAGATACTTATGCAGAAACACACCATTTATCATCGAAACAAATTATTGACGGTGTCGGGCTCGACCCACGTATTGGTGATTATTACCATAACCCTTCCTTTGGATTTGGCGGATATTGTTTACCTAAAGACACTAAGCAATTATTAGCGAATTATGAAGATGTCCCTAATAACTTAATTCGAGCGATTGTTGAGGCGAATGTCACTCGAAAAGATTTTGTTGCCCAGTCAGTGATCAATAAACAGCCGGCCATTGTTGGGGTTTATCGGCTCATTATGAAATCGGGTTCGGATAATTTCAGGGCTTCTTCCATACTGGGGATAATGAAACGTATTAAGGCAAAAGGGATTAATGTGGTTATTTATGAACCACTCATGGAGGATGCAACGTTTTTCAACTCTGAGGTCATCGCATCATTGTCTGACTTTAAGGCCATGTCTGATGTGATTGTCTCGAACCGTATGGATGAAGAATTGCTGGATGTACAAGATAAAGTCTATACCCGTGATTTATTTGGTATGGATTAATGCTGGGGGATGCTGTCGATAGCTAAACCACTTGAAGCGGTTAATTTGAGCTTGTCTTAACTCTGATTACCCCGTGACATTTCCAGCTGAGTATTTCATTTTATATTGATTTAGCTATATCACGGGGACTGAGGGATCCCCACTTTTCTGGCTCATAAACAATGAATACTTATTGTTTATGAGCCAAGTTATATAGTACATATACCCGTGATACTTGAAGATGCCTGTTTTCAGAGCCTGTAAAAGTGCCTAATTCAAGGCCTTTTATACTGTGTTACTGAACATCAAGGATGATGGAAATGTCATTTATGCAGGCGCAATTAATGACCTTGTCTAAAAGGCTTTTCATTCCAGCTGAATTTTGCAGCTTGAAGTGTCACGGGTATAACAAACATTAATCTGACCCTGGAATATCGATTGGGTCTTTTTAAGTGAAATGGATTGATTTGAATTTATCTATTATTTGGATATGTCTCTTTAATGCACTTTCTCTTTTGTTTTAGTATAAAAGGGTAATGCATTTTATGAATATTTGTTGATATGTTATTTAAGTCATTTAAAGAGTGAATAGCATAAACAGTCGCTTTTTAATTAACGAGATGATTAATAGTGTTTTTTGTTAAGTTAATTATCATAGTACTTACAATAATAATAATGAGGGTTTATTTAAAAATATCAAAGTCATTACTTTATTTAATAAAAGCCTTGCATGACTTTACAGTCCATATATTAGGTATTGGTTAATCAACCCGTTAAATGAATAAAGGCAAAAGTGGTGATGCTTTTAAATGCACCTCCTCAATTTGGAGAAATGCAAATGAATGGATTAGGGTCATTTAAAAAGTGGACATTGAGTGTTAATCAATTACCCCATAAAACCGCCCTTCAGCGCAGTGATAAAAATGAAAAACAAAGACACATGATGACGGCATGTGCGATGCGAGTGAAGCAGGCTTTTATGCTACCCACAATATTGCTAACAGGCATGAGTATCTTGTCATTGGGCACGGCATCTCAAGCGTTAGCACAAGGTTATTATATTGATGAGCAAAGTGCTAAACGACTCGGTGATGCGTTTTCTGGCGGCGCGGCTGATGCCAGCGATGCCAGTACCGTGTTTTATAATCCAGCAGGCATGGTTCGCCTTGACGGTATGCAGCTGGTGGGTAACTTAAGTGGTGTTTATACCCAAACCGAAGTGACGATGTCGGGTAACAGTTTTGATGCCTCATCGGCCTCCATGGCCAGTGCCATTCAAGGGCAAGAACAGGTTAATCTCGATGAAAGTTTTTTGATCCCGTCGGTGTATTTCAGCTATCAGTTATCCCCCAGTTGGCATTTAGGCGCTAGCCTCAATGTGCCTTACTCCAGTGGCTCAGAGTTCGATACTGATTTTGTGGGGCGGTATTTTAGTTTGAAATCGGATATTACTAGTGTGAATTTAGGCTTGATGGCGTCTTATCGTATTTCTGCAAAATGGAGTGTCGGTTTTGGGGTTAATTCACAATATATTGAGGCGGAAATCCAAAATCAGATCAACAGCTCAGGGATTTGTCAGTTGGGTGTGGCTTCTGGAATGCCCTCGCAGTTGTGTGCAGGACTGGACAGCTCTGGAACTTATACCGATGATGGCAATGTCAAAATGACTGGAGATGATTTGGCTTTTGGTTATACCTTAGGGGTCTTGTATCAGCTGGACTTTGACACGCGAGTCGGCTTGAATTACCGCAGTAAAATCAGCCATACACTAACCGGTGATGCTACCATCAGTGCCCCAGCCATAGTGGGTATGATTGAGCCTATGTTGACTTCACGGGTTGAAGGAGGCTCGGTTGAGTTAGTCACCCCTGAAACCTTAGATCTCAGTGGTGTTTATCAACTCAATGAAGACTGGCATGTACAAGCGACAGCGAGCTGGTTTCGTTGGAGTCGTTTTGAAACATTAGACATTGAACTGGACAACGGTGGCGGTTTTTCTACCGCACAAAATTGGGATGACAGTTACCGTTTAGCGGCGGGAGTGGGTTTTCAATTAACGCCAAATTGGATGTTACGTACAGGCATGGCTTATGAGACAACGCCCGTGCCAGATGACACGGTATCGCTAGACTTTGCCTTTGGTGATTTTTATGCCGTTTCTGTTGGTGCCAGCTATGCATTCAGTGAGACCTTGTTTTTTGATCTGGGTTACCAGCATACCTTTAGTTTTAATCGGGATATTTCTCAAGGATCCTTGATTGTTGATAGCGCTGAGATCTCAGGAAATGTTGAAACCTCCATTAACTCATTGGCATTGGGGGTCAATTGGCTATTTTAACTCGAGTGATGAAAGCGGAGCGGTTTTCGGCTAAGCCGCTTAACGCCTCACAAAATAGTGACTTGACGGATTACCGTCAAGCGCTGAATGAGGCGGCTTTACCTTTGGCTTATGTGGATTTGAATAAGCTGGATGAGAATATTGTGGCATTGTTGGTGCTTGCGAAGGATAAGTCAGTGCGCATTGCGTCTAAATCCATTCGCAGTGTCCCTATGTTGCATTATCTGTTGACTAACACAGACAAATTACAAGGGGTGATGTGTTTTCATCCCAATGAGGCGGCATTTTTAGCTGAGCATGGATTGGACGATTTATTAGTGGCGTATCCGTCTATGCAAAAAGCGGCCATTGCTTCCTTGGTACCTTGGGTGAAAAAAGGGCGGCGTATTGTGCTCATGGTGGATGCGCTTGAACATGTGCTGCTTCTTGATGAAATAGCCCAAGCGTCTGGAATGTGCTTTTCGGTGTGTATGGATATAGATGTGTCTTTATCTTTGCCAGGCTTGCACTTTGGTGTCCATCGTTCTCCCATTAATAGTGTGGAAAACGCCTTATCGTTATACCAACACATTAAACATAAAAATGGGGTTCATCTCATCGGTGTGATGGGGTATGAGGCGCAAATTGCAGGTTTAGGGGATCGCGTGCCGGGGCAATATTGTAAAAGTGTTGCGGTGCGCTGGTTAAAACGCGTCAGCATTCCCAAAGTGGCTAAGCGTCGGCAAGAGGTGGTCACAGCGTTAACGCAAGCGGGTGCACAACTCGACTTTGTCAATGGCGGTGGTACGGGCTCATTATTGTCTACTTCACAAGATCCCAGTGTGACTGAAATGACCATAGGCTCAGGCTTTTTCTGTCCCCATTTGTTTGACTATTATGACCATTTGTCTTTGTCTCCTGCTGCGGGATTTGCGCTTGAAGTGGTGAGGCAACCTCAATCGAGTCGAGTGACATGCGCAGGTGGTGGCTATGTAGCCTCAGGCGCTGCAGATAAACTGAGGTTACCTGTTCCGCATTTACCAAAAGGCTTGTCACTGGACGCCAATGAAGGGGCAGGGGAAGTGCAAACGCCTTTATGTTATCAAGCTGATGTTTCAAAAAAGATAGCCTTGTCCTTAGGTGACAGTGTGTTTTTTCGCCACGGGAAAGCAGGCGAGATAAGTGAGCGGTTTACCACGCTCTATGGTATTCGCAATGGGGCCATTGAGCAGCATTTTCAAACCTATCGGGGAGCAGGAATGTGTTTTTTGTAATGTATTCCTATTCTATCAGTGCCCAATAAGGATAAATTGGAGAGCAGTCGATGCAGGAAAGCTTTGATTTTAATTATGATTTAACTTGTGATTTGACCTATGACTTTGCCATTGTTGGATCGGGGCCATCGGGCAGTGTGTTAGCCCATTATTTAACAAAGGCGGGTGCTCGTTGTGTGATGATTGAAGCCGGAAAAGCGTTTAATAAACAGACTTACCCTAGTAATGAGCTACATGCCAACAGTCAATTAATGTGGAATGGCGGCATGGATATGTCAAAAGATGCTCAATTGCTTTTTCTCAGGGGAAAAGTCCTTGGCGGTGGCAGTGTCGTGAACCAATGTTTGTTAGACAGGTTTGATGCCTTGGCATTAAATGACTGGCGGTCACAATCTAAGATCAATTGGCATGATTTAACCGCACTGGAGCTGCATTACGATGAAGTAGAGTCACACCTTGCTTTGCATCATTTCACTCAAGATGAGCATCAACCCAATGCACAGCTTTTTATGCAAGGGTTAGATCAATGTGGCATGAAATGGGCGCCACTTAGGCGAGGGCAATCTCAATGTGGGCACAATCATCAAACCGGTCAAGCTAATGACTGCATGCAATGTTTAGGCGGTTGTGTACGGGATGCTAAGCAAAGTATGCCAGTGACCTTTTTGCAAAAAGCCAAAGTACAAGGGCTGCAAATATTGACTGATTTTCATGTGGCTCAAGTGATCCACGGTCAACATTTTGTGTCTATTTATGGCCATCAACAAGGTCAAGCTCAAAGCGTGCGTGCGCGTCATTGCATTTTAGCCGCGGGGGCCATTGGCACGACTGAGCTGTTATTAAAATCTGGTTTTTTATCGTCATTACCGGCTTTAGGTCAAGGGTTTACTTGTCATCCTCAGCGTATGAATATTGGTGTGTTTGATGACATTATTGATGCCCATAAAGGCACATTTCAAAGTGTTAAATCTGATGATCCCAATTTTAGACGGCAAGGTTTTAAATTAGAAAACGTCTTTGCAGGCCCGATAGCCATTGGCATGCTCAAACCTGGTTTTGGCCGTGATCATCAAGATTTTATGCAAGACTATCGCAAAATGGCCTGCATAGAAGTGGCGGTGAGAGACGCCACAGCAGGGCAGATTTTGTTGAATAACAAAGGGCAATTAGTGATTGATAAACGCTTGCAGCAAGAAGATCTGCAACGTATTCAAGCAGGGTTAACTGCGGTGGATGGCATTTTTGATGCCCTCAAGGCGAAATCTGTGTTGAAGTCACCTTTCTCCTTTGGTTTGCATTTAATGGGAGGATGCGCCATGGGAGACAGTCAAGAGACCAGTGTGGTCAATAGCGAGTTTGGTGTTTGGGGGTACCACAGACTCAGTATTGCCGATTCTGCTATTTTCCCCAATGCCCCTGGCATTAATCCCAGTTTGACGATTATGGCCATGGCCCATAAAGCCAGTGAAGGTTTATTAAAACAATACTTAGGTAAAGAAGGTTATCAGTCGCTTAACGTGCCGAAAAAGCGACAAAAAGAAACTCAAGCCATGAAAAAATTTGAATCTAAACGAGTCAGTCTCAGCAAGGATGAGTGCATTTAAACGTGAATATGAGTGAAGGTTTAAAATGATCTATTCAAAATATTTAACACCAAGAGCATATCAAGGGTTAATGCGATTAGGGGATGTGTTATTACCGGGGACAGCACAGATGCCACGGTTTTCAGATACCGACTGCATTAACCATGTGGATGAAATTTTAATCGCGACCGCTGCAAAAGACAGAGCAGACTTATTATTCATTTTACGTGTTTTTAGTGTGTTACCTATAGGCTGGCTAAGGGGAATATTGCATTATGCCAGCAAAGTGTCATCGGCCCCTATTTTCCCTGCCTGTGTTATGAAGGCGCCGATTGGCGTGCTTGCGCGTGGGCGTGATGGGTGGAAAGCCCAGTGGCGTTTACTGGATTTAGGCCTTCGAGGCGTCGTGTTTAGCCTTTATTACTCAGGCTTAAATAATGGATTAAGTCAAACACCGAATGTGCATCAACAAATGGGTTATCAATTAGTGTGTCAGCCCCTTGATGCCGATAAACCATAAGCTGATGCTACCCATGTTTAGCCTATGTGTATGAATGTGTATGAATGAACGCAGATCAGATGAATAAAACGGCGAGCCAATCAGGCTCCCAATCGATAAAAGGGATTGGTTATGAATGCCACGATGGCCCAAAATAAAGCCCCAAATAGCACGATAGAGATGAACAAAATAGACACATTGACAAAGAGTAAGACCGTTGAGATTGCCCAAGCTCAGTTAGAGCAGCAAGTGAGCGCGGCTCGATTAGCCCAAAAACGCTTAGCAAAGAGTAGCGTGCAGCAGCGTATTGAAGGCATTAAAGCCATACGTCAGCGCTTGTTTTCAAAACGAGAAACCATTATTAATCAAGTCACAGCAGAGACGGGAAAATGCCGCACCGATGCACAACTTGCTGAAATTATGGGGGTGATTGATTATGCTGATTGGCTTTGTGGCCATGCACATAAGGTGCTCGCCAATGAGAAAGTAGCAACCCCTATTAGTTTGATGGGCAAAAAATCCCAGATAAGCCATTGTCCTGTCGGTGTGGTGGCGGTCATTTCCCCTTGGAACTACCCGTTTCATATTAGTTTTACCACAGTGTTAGCCGCGCTAATGGCGGGTAATGCTGTGCTGTTAAAACCTTCAGAAGTGACCCCATTAAGCGGATTAATTGAAGATCTGATGTTAGCTGCGCCTTTATTTCATGATTGCGTGCAAATTTTCTATGGCAGTGGCGATACGGCCCAGCGCATGATAGCCATGAAGCCCAATAAAATCATGTTTACGGGCAGCGCGAATACGGGTAAAAAAATATTGGCTCAAGCGGCGCCATTATTGATCCCCGTTGAATTAGAATTAGGCGGCAAAGATGCCATGATAGTGTTTGATGATGTGGATCTTAATCGCACAGTAGCAGGTTGTTTGTGGGGCGGGCTCACTAATGCGGGCCAGTCTTGCACGTCCGTTGAAGCTGTGTATATTCATGGGTCGATTTATAGCACTTTTGTTGACAAGCTCAAAGCCCAATTGGCGACATTGATCCAAAATAATGGCGATCAAGGCGATGCGGACTTGGGGGCCATTACGGCGGATTTTCAGCGGCAGATCATCGATAATCAAGTCAATGATGCACGCGCTTCAGGTGCAAAGGCTTTTGTCGCATCAAAGGCTGACAACGGGACGATTACTGAAACTCTCACAGAAGCTGAGCAAGCATTTTATCCTCCCACACTCATTGAAGATGCAAGTGACGAAATGAGTGTGATGCACAGTGAAACCTTTGGTCCTGTGATGACCTTGCATCGCTTTGATGATGAGGATGAACTTGTTGAGCGTTGTAATCGCAGTGAATTTGGTTTAAGTGCCAGTGTGTGGAGCCGTGATGTCACTAGGGCTCAGCGCATAGCGGCTCAGCTGGAGGTGGGGGCGGTGTCAATCAATAATGTCATGCTCTCCGAAGGTAACCCTAATTTGCCTTTTGGCGGCATTAAGCAAAGTGGTTTTGGCCGCGTTAAAGGGGCTGAGGGCTTGTTGGGCATGACCTACTCAAAAGCCATTATTATCGACAAACAGAGTAACAATATCGAGGCCAATTGGTATCCCTATACGCGGCAGAAATACCAGTTATTTGATAAGTTAATGTCTGCTATGTACGGTAAAGGGCTTAAGCGTTGGCTGGACTTTGCCAAAGTGGGCTTGAAACTTGAGTCATTTTCTCAGAAAAAACGCGGAGAGTAAGGGGCTGTTTAGTGTGAACAGGGCACGAATTTTTTCTTTTCACCTGCGGTGAGGCTAAGGTCGTGAGTTTCACACTCACAGTGGGAGAGCCTAGAATAGCGTCTAGCTATATTTGATTCAATTGCTGCCGCAGGCTTTTGTGCAGATGCCCCTGCGAGATGCTGTGAAGCCATCCATGGCCGCTTTACGGTTTCATCCTTGAAACCGAAACTAGCAGGTGCATCTACACGGGGTGTTAAGAACAAAAGAAAAAAATCAAAAGCAAAGAGAAAGCCAGTGGATTTCTTCGAACGGTCTGTGATTTATTAATCAACTCTGAAATAGCTACCTGTATTTTGTTCAAGGCTAAAAAGGCTAAAAAAAGGTAATAGAGTCATTCAATCACTGTGAGAAAGATCATGGATTTACGCTTGTTTTTCCGTTTTTTATTAGTTATAAATAATTTGTTTACATGAGTAACATTTGAGGGTGTTTTGTTGGCTGATTAGAATTCACACTGATCAACAATGGGTTAGCTGTGTACTCCAGCTTAATTATTTGTTTTAAAAAACTGTTTTAAAAATTGGCAGACTGGAAGATTATCCTGCTGCTGTTGAATAAACTGTTAGTCGAATAAGAGAGTGCTGTGGATCCTGTAGCGTTAGTCTTTTTTAAGTTAGTTGCTCATGAAATTGAATTATCAGTATTTGAGAGGTGGGTGTACTGTGAGTCAACGCTTGAAGAAACATTACACCCTGATGATTATCTCGCACTCATTACTATCAGTTATACAACACCTGGGGCTCTTTATGAGGCAGAGAAAGTGCTTTCCAATTATTTTTCAATAGGTAAATATTATGAATGGAAAATTCGCAATATACTGCAAAAAATAATTGAAAAGCCAAATGATGTTCAACTGTATATTAAGTAGCGTTATCAGCTATATTGTGATGGTTTTGACTTCATGGATAACCTAGGTATGGGATATGGCCTTGGTATAGTTTGCCCTGATTATTACAATGAAACAGTAGAGGATTATTCCCCTCAAATACTAGATGAAGTTGAAAAAGTGGCTGAATGGTTGGATAGTGGTAAAAGTGTAATAACGGGTCATAGCGGTCAATATCAAGGTATTGAATATGACGATAACCGTAGCCCAGAAGAAAAAGTCCCTACAGGTTACAAAGCCCAAAAATAATCAAGACGCCTATGATTACCTGTTGGTAATAGATTGAAAATAAGATGCTCTCTAAGCTAAGCGGCATGTAGGCAGAAAGTGATATTACCATGTTGGTGCTGGCTGGCTAAACAAACAACTAAGACATATATGGACGCTCCCAATGAGTCAAGTCTGTTTTGACTTTAAGGAAGCCAAAGAAACCTAGCCTTAAACGAACTAGTGCAAAAGGACTAGGTTGGGCATAAATTATACCTGTACAGCTAGGTGAAATTTCATACTTACGCCTCATGATTTTATGTAAAACAACTATTAACCTATAGCTTTAATCACTTTTAATATTTTAACGTTTACAGTACATGGATAATATTTGAGGAAAGTCATTATGACCGCTAAATTTAGTATTATCATTCCTGATTACAACAATAGTGACTTATTCCTTAATATATTGTATGGCTATGCTAAACAATCGTATGATAATGATCAATTTGAAGTGATGCTCATTGATAATAATTTTAACTGTAAAAATTTAGTCAACTGTTATCATCAATATAAAGATAAATTTTATTCAAGCATCTTTTTTAGAGCTAAATTTAAAAGCAGTTTCTCACTCAACTTGGTAAGAAATATTGGCGTTAATACTGCTAATAATGAATCAACTGTATTTTCAGATAGTGGTTGCATTATCTCACCAGATTTCTTGTTTGACATAAATAAATCAAATTAGGTTGTATTATGAGCACTGATAATATTAGTAATACAAAAAGTAGCATTAAATCGCATCAGCATTATGATCTGGATATAAATTGTAAGTTTCAATCAACTATGAGAAAAATACGCCATCGTTTATCACATCATCATACTCATAAAGTAAGTGATATAATTCCATCTGGCAATATGTTTGTTTTTTTCTTAATAAAAACATTATATAGAGTATTTGAAACATTCTCATTAAAAGATATTAATGAATCTAAAAAATCAACTTATGTATTGGATCAAAGGCAAAGTGCAACCATATTTGTTTCAAATCATATATCTCATAGTGATCCATTCGTTATTTCAGAATTATTTTCAAGACATAGAACAAGTTTATCTTACATTTTATCTTTTAGCTCCTCTCATTTAAATACCTTTCCGCTCAATATCTTTTATAAAGCCTCCTCTAGTTTTATAAAAAGAAATGATAAAATGGATACTCAAGATAAATTACTGTTACAAGAGTATATCTGTGAATGTAAAAAACACGATTTATCTTTTTTTCTTTATCCAGAAGGTACTTTTTCAGTATCGGGAAATGCTATAAAAATGAAGTTAGGCCTATTAAAATACCTGATAAAAGCAGATTACGAAAACATGGTTATTGTAAAGGTGCAATACACAAAAATATTAGACTTTGATCTTCATTCTACAGTGCGAAAAGAAGGAAGTTGGCCTAAAAATAATCCGCTATCTTTTGGCGTTATTATTGAACGATTAAAACAAATCTTTAGCTATTCAAGCTCAGTTTATGTCGATACAAAGAAAATGTCATTACTTCCTTTCTCAGAGAAGAATATTGATCTTTTAGCTATGGAGGTAGGATTTCAACTCAATAATATGTATTTATTTTCTGATATGGAAAAAATAAAAACAGCACTTTACATAAGCCAGTGTAATCGAGTTAACATAAATGAATTGAGCTCTTCTATTATCGGATATTTGGATGCCAATCAAATTAACGAGGTAAAATACAAAGTATTGAAAGTCTGTAACACATTCAACTTTGATATTGTTAATGATGAAATAATATTAAACAAAAATGGATGTGAAGAGTTATTCACCTCGATTAATCAATATATTTATGCTTGGTTACCTTATGCAATTAAGGCTTGTCGGTATACCCTATCTCCCATAGAAATGGAATGCCTATATTTAAACAAGGTGACATATAAAGAAATGACTAATATAGAATTAAATACTGAATTTATAAAGTTTTTTGAAAAATTCGACATACAATCACATTTACATACAATAGTAAAAAGTTTTGATATCAGATAAATAACAAAATCTTCAAGCCCCAATTGAAATACACATAGACTCACATTTTTATTTGATAGGAATTACGCATAAGATTTCGTGTTAAATTATTTAACCTGAACTCGGGATAATGAGTGTCAAAAATGTTAGGTAACCCATTTAATATCAAAAAATTGAATGAAATTGGATTATCCTTTATTTTTAAATTTGGTTTAATACTGCAATTTTTGTCGATATCAAGGTGAGATTTCGTATCTAATAGCGGGCTATTAGTAGAGAGCGCAACACAGATAGGGGCAAAAATAGTGCTATTAAGCGGCGCTGCTTATCCCGAATTCAGGTTATTTAATAAGGTTTTATTTTATGGATGATAAACATCTGATTCAGAAAGAGGGGTTTTCATAGGAAAACGCTTAGCCGGTAATGTGTCTAGATATCAGATAGCCCTTTCGCAGCCGAAATGCACAAATTGACTTAACGAAGCATCGAAATTGAGAAGCTAGGGCTCACCGATCTGGTTAGTCTGCCTTAAAAAACATTCAGGCTCTTGTCCTTGCGACAGAGCCCGATATTGCGTCTATAATAAACATTCAGAAATAGACTTAATTGAAATAGGTTTCTTATAAATATTCTATTGACATCTTCAGATCACTCTGCGGTAGCCTATTTAGTTGATGGCCTCAAAAAGCAGGATCATGAGGTAGCGATCATAGACAGTAAATACTATAGGTCATTAACCCCTAAAATAAGGAGATTTCAAATAGGTTTTTCTCCTGATTATGAACGATGTGAATACATAGAAAGCCTAAATCGTATTGTTGAAGAAAATCATATTGATGTATTGATGCCGACAGGAGAGGAATCGAAAGCAATTTGTGAACGTATTGATAGTATAAATTGCAAATCAATATTATCGACAGATTCATTTGTGGACTTCAACACAATGAGCAATAAAATATTATTCTGCAAATTTATAAATGAAGTAGAGTTAGAAAACACAGTATCCCCAAATATTGTTTCGGACAATAATTTTATCGATAACAAAAAATATATCATAAAGGATGCGTTTTCTGTAGGAGGGTACAAATCCTATGAAATAGGGCTTGGCAGTGAATTTAATGTGAGAGATATTGTAGCCCCAAGTTTTGCCCAGGAATATATAGAAAATGGTGAAGAGTTTTTTATAGCAGGATGCGCTTACAAAGATTCTTTTGACTTTGTTGTTTATTCAGGAACTTCCGCTATTACATCAACGCTAGACAGACATAAAGAAATTGAAATAACCATGAGGCCAACCATAAAAAAAATGTTGAATTTTTGTCGATATCAAGGTTTTTTTGGTATTGATTTTATAAGGAAGAACGATATTAATTATTTTTTGGAGTGTAACACAAGAGTGACATTTGGGTCGGCTTGTTTGCATTTCCTGATTAACAGTAAACTTATAAAAATTGAAAAAAATAACAAAGATAAACTATATTCTCCTGTGATTGAGACTATTGATTCCGGAATAGTGAGGGCTTTATTTATTCCCAAAAAATACACTATCCACGGCGTTAGATGCTCGATTATAGAGCCGATTTTATGGAATTTGTCATGTTTCCTAAATGGTATGACGCCACTTATTAGCCATGAATATGGGATCCTTAGGAGCGATAAAAATGTTTCTCTTTTCAAAGGAAAAATACCCGAAGCCAAAATAAAATTACTATCAATGCAAGACAAGGTTTTGTATGAAAATATAATCTCCAGTGCAGATCATGACAAAAAGGTAAAAAGACTCGTTTTTATAATGATAGATGCTGTGTTGTATTATTTTGTGCAGTCAATTTCATCCAAAGAAATTGTTTTCCCTTGCCATATGAATAAAAATGCAGTGTCATTCAAGGATAGTGTTCATATTGAGGTGCTTTGTAAAATACTCTCAGAAAAGTCTGGCAAAGCCTCAGTGCATTGGGAAAATATATCAGAATCAAGCGAACTGTACGCGTTTTTACAATATCAGTCTGAGAGTATATTTCAGGCACAAAAAAATCTTATGTATTATCTAAAGAAGATATTTTTATTCTTTAAATAATGGCATTACATGTATTCACAATAATCTGGGTTAATGAAAATGAAATCAATGTGTATAGTTGGTGGTGGATCAAGCGCCATAATATTATTGATCAGCCTCATAAAATATTTTTGCGAACACAAAGACATTCATCATTTCAATATTAAGATTGTTGAAAAGAGAGAAAGAGTTGGTGCTGGAATGGCGTATTCAAGTCACCATTCGTGCAATATTTTAAATAACCGAATTGATGAAATGGGTATCGTTGCTGGGTCGCCAAATCACTTTGTTGAGTGGTTATCCAGTAGAGACGAAGAGGCATATGGCGATATTATAAAAACGACTGATGATTTGTTAATGCGGGCGGACATACCTCGTAGTGTTTACTCTGAATATCTCAATGATGTCGCCAATTTGTTTTGTTTAAAAGGAAAAGAGATAGGAGTAAAGGTAGAGTTTATACAGGACGAGATTTTAGATATTGAGCGTAGAGAAGCGTTTTCTGACTATGCATTGTACGGCAAGAATCACACGATAAATGCAGATTATATTTGCTTGTGTCTTGGCCCGCAACAATCTACTACATTCGATGAATTTGACGGCATAAGCCATTTCATACCTTCACCTTATCCAGACAAAGATCTTGCTGAAAAGATACCGAAACATTCAAGTGTTGTTATAGCTGGTACCGGTCCTAGTGGAATTGATGCATTATTAACGCTAAAAACGGCAGGGCATAAGGGGAAAATCCTGTGGATATCACGAAATGGTTTTCACCACAGAGTACAAGGGCTATCTTGTGACTATCAACTGAAATATATAACATTTGATAGGCTGAATACGTTGATTTCAAATGGGGTCAATTTGTCAGATAATATTTTTCAATTGGTCTTGGCTGAGATAAAAGCAGCGGAAAACGAAGAGTTTGATACCGGTAAATTATTGCCGACAGTAGATAATCCTTTAACGTGGTTTACCAGTGAGCTGAAAAAATCACAAACGGCAAGGCCGTGGTTAAATGCATTGGCATTGATGGATCATTTATTCCAGCATTATTGGGATAAAATACCGCCTATCGACAAAATAGAATGGTTAAGTAAATACCAACAGATTTTGTCAATTAATAGAACAGCATTACCGCAAGAAAATGCGCGCAGATTAATACAATATTTAGATGATGGCACAATAGTTACAGGATACGGCATAGATGACATCAGTTATTTGAATAGTTGTAATCGTTTTACTATATCTCTATCTCATTCCTCTACGGGTGAAAATGACTTTGAGCAGGATTTTTTCGTTAATGCTACCGGAATTGAAGTAGATATCAGGAAGTATCAGTCAACTTTGTTACAGAATTTGTTAGCACGGGGTATGATTGCACCACACCCCTTTGGGGGGATTAACGTAAGCAGGGAGTCACTAAATGTGATTGATCAGGGGGGCAAGCCAGTCGATGCTATATATGTGGCTGGACATTCAGCTAGTGGTGTTTACCCGATAACAAATTCTCCCGGAATAGTTAGACAGGTCAACTTAATTGTTAAGTCAATTAGTGGAAAGTAGGGGGTAGATCGAGCGCCAAGTTAAACCGGTAAAAAATTGTAGGTGAAAGTCCTTACTCAGTAAGGCGTAACTCGCCGCTGAGAGTGAATAACTAAAATAATTGAGATAAAAATAAATAAGACACTCAGTGTGCCGAGATAAAAGGAATCACCTATTCCTCTTAAATAAGAAAAATACGTGATTAGTTAAGTGAGTTCGTTTTGTCGGGTCAACTAATAGTGACAGCCGCTCTCCCTTTTTCTCTCGGATCATTACACTCTCCATGAATATAACGACCATTGGCTCTAAAAGGCCAATGCGCTGAGCCTATCAAATTATGATCTTAGCTGCTTTTAACATTATCACTGACGATAATCATAGCCAGCCATTATTAATCCTCAAAGAGGCCTATATTATGGCCTTCGCCCTTTAAGAACTCCCCTTAATACCCAGCGAATGTTTGCTTTCAAATGAAAGCGGAGCACATTTTTGTGTGATCATTGGATCATTGGATCATTGGATCATTGGATCATTGGTTCATTGGTTCATTGGTTCATTGGTTCATTGGTTCATTGGTTTATTTGATATTAATAATATGTGTTTGTTAGTCGAACTTCCATGGTGGATGCTCCTAATTTAACTGTATAATTCAACATCAGTTTGGCACATTGACGTCGTATTTGGGAGCGTCCATCATATCTACCCAGAATTTTTTAAGTAAAAAAATTTACGTCATAGATAGCCGTTAAAAAGTGATATGTGGGCCTTGTACATACGGGGCATGTTTTTTATTGGCTTTTGTTGTAGGTAGGGGATTAATAACTATTTACAGCAATTGGTTAGCAATGTACTCTAGCTTAATTATTTGTTTTTAAAAAGTGTAAGCAGTCTGGTAGGTTATCCTGTTGCTGTTCCATGAGCTGTTAGCCGTATAAGAGAGTGAAGTGGATCCCGTAGCGTTAGTCTTTTTTAAGTTAGTTGCTCATGAAATCGAATTATCAGAATTTGAGAAGTGGGTGTACTTCGAGTCAAGGCTTGAAGAAACATTACACCCCAATGATTACCTAGCACTCATCTCAATCAATTACAAAACACCTGTTGCTCTTTATGAAGCGAAGAAAATACTGTCTACTTATTTTTCAATGGCTCAGTATTACGAATGGTATATTCGCAATATACTGCAAAAAATAACGGATAGGCCTAATGATGTTCAATAGTATATTAAGCAGTGTTATCAGCTATATTGTGATGGTTTTGACTTTATGGATAACCTAGGTATGGGCTACGGCCTTAGTGTCGTTTGTCCTGATTATTACAATGAAACAGTCGATGATTATTACCCTCAAATACTCGGCGAAGTTGAACAAGTCACTGAATGGTTAAATAGCGGTAAAATTGTAATAACCGGCCATAGTGGTGAATATCAAGGTATTGAATATGACGATCACCGCAGCCCAGAAGAAAAAATATCGACAGGTTACCAAGCTCAATAATAAAAGATGATAGCTTTTGCTGTAACACCCAAAACGCCCATGGTTATTTGTTTTGATGACAGTGCAGTATTGATCTTCATGAAATAAAATGGGCTCTATCAGTTTTCGCTTCGTGTGTTAACGATATCAATAATAAAGGATTATTAATGAAAAAGTTTATTTTTATTCTTACGATCACTTTTACGCTTATTTTTACTTTTATTTTTACTTTTATTTTTCCTGTGACGAGTAGCGCGTTTGCCTATACGAAATATCCTAGTCATCAAAATGGTTATGACTATATCGTTGTTGGCGCGGGATCGGCGGGCAGCATTGTGGCTGCAAAATTGGCTAAAGGAGGAGAGAGTGTGCTCTTATTGGAGGCGGGGGGGGATGACTCTGAACCTGCCATTAAAGATATGACACAATACTATAATGTGGCTTTTAATCCATTTTCTTATGGCTTTCTGAATTGGCATTTTGTCACTCAGGAACAAGTGTTCGTTGATGGCACCGGTCCTGTCACCTTTAATCTTCCTCAAGGAAAAACATTAGGGGGCTCACATTCCATTAATGCAACTGCCTTTGTCACAGGTCATCGTGATGACTTTAATTATATCGCGGATGAAATAGGCGATCCTGATTGGTCGTGGCATTCAATTGCTCAATATATCAATCAACTTAAAGATACACTGCACACGATGACCTATGCTAGGGAACAGGTTGGCGCCCAGTCCCATATAGAATCGGCCAAAAAGGTACTGGGTTTTACGTATAGGAAGGATTGTACTCAAGGACGACAAAATGGAATATGTCCAACAGTGTGGACAGGTCAGGAAGGGAGTAATGGGGGGATCCGCAGTACTTCTTATGGCGCCTTTGTGCGTCCATTGCTGGGCAAAAGCAAAAGCAAAATCAATCTGGTGTCATTAACGTTTCATCGAGTCGACAAGGTTAATTTTGATCTCAACGACCCCTCACGTGCTGTAGGTGTTAGCGCATTGAATACGCGAACCAATATTCAAACAGAATTTACAGCGAATAAAGGTGTGATTATTTCTGCGGGGGCCTATCAGTCGCCTAAGATCTTGCTACTGAGTGGAATAGGCCCAAGGGATGAATTAGAAGCGCATGGTATTACTGTTAGAAATGAATTGCAGGGAGTAGGTAAGAATCTTCGAGATCATTATGGTGTGTCTACTTTTTGGAAACATGAAAACTTAGGTGTGAGTAGTCCTTTTTTATTCAATCAGCCAAGCCTCAACCTGTTTGGCCCAGAAAAGACACAGGCGACGACTTACCAGTTTGAAATATCGGGCGGTTATGGCAGTGTTGTGCCGCTTAAGGCAACGAGTGTTGGAGAAGTGCTTTTGGCGAGTGCTAACCCTGAAGATTACCCTTTAATTGATCCTAAGGTGCTGTCGACACAAGCAGATTTAGATATGTTAGTGACAGGGGTAAAAGACTATTTGCTGCCCTTTTTTGGTGATTTAGTGCAAAAGAATATCTATTCAGCGATCAGCATCAGTCCTTTGGCGACCGAACAAGAGATCGTTGATTTTGTGCGTGAAAATACTGAATCAAAGCATCATCCAGTGGGGACTGCTAAGGTTGGGACTCACGATGATCCCTTTGCCGTTATTGATAACAACTTTGTTGTTATTGGCACAGATAATTTACGTGTTGTGGATGCCTCTGTTTTTCCTTTAGCGCCTTCTGGGAATATTAATACGCCAGTTATGGCTATCGCGCTTCTAGCGGCAGATAAAATATTAGATGATTGAATTCAGTGATGACTCGGTTAATCGTGACGGTCATTTAAATATCTTAGGTAAAATAGGCAATGGCCAAGGCTTCATGAATATCATTAATGGTAATAGTGAACTCATTGATGTTAGAAAGATGTTTAATGTTGTACAGTATTGAGGTATACTGCCTTAAAAATTATAACTAATTAACTTTTATGAAGAAAAATATTCTTTGTTCTTTAACTTTTATCTTATTTGCATCTAATGCGAACGCTACAGGTTCTTACATTGTTATCGATGGGATCATTACCAGTATTTCAAATACACGAAGTAATGAGAATAGTTTTACTGTATCGGTGAGTGGTGGTGTTGGTAGCTGTAAAGACTCAACCATCATTTTTCCTCTTTCTGCAGCGGGTACTCCTGAAGTGCATGAAAGAGCTTACTCCTCAGCATTAACAGCTTTTGTATCTGGCTTGAAAGTCAAAATTCATAATTATTCAGGTGATAATTGTGATACTGCAAGTTATATCAGGCTGTCAAAATAACCTTGATTATTGTGAGATGAAAGTGTTGACTTTTGTTCAAAGTAAAGGGTGCATGCAGTGATGAGTTATTGAACTGAAGTCTGAGTATTCGTTGCGGGTAAATGTTTAATAAAATAATTTATAAAAGAAACATGAGTATTATCAAGGAAGCGATTAAAGATTATTACTTCCTTTTATTGAGTAGTGGATCCATTGCCCAAAAGTGCTGAACTGTACCGTTTTTCTGGAAAAACTTAACCATTTGAATTCATTTAGCCAGGGAAATAGGAATTCAATTTCCTGAAAAAATTAGGATTATTGAGGTTGATAAAGTCCCATATCCTTATGACAATGAGGATTTAAAGAATATGGGGTTATCCTTAGGTTTTATTGGTGACAATATTATTAATAATGCCCAAGTTTTTGGCTATTCAATATACGTTAGAAACGGGTATGAGCTTGATATGCCAAAATTGGCACACGAATTTGTTCATGTATTACAAATTGAAAGGTCAAGTTTGGAAAAAGTTGTTTTTCAGCATTTCTCTGATTTGGCAAAATACGGATACGCTGATGCCCCTTTAGAAGTGGAAGCATTTAAAGCAAATATTAAGTACACTAGCAGCACAGGTTAATTTGTTAAGCCAGAGAGTGATCAACTCGTGATTGGGGTAAGTACCTGAGTATAAAATTACCAACAATTAGAATGATATTTGAGCGTTAGATTACCAATGACTGATGCTTGCAT
>NZ_CANMWS010000022.1 GCF_947501665.1 uncultured Shewanella sp. | reverse complement strand
AAAGAAATTAGCTCCCAGCCGCTATACCCACAGTATGGGTTCAACGACATCCCATTTATCTACCAGTGATAAGGCTCGTTATCACTGGTAATCATGGCCTTATTAAGCAAAATTAGTGCACAACTTAAATTTCATTGGTTGAACAGACAATACTGAATCCTCTCGGAGACTTTTTAATGCCCCATAAGGCTCAAACCCAGTAGTTTTATATAAATTAACCGCAGCCATATTGTTAGTTGTGACAGCTAAAGAAACATAATCCAAATCAAATTCTTTTGCCCATGTGATGATTTTTTTTAGCAATAAACGGCCAACACCTTGACCCCGAACACTAGGAGAAATCCACATTTGATATATATGAGCCGTTTTATCACTTGAACGGTGTAGCACTCCCCAAGCCAGACCAATCGCAATACCATTTAACTCTGCAATAAGTGGCAATGCATATTTCGATTGATTATCTCGATCAAGACGAGAAAGCCACTCTTCTTTAGAGAACGTAACCTCTTGTTCATAAGTACTACCAAACGAATCCGGTGAATCTTGTAGAGATAAGAGTCTAAGTTCTCTATATATTGCCCAGTCTTCCTTATTTATAACTTTTATATTCAACGAATTCATATCAACCCTTAGACCCTTAACAGCTTATTCAGTAGCAACAAGATATCACCACTAAGTATCTATTGTAAAAGAACAAATTCACTTAAGTATGGGAATGCGTTATAGATATAAAGAATAAAAATTAGCTTTACCTCTACCAGTGATAATAGTACTTATCGCTGCTTCAATTTCTGAAATTAGCTTTTCAACTTTGCGACACAACCCTCACTTTTTATCATTTATGAAAATAATCCTTGAATTAGCAATGTGTTAACTGTAACTCTGTCCTCTTTTTCATTAACAAAGGATTGTGATGAGTTGTACATGCTATTTCTGTAACCCCACAAGGAAAAGTCGGCCAGAAACTCCACCAAAGTGTCAGCTAACCCCCAAAGAGCGCGTTCTAAAACAGCAAAAAGCTAGGCTAATGGAGGCGGAAGAGAACAGTAAACCTGATCCTGAGAATGACGCTCGACACGCTGCCCACAGAGAAAGGATATTAGCGAAAAGGCGAGCTGAGGCAGAACAAGCGGCGTCTACCCAAAAGCAATCAATGTTAGCCCCGACGTTAGCAACGGCTGGCTTAGCAGCGACCAGCTCAGCAGTGGCGGCGAGTGAAGAAGATAATGATGATGATCTTGATGATGAAATGGAACTAAAATGGCTGACTGTGCCAGAAGGCCAATTAACTTTTAATTCAGAAGGAAATGATATTGATGATCATTTTCTATTTACACGTACGCCTCATATTCCACATGACGATCAAGGTAATGTATTCGATAACTCAGGTATTACCATAGGTAGAGGGCTCGACGTAGGGAGTCGAGATGCCAGTGAAATTGAAGATTTATTTAACCAGGCCGCTCTTCATGCTAAACCGATTTCACCCGCTCTGTTAACTTGGCTAAAAGGCGCCGCAAATAAAAGAAGACAAGCAGGTTATGAGTATTGGAAAACCTTAGATGATAAGGTGCCAAAAGCAGAACAAGAAATCACCCGTAAGATGCAACATCACCTATTCAATGTGGTATATGCTGAATACATAACAAATACTAAGAAGACAACAACCAAACAGGATGTTTGCGATACTTATTTAAATAGTAAAAAAATCGATTGGGATGCGTTACCACAAAATGTAAAAGATGTATTGGTCGACTTAACCTATCGTGGAGATTACACAGGTACTGAAGACCCCAGAGGCAATACCAGAAAATCCGTCGTGCCTGCTGTATATCAAGACCAAATAGAAGGAAACAGTGGAGCGGGTTCAAAACTCCACAAAGTTATCTCAAATAGCAAGTTATGGCTTTCAAGTTTTAACGTTGACGATAACCGATACCAAAGAAGGATTACACATTTAAAATGAAAACATTATTATTTTTACTGCTGATTCCCCTGTACAGTATGGCAGGAAATATTGATAATTATAAATATTATCAGACAGATAACATTATATCTAACAACTCGTCACCTTATTATGCAGCTTATATAAAAAATGATAATCCATGCATTTTTATCAAAGACTTTAAAAAGGATAAAGTACAAGAATTTTGCCAAATGGGTGAAAGCCCCTTTAATTTAAAACGAGATGCACCTTCAATCTATCCAACTAGAATGTATTTACTCGGTTCAACACTTTTTTTTAATGTCGCAGCACCTTGGAATGAACAGAAGTGTGAGATATACCTTCCTGATAGCAGCATTACTTGTGAATCGACGGGAAAATAGTCCCACTTAGATTGATTTCTCAGTGTACTCAAATTGGGTGCTACCAGTGATAAACCGTGGTTATCGCTGGTATTTTAACTCAAACGACTCACTGACCAAACATCCGTAATGTCGGCTAATGCTCCAACTCTTTGGGGATGTCTTGCTTTAACGGGATAGCCGTCGGTTTGCGGCCCCTACCTTGTTGATATTCTCGTAATTGATACACATAAGCTAACACTTGCGCCACAGCCGTAAAGAGTCCTTCAGGAATATCTTGATTAATTTTGGTGGTGTGATACACCGCTCGTGCCAGTGGCGCCGCAGATACAACTGCCACTTTATGATGCTTGGCTATTTCACGAATTTTAAAGGCCACTTCATCCACGCCTTTGGCCACGACAAAAGGCGCTTTAGAGCGATTAGCCTCATATTTAACCGCCACGGCATAGTGTTCGGGGTTGACTATAATCACATCGGCTTGAGGCACATCTTGCATCATACGTTGCTGGGCCATATCACGCTGCATTTGGCGAATACGACCTTTCACCTCAGGCTTGCCTTCCATGTCTTTGTGCTCATCTTTAACTTCTTGTTTGGTCATCTTTAGTTGTTTGTTGTGATTCCAGATCTGAAAAGGCACATCAATCACCACAATCATTAAGGTAGAGGCGCACAAAAGAATAAAAATCCAAACCACTAAATCCAGCGCATGATAAATATTTCCAGGCAGATGCTCCTGAGACAGAGCCAAAATTTCATCTAAGTAAAGGGTTAATAATGCATAAGCCATGAAGGCCACCACTGAGAATTTTGCAACACCTTTAGTTAATTCAACCAAGGCCTTTGTGCCAAACATACGCTTAAATCCAGCAATTGGACTCATCTTGCTCGGTTTGGGCATAAACGCTTTGACTGAAAAAGACAGCCCGCCCAAGGCGATATTTCCTCCAAAGGCAATCAAGGCAAGAAAAGCAATAAACCCCAACAATGGCAATACCAGTTCACGCCCTATTTCAGGCCAAATCAACAAACTGGCTTGTTCATTATAAATTTGATCTCGGGTTAAACTCATGAGTGAAAAGGTGATGTGCTTCATTGCAAGGGCAAGCTCTTGCCCTGTCATCATCAAGCCTAGGCCTGCTGAGATCAACACCGCTGACGTGCCTAGCTCTTGCGAGCGAGCAACTTGACCGTCTTTTTTCGCTTTTTCTAACTTATGGGCGGAAGCCTGTTCGGTTTTTTCCTGACTGCTGTCATTCTCTGCCACTGTCTATCCCTTCAACCTTTACCTGAGCGGTTTTACCTAACTTTTCTCTTAGCGGCTAGCCATTCTCTGCCACTCTTTATCCCTTTAACTTATTCCAGCTCCTCTGTCACAGGGTTTTACTAAGCTTAGATTTATCGACTGCTTAGCTCTCCCTTTTTAATTTTCTAAGCTAAGCAACTGAACTAATTAAAAAAGTAAAAACTATTACTACCAAACAACTTATTGCATGCCACCATTTATATTACAACTGAGCAAGAGGACATCACATAAGAGTAACTGGCTTTGACGCCAAATCTCATCAAAGTGGGCCATAATAGGCGAAAGAGTGAACCATAAAATAAACAAGCCACTGACCATAGTCACTGGAAAACCAATGGAAAAAATATTCAACTGCGGTGATGCGCGAGTCATCACGCCAAATGCCAAGTTGATGGTCAGCAGCGCCACAATGGCAGACAAAGACATGGTTAACGCAGCGCCAAACATATAACTCACAAACTCCGTCAGGGCTTGATAACCGCTTAAATGCAATCCCGCCATCGAGACTGGTAAAGTATCAAAACTGGCAACCAACATACGAATAAACACTAAATGGCCATCAACACTTAAAAAAATAAGCGTCGTCAGCAGTAGAAAGAAATTACTGATCACCGGTGTTTGCTGACCCGAGCTGGGATCGACCATAGAGGCAAACCCTAAACTGGTTTGCATACCAATAATTTGCCCTGCAAGGACGAAGGTTTGCATTAATAAAATACTCACAAACCCAATAGCCACCCCAATGATCACTTGCTGAGCAATCACAAAAACGGCACTCAAAGACAGTAGCTCTATCGTTATCATTGGCGGTAATATCGGCGCAATGGTAAAGGTCACAACAACGGATAGTAATAAACGTATGCGTTTTGGCGTGGTCGTCGCACCAAACACAGCTATCACCATAAACACACTACTCACACGAATAAAGGGCCAAAGGTAGCTGGCAATGCCTTGCATAAGAGTATCTAGAAGAAAGAACATTGATTAGCTCGCGACTCTTTTTTATAACACATTACTCATCTAACCCTCAACTATGCAAGCAAAAAACAGATAGTAAGCACTTACTACTTTTTTAATCATTCTTGGCATAAAGACTAGCCAATCACCATAGGGATCATGTTCACCATTTCATAAAAAAACTCCATCATGGTGCGAATGAGTAAGTGCCCAAGTAACATCAATGCAAATAAAGTTGTTAATAAACGCGGTAAAAAGCTTAAAGTCTGCTCATTAATCGAGGTGGCGGCTTGAAAAACAGCCACGACTAAACCCACAATCAGTCCGGGGACAATAATCATAGACACCATGATAACAATCACACTCAAGGCTTCACGAAACACATCCACTAACGACTCAGGGCTCATAAACCATTCCTTTTTATTGGCATTTTTAGGCCCATTTACCAGCCAAGGCAACGTGACTTATTGTTGTAACATCAGACACTAAGACTATAACCCAAAACTGTTAGCAAGGGTTCCCATGACTAAGCTCCAGCCATCCACCAACACAAATAACATAATTTTAAAGGGTAATGACACTATCATAGGAGATAGCATCATCATGCCCATGGCCATTAAAATGCTGGCCACCACCAAATCCAATACGAGAAAAGGCACAAATAACATAAAACCGATTTGAAAAGCCGTTTTAAGCTCGCTGGTAATAAAGGCGGGAATAATCACACTTAAAGGGGCGTCTTCGGGTTGACTAATATCAGGGTAAGCTGAGATCTCCATAAATGTATCGAGATCTGTCATGCGCACTTGAGACAACATAAAAGCTTTTAGCGGGGCTTTTCCACGCTCAAATGCTGTGTCTATGGGCATGTCTTGCTCGATATAAGGCTTAACCGCATCATCATAAATTTTTTCAAATACTGGGGTCATAATAAAAAAGCTCAAAAATAAGCTGATCCCAATCAATACTTGGTTTGATGGCGCCTGCTGCAATCCAATCGCTTGGCGTAAAATAGACAGCACAATAATAATGCGCGTAAATGACGTCAGCATAATGACCATCGCAGGAATGAAGCTCAGCGCCGTCATCAACAATAAAATTTGCATTGTCACTGAATATTGAGTTGAGCCATCTGCCCCAGTACTGACCGTCACTGCCGGTAAAATACCATTATTGGCTGAAGCCAAAGAGGGACACAATAAACTCCCAAGCGCCAAGAGTAAAAACGGCTTATTAATCAGCGATATTAAAGACTGAAATCGATTTATTATTATTCTTTTATACATAAAAAATGTGCTGTTATCGCTAAGAAAAATCTTAGCGATAAGCCCTTAGGACGATATTACGACTTATTGGATTTTGCTTGTCGTAATCGACTCGCAAAAGATTCAGCTTGTTGCTCTATGGGCGTCTCTAATTTATCAATTAAATTCACTTGATGGGGGGTGACACCTAATAAGTATTGTCGCCCTTCCACTTCAACAATCATGAGTTTTTCTTTTTGGCCTAATGGAGAGGCGGCAATGGTTTTAATAACACCATTGCTATTGGGCGCCAAATTAAAACGCTTCACTAAATAGGCTAGAAAGAAAATGATCAATAGTACTACCACCAAACCACCCAACATGCTCGCTAAGCTGGCAATGCTGGAAGGATCGGTACCTGCTTTATCCACAGCAGAAGGATTGACTGGACTTGGGTTGACTAACATTTGAGCTTGAGTTGTGCTCTTAGCATTATCGACCATCACAGGATCGGCGGCTAATGTGTAAGGACTATCCATCTTCGTTTGGTTCGCGCTATCCGTTGCGACTTCACTTTTCAGTGCCGGGCGGGTTACTGCTTGGCTCTCTACCGATTGGCTAGTAACGACTTGGCTTTTTTCAGCAAGATTGACATCACTACTTACTTGACTCGCAGCACTGCTTGCAACGAACAGGGTACTCATAGACTCTCCGGGTTATTTAAGCTTCTTAATTCGCTCAGTTTGGCTGATCACATCGGTTAACCGAATACCAAACTTATCATTGACAACCACCACCTCACCATGGGCAATTAAAGTACCATTGACCATGACATCAAGTGGTTCACCTGCAATTCTATCAAGCTCTACCACCGATCCTTGATTTAACTGCAACAAATTTCGAATGCTAATATAACTGCGTCCGACCTCCATTGATATAGTGACAGGAATATCCATGATGGCATCAAGCTTTGCCGCTTCATCATCACTTAGGGTTTTTTTACCTGTCGAAAAATCATCTAAGGCCACTTTTTCTGTTTCATTCATTGCTTGCTCAGACATGGCCGCATTCCATTCATCCGTTACTGCTTCATCTTTCATCTTGTCGCTACCTTGTCTTTACTGACTCAACCCAGCTATATCTTACCATTCTCGATACCACACCTATCATTCAATCCCCATACTAAATATCCAGCATTTCTCGAGTGCGTCCATGACGAGTCACTAATTGCAATTCCGATTTAACGGTTTCAGGCCTAGGGATTTTTTCGCAGATTTTTAATGCTAAATTTTCACCTGATCGCCCCATTTTACAGCGATAACTCGGTAAATCTTCCACTTTTAATACCACATGCTCAGGGAGTTCAACGGGGATCACATCCCCAGTATTCAGTTCAAAGACCTGTTTAAGACTCATCTTATGCTCAACCACAGTGGCATTCATCGCCACATCCACATCCATAATTTCATCTTTCAGTGCTTGAGACCAACGCATGTCGGTATCTTGAGTATCACTTTGCACTCCTGCATCCAATAGCTCCCGTATGGGTTCAATCATTGAATAAGGCATAGTGATATGAAAATCCCCACCGCCACCATCCACTTCAATATGAAAAGAGCTCACCACCACAACTTCGGTTGGACTGACAATATTCGCCATAGCAGGATTCACTTCTGAGTCCAAATAATCAAACTCCACATCCATCACAGGTGCCCAAGCTTCTTTATAATCTTCAAAAATGATTTTTAATAATAACTGTACAATCCGCCGCTCAGTCGGCGTAAACTCACGCCCTTCTATTTTGGCATGAAATCGACCGTCACCACCAAAAAAATTATCAACTAAAATAAAGACTAATCTAGCTTCCATGGTAATTAAGGCCGTACCTTTTAATGGACTAAACCTCACCATATTTAAACTGGTTGGTACAAAGAGTGTGTGAACATATTCACCAAACTTGAGCATTTGAACGCCATTAATTGACACTTCTGCCGCTCGGCGCATCATGTTAAACATGCTGATCCGTAAATGACGCGCAAAGCGTTCATTGACAATTTCCAGAGTGGGCATACGCCCCCGCACGATGCGGTCTTGAGAAGAAAAATCATATGCCCGCAGATCTTGGTTTTCTTCAACCGCCACCTCTTCTTCATCGACCCCGTGTAATAAGGCATCGATTTCATCTTGGCTCAATAAATCAGTCACAATTATGCCTATGTTTATTTCTCGCTAATGACGCTTGTTTAACGGATGGCTCATTATTGAATAATAAAGCCCGTAAACAATAATTTATCTATTACTTTTTGTCCCGTTACCGGTTGCAATGTATTTTGTAAATGTCGCAGAGCTAACTGACGCATTTCATCTTTACCTGATTGCGTACTCAAACTTTGTAGATCGCTACTACTAAAAGTCGTGAGTAAAGCATCCTCGATAAGGGGGATATGTTTTCTCACAAGTAAATCATGCTCATCACCGCGTACCATTAACTGCACTTTTATTTCAACTAATGCGATACGATGATGACCGGGCAAATTAAATAAAAAGGGTCTTGGCATCGCCACATACAAGGCTTCTTTTACCAGCTTCTCTTGCCCATTGCTCTCAATCATCCCTTGAGTGTTATCAGCTTGTGTTCCAATAAACAACCAAGCTAATAATCCAGCCAATATCAGTAAACTGGTGACCCCTGCCCCAATCATGAAAGGCTTCGCTGTTAACCATTTTTTCTGGTTTTTCATCACCAATTCGGCTTCCCCTTTTGTCGCTTGCGCATTTTGTTCAAGCGTTAAAAACTCTTCTGCCATCCTTCATCCTTTAACCGTTAGTGCTTATTAATGGGCTACACTGACTTTTCTATCAATAACCTCAGTACTTAAGCATAATAATCAACCCCGTATAGAGAAGATATGCTATCCCCCCTACTGCTTTGAGACGCTCCCCTTTGATCATGCTCACTCATCGCCATTCCTCCAGAGTCATGCTCAATCTGCTCTTGAGATGAAGATGTTGATTGTTCAGGATTTTGCTGTTGATCGTTACCCCGTCCTTGGTAAGAAACTTGCCCATCACTCAATTGCATGCCTTGCTCTGCTAGCATGTCTTTTAATCGTGGTAAGGCTTGCTCAATTAAATCGCGAGTTTGTGCTTGCGTAACTTGAAATTGCACTTGGGTAGTATCGCCTTGTACTTGAATTTTCACCATCATTTGCCCAAGTTCAGCAGGGTCTAACCTGATTTCAGCTTGTTGGACACCTTGACTGATCATAGTGACGAGTTGCTGCTGCATGACAGGTGAAAAACGTGCGATCATATTTTGCATCGAAGGCAGATTATCATTGGGGGCTTTCAGCGACATTAATGCCGATGTATTTGTGTTCAAAAGTGCATTTCTCTGTCCATTAATCCCTTCTGTAGCTGGCTGTTCTCCAACACTATTAAGGGTCTGAGGCAAAGTCTGTTCATTCGCTGAGACACCATTTGCATTCAATATCGTACTGATATTCTGGGTTTGACTCGAACTCATCGTGATATCCAACGAGGCTTTATTGTTTTCATGCCCCGTGTTCAGCTTGCCTTGCTCTGATGGCTCAAGCGCCGCACCACTGTGCCACTGTCCTTGTGCATTCAAGGTAACCGCTTTCTTTGATGAGTTCTGTGAAGTAAAAGACTGCGAGCCTTTTTCATCTAACGGTGTTGGTGATGTCTGATGATCCTGTTGAAAAGCTCTAATTTTAAGCTTCTCATTACCGCCATTTTGACTCTGAACTATCGTCTCACTAGCAGTACCATTACCGCTTTGACTCTTATCTGCATTGGTCATGCTACCAGCCTCAGCTACACCTTGGTCTTTATTTAATCGACTGGCCAACGCTAACTGAGACAATAGCTGCGTCACTTGCTCCTTTTCTTCTAAATCTTGGTCTTCATTGGCACTGGGGTTTTTAATGTTGGGATTTTCAATGCTTTTATCTTCAAAAGCATGGTGATGATTGAGTTGCATTTCAGTCGTATTGGCGCTGGCTTCCAATGCCTCTTTGTTAACCGGCACGATACTGTCATGCGCTTCCGCCATTTTAGTCGAATGCGTTGATGCTTGTACTTCATTAGAAAGAGAGCCGCTTTCACTGGACAGCGCCAATGATAAACGCGATGAGAAATCCGTTTCTTTATGGACGCTTGACGCCTTGACTCCCAAGGCTCCACTTGCTTCTTTTCCTATATTGGCAATGTTCATCATTTATATCATCACTCCCCAACCCACGAAATCGACCTTATTACCTTAAACAAGCTAGATCATCATTAACGTCAAATTATCGGCTCACATCACACTCTGGGCTGACAATAACGGCCAATTAAGTGATTAAAAGCAAATCTAATGCCAAGTATATTGTCCTCAATTAGAGACTTTTTCGATAAAATTGCTGCATAGCAAACTCATCTGTCATTTTTTGTTCTTGTAACTGCGCTTTCAGAGCCGCTTTGCGGGCTTTATTGTCTAATAAAATCTTAATCGCTTGATGTTTTTGCTGACAAGACAACCAATGATTTTGCCTATGCAGCTTCATTGAGTCCGTTTCTTTGACGGCCTTGAGCTGATTGGTAATGGCTTCATCAATTTGTTTTACAAATTGATGAAATTGGTGATATTGACTGGCACTGATCATCTGTCCTTGCTTATCTTCCATTTGTTTCATGTAATCAAGACGATATGCTTGCAGCGCATCCAATTGTTCTTGCTGTTTTTGCCACTCAAATTGCGCATTTTTTAACTGTAAACGGGCTTGCTCTTCTGCCTCAAAGGCTAATGTTAACACTTTGGCTAATGGCTCAACTTTCATTCGTACTTCCTTAAACGACTCACTGCATTAGACTTTACATTGCGCTGCTATTTGAGACAGCATCAAAGCACTGCTTTCAAAATTAATGGGATCATTCATGTTTTGCCTTAAAAAGGCATTCATCGCGGGTTGTAAACGTATGGCATTATCGACTCGAGGATCGCTACCTTGACTGTAAGCCCCAATCGCAATCAAATCTTTATTCTGCTGATAAGCGGAATAGACTTGTTTAACACGGCGCATACTTTCTAAATGCGTGGCATCAATCACCATAGGGGCCACACGACTAATCGACGCTTCAATATCAATTGCTGGGTAATGGCCACTGTCGGCTAAAGCCCGTGATAGCACTATGTGCCCATCTAAAATAGCTCGAGACGCATCGGCAATGGGATCTTGTAAATCATCCCCTTCGGTTAACACAGTATAAAAAGCCGTAATAGCGCCTTGTTGACCACCACCGTTTCCAGCGCGCTCCACCAATTTAGGTAATTTTGCGAAAACCGAAGGCGGATAACCTTTCGTTGCTGGCGGCTCTCCAATGGCTAAAGCCATTTCACGTTGTGCTTGGGCATAGCGGGTTAAACTGTCCATTAACAGTAATACGCTATAGCCTTGATCCCTAAAATACTCAGCAATGCGTGTGGCCGTTTCACAAGCACGCAGTCGCATTAAAGGCGACGTATCCGCTGGCGCCGCAACAACCACAGATCGCGCCCGTCCTTGTTCACCTAAAATATCCTCAATGAATTCTTTCACTTCACGACCACGCTCACCCACTAAGGCCACAATGATAATGTCAGCGTTAGCACCTTTGGTCATCATACCCAGTAACACACTTTTTCCCACGCCAGAACCCGCAAATAATCCCATACGTTGACCTTTGCCAACCGTTAACATGGCATTAATGGCGCGCACTCCCACATCCAATGGTTCACTGATGGCGCGACGTGACAAAGGATTAATGGTACTCATGTGTGAAGAGGCTTTACGTTGAGTATTCAGCGGACCTAAACCGTCAATCGCTTTACCGCTGCCATCCAATACTCGACCTAATAATTCAAGCCCAACAGATAAACTCTCTTTTTCTCCTAATGGCGTCACGCGTGCCCCGGGTAACACGCCTCGCAATTCTTCCACGGGCATTAAGTACAATAAGCCTTCATTAAACCCGATGACCTCAGCCATTAACTCACCGTATAAGGTTTCAATGCCGCACAAACTACCAATGGGCGCGCGGCAGCCGCTTGCCTCCAATGTCAACCCCACAACACGCACCAGTTGCCCACTGGCTTGGGCAATAAAGGCAGGCACCTTAACTTGATAAGTGTTTAATGTGTTATGTAACCTTTCAGTGCGAGTCAATAGATGATTCAAACTTGACTCTCAGCGCGGTCAGCTGCAGAACCATGAGTCTCAGTATTGTCTGTTTTCACACCATTCGACTCAAGACAATCACTGTCATTCACTTCATTTACAAGCGCAGTATTTTGTTGAACTTGCTGTTTTTTTAAAGCTAATGCGGCTTGGGCTTGTTCCCATTCACTAAAGACGGCTTTGACACGACTCTCCACACTTAAATCCAGTTCACTGGGCTCACAGTGCATCATGATCCCACCTTGAGTAACAGTGGGATCGTCTTCAAGATGCCAGCCCTGCTTTGCTTGTTCAGTGTGTTGATATAATTGATTGATCACTTTCGCATCTTGGGGGTTAGCACGAATAGTGACATTATTTTTTTTGATGGGGAGCGCATCAAGGCCATAACGGATCAAATAGGCGATATGCTCTGAAGGCAGAGATAACTCGTGCATAATCACACCTTTTGCCAATTGGTTCACTAAGGAAATCAATTGTAATTCGATATCCAAATCCAATAAGGCTAAGGGCTCCGTAAATTGGGATAATAGTGCCTCAAATTGATCAATTTTGGCTTGAGCTTGCTCCATACCCGCATCGAAACCTTGATTTTCTCCTTGCACAAAACCTTCTTTATGCCCCTGCTCAAGACCCGTCAGTCGACCTTTTTCCAATCCCTCAGCAAATCCTTGGGCTTGACCGTGTTCAAAACCGGCTTGTTGAGCCGCTTGTTGAATCGCCTCGATCTCACTTAAAGTTGGAGGTAATACGCTCTCTTCTTGTGTGCTAGACTCAGTGTCTATGTCAGTGGCTACAGGCATAGGCTGACGACCAAAAATATCAACTGTTTCTTCATCCACACTGAGTGTCACATCGGGCAACTCCCAATGACTAAAATCACTGCAACTTACATCGTTGACTGACATGCTTAACCTCTCTGCCTCACTCTAAAAAATGATTTGTATAACGGTATATTGACCCTGCATCCCATCGCTCAATCGCACTGCTCACGATGGATCGATACCATTTACAAATACTCATCATTTCCCCCACCCGCTAACATCAATTCACCACTTTCACTTAATCGCCGCGCAATAGATAAAATCTCTTTTTGAGCCACTTCCACTTCACTTATTCTTATTGGCCCCATGGCCTCTAAATCATCACGCAAGAGTTCAGCCGCTCGTTTAGACATGTTATTGAGCATTTTATCTTTAAGCTGATCATCAGCCCCTTTCAGCGCTTTCAGTAGTACATCTTGCTGCACTTCCCTGAGTAATACTTGGATCCCCATATCATCAACAATATTCAAGTTTTCAAAAACAAACATCAGATCTTGAATTTGCTGCGCCATTTCTTCATCAGCTTCACGCATGGTACTCATAAGATGGCTTTCGACCCCAGTATCGAGGTAATTCATAATACTGGCTGCCGCTTTTAAACCGCCCATTTTCGCCGCTTGTGCACCGCCTTGTCCGGCAAATTGCTTTTCCATAATATCATTCAATTCTTGCAGTGCCGCGGGTTGTACTTCTTCGAGATTAGCAATACGCATCATCAAATCTAAGCGGGTATTTTCAGGGAATTGCGCAAAAATTTCTGCTGCTTGATCAGGATCGAGATAAGAGAGAACGATAGTTTGGATCTGGGGGTGTTCATTTTGAATAATGGTCGCCACTTGGCGTGCATCCATCCATTTCAGTGAATCTAACCCTTTAGCACCACTGCCCATAATAATTTGATCAATCAAGTTACCCGCTTTATCTTCCCCAAGCGCAGCAGTAAGTGCTTTACGCACAAATTCTTCACTGTTAAACCCAATAGATGAATATTTTTGAATATCATCAAGAAACAATTTGTGTACACCAATGACTTTTTCTTGGCCAAAATCTTCCATGCTTGCCATGGCCATACCCACTTTCTGAACTTGTTTTGGCTCTAAATGCTTTAAAATCGACGCAGCATCGGACTCACTTAAACTCAATAATAAAATCGCTGTTTTTTCTATACCTGTCAGTAAGCTAATATCATCACTGGTTTTAGTCTCTGTTGTCACTGTACTACTCATCGTTTAATAACCAATTTT
Source organism: uncultured Shewanella sp. (assembly GCF_947501665.1). Lineage (GTDB taxonomy): Bacteria > Pseudomonadota > Gammaproteobacteria > Enterobacterales > Shewanellaceae > Shewanella. The sequence continues at coordinate 92,467 of NZ_CANMWS010000022.1, read as the reverse complement.
TCACGACTTGGGTGGATAATTCAGGCTCATTCGCCACAATGGCTCGAATCGCTTTTATCATATCATCGTCTTTATGAAGATCAGGAATGAGAATAGAACCATCATCAGCGTAGCTGTATTGGGCCTCAGGTCTTTCTAACATGCCTAAGGTATCAGCCGCATATTGATCTTCTATTTCAGCCAGTTCATCCCCTCTAGGCTTTTCCTCTATCGCCAAAGACTCATTGGGATAAACCAATTTTTTCAGCATAGGCCTGATCACAGCCAAAATAAGCACCAAGACAACAAGGGCACCTAACAGTAACTTCATGGCCCGCCAAAACCATGCTTGTTCCCATAGAGCTTTTTCTGGTGTGTCTTGCATCAATTGATTCAAAAAAGGCACACTCACCACTTCAATCAAATCGCCGCGCTGGGCATTATAACCAATCGCCCCTTCCAACAATCGGCGAATGCTCGCAAGTTCAGCCTCCGTTCTAGCAATTCTGTTAATTGTGCCATCTTCTAGGGGGGCGCCAGCTTTAAAGTCAATAGCAACAGACACACTGACTCGGCTTAATATGCCCACTTGTTGGCGAGTGTGGCTAATCGTGCTGTCCAATTCAAAGTTTCGAGTGGCTTCTTTATGGGTGGTGCCTGTTTGGTTCAAAGTATTATCATACTGCGTGGCTTCTTCAGGTATTTGTGACTCCATGGGCGGCTGGTTAGACAAGGCACCGGGGATCCCCCCATTCATGCCCCCCAAGGTATTATTTTCCACCGTCATTTCACTGCGAAGAGAAGGCTGTTGGGGATTAAATCGTTTAGCCGTTTTTTCAACTGCAGTGAAATCCATACTCACATCCACTTGAGATGTGAAGTTTTCAGGCCCTAAAATTGGCATTAAAATCGATTCTATTTTATGCCGATATTCTGCTTCTTTTTGTTGAACTAACTCTTGCTCGCGCCTTGCTCTGGCTGATGCACCATCTTGACTACCTGAATTTAATAAACGGCCATTGGCATCGGTCACTGTCACTTTTGTCGGAGTTAAATCATGTACAGCAGAAGCGACAATATCGACAATAGCATCAATTTCTTCTTGTCCGAGCTGACGCCTTCGCGTGCTGATCACCACCGTTGCACTGGGCTTTGCTCGATTACGGGCAAAAACATTTTCTTTGGGTAATGCTAAGATGACTTTGGCTTGTTCAACATTTTTGAGGGCTTCTATCGCTCTGGCTAAATTGAGTTCTTGGCTATATTTCAACCGTGCTCGCTCCATGCGTTGACTCACTCCAAAACCACTATCTTGATTTAAAAAGTCCTCATTTTGACTCGAATTATCAATACCTGCTCGACTCAAAAGCATTTTAACATCTTGATAGTGTTCTTCGGGTACCTTAACCACATCGCCTTGAATTTTGTATTCGATATTGTTTTTATCTAATTCATCAAGAACACTGATCATTTCCTCTGTCGTCATTTTGCCAAGTGGACGAAATTCACTCTCTTGCGCCCAAAACAAAATGGCCACCGCTAACGCAAAACAAATTGCCAACGCCAAAATCATGGTGACTTGTTTTAGTGCATCACTTCCACCCAAGCTGCTCAACATACCTGGTTTGTTGACTGTCGCCTCATTCCCCTGATTGTTCGCTGTTAAAGCAGGATCATTACCTGACACAATATCATTACTCACAATCGCTTATTATCCTCACAATCATTGACGTTTTCGTTCATTTATTTCTTGTTTTTATCGATATTTATCAAACAGGCATACTCATAATATCTTTATAAGCATCAACCAATTTATTACGGACTTGCACCGTTGCTTCAAATGCAACCCCCGCTTTTTCTCGTGCGATAACCGTATCGGTTAATGTCACACTTGTATCACCCATATCTAATTTTTTCGACATTTGCCCAGCATTAGACTGTAAACTGTTCACCTGCCCAATCGCCTCTGAAAGCAACTGACCAAAATCACTTCCCGCAGTATTTTGTATAGTCTGGGTTACATTGGGTAGTACACTGCTTTTATGTGTTTCATCAGCGCTGTTTGTTGTACCAAGTTGCTCACTTAGAGCTTGCATTTCTTGTAGTAAGGGATTGCCACCTAATTGCATATTCTCTCCTTAATAGCCACTGGCATGCATTTTTTATTAATTGAGTCATCATTTATCCAGTAAAATGCCTCTTTCAACATACAGCGACAAAAAATTGACACCTTGATAGCAATTAATTGCTACTGAATGAGATAGCAATATTCCGGCCACTTTTAAGAAATATTTAGACATTATTTGAGAAAAATTCATCAACCTAGAAAGGCCATTTAAAAAGAGAGAGTAAACATGTTAATATTTACCGATAACCTTGCGACCGAGAGCATTAATGGATCCACTAGACACGATTATGATCACCGCACATCGCATTGCCAGCAGTGGGAAGCAACCGAGTTTAGCGTTAATCAAGCGTCAACTTGGTACTCAATATCCTATGCCTGTGCTGATCCAAGGCTTACAAAGCTACAAAGCCATGTCAGCTCAAGAAAAACAAGCATTATCTCAAGCTATATTGACCTTTAATGACTCCCATATAAAACAAGAAACGAATATTCATAACTTTGAAACTGCAGTGCCCACACCAGAAAAAACACAAGCAGCTATTTTACAACTGCAGCAAAAAGTCGCCTCACTGACAGAAAAACTGGCTGTATTAACCCAAGAACACTCTGCCTTAAAAGAGACTGTGACACACCTTAAAAACAATCGGTAAAGATAATCCTTCAAAGCCGATTTAACCCCATCGTCATGCAGTAGCATGTCAGTTTATCAATACTCAACAGGAAATATGCCCCCATGCAAGTAATGGAACTTAGGTTTGAATGCTTTGCCGACACGACTCTCACTGCGGCAGAAAAAGCCATCAATCACTTACTTGAAGCATTACGTGCTAACGGACAAATATTGGGCAGAGAATTTGCCGTTGCTTTTAACGAAGGAGAATTTAAAGTCAGATTATTAATGCCTGAAAAACACAGTCTCAGTCATAAATATCATAGTACTTGGGTTAAACAGGCTTTATCTTCCCTCACAGAAGCAAAACTATTGGCCCCAAGAGAGAAATATATCGGTCAAGATATCAATTCTGAAGTCAGTTGCACAGAGATCCCTTCTTGGCAAATTATTTATACAAGCTACGTGCATATGTGCTCGCCTCTTCGAAGCGGTGATACCCTACAACCCATTCCCCTATATCATATTCCAGCCACTTTTAATGGCGATCATAAACGAATTATCCGCTGGCAAACTGAATGGCAAGCCTGCGATGAATTACAAATGGCAGCAGGTTGCAAAGCTGAATTCTCTGCATTACACGAACTCACCCAACCACAGAGCGATCTGTTTAGACGAGGTTGGGACATACGTGGACGCATTGAATATCTTACTCAAGTACCGACTTACTATTACTTATATCGTGTCGGTGGCGAGAGTTTAGCAGATGAAATGAATCGGCCTTGTCCACACTGTGGTAATCCTCATTGGCGAGTCGATGTGCCTTTATTGGATCTGTTTCACTTTAAATGTGATAACTGCCGTATAGTGTCAAATATCTCTTGGGATCATTTGTAACCAATTTAACTAATCGATTAAAAACTTATACTTAACGACCTTTAAACATATCGCGTAAGTTCTGATACATGATTTTAAGACGCAGCCAAATACCCGGGTGTTCGGTTGCACCAGCAAGGGACTCTTCCAATTCATGATAAGTTTTCGCTGGCATAACTTTTGGGGTTAATTGACTCAAAAAATCATTCACACTATTCGCTAAATGAATGGACTGCACGTCACCTGGCTTTTCTATCCACACACTGCCCTCTTCATTATTAACAGTGATCATAGTGTCATTGTCATCCATCACGCCAATAAACCAGGTTAGGGGTTGTTTTAACTTTTTCTTCATCATTAGATGACCAATGATATTTTGCTGTAAACATTCAAAGTCATTTTGGTTCCAGACCTGTAAAACTTCACCCATTCCCCATGGAGAATCAAACATTAATGGTCCTGAAAAATAGTGCCCATAAAACCTTGTGATATCTTGATGCAAAGTAATCTCTAATGCATTAGCAACATTGTCAAACTCACCAATATCTTCTCTAGTTACACTAACCCATTGAACAGGCACATCTTCATCTAACTCTGTTTCATTCACAATACAAGCAGAATACTCACCCTTGGCAAAGAAACGAGGAAACTCATTATATTGGGCTTGATAGGCCTCTTGGTAGGTTTTTAAAAAATTTGTTAATGCGGGTAAAGAAGACACTGAGGATAATTCCAAAATCAGTTATAATGGTGGCCTATTTTGACACGGAAATTGTATTGATGACACAAGATCATGATCCCTATGGTGACGCTCATGAACTTTCAGAGCTTTCACTTGGTAAAACCAGCGAATACCAATCTAAATACAACCCTGATCTGCTTCAAGGTGTGCCTAGAAAATTGAATCGTGACGCCATTGCACTCAGTGCGGATAGCTTACCTTTTCATGGCAGTGATATCTGGACAGGCTATGAATTATCTTGGCTCAATGCCAAAGGTAAACCTATGGTTGCCATTGCTGAGTTTTCAGTGCCTTTTGATAGCGATAACCTTATTGAGTCAAAATCCTTTAAATTGTATCTAAACAGTTTTAACCAAACTCGCTTTGACAATCTTGCCAGCGTTAAAAATACATTAATTCGAGACCTTAGCGATTGCGCCAAACATAACGTCGATGTCAATATCATTGAACCAAGACATTTTTCGAATCAGCGAATAATCGATCTTCCAGGTACTTATATTGACAATTTAGATATCGAAGTGGATAACTATGACTTTAATCCCCAATATTTACAAAACAGTACCGATGATAAAACCATAGTAGCAGAAACGCTGAGTTCTAATTTATTAAAATCAAATTGCTTAATCACCAGTCAACCTGATTGGGGCAGTGTTATGATCCGTTATCAAGGCCCTAAAATTAACCGAGAAAAGTTATTACGCTACTTAATTTCTTTTCGAGAGCATAATGAGTTTCACGAACAATGCGTCGAGCGTATTTTCGTCGACTTAAAACGCTTTTGTCGCTGCACTAAATTAACCGTTTATGCTCGATATACTCGCCGAGGCGGCTTAGATATCAACCCATATCGCAGTGATTTTGAAACCCCCTCAGATAATCATAGAGTGGCCAGACAATAGTTTAAGAACCAATATTCATTATCATCAATAGACAGACCTCTATTGATGATAATTTAACCTCACCAGGACAATTTTACTTACTTTTAAAAGAAAATTTCACCCGATCCTCGATCCACTCCTATTTTTATTCCATCATCCTATCGCATAAATAAACATGGCATTGTTGAACAAATCGTATAGAGGTTTGATCAACAACACAAGAAAGTGCCTTCGTTCAGCTAATGAATAAAGCAGATAAAGATATACAAACCTATTCAGATAATGCTGGGGTACATATTTGGCGCGGGATCATTTATTCGACTTATGCAGGCATTACTGGAGGAATAGGTGCATTGAAATACGCCAAATCTGCCAAAGCTGATTTTGAAAAAGCCCTTTCATTAGACCCTTCGGCATTAAAAGGTTCAGCTTATACAAGCTTAGGCATGCTATATCTGCGTGTGCCCGGTTGGCCAATCGGTTTTGGCGATAATGATAAAGCCAAAGATTTACTTAAAAAAGGTCTTGACGCTAACCCCAAAGGGATTGATAGTAACTATTTTTATGCCCAATATTTAATGGAAGAGGATGAGTATGCTCAAGCTCAAGGCTATTTAAAAAAAGCCCGCAATGCACCCGCTCGGCCTTCCCGTCCCCTAGCTGATGCAGGAAGACAAAAAGACATTCAAGCCGCACTCGCTAAAGTAAAAAAGGAGCTTGAATAGCCAATGACTACTCGCTTGTCTCATCAAAATAAAGAGACAAGCGATACTCAGCTTCTATTGCTGTTTATTGGCTTAGCGGCAACACATACCCATCCACTTCACCTTTCGGATTCAATTGAGTATGTAAGTTCATGTTCATTTTTCCTGACGTTAGCATCTCAAGGTAACTCGAATCAACATTTTCCCACCGCCCCTCAAGATAACCACTGTTTCCAACTGGACAATCACCACTTAACGCTCGCTGATTTTTATCGACGGGATTTTTAGGCCAATCTGGAATTAAGCCTGGCTTTATAGGCTTACCACAAATGGTCTGAATAATTGGATTACCATTTGTATCAACTGAATGAAAGTGAGCCATGATTAATCCATCACCAGATAATCCACTATAACCAATATAAAATGCCAATGTTGCTTGCTTTATATCATGTGTCACCACGGCGAAACCACTAGCATCTTTGGGGGTTTCAGCGCTTACTGGTTTATTACTCAATTTGCCTTGTAATTGGGTTGATAAATCCACTTTATACACTTTAAAATTATCTTGCCCTGCCTTACCGTCTGCTTCACCTCTTTTATGTTCTTCGGCATTAAGGCCTGTCCCCCAGATGCAGGTTAAAAAAGCCAAAATGGAGGTCAGCATAATTGACAAATATTTTTTTCGTATCATCATTATTCCTTGAATTATTCATTAAATTTTATATTAACGCCAATATAATTATGACTACTTCATCGACTATTTTAAAAACGGTAACTCATATTTACGCCAAAACTATTAATTTGATAATACATAAAATCTTTATAACCGCTATCATCTTCTATCTCATAACTTAATTCATTTGAATTAAGGTGTTTATATTCAAAGCTCAATTTAAGCTTGGGGTTAATATCATAACTAAAACCCATAGTAAATTGATAGGCCATCACATAATCATCTTGTGAAACATAATTACTGATGTCCATATTGACACCAATCAATCCTATTCCAACACCAATAAAAGGCTTAATCGGCAACTGTTTTATTTTCCAGTCATAATAAATATTGCCTAAATAAGCGGTTGCACTACTTTTGGTTGTTGATAGCGATGAAGAGCCAGTTTGGGACGTTTTCATATCATTATTGTAATGATCAATGCTAAAAGCCCCTCGCCATTCATGAGCTTGATACCCTACCGCACCACCAAAGTTTAATCCTGGATCATATTCTATCTGTAATCCGCCCCCAATCCCCCTAACAGTGACATCACCATTATAATAAACATCTTGATTTGATTGAAAGTTTGCACCAACTGACAATTGAGCATAAATACCTTGCTCAGACATTCTTCCTGAATGGCGTTTATGATGATCTGCTATGGCTATACTCGAAAAAGCACAAGCCGCCAAACAACTTGACGCTAACAACAATACTTTTAAAGCATTCATTCACTATCCCCTTTATCCCTATTCAATCTAAGAAGTTTAATCAGTAGTTTCACTTATCATTATTTAAATTCCCTCCCCGATTAAACAACATATAATCAATCTTTTAAATAACACAAAAGATGCTCATCAAATGTATTAAAATTATACTTTCATCTATCCAACAATCGCTATTAAGTATTTTTTGACGTTATTATTATCAATAAGTATTATAACTAAGGTTTACTTACCACCTTAAACCTTAATTTTTTATTTTATTATTAATAATCAGAGTTAATAATTACGTCAATTTTTCGTATTGAAAAATACATTTTAATTTAAGCTAATACTGATATTTATGATAATACCCCTCCCATTTACTCTTATCACAAGTTGATTTATTGAAAAGTTATATCAGTAATAACTACAATTCATGAGTCAAAATGTCTGACATCAGCATAAAAAAATCATCATGTTAAACTGTTCAAATTATGTCATGATATTAAATAATCACAATGTTGATACTAGTGATATGGAAATACGTTTCATTAATCGAAATAACAGCACTATCAACGACATTCGTTAACTAATCTGAACTCGGGTTAACTAAAAAACTCAATGAGCATGATCCCAATTATGAGTACATGAGTAAAATAGTCATTACTTCATTTAAAAACACCTTTAAACAGTCGAAGAACCAATAGCAATAGTAACTTCACCACCCAAACCATCTCTTTAAACGTTTATAGTCATATATCAATTATCATCACCTCTGGATTTGTACAAAGAGCTTATAATGAACATTGGGAAATGTGACTCTATCCCAATCAGTGCCTTGATTTTACCGATATCAGTGACCCCCTCTTAAGTGGTATATCAGATAACACTAAACTCATGGACCAAATCACTCTGACGGCAGCAATTATCGATACCATTCAATAGCAAACCCGGCTCAGCATATGCATATTGGGGAGGGAGAAGTCGATGGTGATATCGTGCTCATTGAGTGAAATGCCCCCTCCAAAAGTGTCTCTGACTGACATAGTGAGCCAAAGACACTTTATAGCCGGAGAGTTTGGCCAATAAACTCTTTCATATAGTCCCGTAAACACTTAGCCTTAACACTTAATAACCGTCCACTTGGCCATACCACAAACAGATCGCGTGGAGGCCCTTGCCATTGGGGTAAAATATGCTCTAACACACCATGATTAATTTGTGTATTCACTTGGCTCATCGGTAATAATGCAATTCCTAAACCATCGCACACAAACTGAGTCAGCAAGCTAATATCATTACTCGTACTTCTAAATTTAGGGTACATCACTTGCTTTTTTTCTGTTATTTTATTCGTCAATTGCCACATTATACTATGTGTATGGCCAATCAATTGATGCGCAAATAAATCTTCCAAAGTCTCAGGCAATCCATGAGCCTGACGATATGCTTGGGACGCTACCATGACGGTAGGCACAGATCCCAGTTTCTGTTGATATAAACTCGAATCCACTTGAGGGCCTATTCGAAGAGCCAAATCCGCCTGAGATGATAATAAATCTTCAACTTGATTATTTAACTGCAATTCTAGTTGCAGCTCTGAATGCTGCTCAATAAAACCCGACCACATTGGCTGTAAAAAACCAATCGAGATGTTTGTCGGTGCCAATACCTTAAGTTTACCACTCATGTCAGATTGTTGTGTCGACAAATTATGTTTAGTCACTTCAAATTGTTCAACAAGATCTGCATAAGCTTGGTAATACGTTTCCCCTTCTTGAGTCAGCACAAATTGCCTTGCTGAACGATGAATAAGCTGGCAAGCCAAGGTTTGTTCTAATTTTTGCAAGCGTCTTGTTAAGGTTGCAGCAGGTATATTCAGCTCTTTCGCTGCATGAGCAAGACTGCGACAACGGACAATATGAACAAACAAAGCGATGTCATCAAACATACCGTTATGATTTCATTTATGGAATTTAATATTGATTATATCAATCTATCTATAAAATGTGCATTTACATATACTGACTATCTCAATAACATAACACGATAAGGGATATTGATGACCTCACTAAGGATTTCAGCGGGCTTAACAACCATTCAAAAGCACAGCTTCGAGACGATAAAACCCATTGTACTCGTATTACAAGCGCTCACGACTTTGGAACAAGGCGGCATCGAGTGAATCAATTTTGCAGCATATTGATTCACTTGAACGTCATCATCAGATGCCATTTCCCCAATAATACTTATCTTGGGTAGTGACAAATACTTTTTTATCCACCCATTACGCCCATGCTGATCCAATAAATAAAATCTATTCAAACTTAAATAAAGGAGTTAAACAATGAAACAGCGTATTATTTTCGCCGTTATTATGTCTCTATTACTGTCAATTCTTATGACATTTTGGGTGACTTGGATCAACTTAGGTTGGAGTAGTGAATTTCATTTAAAGTGGTTTAATGCCTTCACTCTGGCTTGGCCTGTCGCCGCTATAATCGCTTTTTTTGTCGGACCTGAAATTCACAAGCTCTCAGTGAAACTATCTCAATAAACATATAGGATCCTTTTGCTATTCCATTTCGACTATTTTACTCAATTACAGTATTCAGTCATTGCGAAGTGTCGTAATATGATATGTTTCAAAGGACTGCCGACTAATGATGAAAAAAACAGCTCAGAGAAACACATTCACTAAGTACTTATCTCTTTTTGCACTCATTTTTGCTGGTGAGATTATTTTTGCATTGCCTTTTCATATCGCACGTTTTTTTAGACCGACATTTTTAGAAGTCTTTGCCCTCTCAAATAGTGAACTCGGTAAAATTTACGCCATCTATGGCATTGTTGCCATGTTAGCCTACTTTCCGGGCGGTGCAATCGCCGATTATATTTCAGCTAAAAAGTTGCTCATTATTTCTCTTTTAAGCACCAGTCTCGGCGGACTCTATCTTGCACAAATTCCAAATGCAAACATGCTTATTTTACTTTATGGTTATTGGGGCATGACATCCATTTTTCTTTTTTGGGCTGCAATGCTAAAAGCCACTCGTGAATGGGGTGATGAATCAACTCAAGGGCGCGCATTTGGTTTACTTGACGGTGGTCGAGGGCTAATCGCAGCCATTACTGCATCACTTGCCGTTTTCCTATTAAGCCAGTTACTCCCAAATACGCTTGCTCAATCTAGCCTTCAAGAACAAACCATTGCTTTTAAAAAAGTGATTTATTTCTATACCTTTATAACGGCCCTTAGTGCAAGTTTCATCTGGTTACTGCTGCCCGAGATTAAAGCTTCAGGTTCAATGACACAACGTCCTCAAATTTTGCAGCATCTCAATATTTTTAAGCAACAGTCCATTTGGCTACAAACTGCCATTGTTGTGAGTGCATATTGTGGATATAAAGGAATTGATTATTATAGTATATATGCTGTTGATATTCTTAACCTTGATCCATTGGATGCTGCTAGTTTTACTGCAATATCGGCTTATTTACGTCCCGTTGCCGCTGTGACGGCGGGCTATCTTGCCGACCGCTTTTCAGCAAGTAGAGTCATCTCTATCAGTTTCACTATCATGGCACTGAGTTATTTGGTATTGACTATGGCCTCTCCTTTAACATTGAATATGACACTTATCTATTTAACTCTCATAATGACCTTCATCACTGTATTTGCCGTTCGAGCTATTTATTTTGCACTGTTAGAAGAAAATAAAGTTTCTCATCATCAAACAGGGATCACCATCGGCTTAATATCTGTTATTGGTTTTACTCCCGATGTTTTCTTTGCACCAATTGCAGGGTATTTACTGGATACTTATTCTGGTATAGAAGGTTACCAATACCTATTTTCACTGCTTATGTGCTGCGCTTTGATTGGAATGGTAACAAGCCTCTATTTAAGAGTGGGCATTATAAACAAAGCCATAGTCAGTGCTATCAAACTTAATATCAAAAGCTAGCCCTTTTTTCAATTCGAGATTTGAAATATGGAAGCTATATTTTACACAGCACAACCTAGCCTAAAATATTAACACCACTATCATTAATTGTGATATCAGCAGAAGCGAGTGCAGCCTCATGATTCGCTAAATAAACACCAGCATCCGAGATTTTTGCTTCTGCAGTCTCCATACGCGTCACAATATCATCAATTGCAGTGGTTTTTGTCTCAACAGCAGTCACCGTTGTTCCAATTTTAGTCACTTTTGACGCCAGTTCAGTCGCCGTTGTTTTTATCGCTGTTGTTTTTGATTCTAAATCCGTTTCTACTACGCCCACTTTAAGTTGAAGCGCTGTTAAATCTGATAACTTGGCTTTTGCTTCTTCGGCGACCACTTTAGTGACTGAACCCAATACTTTTGTTTGTTCAAAAGCCACTTTTGAAGATTTCCCTTCTAGTAAGGTTCGAGATAATGAATAACTAGTAAGATTTAAGTCAATACTGAATTTTGCTGCAGCATTAAGTTCAAACTTTAATCCCAATGTAGCTGAAACAGAACCAGAGACTTTAACATCATTAAAATTCCCCAAAGTCAGTGATGTATAACTGCCATAGGTATAAACCAAAGTGCATTCAGCAACAATTTTCAAACCAAAAAAATTATAATCATCCCTTGATGTTCCATCAATCTCAGTCGACATAAATAATACCCTTATAATTATTTTATTAATCAAAAAAAACTAAACTCAACGTAATCAAAATCGCGACTTTCACTTCTTTAACTATCATAAAAAACAGTTCAGAAAATAAGCTTTGACTAATATTAAGGAACACAGAATTAAAATACATAAGACTAAAGTCTAACGGCTTGATACTAAAGTATTTAGAAATCATTAATAATAAATTTAAAATCAATAATTACATAAAGTTACAAAAAAACAAAACAAATAATCAGTGAATTATAAAACAGATTATTAAAAAAAATTAATGCCTTATATATTAATTTTTTATTTTAAATCAGATATAAATACACAATTATTTATGCTAATAAAATTTAAATGACTTAACTTTACGTTGCAATATAACAATATAGTACCAATCAATTACTTTGATTTATTTTACAGTATTATCATAATCACCTAAACAGACGATGAGTTGTCAATTTCATTGTTTATTTCTGTTGTTGACAATCGTTTATAATAATAAATAGAGTAGTGAATACAGTTTCTCTCCCCTTAAAAAATAAATACACTGAAACATGATTCCTTCAAATAAAATAAACATGGTTAAACCAGATCATTAATGATCTTCTGGATAAATCATTTTCTCACCCATTATTATGAACCACTGATTTTAATCACTCGTACTTTTCTATTTAACATTTATCAATACATGCCAACAAATCATCTAGGCAGTATCTCTTATTTTTCGCCCCACCTGAACATCTATCATATCCTCTATTGTTCACTGTGATTTTAACAATTTGCATTAGTGCCCACATGCGATTTAAAGTGGACACAATAGGCATAAACGTCTTTACGACTTAAACTATAAAATCAATCAAAAGCAGCTTTTATATCATCAAATTTAGCAACAATGGCATGCACATTACTGTACCCCATTTTTTGTAATGATAATGCCGCTAACGTTGCTCGCCCCCCTCCAGCGCAATGCACTAAAATTAGTGTGCTAGGATCTGTATATAATGCTGGCATTTTCATTTCAATTAACCCCCTTGGTATGTTCAAAGAATCATTCAATGCCATCTTTTTAGCTGCATCACTTTCTCTTACATCTAAAATAACCTTGGCTTCTGAACGTTCATGTAGTGCCTTTGCTGAAGCAATATCAAGACAACTTATTTGTAGTTTAGCTTCATCGATTAATACATCCGCTGTTTTGATCATCTCTTCTCCTTCCACCTTATTCATCACTCGATTTTAAGTGTCATTCTACTGTTAACGCTAACACAAAATAAAAAGCCTTCACAAATCCACTTTATCAATAAGAAATAAACTAGTATAAATATACTTAAATAATATATACTTAGTTTAAGATGTTTCTTGCAGTTAATCCACGTTGCAAACTAAGGACTAAGGAAAAAATGAATAAATTCCCCATAATACTATTCTTTCTCCCTTGCCTATTTTCTTGCAGTAATAAACCCATCAATGCCCAAGATTTTTCAGGAAAAATCTCTGATTCATTTACCACTTCAATTGCAGATAATGGTTTAAAACTATTTACGTATCGAGTATTTTTCCCTTCAATAGATAATCATTCCTCCACACGATTAGATGGTTTAATGAAAAAGAACAGCAAATCTAACACTCAATTACCTTCAAAAATACGAAGGAAACAAAATGAAACATCCCTTGAGCTGCTAACCCAGCAAACAGAACTGGGCCTGCAAAAAACACTTGAAATGACCCGTTTTTGCCGTACAGGTTATATTGAACTCTACAGGCTTATTGAAAATGAGCGTGGAATGATAAGAGGCGAATGTTTAGAAGGTGCCAATTTACTCGATAAACAAACCTTTGGCTCGGAAGAAGCTTCCATTTAAAATGAAAAGCTCAATATAAAAAACCTAAATTATTTTACCAACCTAAATTCAATAAGAAAAAGCTCACGGATCCCAGGGTAAATCTCTTGGATGAGTTCTTTCAACTGCGTTAATGTCATATTTTCTTGTTGTGCGTGACTTTGGTCAAGTGCATCAAAGGCAACGGTTGTGACATTTTCAATATGAATATTGCAAAATTTTCTTTTTGATTCAAAAGTATAAACACTTAACTCTTGTCCTGAAATAAAGTGTGACTCAGTCTCATCTCGCAAGGTAATGGTTTTTCGCTGCGCTAAAATATCGGCTTCAAATCGTTCAAAAAAAGAAATACAACTGATTAATTCTTTCATTTTATACTCATCCTATTAAGTCCACATAAGATACTATAATAAAACAATAAAGTATAATCAGTTAGTACTATTATTGTCAGTCAAACGGTCCATTAACCTCACATTTGTAAAATCAACAGATCCAGTAAACAACACCACTATAGCGACAATAAGCACTTTGAGGTAAAATTAGTATTAAGTGAATGCAGTATTAGATAAAAAAGATTATGAATAGAAAACAAAAGATCATTAAAAAAACGGCAAAACGTGCTAAAGCCAAACTCAATAAACATACGCCGCCGACTATCAAAAAATATGTTTCCAAAGCAGAACGTGCAGCTAATCAAGCATTGCTAGAAAAAGAAGCCAACGACAGCCAAGCGAATGATCCTGCTGTGATACCAGCAGATGAAACAGTCGCCCAAACAGAAAAGTAAATCCCCCAAAATAGGACCTGAGCTGAATTTCAGGTCATATTGATTACCGTTAAATTAGCACATATCATGATTTATTTTATTTCAAATCCCTCTCATACCAATCTAAGTAAATGATCAGTTCAGAGCCACTCAGGCTTTTCAATTCAAGGCACATTAATGCAGGAAGGCTCATTTCCTTTCAAATTAATACAACACAGAAGTGAAATGCCTGAGTGACTCACTCTGTGCGGGTTTTAAAATACGTTATACTGCGTTGTCTGTTTTTCGATATAGAATAATGATTAACCTGAACTCAGGTTAATGAGTGTAAGATATACCTTTAAAATCAATTACATAATCTTATTACTTGTTTTTATTTATTTTCCTTTTTACTAAATGCCGATATTTTTGTCGATATCAAGGCGGGGGGTCGTGCCTAATAGCTCGCTATTAGTAGAAAGCACAACGCAGATAGGGGCCAAAATGGCGATATTTAACGGCGCTGCTTAACCCGAGTTCAGGTTGATTAGCGTCAAACTGCCGCGACCGCCATGGATGGTGGAAATGTCAGTTAAAGCAGGAGCAATTAACGACCTTGCCTACCGTATTTTTAATTCTCGCTGAATGATCACTTATTTACTTAGATTGGTATCATCTTTAATACTAATAAGATCGATACTACCATCAAAATCATGCTCTTCTGTCAATTGTGCCATCTGAGCACAAGATGACGATAAGGGATTTTGGCTAGTGGCACAAAAATCAGCTTCTTCTTTCAGCTTAGACGCTTCAATATAAACTAGGGTTTCTTGCTCCGTTGAAGCTGTTTGATGAGCAAGATGGACTTTATCAACTAAGCGATAAGCAATCCAAATGCCTATAATGCCAAATGCAATTGAGCCTAATGCTTGACCTATTAGCACACCTTGGATCCCCCCCCACTTCGCACCAAAATAAACAAAAGGCATGGTGCCTAAGGTCGCTTTACCCAAGTTTAAGACCGTTGAATATTTTGCTTTTCCTAAATTATTAAAAGACGCATTAGCAACAAATAAAGCCCCGGAAAAAACAAAAAAGATAGCCATATACTGACAGAAAAAGTCAATAATATCTGCTGCATCACCTTTCATATCAAATAAAGAGATAATCTCATGTCTTAATACTAGGAGTAAAAGAGAGACACCCAATACGTACACCGCGCAAAACTGTAATGCTTTCGTCAATGTCTCTTTGACTCGCATGAAAGATAAAGCACCATAATTTTGTCCAACGATGGGCCCTATCGCGCCAGATAAAGCAAAAATCATCCCAAATGATACAGGAATTAATCGACCTATCACGGCCCAACCTGCTACATAACCATCACCAAAATCAGCAATAGTATGTGTGATCACACCATTACCAATGGGCGTCGCTACGTTGGTTAACATTGCGGGACCGGCTATGCTAAAAATGGGCTTCAGATCGGTCTTAAATTCATGTAAGGTAAAACGAGCAACAAGTTTATGTTTAACAATGATCCCATGACCAGAAACGATTAAAACGGCTAGACGAGCCAATACCGAAGCAATGGCTGCTCCCTCGATATTCATTGCTAAAGCAAAAATAAAAATGGGATCTAAAACGGCATTCACTCCCCCCCCCACAAGCGTGGATACCATAGACAGTTTTGCATCACCTACTGCACGCAAAGCGGCGCCAAAAGACATGGCTAAACAAATAATGGGCAAGGAGGGAACTAAAATATATAAATAATCAGCCGCCAGTTCTGCAGTGCGCCCTTTCGCGCCAATCAATGCTAATAATTGAGGAATAAAAATCATCACAATGATTGCCACCAGCACACTGACAATGGCAGTCACCACAGCACTGTTTACTAATAATCGTTTTGCTTTTTCTACCTTTTTAGCCCCAATCGAACGTGAAACTAACGCCCCAAGAGAAATGGATAATCCAATACCGATTGCTGTGGTAAAAAATGAAATCGTTCCTGCATAACCTACCGCAGCTGCTAACTCTATTTCGCCCAGCAGGCTCAAAAAAAACATATCGAGTAAATCAACGACAAATAATGCTGAAATTCCAACTGCAGCTGTTGAACTCATCACTAGAATGTGTTGTAAAATCGATCCCTGTACAAACTTAGCCGTTGCCATACACTTCCTTTTTTCAGTATTATTGTTAAACAACATCTTGTAATTCATTACCGCATTGATTACAAAAACCTGCGTCCGTATCATGTCCAGATTTCAAGCAATTACTGCAACGCCTTAAATCCCTATTTCGGCGCATTTCTTGAGATATCTCAGCAGAAATAATCCCTGTGGGAATGGCAATAATCGAATAACCTATTAACATCGTCAGTGCGGCGATACCTTGCCCCAACTCTGTTACAGGCGTAATATCACCATACCCCACTGTCGTGATGGTCACTATGGTCCAATAGATAGATTTAGGGATCGATGTAAACCCGTTATCTGGCCCTTCTACTGCATACATCACAGAGCCTAATACAACCACAATTAGGCTCACCGAAAAGAAAAACATAATCACTTTGCGAGAAGATTGCGTTAACGCTTGTAAAAGGACATTGCCTTCACTGAGATAACGCAGCAATTTCAGCACTCTGAACACTCTAAATAAGCGCAATACTCGAATAACCATTGCGAAATTTGCACCAGGGAAAAATAAAATTAAGTAACTGGGTAAAATGGATAATAAATCTACCACACCGTAGAAACTTTTGGCATATTGCCATCGATTGGCAGAGCAGTACAACCGAGTAAAATACTCAATGGTAAACAAAATCGTAAAAAACCATTCTAACTTAATAATCAGATTACCGTAGGCACCATGAATTGATACTATGGTATCTAAAAACACTAAGAGCACACTCAACGTTATACAAATGATTAAACAAATATCAAAATAACGACCTTGTGGTGTTTCCGTACCAAAAATGATCCGTCTTAAGCTTAACCTCAAATCCAATGTCTTCTCTCGCTCTTTTGGCATAGCAATATCATCTCCGCTGAATAGACAGTCATACTAACAAAAAATCCAACATCACAATGGATTTTATCCACTTAATTACCTGTGATACTTGAAGATGCAGGGTTCAGCTGGGCATCAATCATTTAAAAATAGACTATGATTTATTTGTAGTAGAGGCTGTTGAACTTTGAGGTTTTTATTTCAAAAAATGACCGCCGCAAAATACGCAGTATTCAACTCATCTCACGGAAACTCGTAATTTTACTGGCTTTGAGTATAATGAGTTCACTTTGAGAGCATCCTTATTGGGCAGAATTTATGGCGTTTCGTTTTTATGTTTTTATTGGATTATTTCTCATCTCATTATCAGCACACGCCCGTTCTCCCAATAAAGCCGACTTAGTCATTGTAACTAAATCTAAATTAGAGTTATCCGTTTTTCAAAAGGGTAAATTACTCAAACAATTTCATATCGCATTAGGACGTAACCCTATTGGGCCAAAACGAGCAAGAGGTGACAAACGCACGCCTGAAGGTCGTTATACCTTAGATTATAAGAAAACAGACAGCGCTTATTATCGTGCAATCCATATTTCTTACCCCAATGCAGAAGATTTACGCCACTCAAGAATCAATGGACTTGATCCTGGCGGACAAATTATGATCCATGGACAAGATCCTAATTCCACTATTCCCGTTTCTAAGAGACAAAAGTTTAATTGGACCGATGGCTGCATCGCCCTTACCAATAAGGATATCGATGAACTCTGGCAATTACTCGATGAAGGCACGCCAATAGTCATCCACCCATAACACTTCATACTAGCAAATAGCAGGCACTTAACATCATGGTTTCAAAAACACCTTTTTCACTTTTACTGGATTCTTGGCCTACTTTTTGTGCCAATATCGATGCTTTTATGGAAGAGCTGGGCCTCACTTCTCACTCACTAATCTGCGATCATGTTGCCATTCGCGTTAACCAGCTGTCCCTTGCCAATCAGCTCAAAACCCATGTCCATGAATACGGTAAAATCATCTCCGAGAACATGATTAACGGCCGCCCGATTTTAATCATAAAACTCAATCAATCACTTCAACTTAATCACTTAATCATTGACTATTTAGAACTGCCTTTTCCCAGCCATAAACGGTATCCAATAGAAGGCTGGGAGCATATAGAATTAGTCTTTCCTTCCCATGCGAAAGACTGCCAAACACTCAGTCATGAACTACAGCAAGCCATTCCGACTTTAGCCCCGGTTATTGCCAACCAAACAGCGATTCAAGTCAAAATGAGCTCACCAAAAGGCGAAAAAGAACGACTAGCTAATCCCACTATCGCCTTTAAAAAGAATAATGTTTGTATAAAAATACACCCCCACCATATTCACACTATCATCAGCTCAGAAAGTGAAGCTTAAACCTGCATAAGGAACAATATAAAGGGGAACATTACCCTAGAGTCGGTATATCCAATAATAGAGACGATTGCTTTTTTGTGGTTAAATTACATCCAGATTCAACGTATTTTAGCCACGCCAGAGTGAGCACAATCAACTCTTTTCAGTTTCCTTTTTTTAATCAAGAAGGTCAAAGCAATAATTGTGACCCAATATAAACAAGAATTAAAACAATTCACTTTGCTTTGGGCGGAAATCGCAATGAACAAGCAAGTCATAAATATTCCGGTTCCCAGTCAATACTCCATATTCATTGACATCAGTTCGGGGATAATATAGCTAAATCAATATTAAATGATAGTGCTCTGAGCGAGCAGTAATTCGAGGCGCATTAATGATAAAATGTGGGTCCCTTTCGAAGTCATGCAACAAAGAAGTGTTACTCAACTGACGTGCCTGAAAGGCTGTTTTAAAAAACGATTGATGCGTTGTTGATTTGTCTCTTGGTAGAATCCCTATGTCTTCAACAATTCGGCTAGGGGCTATTGATCTTGTGTGATTAAATTATATTCAGACAAACGTGTTTTAATCTCGGCGGGAGGAGTGATGCCTAGTGATCTAAGCCCTTTCTTTAAACCGAGGGGCTCCCAACAAAGAGTAAAACACGTTTAGCGGATCATCAGAACAGCGAGTGTGGTGCCTTTTTACAGCATTATCAATTTTTTATGTACTACCCCATGGATGAGGAAGATAGAGCGACGTTTGGAACCAAAGCCGAGAATAACGACACTGCACAAGCTCTGACTTGTATAAATACCCCATAAACGGCTGTAGAAATTATCATCAAAGATCAACCCCCTCTAGCCTAAAACGCTTTTCTTTCCCGCTGAGTATGTCATTTTATATTGATTTAACTATAAAGCCTTATAAAGACAATGTTCACACCATGACTTTGGATAACGCTGGAGAGTTTGCAGAGTATGAAACCACTAAAAAGTGGAATTGAATATCAATCTCTTAGATTGTTTATATTGTCGTTTTTTACCGCTTGTGTTCTTAGACCCATTGATGCTTTCTGAGAGCTGACGTTCTTAACGCTATAAATCACTAGTACTATCACCAGAGCAATTGAAAAATAGCCGTCAACATGTACTGGCACCGAGTGGTTATAGGTTGCTTTATAATAAATAGCTTCTGTGATGAAACAGAAAAAAGGCGTAAACCCTATCAATATAGAATGATCATTGGCACCTACTTTTGATATAGATATCTGAGAAAAGTAGATAGGTATAATTAGACTCATAATACTGACCAACAAGCTAAAGATGGCATCACGGCCTGAAATGGAGAAAAGCGCACCACTTTTGAATATATACACAAAAGCAAAAAAAGTCAGTAGTGTAAACCTGATAGCTAGAATTTCACTGGGTTTGAATCCTATTTCATTCATCGATTGTGACAATCTCGAATAGATATACATCGTGATACCAGCGGTCAAAGTGAGCAATAATAGCAAAGCCATCGAGGTTAGTGTTTCTGACTGGCTAAGGGCGACATAAAATCCAATGATAAGCAATAAAATCGCAAAAAAGCCCATTTGAGCCTGTCTTTGCTTTTTTGCCTTGAAAGTAAAAAAAAGCCCAAGCAGTGAAGGAATTGCAGTGGCATAAAACATAAGAATGGCTGGTGTATAATAGACAGGAATAAGAAAACAAACCCACCACATCAAGCCAAAGATTGAAATCATCAAACTACACAGCTTAAAGTTCGTCAGCACTTTTTTATACATAACAACAAAGTTGCCAATATTAAGACAATGGAAGAAAAGTAGCGCATATAAACTGCTTAACGCAATCATGACCTCTACGCTAATGGTATGCCCCACAAAGGTAATCACAACGGCCGATATAGCATTGAGCAGGATATAGGCAAAGGTATATTTATATTTGGTCATATGATATCCATTTCTATGATATTTTGCTCATTTCTTTTCAGAATATTTTCTTGGTCATGAGCAAGTACTACTATCTTACGTAGATCTGTGAGATCAGGTGCTCGCTCAACATCAAGTTTTTGAACCGATAGTTCAATCAACTGAGTAACGCTAGCCATGCTTTCTAAGTTAACCTCCTGATGGTTATACATCAATACACTGCTAGCAAAACCCATCGGGTTCGAGACAGGTTTATCTTCTACTTTTCCACTAAAAAGAAAGTCACTTAGCATATCGGGCTGCGTATTTAAGTTAACGCTTTCTGCCATAATGTTTGGCACACCAGATGCGCCACTGATTCGAGGATTAAGTTCTATCAGATAAAATTGCTCGGTCTCTCTAACATAGAACAATTCAATATGAGAAAATCCATTTCCAACTAGGCAACAATCTAGCACTTTACGTGTAAATTCTGACGCTTTCTCTAACATCTCTCGGTGAGTTATTGTAGACATGGTTCTATAGATAGGCACATTTTTATAAGTAGATTTTGTATAGGTATAAATATGTCCAATGTGATGATTTCCAGCATGAGAAAAAGCGTCAATAATAATTTCGTCCCCATTGATATACTCTTGTACCAAGTAATGTGTAATCGGATCAAAATTCACTATTTGGGGTGCACTTTCTAATTTTTCTTTTAGTTCAACGGGATCATCAGCTTTAAATATTCCGATTGATCCTCCCCCATTAGAGGGTTTGGCAAAAACAGGATAAGAAAGTCGACTAAAATCAATGACCTCTAAGTCAGACATATCCACTAATATTTGTTCTATACTATTGAAATTATTTTTTTTCATTAACTCCTGCTGACTGAATTTATCATTTCTATAGTGAGAAGTTTGGGGATCATTGGATAGACTAGGTGTTATTTTTTTAGATATTTTTTCACATAAGTTGAGATGCTGATCCGAACCATTGAGGACAAAATCAATTTTTTCTCCAATCTTATCGATAACTGCATCAACATCTTCATTCTCAATACATATTTGCCGATCGAACAAGTTTTTTCCAGGGCGATTAAATGGCATAATATTGTCGAGATTAGAAAATATAGCAATTGTTCTTATATTTCGATTCTTCATTTTATTGTAAAAATAAGCATTTGAATGCAGAGGATCAATAATAAGTAGTGTTTTATTCATCTTGTTTATTACCAATAGTGACAGCCAATGACATGCTGGTGAATTGAATACAATTTATAGTATTAGAATCGTTAACTAATCTGTGTTTAACTCTTTGGGTGGAACACCAAAATAGACAAAGTCATCAAAATCTTCATGCCGATAAGTATCATGGCTCTCGTAATAGTTGAAAATCACAGAAAGTTTTTGCTCAGAGAAGGTAGGCTCAGAATCATGAAGTACTTTTCTACCCTGCATTATAAGTAAGGCACCTTTTTTCGCGTAGACTTTTTTATGTTCAATCCAATTTTTCTCTCGACTTGGGTGAGAACGAGGGATCTGAACTCTTAATGGGGCTTCTTTGTTCTCAGTTAACGACAACAGAACCGTAATACCGTTAGTATCATAATGCAGCCCCAGCGTTCCTCCTCCAGCAGGATACGCTTTAATATTAATATCTGAATGCTGATATGGAGAAACAATCGTGTCAGTGCAAGTGATCATGCTTACTATAGGTAAAATAGCATGATAGATAGCATTAAGCTCAGGCAAATATTGCCTAACATCTTCACCTTTAAAAATATGATGAAAATATTGGCCACCAAAATCAGACACAGCATTATTTCCTAGGCCGCTATGATCAACAAAAGGAATAGAACCTTTAGTAATTTCTAAATTTATAGACTCTGCTAAATTATCACAGATACGTTCTGGTATTAGTTGTTCTATAACAGTATAAAAATTATAAAAATAGTTGTACCTATGCTTGTCAATATTAAACATAATAATAAGTTACAGTATAAAGTTGAATAGTCTAAAACTTTATACTATACGATAATAAATTTGAAAGTATTTTATCAATGATGATATCTTGAAAAGAAAGAAAAATAACTGAGAAAATATATTAATATATTGATTTAACTACCTATAAAATCTTTTTAATGGAAGCTTAAATCTACCGAATTTTAAAAAATGAATAATTACAAATTATCACATTTCTAGGTTAATAATTTAAACATATACAATAAAAAATTAATAAACCCGAATTTTAAGTTAACAAGAATATGTAATTAATAGATAAGAGTCATATAATTGTTTAAGTAAGTTGAATTCGAAATATACTAGAGGGCGTTCAATATTCTATATCAACAATATAATCTAAATATCCAGCATGTTATCTAAACGGTAGGGCGGGATCATGGATGGCACAGGTTGGCATATTGAAGACATTGCAGATGAATTTAAGAATAATTGCATTATCAAATTACCACCCTATTGGCCTAAACTTAATTCAATCGAACAAGTATGGAATTGGATGCGTCAGCATTGTCTCGCCAATAGAGTGTTCAAAAATTACTAGGATATTGTCGATAGTGTTTGTCATGCTTGGAATAGCTTTACCGAGAGTGCGGCAAAGATCACGAAAATGTGTTCAAGAGACTGGGCAAAGTTGATCAGTTAATTTTCCAGTTTGGTATGATACAGCAAGTCTTGGCTATCTTGAGGCTGTTCATGATCTCCTCAATAAGAGAGCCAAGAAGGCACAATGTATAAATTGAAGACTGGTGCTTAATTCAAAAATATGGAGCTCATTTCTTTTGGCTACCTGTACCGTTGCTTCCAAAAGCTCTTTAGTTGTATTAGCAAAAGGCTCACCAGTATAGCTGCCATCAACCAAGACTGATTCAACAGATGACAGCGCTGACTTGTGGTGTTTGCATGCTTCTTTGGCTCCAGCTCTATCGTTTACCTCTGCTGTCGTAACGGCAATGGCATGAGGCAAGCCGTTTGTATCAACAGTGATATGTCGCTTAATTCTTGATACTTTATTTTCGACATCGTAGCCTTTATTCAATGCATCGGCAGTATTCTACACTTTGAGCATCGACGATAAGAAAACGCGTTTTTCCTCTCGCCCTATTTAACCTGAACTCTGGATAATGAGTGTCAAAGAACATTGATAATCCATTTAAAGTCAATAGATTAAAATCAGTCCAGCTATTCTTTATTGTTTGATTTGGCTAAATACCGCTATTTTTGTCTATATCAAGACAGGATTTCGTGCCTAATAGTGAGCTATTAGCAGAAAACACAACATAGATAGGGGCAAAATAGCGCTATTAAGCGGCGCTGCTTATCCCAAGCTCAGGTTATTTAGCCCTGTGTGCTGCGACCTGATTTTTTTAAAGCCTACTCAAGTAAGCTAGGCTGGCCATCTTCCTGAGACTCACTCCATTACAGGAAATAAGAGTATGTTGTTTTCCTTTAGGGAAGTTCTTGGGGAGCATACGTCACTGGCAGCCACTTTAAGAAAATAGAACACAGCACAAAACACCTCGTAAAGATCGACAGTACGGGTTTTGGTTGTTTTGTGAGCACTTTCAAGAACGGGACGAATAAGCTCAAATTGTTCTCGGCTGATATCGCTGGGGTAGGTCTTTCTTATCAGTCTATTTATGAAGCAAAAATAAGATCATGAGCAGCTTCTTAGACCAAAATTAACAGCCCCTAACATCAATGAAAAATTAAAATCCCGTTATTAAACACATATTCTTTCAAATTTATCATAAATGAAACACCAACAATGCCTCGCCTAAAATCCATCATGAGCCTTTAAGATTTAGCTATAATTATCATTGAGTAATCATAAAAAAAACACCTTAACTTTACATTACCTCTCTCTTTTTTTACCCAATTCAATGTCTCTAGGCTGTACATTCATTGACTGATATACACAAAAGGCTTATACATTAACAATTATTATAAAAACAATCTCTCATGGAGTTATTCCTATGATAGCGCTGACTAAATATATTGCATTAATTTTAACACTGACCTTCTCTTTTCATGCAGCGGCAGAAACCCATACTATCGGTACAGGAAGTCAAAGTGGCACTTATTACCCTCTGGGCGGTATGCTTGCC
Organism: uncultured Shewanella sp.; assembly: GCF_947501665.1. Classification (GTDB taxonomy): domain Bacteria; phylum Pseudomonadota; class Gammaproteobacteria; order Enterobacterales; family Shewanellaceae; genus Shewanella. Next base: position 67,433 of record NZ_CANMWS010000022.1, on the reverse strand, counting down.
AAAATCTGGACTGAAAATATCCCTAACTTCGACATGCGAGCAGAAGTCACTTCAGCCTCAGTAGAAAACATTGTTAAAGTCGCATCTGGCCGTGAACTGATAGGGATAAGTATGGGAAATGTCATAGAGCAAGCTTATGAAGGTACCAAACCTTTCCCCAAAAAAATGGATGTATCGGTTTTATTTGCACTCTATCCTAACTTAGTCCAATTTATCGTGCCCGCTAATTCAGATATTCACAACATCGAAGATTTAAAAGGAAAGCGAGTATCTTTAGGGGCTCCGGGATCGGGAACTCGGATCAGTGCCTTAAATATTTTACGTATATTAGGAATTAAAAAAAGCGACCTTGATAGCCAAGCCCTCAATTTTAGTGCCACGACTCGCGCATTAGCCAATGGACAAATTGATGCTGGCGTCATTGTTGGCAGCTTAGGGATTGGGACTATCACCGAATTATCCTTAACACGAGAAATTCGAATTCTATCTTTTACTAAACAGCAACTTGAACAAATTTCAAATGTTAACCCTGCTTATTATCCCTACAATGCAGCAGCAGGAAGTTATAATAATGTCGGTTCATTTACTGTGCCTGCTGTGTGGAATGTGTTAGTCGTAAATAAAAACCTCAATGATGACTTAGCCTATCAAATGACCAAAGTTGCTTTTGAACACATAGAGACATTACGCAGTGCCATTCATGTCACTCACTCCACCACAGTTGATAATATGGATGAATTAGCTGGGGTGCCTTTACATCCGGGTTCACAAAAATATTTCGATGAGCATAAAACCTTCAAATAGCACTTAAGAGTTATTGTTTTTTTTATGATTAACTGATGTCCAAACTAAACGTGTTTTCATCGTGTCACAGTGAGTATAGCCAGGCCATCTAAACCCTTTTTCTTTAATGAAGCGGTCTACAGTAAAGGGGACAACACGTTTAGACTGAACTGACAAACAGCCTTTTTACAGCAATCATCATCGCTAAAGGTCAACAACCCCTAAGGAAATTAAAGACGCTTTTTATGACAAAAACATGATCTAAACAGGAGGGGAACCTGACATTAAGCGTCCCCTCTTATTTATTGAGAGTAATGATACCATCAGCATGCTTCATTTATTTTCAGAATAAAATGCATCTGCCACAAATGGAGATAAGTATGTCCAACCCTTTATTATCTGGCCGCTTTTTAACCGATAAATTAGTGCAACTTGCCAGTCTCATAGCCATTTTACTTTCCGCTTTTCAACTCTGGCAAGGACTCACCGCCGACTTGCCTGCCACCAGCTTTCGACCCATCCATCTCACTTGGGTGTTAGTGCTGGTATTTTTGGTCTATCCTGCTATAAAACATGAAACCTCTCCCCGTTTATACCCAATAGCTCGATTAATCGATCTTGGTTTAATTGCAACCGTAATTTACAGTGGTTGGACAATTATCTCTTTTGATTATGATGACTTGAGCTTTTTATTTAACGGGCTTAATCTACAAGATAGGATCGCCGGAGGACTATTAATCCTCTTACTACTTGAAGCCACACGCCGTACCGTTGGCATGGTAATGGTTGGGATTGCGATTTTCTTCCTTGGTTATGCCATGTTTGGAGACATGCTCCCTTCGGTTGTGGCCAGTAAAAGCTTTTCACTGGAAGAAATTATTCGTTTTCATATTTTTTCAACCAATGGTGTATTTGGTACGCCATTAGCCATCGCTGCAGGCGTGGTGTTTATTTTCGTGTTATTTGGTGCATTTCTACAAGTCTGCGGAGCTGGACAATTCTTCATTGATTGTGCATTTGCTATCGCAGGAAAGTATCGAGGAGGTCCAGCAAAAGCCAGTGTTATTGCCTCAGCGGCACTGGGATCCATTTCAGGCTCAGCTATTGCCAATACAGTCACCACAGGTGCATTAACCATCCCTATGATGAAAAAGCTGGGATATAAACCTGAAGAAGCGGCGGGCATTGAAGCATCAGCCTCAACAGGTGGACAAATCATGCCTCCAGTCATGGGCGCTGGGGCCTTTGTCATGGCACAATTCACAGGAATTGCTTACAGTGACATTTTACTTGTCTCCATTGCGCCAGCCATTTTATATTTCGGTTGTACTTTGCTTTATGTCCATTTAATGGCCTGTAAGCTGGATCTCAAAGGCATGGATAAAATAGCGCAAATTCGAACTGTGATGGCTAAAGGCTGGCATTTTTTAATTCCGTTAGTTTTAATTACCAGCTTACTTTTACTGAGTTATTCACCTGTTTGGGTGGGTATTGCAGGTTGTGCCGCTGTCATTATTTCTGCAATGTGCCGAAAATCAACCCGTATTACAATCAGTACCTTTTTCTCTGGTATGAAGCAAGGTGCCCTACAAGCATTACCTATCTCAGTCGCTTGTGGTACAGCAGGTATTGTTGTCGGCGTCGTGGGACAAACGGGTATTGGATTGCAATTTACCCAATTTCTCATGGTACTTTCTGGTGGATACTTATGGTCAGTATTGGCACTTATTGCCATAGCAGCCATCATCTTAGGTATGGGATTACCCGTTACTGCTGCCTATATTGTCTTATCCATTATGGCTGTTCCTTCACTGACTGATCTTGGCGTTGGATTGCTTACGGCTCATATGATTGTTTTTTGGTTATCACAAACCTCAAATGTCACCCCGCCTATCGCACTCGCCGCCTTCGCTGGTGCAGCGATAGCTAAAGCTTCACCCATGAAGTCTGCCATACAAGCCTTTAAGCTCTCTCAAGGTTTCTTCCTTATTCCATTGATGATGGCATTTTCAGGATTGATTTTTTATGGTGACGTGTCTCTTAGCCAATATCTTTACGCTATCTTACTCACAACCATGCTAATTCTCGGCTTTGCGGCCTCCATTGAAGGGGTCTTTTTTCATCGATTACTGATTTGGCAACGAATAATACTATTAAGTGCAAATTTTACCCTTTTACTGACTCAGGGTATGCCCAGAAATATTGGGATCATTGTCATCGGCATTTTACTTATCCAAAACTTTTTTCATTACAAAAATGCCCAATCAAAATAACGGTAAAGGAACGGATCAGCACCATTTTTAATGCTCATACAATAAATAAATGAAAAAATAACAATGGATTAATTAAAATTTATGATTAAATTAGTCCATTGTTATTTCATATAAAAAGACGGTTAGTATAAATACTCATTCATAAAAAATTACAATCGACAGTACCGTAGAAAGCAATATTCAGGATATATTCAGCTTTGAAGGCGCAATCTTCACAAGCCGCAATAGCGTTAACTGGATTCAATATTATGATCAAAAGTAAAATATATTCAGCAAAGAAAATAAATTATCAACCAACGTCGATATCTGGATCTTCGCTTTATAAATCGAGAAGAAAAGCCAAACTTTTTTTCCACAAGCCAAAGCTAAAAACGTCATGGAAAAATATCATCACTCCAGTGCTTTTATTCGTCACTTTATTTATCTCTCTTTATCTTGCTGTGATTATTGGCGCTAGAATTGCCTATTTTACGTCATTCTCACTAAATGATCAGTCAGCATGGATGGGCTCGGTTCAAGAGTCTCAATCTCACATCGCAAAAAGCATTAATCAATCAAGCTCTTTTAATGCTTAATTAACCTAAACTCGAGTCAAGCTCATTGGCAATTACTCTCCCGAGTTCAGGCTTATTTCCCCCTTAAGAGAGACCACTTTACACATCATTACCATCCGGCTAATGCACGGGCTGGCTCTGTTTTACTCGCTTTAAAAGCAGGATAAAGTGTCGCAATAAGGCTCATGATAAACGCTAAAGAAATAACAATGACTACATCAGAACCGAGTAGTTTTGAGGGGAGGAAATCGATAAAATAAACATCGGCAGATAATAACTGTATACCCAGTACACTTTCAATGCTCTTAGCGATACTGCTTAAATTCAGTGCAATTAAACACCCCGATATCGCCCCGATTACACAGCCTAACAAACCATTAAGTGCACCTTGTACGACAAAAATGCCCATAACACTGCTTCGTTTCATTCCCATGGTCAATAAAATCGCAATTTCAGATTGTTTATCTCGCACCGCCATCACCAATGTTGAAACAATATTAAAGCAGGCAACGGCAATCACTAGCGCAAGCACTAAATACATGATCATTCTAACCATCTGTATATCGGAATATAAATTACCTTGGGTTCGAGTCCAATCATTAATATATAAATATTGTTGTTGACTGTAACCCAACTCTCTTATTAAACGAGGCGCATCAAACACTTTATCCACTTTAATGCGGACGCCTGTCACTTCTGAGCCCAAACCTAATAACTGGCTAGCATATGCCATAGGAATATAAGCGGTGGTTAAATCTAGCTCTCCCCCAATGGAAAAAATCCCAGACACCACAAAACGATGACTCTTGGCTTGACGGATCTCCCCATTAGGCGATTTTGTGCCTAATTCAGGCGTATAAAGGCTCAAAGACTGACCCACTTTGAGATCTAAAGCTTTTGCCAACCCTTTTCCAAGTACAATATTATTACTGTCAGACTGACTTAAGCTCTGCCAGCTCTTTGCTGACATAAACTGACTAATACTGGACACCTTAGACTCTAATTGAGGCTCAATACCAATTACTGACACACCTTGGAAACCTTTGGGCTTTTGCACTAACCCTTGAATTTGTATCAAGGGCGCCGCTGCCACGATACCTGGAATTTTCGTTGCTTCTTTGACAATCTCTTGCCAATCACTGATCCCGCTATTCACTCCAGAAAGTTCTCCGTGAGGCACAACCGCAAGCAGGCGTTGTTCTAATTCACGCTCAAACCCATTCATCGCAGATAACACAATAATCAGTACCGCCACCCCCAACGCAATACCTGCGGTAGATGCAAACGAAATGAAACTAATAAAACGATTAGATTGCCTAGCAAGATAAAATCGTAACCCCACCCATAGCGCTAATCCTCTATTCATGTATTATTACCTATTTGAGTATGCGCTTTTATTTCAGTAACCTTTGGTTGGCTTAAATGGCCATCCTTCATATGTAATTGCCTATCCATTCTTGCTGCTAATTGAAGGTCGTGAGTGACCACAACAAAGGCTGTCCCCAATTGCAATGCTAACTCTTTGATCAACCCGTAAACATCTTCTCCACTTTTCGCATCCAAATTTCCCGTCGGTTCATCAGCCAAGACTAATTTAGGTTGGTTAATAAGTGCACGAGCAATCGCAACCCGTTGACGCTCTCCGCCAGACATCTCTGCGGGGGTATGATTAAGTCGATGTTCAAGTCCCACTCGAGAAAGTAACGCCTTCGCTTCAAGCAAAACTTGTTGGCGATTTCGGCCATCAATGAATCCTGGCATTGCGACATTTTCAAGGGCTGAAAATTCTGGTAAAAGATGATGAAATTGATAAATAAACCCTAAGTCTTTATTCCTCAATATGGCTTGACGTTTGTTCGATAACGCATAAATATTTTCTCCCTCTAATAACACTTGTCCTTCACTTGGACTATCGAGGGTCCCCATAATATGTAATAAAGTACTTTTTCCTGATCCCGAACTGCCCACAATGGCCAACTGCTCACCTTTAAAAACTTGCAGATCCACTTGATGCAATACTTTTGTCTCAAGACGGCCTTCGGTATACACCTTACTCACTTGACTGACTTCTAATAAAATTTCTGGCTTCATCTTTAGACTCATTTCTTATCACTGATTAGTGATAACATAATTATTCAGATAGCTTAATGATTCAATGTCAAAGTAACGCTCACATCTTTGCGTTCCATTACTCATACCTTAATGCGCTCGCAGGTTCGACTCTGGCCGCTTTCATCGCTGGATAAATCGTCGCAATCACACTAATTGCTAACGTGCCAAGTCCTATACTCATCAGTTGGCTCGTCTGTAACAACACAGGTAAACGTTGTCCAGCCCCCAAAATAGATAAGCCTAAAACCTGTGTGATCTCATTGAGGTAAGTCGTTAATATCGCACCAATAGCTAACCCACCAATCAAACCTATTATCGCATTTAAAGACCCTTGAATAACGAACACGCCCATAATATGGCTCGTGGGCAATCCTTGGGTTTTCAGTACAGCCACATCGGTGGTTTTATCGACCACCATCATGACCAATGCCGACACAATATTGAACGCTGCCACTGCAATGATCAAACAGAGCATCAGCGACATCATATTTTTCTCCATTTTAACAGCGCTAAATAAATCCCCGTAAGTGTGGCGCCAATCAGTGGTTGTCACTGTAATGCCTTCATCAGCAAATAAAGCTTTCACTTGAGGCGCTAACTGAGCCGCACTGAAAGGATCGGTTAAATATAACCTTAACTGCTTCACTTCTCCTGGAGTCTGCCGCATTAAACGTTGCGCGTCTTCATAATTCACATATGCTACACTCGCATCGACTTGAGATCCCATTTCAAAGATCCCAGCCAACGTAAATTTTCGTTGGCTGGGCATAGGCCCCAAAGGCGAATAAACCACACCATCACCGCTTAATAAGCGCACCTTATCCCCAGTTGATACATCTAACAGTCGAGCCAATTCACCACCTAAAATAACGTGATATTGTTTAGGCTTTAATGCATCAAAATTACCCGAAAAAGTATGCTTTGCTGCACTTAATAATGGATCTTCGTATTGCGGATAAACGCCATAAACCTGAACCGCACGGATATTATTTGCTGATTGCACCATCGCTTGAGTCGACACGCTTGGTGTCGCCCCAATCACGCCGGGTAAATGTGTCAGCTTTTCTATTTGCGCTTTCCAATCCGTTAAAGGTGCATTCGCATGAACGGTTAACTGTGGCACAGCACCTAAAATACGCTGTTTTAATTGACCTTCTAACCCACTCATGACCGAACTCACAACAATGAGCGCCGCGACACCGAGTAAAATCCCAGAAACGGAAAAAACAGTAATAAAAGAAGCAAAGCTATTGGTTTTTCTTGCTTTCCAGTATCGAAAGCCTATGTATAAAGGTAATTTTAAATTCATGGACAATGTTGTACTTTTATCGTACAGCCTTGCTAAATCATAGGGATAGGAACAATAATAGAGGGAATAGATATAAAAACAAGAGGCAATGCCTTGTTCACAGACTCAACCCCTTATTTTAGTGTCACTCATGCTTTTGAGGTTTTCCTTGAAACATGGCCCGCAGAGCGCCCCCTTCCAACGGAAGCTCAGTTGCATCATTTGCTGCCCACAGGTATGCAACTGCTGAGTGATGTCAAAGCACTCGAAGCCGATTGCTTACTTCAATTGCGTCATTTAGATGATGAAAGTAAGACCATTATTGATTACTTAAAATTACAATCACGTAAAATAGACTTGGTATTACAACATGTGCTTGCGCAAGCACCACACTCTGGAGACGCTTTTGAAGGCATTCGTTTTGGCGGCAGTGGGTTCCAAATATTAAGCCGTTCACCTTTCTCTAAAACAGCACAATTTAAAGCCACCCTTTATATAAAAGAAGAGCTGATTTCGATTATGTGTTTCGCCAAAGTCCTTCACTCCCACTCAGTCGAACAGACCACTCTGGTCGACGGAACAAGCGATATTGACACTCAAACTTTCAGCAAACAAGCATTAAATAAAGAAGCCTTAAATGAAGAGACTTCATTAAGCGATGACCCCACAAGCTCATACCTTACCGAATTTAGCTTCAACATGATACAAGACAGCGATATTGAACAATTGGTCAAAGCCAGTTTAAATATCCAACAAAAACAACTGAAATTACGTAAATTGGGGCTGTAAGGCTAATATTCGGCTTTCTCCATCTCAGGCAAGCTAAGCTTCAGGTTAGCTATAGTATATTCCAACCATTTGGGTATACTATGGCCACCCAATTTGTTGTCAATTGACTGGTTTATCTCGACTTCATGAATGCATTTTCAATATTAACTCCACCCGGCGTTAAAACTGCGTCTCAAATACAAACCTTGAGAACGTCAGCGGGCGCTGCACAAGCCATCACCCTTGCCAATATTGCTCAGCAATATTCTGGACTCACGCTTGTCGTTACCCATGACACCCCCAGCGCAATCGCACTTGAAGCTGAGCTTGCTTATTTATTAAAAGAAAAAAACCTTCCTATTTGGTTATTTCCCGATAGAGAAACCTTACCCTATGATGCCTTCTCACCCCATAGGGATTTGGTCTCCCAACGTCTCGCCACCTTGTCACAACTATTGCAAGCCAAACAAGGATTAGTCATCGTGCCGATGGCCACCTTAATGGTGCGTTTGCCCCCACAAGATTTTTTAAGCGGCAATGTCCTGATCTTAAAAAAAGGGGACACTTACCATCTTAGTGAGATGAGGCAACAGTTAGTTAATACGGGATACCACTTAGTCGAGCAAGTGTACGAACATGGCGAATTTGCTGTCAGAGGCGCTATTGTTGACATATTTCCCATGGGATCCAATAAGCCTTTTCGTATTGAGCTGTTTGATGATGACGTCGAGTCTATTCGTCATTTTGACCCAGAAACCCAGCGCTCAAGCGATGAAATAGCCAGTATTCGTTTATTGCCTGCCAAAGAGTTCCCCACTGACAACAAAGCCATAGAAGGCTTTAGACAACGTTATCGTCGTCAATTTGAAGTACTGGTCAAAGAGCCCGGCTCTGTCTACCAAATGGTCAGTAAACACACCCTGCCTGCGGGCATCGAAAATTACCTGCCGCTCTTTTTTGATGACACCGCCAGTTTATTTGATTATTTACCCAGCCAAACACAACTTGTCTCACTTGGCGATTTAACCTTAGCAGCCAATAATCACTTAAAAGAAGTCCACACCCGCTATGAAGAAAGGCGAGTTGACCCACTGAGGCCTTTGCTGCCACCAAAAGACTTATACTTACTCACCGAACAAGTCTTTGCGGCATTTAAACAAATGCCTCAATTACAAATAAAAACAGGTGACATTACCAGCGCACATATCAGTGCGAAAACCGCTCCGTTACCTGAACTGACTGCTAATCATAAACTCAAACAACCATTAACGGCATTGCAGGACTACGCGGCGACTCAAGTACATTTGTTATTCAGTGCGGAGTCAGAAGGGCGACGCCAAGCCATTTTAGAACTCTTAAGTAAAATTAATCTCAAACCTGTACTATTTGATCATTTCGATGATTATTTGGCCAACCCTGCCCCCGTGGCATTGATGGTGTCCCCCCTGTCTCAAGGCTGTATTATCAGCCCACCTTCAGGCAATGACTTTAGCTTAATTTGTGAAACAGAGCTCTTTGGACACCGAATTTCTCAGCACAGGCGCCGCGAAAAACAAAAACAGATCAGCTCAGATGCATTAGTTAAAAACCTCGCTGAATTAAAGGTCGGCCAACCTATCGTGCACCTTGATCACGGTGTTGCCCATTATCAAGGATTAGAAACCTTAGACACAGGCGGCCTTGTGGCTGAATATTTAGTCCTTGAATATGCTGGCGGTGATAAGCTCTATGTGCCCGTTGCCTCTTTGCATTTGATCAGTCGTTACAGCGTCGGGCCCGATGAAGACGCCACCCTTAACAAATTGGGTAATGAAAGCTGGACTAAAGCCAAACGTAAAGCCATTGAGAAAATTCGTGATGTTGCGGCTGAACTGCTGGACGTGTATGCCAGACGCCAAGCAAGGCCTGGTGATGCGTGTAAACTGGAAGCGCAAGAATATGCGCAATTTGCCAGTAGCTTTCCTTTTGAAGAAACCGTCGATCAAGAAACCGCCATTAAAGAAGTGCTTAATGATATGTGCTCTCCCATCGCCATGGACAGACTTGTGTGCGGTGATGTTGGCTTTGGCAAAACAGAAGTGGCGATGCGGGCAGCCTTTGTCGCCATCAATGATTCAAAGCAAGTCGCTATTTTAGTCCCAACCACCTTATTGGCCCAGCAACATTTTGAAAACTTCAGTGACCGATTTGCCGATTGGCCCATCAAAGTAGAAGTACTGTCACGTTTTAAAACCGCTAAAGAACAACAAAACGTTATGCTCGATCTTGAGGCTGGCAAAGTCGATGTGGTGATAGGTACTCATAAATTACTGCAATCTGATGCCAAATTTGAAAATCTAGGGTTATTGATCATCGATGAAGAGCACCGCTTTGGCGTCAGGCAAAAAGAGAAAATCAAAGCCCTTCGCGCCAATGTCGATATTCTTACCCTGACCGCAACACCTATCCCCCGTACCTTAAACATGGCCATGTCGGGCATGCGTGATTTATCGATTATTGCGACTCCCCCCGCAAAAAGACTGGCTGTTAAAACCTTTATTCGTGAATATGATGACGCTACCATACGTGAAGCCCTATTAAGGGAGATTTTACGGGGTGGGCAAGTTTATTTTTTACATAATAGTGTTGAGACCATCGAGCAAAGAGCCGCAGAGATTGCAGATTTATTACCTGAGGCTCGCGTGGTCACTGCACACGGGCAAATGCGTGAGCGGGATTTAGAAAAAGTCATGTCTGATTTTTACCACCAACGCTTTAATGTGCTGGTGTGCACCACCATTATTGAAACAGGGATTGATGTGCCTTCAGCCAATACCATCGTCATGGAACGGGCCGATAAGTTTGGTTTAGCCCAATTACATCAACTTAGGGGGCGAGTTGGACGCTCTCACCACCAAGCATACGCCTATTTATTAACCCCGCACACCAAACGGTTAACCAAAGATGCACGCAAACGACTCGAGGCCATCAGTGCATTAGAAGACTTAGGGGCAGGTTTTATGCTTGCCACTCAAGATCTAGAAATTCGAGGGGCCGGTGAATTATTAGGGGACGAGCAAAGTGGTCATATTTCTAAAATAGGCTTTAGCTTATACATGGAAATGTTAGAAGACGCGGTCAAATCATTAAAACAAGGCAAAGAACCCTCTCTGGAACATATGCTAAAACATCAAAGTGAAATAGAGCTTAGGATCCCCGCTTTATTACCCGATGATTATGTGGCTGACGTCAATATTCGCTTATCTTTATATAAACGCATCGCCAACTGCACCAGTAAAAAAGCCTTAGATGAATTACAAGTCGAACTCATCGATCGCTTTGGATTGTTACCCGAACCCACCAAAAACCTGTTAGCACTGAGTTTTTATAAACACCAAGCCACTGAGTTTGGGATCAAGAAAATTGAGATGCATGCCAAAGGCGGTAGCCTTGAGTTTAGTGATAATCACAGTATCGATCCCGGCTTTATTATTGGTTTATTACAACAGCAACCACAAATTTATCGAATGGATGGCCCAGTTAAGTTAAAATTCAATCTGCCGTCAGAGTCTTATCAAGACAGACTGGCATTGCTCAAATTGCTCTTAGAGCAGTTATCCCAACATCGTCTTGGAGAATAAACGTGCTACGACTTAGTCTTATTTTACTTAGCTTATTATCGGTGAGTGTTCACGCAGAAGATGAACGTTGGTTTGAAGTTGAAATTTATGTGTATCAGCATAATAGTAACAGTGTTGAGCAGTGGCCCACTCAAGTCACACCGCCCAAGCTCAACAATGCTGTTGATTTAATCGCCCCCGTGACAAGCACAGACATCAGCTCCGTCCGCAACGGCCTGACCAGCTGTACTTCAAAAGATTGGGCCACCAATAGTGATGAATGCAATGCCCAATTAACCACCAGCTCAAACAACAATACACCTGAAAACTTACCTGTTGAAATCGCAGCCTCTCAACCTGCTACCGCTTATACCGGTAACAGCCCCGTCTTACTGGCCAAAAGTCAGAGCCAGTTTAGCGATATCATCAAAAAAATAGCCAGACAACCTGGCACCACCAGCTTATTACACATGACGTGGCAACAAGCGATGAAGCCCAGAAATCAAGCCAAGCCGTTACATCTCTATGCCGGTCATGATTTTGAAGGTGCCTATGATTATGATGGGCAAGCTGTTAGCGTCAATCAAAACAGTGACGACATTCCTAATTTTGATTTTATGCAAGGCGTCTATTCGGGCTCGCAAAAAGGCCCCGTTTGGCAGCTCGACGGTACCTTAAATATCTATCTGAATCATTATCTGTATATTGAAGCCGCGCTCAACTTAAGAGAAGAAGGCACTAAACAAGTCTTGATCACTAAAGATGATTTAAGTACCACTGATAGCGGTTATAACCTCAATAATAGTATGACTGAAACTGAGTCAACGCCGTTTTTATATGCCATCCCGCTTAAACAAAATCGCCGCGTGCGCAGTGGAGAGATCCATTACTTTGATCACCCGAAAATGGGCATGATCATTCAAATACGTAAAATGACGCAGCCCAGTACATTATCGACCGGTTATTAGATCTGTAAAATGATGCAATGCAATACCTTATCGGCGGGTTATTAGATCTGTAAAATAATCCAATGCAATGCTGTACCTTATCGGCGGGAAATTAGATAGGCTGTTCATTCTCGGCGGGTTATTGGATCCGTAAAATAATCCAATGCAGTACCTTATCGACGGGTTATTAGATCCGTAAAATGATCCAATGCAATGCAATGCAATGCAGTACCTTATCAACGGGAGACAAAAAATTAATGCTCGCTTACCTCAAGATATTGATAGGGTAAGCGAGTACAAACAGAGCATTACCACCTCATTAATCATGTTCCCTATGGCTGAGCTTGCTTTATCGTTAATGGACTCATTGACGACTCACAAACCATTAAGCAATCATATTAACAATACGCATTATCCTTAATATGCTCAATTCTTTGATTAAAGTCTTGTAATGTCTGCTTATTAGTAAAGATATAGACAGCATTTGCTGCTAATCCATCACATAATATCTTTGCCGCATCTATAGCTTCTATCCCCAGCTCGGTTTCTTTCTCAATCCCATGAAAAAAATCTCTAGAATCTGAACTAACATGTATCTTTTTTTGATTGTTGATTAAATGCCGACCTGAATTAGCTAGGTTAGATTTAACAAAGTAAGGAAAAAAAATAGCGAACTGAATTGACGGCTCCAATCCTTGACAGTCTTGTTGAAGCGCTTCAGTAAAAGCCACAATGGCATGTTTCGTGATCTGGTAACTGAATAAATGCCCCTGCGTCACTAAACCTAAATGGGAAGACACACTCACAAAGCAGGGATTAGGATGCTTAGATGTGTGAAGTAACGGTATAAAATGACGCGCAACATTGACAGTACCAATAAGGTTTACCGTCAAGGTCCAATCCACTTGCTCTTTTGGGACTTCCCATACAGGGCCGAAAGGCCCAGATACGCCGGCACAGTTTATCACCATATCAATACATGGTAATGATAAAGCCAGCATATTTGACAATGCCTTAACCGCATTATCATCACCAATATCGATGGTTATCACCTGTACATTCTTTTTAGCAGCATAAGCTGCCTTTAAACGATGAATAGCCTCCTCATCGCAATCAAGCAAAATAAGCTGCCTCACCCCATGCTGTAAACAGTACTGCACGAGCCCTAAACCTATACCACTTGCAGCGCCTGTGATCAAAATATAACGATTATTAATAAACATAAAATGGAACATCCACATTCATTTTTGCAATAACTTTGGTCTATTCTGTTCATTTTTTCAAATTATGCATACCATCACGACAAAGAGATAGGCCATCAACAAGGGAAAACATTAAAATCATCGACATCGCTCTCATTTATGACTAGTATCAAATTCACCCACATGATCACCTCGACACACAGAATATGCACATCAACTCTGATCTTCAAGCGCCTAAAAAAACAGTTGTACTAACAGGTGCCAGTAGAGGCATAGGCCATGCAACGGTCAAACAGTTTTCCTCTGAAGGTTATCGAGTGATCACTTGTTCAAGACATGCTTTTTCAAGTCAATGCCCTTGGCCATCAGGGCCCGAAGATCATATTCAAGTTGACTTAAGTGTGCCTGACAATATTACCAAAGCTATCCTTGAGATAAAAAAACGCCTAAGTGAAAAAAATGGTCAACTAGAAGCACTGATTAACAATGCTGGGATCAGCCCTAAAAATACACAAGGTGAACGTTTAAATACGCTCAATACAGACTTATCTCTTTGGCAAGAAGTGTTCCAAGTCAATTTCTTTGCCCCTATTCTTTTAGCTCGAGGCCTCTTTGACGAATTGAAACTGACTCAGGGGGCAATTGTTAACGTCACCTCTATCGCAGGCAGTCGAGTACACCCTTTTGCAGGCGCGGCCTATGCCAGCTCCAAAGCTGCACTTGCCTCTCTCACTCGAGAAATGGCGGCAGATTTTGGTCCCCATGGCATTCGCGTAAACGCCATTGCCCCAGGCGAAATAGATACCTCTATTCTCTCGCCCGGTACGGAGAAACTGCTGGGCTCTATTCCACTGAGACGGCTCGGCACGACTGAAGAAGTGGCTAAAACCATTTATTTTCTGTGTACCAGCTCATCAAGTTACGTTAATGGAGCAGAGATCCATATCAATGGCGGACAGCATGTTTAGTTGCTTATCCAAAGCCTGACCGATACTATAGACAATCTAATCGCTAACCCATTCATTCTAGGTTCAATTAATAGATACCAGTCAAACTAACCAATTAAAATTCACCAATAAAAACGATACAAAAGGATTTCTCATGCCAAGGTTTAATATCACACGAATACATACTCCTAATGGCATTTTTAGACTAACAGGACATATCGTTCAATCTGCTCTCCCTACCAGCAATTCGCCTGCACTGCACATTAAACATCTCGACATATTAGGCACAGATGGTTGGATAGCACTCAATATAGCAACACAACAAACCCAAGCCCTCATTCATCTCATTGAAGAAGAATGCATCCAACATATACAAAGCAGACAAAAACCCTAGATGTTTATTTACAATTGTATTAAGATGCATCCATATTCAGGGTGTTGGTATCAACAGATAGCATAATTGAATCAATATAAGTGAAAGGGAATTCAGTGTTCGACTCAAGTTCATCTCGTTATGGACTTCTCACCTATTTACTTCATTTTTCAAACTTGTTATTCAGTATGATCTGAAATCTGTCGCTTTTTATGGCTTCAGTAACACCCATAAAATCTCATGGATCGAGTAATGATAAGCACAGCTTTGGCTTTCTCCATGGTACTTAATCTCTATAAGGAAATGAAAGATGAGTTTTTTGAACAAAATGAAAGCACAAGTCAATAACTTAGGTGATGGCGTCAGTGCAACCACATCAAAGCTGGCCGGTAATGTATTAACGTCTTCAAAAGAAAATAGCAAATTAGTTGCCATTAAAGGTGAGATAGCCTCTATTGATGGAGATTTAGAGTTTGCTTATAAAGCAATTGGTAAAAAATACATTGACCATGTTGCTAAGACAGGACAAGCTTTTGAATTTGGTGTACAAGACACATTAATGCAAATTGCTCCGAAACTCGATAAAAAATCCCAACTTGAAAATGAAGCCATTGAAATTGAGAAAAACCTAAAAGATCAGCTTATCATGCAAGAAAAGGCCGCTTTTCAAAATGAATTTGACGAAGAGCAAGCAAAGCTGGATAAAGCGTTAAAGATGGATGTTATTTCTAAAGCTGAACATACTGAAAAACTGCTCAAGGCTAAAAAGCGAGTCGATAACTTCATCGACATTCGTAAAGTTGAAAAGCAGTATGAAATGGATCTCATTTCAAAAGCAGAAAAAGAAGAGCGGATTGCCGAGTTAACATAATATTGATGCTATCTTCAAAATCACGACAGGAAAAGTGCCAGCTTTTCCTTTTTTACTCTCTAGCCTGCTCTAATACTAACTTAATTTTATTAGTATGATTCTTCTGAACGCTAACTGATAGATCAAATGAATAACAAAATGCACTTTAACGGCAACCTATCCATCTACCCCTGAACAACCAACACAACATGCGCTTCACAGTCCACTATGAGCAGATCCCATGCATCAATCAGGCAACCTAAAACCGCTTTTGATAATAAATTCCAGGGTGGCAACGCACCATATTAAACTCTTCACTTAACCCAGAGATTGACTCTGAAGCCCCTAAAAACAAAATACCTTTGGGGTTCAATGCCGCTGCAAATTGCCGTAATATTTTTTGTTTTGACTCTGGAGAAAAGTAAATCAGCACATTGCGACAGAAAATAATATCAAATTTCCCCAATAGACTATAGTTATCCAGTAAATTATGAGGCCTGAAATTAACCATACGTTTAACATGATCTTTAATGATCATTTGCCCGCTCAGGGCGCGAGAATGAAAACCATTGGCTCCAGCCATAGCCCGTTCAGCTTTCTCAGTGACTGGCTCAAAAAATACCCTTTTTCGATTCTCTGATAATCCTCTTCCCAATGCTAAACTGTCATACATACCCAACTTAGATCGCTCCAACATAGTCGGAGAGAGATCCGTCGCCAAAATATCACAATTAAACGATAATCCATTCAATGTTTTTTGCTGATATTCAATAACAGACATAGCCAAAGAATAAGGTTCTTGACCAGAAGAGCAGGCCGCAGACCATATTTTTAGCGGACGCCCCAGACGAGTATACTGAGGTAGTAATTGCTCTTGTAATAACGTAAATGGATAGCCATCTCTAAACCACAAGGTTTCATTTGTCGTCATAGCATCAATCACTTCGATGCGTAATTGTCTGGCAGCAGGTTTCATTGAGTGCCTAACAACATCAGATAAAGACGGTAGGTTATACTTCCCCATTAATGGCGCCAATCGACTTTTCACGAGATATTGCTTATTTTCCCCTAATACAATGCCACTATGTTGCTCTAAAAAAAGTCTAAACTGGTTATACTCAAGGTGTTCGAGTGATTTATTTGGCAACTTTATATCCTACATTTATAGCAAAGGGGGAACAAAATTTAAAAATGAATAACAATCGCGCAGATTTATACCCCAGAGCGCTAAAAAATACAAGTCAATACATGATTATATTATTGAATACAAATATAAAGACAGAACATGAATATTTAGCCCGCATGTCTGTCTTTTATTTCAAAACGGAGACTAAAAACTGAGATGCTTATTCACCGCTCCGGCTAACTCATCAGGGTTAAACTTAGCAATAAAGTCATTTGCGCCAACTTTTTGTACCATCGCCTGATTAAACACACCACTTAATGAAGTATGCAAAACGACCTTAATATCCTTCAATTTGGGATCGTCTCGAATTTCTGCTGTCAAGGTATACCCATCCATTTCAGGCATTTCAATATCAGAGATAATCAATGGGATTTCATTCGCAACATTATCCATATCAACTGCTATGGCTTTGAGTTTATTCAGCGCTTCTTTTCCATCTTTTGCGGTATCGATTTGTAAATCTAATGCCGATAAAGCTCTAATAATTTGCTTACGGGCAACAGAAGAATCATCAATCACCATAATATGATAATGTCTATCTCTGTCGATGGTCAGTTGCTCATCCAGTTCTTTACTAATATTGGTATTAGCTGGAGACACTTCATCGAGAATTTTTTCAACATCTAAAATTTCAACCAATTCACTTTCTATTTCTGTTACGGCTGTCAGATAAGAATAACGCCCTGTCCCTTGAGGCGGAGGCATAATACTTTCCCAATTCATATTAATGATCCGCTCAACAGAACGTACCAAGAAACCTTGAACGCTACGATTGTACTCTGAGATAATGATGAAGCATCCAGTGGTATCTTCAATTGGGCGGCCGCCCGTCGCAGCACTTAAATCAATCACAGAAATCGTCACGCCACGAATATGTGCCACGCCACGAATATTATTGTTTAATTTAGGTAAGCTGGTTAATTTGGGGCACTGTAGTACTTCTTTTACTTTAAAAACGTTGATGCCAAACCTTTGCCTACCATTTAGTTTAAACAACAACAACTCTAATCGATTTTGCCCCACTAATTGGGTGCGTTTATTTACAGAGTCAAGAATACGTGACATTGAAGTAAACCTTATTCTTATGAACCTATGCTCAACTTAACATCGCTAAGTTTAAGCCTCATCATGCAAACAAGTGCATGGAAAACTATCATAAACCCCTACATGACACATATGAAAAGGCATATTAATTGCTTAAATACCATTATTATTGCAAACCATAAACATGTCTTTTTAGTTCGTCAAAATAATGGCGCGTTCAAATACTGACTTAAAATATAACTAATGCATTGATTATGAAAGTTAAATATTGTATCTATCTTCTTTTTCTATTACTACCAAAATTCGCTATTGCAGAGGATATCGCTAGCATACCTACTATATCGGCGCTATCTAACATAGCTATAGCGGCAATCAAGAAAAAAATTGTTGTACCTGATGAGGCAAAAGTGAAGATCACCCCACAAAAGCTTCATTCTGCTCAATATATTCCCTCTTGTTTAGGTCCTATCAAGGCAAAACTTGCGAGCAATAGACAGATAAAACGTAATAATACCGTTAAGATCACCTGTGATAGCCCGGAGCTTGATTACCCATGGCAACTTTTCTTGAGTGTTAGAGTGGATGTGTTATTTCCCGTCATTATCAGTCAGCGCTTATTAGGCGCAGATCATATTATTGAAAATACCGATGTGGGCATTGCCTATCTTGAGAAAAGTCAATTACGTGGGAAACAACAAAATGAACTCTCCGCAGTCATTGGCGCTAAAGTCAAACGCCGTATTCCAGCCAATACGCCACTATTTGATAACCACTTCTGCCTCATCTGTGAAGGTGATATTGTCACTATTATTGCGCGCACTGCCAACCTCAGCATTAAAACTCAAGGACAAGCCCTAAATGAAGGAAATATCGGTGATAATATCCAAATAAGTAATGCTCACACACAGAAAACATTTAATGCTGTCGTCACTGGTGTCGGTCAAGTCCAAGTCAGGCTTTGATCAATCAATGATAAAATGTAAAATAGCCCTAAAGCTATATTCTAGCGGGCCGATAACCTCAGTATCGTGATAGCTCCTTTATTGACTTGGAATAAAAAATGGCAATTGATATTAAGTCCACCCTGAGCAACAGCAATACTCTGTCGCCATTATCTGGCCCTCAAAACACAGATCCTAAGGCACAAACATTAGCCCAACACCCACGAACGGTGTCCAGTGACTCAGTTTCTATCACTCCACAAGCACAGCAAGTTCAAGGGGCTCAATCGAGCCTTGCTCAATTACCAGAAATGGATATGGAAAAAGTTGCAGCCATCAAACTCGCCATCAGTGAAGGGCATTATAAAGTTGACCCTGAAAAATTGGCGAATAACATTGCCAATTTAGAAAGTGAGTTTGCACAAAAATTGAATGACATATAATTGAAGAGATATTGAGATGGAAGACTTACACTCACAGCTTCACTTGCAACAAGACATGTTAGTTCAACTTCAAACGCTATTGACTCAAGAAAAAGAAGCTGTCATTCATAAAAAAGCGGACCTATTACTGAGCCTTTGTAACGAAAAAGCAGCCTTATTGGCGAAAATTAAACATCATGATAAAATGATGGCTCGCCATCCCAATATCGCTTTATTGCTCAACGAGCCAAGTTTAGAGAAACAATTGCAGCACACTCAAGCATTATTGACACAATGCCAACAACTTAATAGTGAAAATGCCAGTATTGTTGCTTTTAATCAAGCGAGCCTCAATCGTTTCTCTCAAGCATTACAAGTTAGCCGTAACGCTGCAAGTTTAACCTATAATGAGAAAGGGAAAACATCCACAGCATCTTCTTTAGGTAATAACATTAAAGTCTAACCTTATCTAATACATGCCTTGATAACTTCCCTCTTCAGCTATTTATCCTCTCATTGAGTCATTAACGCTTCAATGCAATACGCAGGCTGTTAGCGACATCAAAAAAACTCAATATCTCTCTCGATTACACGTGTTGAATGAAGCTCAATATCATGTGCTACATCCCCCTGAACTGGGCTAGTAGCGGACGTTGTTCCTGATGTCAATGTTGGTTGCTTTTGTACTTTTTTAGTGGCTTCTTGCTGTGACAAACCAAATTCAAATGGCATCCAACCTGCCAGTTCATTATCACTGAAAAAGGCTTGCGCCGAAGACACTAATCTTCGACTGTCAATATTCAATAATCGTACATTCAAAATCACTCCCTCAGATGTTACGCTCATTGTCGACACTAAGGCATGATCCACCATCAAAGAAGCAGGTAATTGTTTCCAATCACGGCTCAACATAAAATCTCCCGTTGGCGTAATTTGAATGTTATGACTCATATTCGCATCAATCACTGTAAACTGTCTTTGCTGCAACCCCGTCATTAAACTGTCTTGTAATGCTAAGCCTAAAGGATTAGTTTGAGTCAATTCATTTAAAAAAACAGGTGTGGTTACCACAATGAGTTGTGTCTCGAATAAACCTTGATTAAACTGTACTAAATCATCCAATATTCTCGACGACACATAAGCTAACGCTTGAAAGCCAGTGAGCGTTTGTTGAGTGCCTTTCACTGCCTTCATTTGCTGTGAATTCCCCATATTAACTGAGCCTTTTTCGGTAAAAGCCTCTCCCTCATTGGCACTACAGCCTACTAATATTATTGATATTCCGTAAATAGCTATACACAATAGTTGTTTACATTGGCGCAGCCAACCTTGTTTGCCTGAATAAAAAAATTTCAGCATGAAAATAAATCCACATTCATAAAATAAATACAAGAGTTCATACTCCTGTCTGAAAAATCGTCTGCCACGGGATATAACCCTGCTATAGTGATATCGGCTTAAATCTTGATTACTTTAATGCTTCGTTATGTTCATCCTGACATCTTGTCCATCAGTACGGCATGTATATTGCTTACTCTATTAAAGAATAAGCAGACTTGCGTCTTGCACCAAAAACCTTGGCAATAAAACAGACTCAAAGATCCCCAAAATATAGAGGTAGCTACTTGAACATTAAGCGCATCCCATTCATTATTACTGGCCTATTGAGTTTGATATATCACACTCATGGCTTAGCGCAGCAGCCCTCCTCTACACAGTGTGCCTCTCATATCAAAGCCAGCATTTTATTACCACAAGCTCAAATGCAAGACAGAAGTCAGCTGCGCTACGGACAATTAGGGCATTTTGAGCAGCATTTTTCAAATCGGTTAACCCAAGTTCTGAATCGTAACCTACAAAGTGCCTTTGTGCTGGCATTCTCAAATGAGCGTCTGGATTTTTCCCCCTCGCTTTCCCCGACTCAGAGTACTCGTATTCCTGATTGGTTAAACAAAATCACTAATAGCCAATATTTACTGATCCCCAGTATTGAAAATATGGCCACAGAAAAAGAGCGTTATATTTTTGGCTTATGGGAAACCTCCCCTGAGCGGCAATTTGTTCTTAATCTACGTCTATATCATGGCGTGAGCGGACAACTCATTTGGCAAAAACGCTATGACAGTTCCGCAGAATGGGAGTTTAGCCTAACCACTCATGTCGACTCGGCAAGTCAAGACTTTTGGCAGAGTGACTATGGCCAAAATATTGACATACTATTATCTCAAATTAGCCAAGATCTTGATGTCACTTTGCAATGCCGTCCTGTTATTGGACAAATTATTGCTCGTTATGGCAATCAAATACTCATTAACTTAGGAAGGCGTAGTGGGGTTAAAGTCGGTGATCGTTTTCGCCTGGCAGTACAAAACCCACTTCAGGACCGCATTAATATTGCCCGGATCACCGCCGTTGACACTTCAATACAAATCGATATTGATCAAGTTAGCGAAAATAATGCTCGTGCCCATTTATCCCCACAAGATGCAATGCGCAACATTCAAATAAACGATCTTATTATCAAATAAAGGCTGCAAAAATAATCTTGAACGTCTAATATTCAAGCAGTTAAATTTAAAGCCTTTTCATCGCAAAAAAAATCAGTATAATCATTGGCGTCTCCCTATAGCTCAACAGGATAGAGCAGTCGCCTCCTAAGCGATCGATCGGGGTTCGAGTCCCTGTGGGGAGACCAGTTGTTCTCTTATCGATAAGTGCCGTTTATCGATAAATGACAATGTTAACATCTCATTTTTTACTGTCAGGTTTGCCTCTTTAATTGAAGTACTCTTTCTATTTATCTTTCTTATCTCACCAGTCCAAACACTCGATCTGTTATTCTATTCAGCCTTATTGATATTCCGTTGCCTATAGTGGACTTAAATCCAATAATCGCGCAATATCATTGCAGCCTTGCGGGCGCAAAATCAGAATATCAAGCTGACTGTTAGATAGGGGTTTCATTGTAAAGTACTTCCATCCTGGACGGATAGCAGGGAATGGTTATGAAGTTGTACGTCATAAAATCTACCAACTCTACCAACATAGCCTCCAAGTATTTAATTAGCTGATTGTCAGTTATAACGTCGTTGTTATCGATTAGCTGCCGCAGGCTATGTGCAAACTCGTTTGTGACACGGCGCAAGTGTCTGAACTACATGGATAGTGGTAGATGCCTTAAAATGTCGGGAACATTTTTGGCCCTATAGCGTCGGCCGTGACATCCTTGTCACTGACGGTCACAACCATGTTTACAGGAGGTTTAAAAGCAATGGATTGCTTGAAAACGAGAAGCAAGCTGGTGTCACATTAACTCAGCTCTCGAATCAACTTAATAATCAATAACTGTTTATCACCTTCTTAAATCAATGCTTAACTGGCAGGTTCAATAAGCCGCATTTGCCACTCATAGGCTTTTTCTACCACATTTGAAATAAGTGCCAATATTTCATCACTGTCATTTTCAATATATGAAAATGCATTATAAACGCTGATCTCTTCGCTTTCAGGGAACACGCCGACGCCCACTCCACCACGAAAAGGCTCCATGGCTTGACGAGAAAATGCCATAAAAAACGCCTTATCACACTCATGCTTCATTGATGCACTGGTGGTAACGGACAAAAACACTGTGTGACTTTGTTCCTCTACATTTAATGTTAACATCAACTCTTCACCAGAAACGGCAAATATACAATGATAACTCTGGGTTTCATCAAGTCTAAATTCATCCATGCCTAACGCATGAAGTGCATGGATTAACGCTTGCATAGTCGCAATACCTCATGTAGCAAAACAAAAACCATTATCACGCTTTCACCCCTTGCCAAAGCGCCATTCTCTCTTTATCTCCACTCCCTATAGAAAAAATAGTCGGCGTCTTAACTTTCTGATAATCTGCCCGAGGGACGATAATTTCACCTTGTTTAAATGTATCTTGCTGCTTTCTTTGTTCCATTTCTTTAGTCGCTATTTCTCTATTTTTAGCCAATTGGTATAATGATGCCGCCGTTTTATTACAATTTGATTCATACTTTCCTCTTGGAAAGCGAGCATATTGCACATCATTTTGTATTAACGGTGCCAACTGCCCCATAGTTAAATCTTGTGGCCTTTTTCGAAATTGCTCAGTGGCTTTACCAATACCCAGTTTCTCATACTTAAACTCTTGGGAAATACGCTGCTCTCTTATGATGTCTTGTAAACTTGTGATCGATATATCCAATTTAGACTTAATCACTTTATGTAAATTGAACAGCTTCTCGTCACGTACCATCACACCAGAACTTGAAAATGGTGTGCTAAAGTTCATTTTCATTCCCATCGATTTGCGATAGATTGAAACCAATTTTTTATAATGAATAACCTCAGGGGCATTTTTTTGAAAAGCTCTTAATGTTACATTGACATCAATGTTCTCATTAGGGTTTAATTTTTTTTCTTGCTTAATCACATCCAAAATAAAATATTCTACATATTGATATTCTGAACCTTTCAATTGCTTAATCGCTGCTTTAGTTTGCTCAGGGATCCCCTTGTTTTTCATCACCGCTTCGATAAAGGCTTTATTAACCTTTATTTTTGACAACATGATATCTGAAGATAGCTGAAAGACTTTACCTGTACCATCGGTATGAGATACACCTGCTTTTAATAATGTTGCTCTGCTTTTTTTGCCACTTCAAAGCGCTCATTATTATATTCTTTAAGCGCGGTTTCTCTTAGGCTCATTCGCTCACTCTCAGATGCCTCACGCCCTTTACTATCGACAAACGCTGTTATTTTCCTTTGTAAAATAGCATCTACTTTAGGATGAGCCTTATATTTAGCATAAGTGCATTCAATAAACTGCTAGCTATCCAGCGGTTTAATCTGTGCCTCATTCCCTGTTCTACCGGCCACCAAAAAACCATGGGTTGGAAACAAGGAACTTTGAAAAAAGGTGTTTGTACTGGCAAAGTACACTGGTGGCTTTTCTACTCGGTGCGTTAATTGCGAGCTTCTCTTGTAATGCTTGGCTGTCAATTACTCTTTAATGCTGTGTCTCTATTGATTGGCTTTGCATTTGAGCTGACATTTTAACTGCCCCGTGATGCGTTAACCCCAAAAAATCTTTAATATTGGCAATAAGGCCTATTCGCTTTAAACATAACTGCTCGTCTTGAGAAACAACTTTATACTCTTTAGCCCATAAGCCTTCTCCAAATTACACTACAACATCTGCCCCCTTACTATATGCTTGAGTAATTTTATTGATATGACCCAAATTTAACTGGCCTAATTGCTCTGATTTAAAATTTAAATTCATGTATTTTTCTATGTCACATTTTAATCGTTACTCATTAACTTTATTCTATCTACATGAAACTTACCTTCTCTATCAGAAAATGCATAAGTTAACTGTTTTACCCAAAAAATAGACTAAAGAATAATCATTCCTGTAAAAAATTGCCGTTCCATTAGTTATTCACTAATCTTATAAACATCCAAATAAACATCCAACACAAAAATACACAAAAGTCTTTGTATCATGGCCATATGCATATGTGTGAGTCGTTAGCCATCTTGCTTTCCCCTTATCTAGTAAGGATCAATAATGACAAACAGGGATTTTGTAGCTTTACCTATCGTTATACTGCTCTTTTTTTTAACTATGACTCTCTTTTCCACAACGATCTTCGCCCAAGATACACAGCCTTTAACGACCCAAGAGCAATTACAGCAATTAAAAGCCGAAATGGTATCGATGCAGCAAGAATACCAGCAACAAATGGCCAAAATAGCCGAACAACTTAGTGCACTAGAAAAAAGTGCCTTACTGGAAACAGAGCAAGGGCAGCAAGTCAACCCCGTAAACACCTTAGCAAAAGATCATCAAGACAGTAAACGCTTTACTGATCATAACAAGCCACAACATGCAAACTCAAACATTCAAGAATATGATGAAAATATGACTCAGGAAGCAAACCAGTCTTCCGCTTATGCCGATAAATTAACCTCGGTTGAACACTTTATTTATGGCGGATACTTTCGATCCGGTTACGGCATTAATAAGCTCAGTAATACCATGACAGCATTTCAAAACCCTGACGCCCCCACAAAATACCGCTTAGGCAATGAGGCAGAAACTTACGGCGAGTTAATTTTAGGCTATAACAGCACGATATTAGACGAGCCGATTGACCCCTACTGGGAAGCACAAGTCCGTTTAGCTTATTTATATTCTCCTCCTTCCGCAGCGCCTTATCGAAGCGATGTTAATCATGTTTATATCGCTGAATCTTTTGTTTCTGGCGCCAATATGTTTACATCAAACCCTGACGCAACGGTATGGGGAGGCCAACGTTTTTATCGGCTTGATGAATCCCTACTGAATGACTTTTATTTTCTCGACATGAGTGGTGTTGGCGCTGGAGCTGAAAATATCGCACTAGGTACCGCCGCTAAGCTCAATATCGCCTTTATTGGCGGGCCAGATATTCCAGCCGATTCGACATCGGATTACTTAGGCAGCAATAATGGCATTTTGTCCAAAAATAATCTTGATATTCAAATTCATGATATTCCAATGGGCAATACACACAGTATGATCTGGTTAAATGCTTCTTACGATCGTGGCGGTACCGCTACTTCTTATAATTCCATCAATGGCGATACCTATTCTTACCAAACTAAAGCAGCATCAGGTTTTGGGGTGGGTTTTTTTAATTTTAACGACCATTTTTTTGGAGGGGAAAATACATTCGCAGCCATGTATGGTATCGGTACTAGCTCAAACTTTAAAGCCGGAACCGATCAACTCACATTATCAGGTGAAAATGTAAACCCAAGCATTTACGATTTAAATAAAGCCCATAGCGTTCGAATATTAGATTTTTTCACAATACCCTTTACGCCAAAATGGACCTTAATTACAGTGGGGATCTTTCAACATGATAGAAACGGTAATGTGGATCCCACTTATGGCAGCATTCGTAATTGGTATTCATTTGGGATGAGACCCACTTATATGTTTGATGATATCTTTGGCTTACAATTTGAACTTGGTGTGGATTATGTCAGCTCAGATCAACTCAGAACGTCAACAAGAGACGGGGTGCTAACAAAATTGACCATTGATCCTTTCATGCAATTAGGCCTAAATACTCAACTTCGCAGCTATATCACCTTTGCCGCTTGGTCTAAAGACTATGAAGTCGATAACGTAGGTGGAAATGCCTATTCAAATGACACATCGGGCTTTAATGCTGGGGTACAAATTACTACCTCGTGGTAAGCTACATTTCAAAATATATACCCATGATAATATGAAAAACTCACCCTATGATAAAAACATATTTACGGATCGCACTATTACTTTACTTAGCTTGTTTTTACGCTTTAATACCAATTTGATTAAATAGGCGGTCATTCAGCGACAAGTCAAAAATACGATAGACAAGGCGGGGACTTGAAGCTAATAGTTATTCTCGGCCTGGGTTCAAACGTCGCCCTACCTTCCCCATCCTTGAGGTCGTATATCTAAAGTCACTAACGCAGTGTAGCGAGTTTTGAAACCCGCACTAGGTGAGCCCTTCATAGCAAAAGGGGTCAATATCTTCGCAGGACGTAACGAAAATGTTGACGCTATTGTCAGTTACTGGCCAAACAAGTTAGATAGATTACAAAAGCAATACGCATACTTTGCGAAACGCTATAGGGATAACCCTTATGTATGGTTCGAAACCACAAATGAACCTGAAACCTCTGGCAGTTTAACCGCATCGCCCAAAAAAGAAGCTCAACATTGGTTAAATTTAAATAAAACTCTCATTCAAACGATTCGAGAAACAGGCAATATCAATCCTATTCTGATCCAAGGATGGTGCTGGGGCCAAGTGCCTGTGACTGGTCCAGTGCCAAAGTACCAGTAAAAAGCAGTGCCATTTTATCCCTAGGACAATCACTACTGGACTCAAATGTGGATCCTTTAAATAATTTGATTTTCAGCCAGCATATTTATGAACAATGGAATCATAATAGCCAAGATAAATTATTTCATTTTCAAGGCACAGTTCTTGACACAAACAAAGCCTTAATCGTCACGGAATACGGGGCAGAAAATGCATCTATCTCAACCAGCAAAGCAACAAAAGCCATGTTCCAATCGGTCAATAAATTGGGCATTGGTCGTTTTGTTTGGATCTGGAGCGCCGATGATAATAATAATCTCACTATCAGCCCAAAAGGTCACGGCGTTGATATCAATGATTGCCAGCAGCTAACCAACCTCACCCCATTAGGCAAACAAGTCTGGGATGATAACCATTAAACGTCATTCCCCACTTCCATTAAACCAATCTCCCCTCAATAAGGCATACAGTGATAAGTCATGGTAATTGCCTTTCCAATAACTGTGCTGCCTAAGCACACCTTCTTTGAAAAACCCCAGTTTATTCAACACTGCTTCTGACGCCCTATTTCCTTGCATTACATAAGCCTCAATACGATTTACTCGGTGCAGACACGTTTTTGATAATAGAAAATCAATCACTTCCTTTAACGCTTCACTGGCAATCCCCTTACCCCATGCCCCTTGGCATAGCTCGTAACCAATGACAGCCACATATCTATCATGCTCAAAATGATTCACCCCACAACCACCAAGGTACTCAAGTGACACTTTCCTACTTCAAATTCATCCCATAACGATGTAATAACCAATCATTCTCCTGATAAATTTCAATAAAGTGCATACCTAACTTACGCAAAATATTAATAGAGGCGGTATTGTCTGCAACAACATCCCCAACCACATAGTCAAGCGTCATATGCGCTTTAGCGTATTCAATACACGCTTTATTGGCTTCAGTGGCTAACCCTTTTCCCCAAAAATCAGGGTGCAGCCGATAGCCAATATCAACTTCATTAATCCGTGTTTCATTTTTAAACCCACAAAAGCCAATGACTTTTCCCGTTTCTTTGAGTACCACGGCCCAGCGACCAAAACCAATGGTTTGATACTCTTTCAGCCAAATATTAGTGATAATATTTTTGGCATCCTCTAAGCTTTCACACATGCCCGCATCACCTGTGTATAAATTCACCTCTTTCGGGGCATTAAAATCATAGACTGCTTGCACATCATCAAGGGTAAACTCTCGAATGATTAATCTGGTCGTTTGAGTGATTATTGTCATTTTTAGACGTCTCTATTCACGTTTTCTGTATTGGGTTTTATCTTATATAGAATTAACAAAGCAAAACAGATACAGTTCAGCACAATAAAACCCAATACAGATTGAGGCACTGTTCGATGCAGTCTTCTTTAGCTTATTATCAAGGAAAAACCAATACCTGACTTTAAATACCGCAATATTATTGATGATATTATTGAAAAAATTGAAAAAAAACAGCTAACCGGCAAGCATCATTCGGTTCGCTCATTAGCAAAAGAACAAGGTGTTGGCGTATCAACCGTTGTGCAAGCCTATTATGAACTCGAAAGACTGGGATGGATTGAAGCACAACCTAAGGTTGGTTATTTTGTTATTAGCAAAAAATGTACTGCCCAGCCTAATTACGGCAAAGCAATACACTATATTCAAACGGATCTCAGCCTAGACAAAGCGGTACAGTTTTCCTTTAACGATCCTAATATTTTACCTTTGTCTTGCACAGCTCCCAGCAGTGTTATTGACAATGAACTGCTACTCAATCGGCTACAAAAAAAAGCCTTAAAAAATCGACCCTATAAATTACTAATGCAAGACCCCGTTGAAGGCTTGTATGCACTTAGGCATGAAATTACCCGTCACTTATCTCAATCACAGCAACAATTTGCTCCAGAGCAAATACTCATCACCAATGGCCGTAAAGATTGCTTACTTATCGCCTTAATCGCCACTCAATCCTTAAATGGCACAATTGCAGTAGAATCCCCTACCTCTTTTTACTTTCACTCTATTTTAAAACAATTAAATGCGAATATCATTGAAGTTCCCATCCAAGGTAATTATCAAGAGGAGCTTGAACTACTCTCTAAAGCACATCAATTACAACCTTTTAAGACATATTTAATCAATCCAAATTTTGCCGATCCTACTGGGCGAGTCTTGACCAATAAAAATAAACAAGCCTTAATTCAATGGGCTGAAAACCATAACGTGACGATTATCGAGTACGATAGAGGTGAACTTCACTTTGGCACTAGCAGACCTTGTAGTATCGCCAGCCTAGTTAAATCAAGCTCCCCATGCCGCGTGATAACAATGAGTGATTTTTATGATACGATTTCACCCTCGATTAGCTTAGGTTACTTAATTTGCACCAATACCTTAGAGGCTTGTTTATTTTCAAAACAGGTAATCACTGAAGAACCCAATATCAACTTGCAATATATGATGATTGAATTGATGCAAACAAAGCAATATGGCCAATTAATGCGTCAATTGCATACAGGTTTAAAAACAAGTTATACGACTGCCTTAAATTTACTCTTACCTGCTTTTAGTCAGATAAAAAGCGATGATTTTTATTATAGCCAAGTAGAAGGCGGTCCCTGCATATGGATAAAGTTACCCGATCATTTGAGCAGCGAGGTGTTATGGGAAAAAGCCATTTCAGCTCAGCTTTCTATTGCGCCTGGGGACATGTTTTCCTTCAATCAAGATTATTCTCAATATTTTAGAATAACCTTTGCACTGCCTTGGAATGAACAAATGGCGACAGGTATCAAACGTCTTGGCGAGCTGATTTTAGCTTACGTTCAATCCCATCAAACATGATATTTGATGGGCTTCTCTCTAAAGCGTCAATACAAGATCACCACTGAATAGGCGCTAATAGCTTATCAACTTGAATATCATCTTCAAGCAATAAGGTTTTAACGATTTTATTATGCTCATCGAGTAAAATAAATCGCGGAATACCCGCACTGGCAAATTGGCGATAAAGACTTCTACCTTTATCTGCGACTAAAGAAAAAGGTAGCTGATAATCCAGAGCAAACTGGCTCAATGAGGCAATACTTTCCTCACGACCAATACCAATAATGTCAATGGTATCATCATGAATTAAAGCCGATTGAACCAATGCTTTCATTGCCCGCTGGGAATCTGGACACCAAGTTGCAAATAATATTAGTATCTTCTTATGCTTAGATTGCATTAAGTCAATATGTCGCCCTTGAATATCAATAAATTGATTTACAGGTACACTTTGTCCCACTTTCACATACGTTTGGTATTTCGCAGCTTCATTAACGGGTAACGATGCATCTTGGCTCACATGCCCTTGATGATGGCTACACCCTGCTACTAACAGTGACATCACTATGCCTCCTGTCACCAATGCTAATTTCACTTTATTCATTACGATATCCTTCTCTCATTACTTTTTAGTGACCCTCATTCAATCCGCGTCCTCATTTTAAAAGTGAATTTCCATAAGACAAAATACACTTATTCAATTTATCGAGTCTGATAACCTTTTCAGCAAAGACCATATCAATATTCAAACATTAATCAATACTGAATAAACGAGTTACACCATGCACAAAAAAGTCATTATAATCAATCATAAAAAACTTTACTCTATATAGGGCCTGTTGCTCTTTGGTGATAACGTCTGTAATCGTTTGTGAAGGCTTTATATTAGGCAGCGTTTTGATAAACATCGTTTAACCACAGAAATTAAACGCTCTTGGATAACAAACAAACTTGCTATGACTTTTTGAACTTGGTACTTTAGGAGAGAAAAGGAATTTATGAAAATCGTTACATCCAATACTCAATACATAAAGTTTAGGTGTATTAAAAAAGGAGTTTACTATGACAAAAAATATCATCGCTGCTCTATTAATATTCTTCTCACCTCTTGCCTGGTCACAACAATCTATTAGCTTGGAGCCCGCAACAAAATGGCTCTCTATTATTGATACTGGCGCCTACGCAGAAAGTTGGCAACAAGCTGCTCCACTCTTTAAAACACAACTCACGCAACAACGCTGGGTAGAAACACTGGAAGGTATCCGTGCCCCGCTTGGCCAAGTCATTTCACGTTCAGCGTTCAGTTCTGGCAGTTACTCTTCATTGCCTGGTGCACCCGACGGTGAATATATGGTTTTGCAATACCAAACGCAATTTCAACATAAAGCCACTTCAACAGAAATATTAACCTTAAGTAAAAAAAGTGGCCAATGGCTTACTGTGGGCTACTTTATTAAATAAGAATCAATGGTATGACTCATTATAAATAGTAAGGTAAGCTTTTTAAAAGCTTACCTTACTCAACCTAGCCCCAAAAAGTGATATTATTTAAAAGGCAAATCTATGCAATGGATAATTGATTATCCATATTCATTTTTATCATTTTTCTTATGTATCAGCCTTATCGCTGTAATCATCAAACTTTCTTCTTCAACTTCTCTTCAATATACACAACGAAAAGCCCTATTCACTCCTGCTGAAAAAGCATTTTTCACAGTATTATTCAGCGCTATTCAAGCTCCTGCTTTCAATGAAAAGTATCTATTATTTAGCAAAGTTCGTATTGCTGATGTACTCACTCCAAGAAACAACTTGAATAGACAACAATGGCAAATTGCTTTTAATAAAATCTCAGCTAAACACTTTGATTTTGTGTTATGAGATAAAAATACATTCTCAGTAATTGCCGTCATTGAACTGGATGATAAAAGCCACCGACGAAAAAAAGCACAAGCACGAGATAAATTGGTTAACAATGCATGCTCATCAGCTGGTTTAACTCTTGTCCGCTTTAAGGCTAAGAAAAGCTATAATATAAATGAGATAATTAATACTATTCAGTCAAGCCTTAACACTTAGTTATAATCACTGCCCGCTAATACTCTATTTCGATATTCCCCTTGGCTATTAACCTCACTCTCATCAAACGTCGCACATTCAATACCATACCCAGCCCATAACACAAAAGCATCAATAAACCCTGCTGAAATGCTATATTGTGCGTATTCATCAAAATCTGGATCATGATAAGATTTAAAATAATGGTTATTAATATAGTCTGCTGTCGTATCTAACTTCCCTAATCCATTGAAGCCTTGTACATTTTGCGCATAATTCATCAACGACACAGGCGTAAACAAAATGGGTGGCGTCCATTGAGGCAGTGTAGGGTGCCCACCATTTGCAAAACTGGGTTGAGCAACAACGGTGCAATAAAAATAACTCGGGTGGTTACTTGTGGTATCAGCACTCAACATTAAACGAAATGAAGTCTCTGGAACGGAGGAGTTCGCATTTAAACATCCCATAATTGGGAAAGCGGCCATTAATGATGCAAGCATTAAAATAAATAAGCTACCTTTCATTTTATTCTCTATTGACTATTAAAATAAGATTAATAAAAGCATAGACCAAATAAAACCATTCATTATTTTCAGCCTTTAATTAAACATCAATGATTAATAATACATTAAGACTGAGGTCATTAAGTTTAAACTTATTAAAGACGCCCTATACTCTGTACATATTGATAAAAATAAAAGGGGATTCAATATATTATATTACACTCATTCTTCTCACTATATTCACAAGTTTACTATCCAAACATATCGATGCTAAGGAACAATATTTATCTCAAGCCGATAATTTACCCCCTAAAAAACAAAATATATCTGGTATTTTCAAAGCAAAAACTCCCCATACATTAAACAAAAATGAATATGCAGATTTCAACATTATTTTAGGTCAAGCAACAGATACTAGCATTACAGTAAACCTGCTTGTTAATGAAAACAGCCTTATCTATTGTGAATACGGCCTCGACCAAAATAACCAATTTAGTCACACCGAACAACTCACTGCCACAGCTTCTCAACCCATCGCCCTATTACTGTCGAACTTATCAAAAAACACACAATATTATTACCGTATAATACAGCAAATAGATGGAGCAGAAATACATTATGGCAGTATTCATAGCTTTTATACTCAAAGAGAGAAAAGCCAAACATTTAGCTTTGGTGTTCAAGAAGACTCACACCCTGAAAGAGCAAAAACATTATATCATTCAGAATTGTATAAATTAAATATTGCAAATATTGCCTTCAATAAACCTGATTTATTTTTTATGCTAGGAGATGATTTCAGTATCGAAAGTTTAATTGCAGATAACTCCATCAGCCAAGAAAAAGTCAATCACGTTTATGCCAGTCAACGGGATTATCTTCAAGGTGCAATGCACAGTACTGCTTTATACCTTATCAACGGTAATCATGAACAAGCCGCTCGGTATATCTATGAAGGAAACTTCGATTATAATGAACATTATTCTAATTTAGCTTATTCCCCCATTTATGCAGCTAATGCACGAAGTCAATATTACGCATTACCGTCACCCAGTGAATTTTATTCAGGCGACCACACTCAATTAGAGAGTATTGGTTTACTTAAGGATTATTATGCTTGGGAGTGGGGAGATGCCTTATTTGTTACCTTAGACCCCTACTGGCACTCAGCTGTTGCCGTCGACTCAGGTATTCCACCACTATATGAAAAAAGTCATGATATATGGGAAATCAGTATGGGGGATGAACAATATCACTGGCTAAACAATACACTAAAGAACAGTACTGCAAAATATAAATTTGTTTTTGCACATCATATCAATGGGCGTGGCGCAGCCAGTATCCTACATAACGCTGAATGGGGAGGATATGATAAAAATGCCAAGCACTTTAAATTTAATGAATATCGTCCCAATTGGGAACTTCCCATTCACCAATTGATGGTGCAAAAAAATGTGACTATTTTCTTTCATGGACATGATCATGTATTTTCAAAAGAAGTCGTCGATGATGTGATCTATCAAAGTTTACCCAGTCCAGCAGATAACAGTGAAGATAGCTGACTCAAATATGCTCATTACTATGCTCCTGAATCGATAGCTTTACCCCATGCAGAATACAACCCTAATATGAGTGTTATTTTACCGCCATCTGGACATATCAATGTCACCGTTTCAACTGACAAGGTTACAGTGGATTATATTGCATCAGTATTACCAGAGGATGGAACCAGCAACTTAAAAAATGGCGATATTATTTATCGCTATGACATTAATGAAAAACCATAAAATACGATCATTCGGCACGACACAAGGTAAAATTTAATATAATCAAAAAACGGCAAATGACTTGCCGTTTTTTGGTTAATAATTACAAAGGTAAAGAACTGCAACCTTCTTCAGCAATACTGGCTTTAAGGCTGGCTTTAGTATCAAACACACTTTGGGTATTTGCATTTGCTGTGTTTCGGTCTTTACAAGCAAAGAATTCTGTAAAATCTGCTGTTGAGCATGTTTCAAGAGGGTATGCAGCTGCAAACGCGATTTTATCTTGAGCTGGAGTGGAATTAATAACATTATTACACGCTAATTGCCAAGAGATAACTGTACCATTGGCAGCAAAATAATCCGCTCGCTCTTGTGATATAAAGTTTAATTGATCACTGGTTAATGCAAAAGCCGATGCAGATAAAACTGATGTTACAATTAACACACTCGCTATAATAAATTTTTTCATATCTCAATACCTATGATTAAAAACAGGCATCAATCTACCTTTTATACTTTTGTATAAGCATCAGGTGTTCACCTGATGTTGTATTTTTCATTGAAAATTTACATGACTCACAATTACCCCTTCACATGTGAGAACAATCCCATATGTAATTAAAAAGCAATCCTATTCATTGTCACCAAAATCAAGGAAAGATAGACTCTACATGTTCTAAATACTTCGACAACATTATCGAGCAGTCATTTTCAATAAAGCAGGGAGAGTAAAACAATGAGCCCAGTTATCCATCATCTCGTCAATATACTTAAAGTCACTGCAGCACAATTAGACAATACTGACTTATATAATATTATGCTCAATCACTATCAAACATTGCGTTTAATAGACAGTGAGTTACATTGGGCCTCACCTGAATTAGCAGAATTATCACAGCAATTGCTGCCTGTTAATATTACTCATGAGCATGTACTATCTTTACTCGATAATATCCAAAATGCTATTGCTGACAACCCATATTTAATGCATTTTCTTAGCCAAGCAGAACATCAGCAATTTGCTCAATTAAAAGAAAAGTCAGCCCTTAATTTCAAACAAATCCTCCCCGCGGTGATTGGATACGCTTTAGTTCAAGAACGCCTCACGCAGGCCCTATATCAACACTGGCCTTTAATCGATACTTTAATGAAAATATGGATACCACTGCGCAAACAATACGGAATAGAGTCTCAACTTTCTACATTTGAAAGTATGAAACTCGCTTCTATTGAAAAACCGATGAGTGATTACCTTCAATTTCACCGCGCCGAAGCTGTTCCTCATGATTATGCTCTATTAGATTTACCCATGAATATCTTTGAAGCTGTTGCAGAAGATCTAAGTGAACAGCGATTTGATAATGCTAAAGCAGGCGCCATTCTCGCTTTTCACCTACCGAATGCGAAACCTGCTCGTTTTAGTGATAATCAAAAAGGTATTTTACTCACACCTCCTCAAGCAAAATCCTGGGCAGATCTTTACAGTTTATGGAATATGGCCTTTGTTTCCCACTTAGGTCACTTTCCTTTTTTAATGGTCAAATTACTGATCCCTCAAGTCAATGATTTCAAAGATAACCCAGAACTTTATCTTTATAATCGTACTCTAGCGCTATATACCCATTTACACTTTGCATTTTTTAGTCAATTTGACCGCTTGCAAACAAAACAACCCAATATGGACTGGCAAGATGAAACGCTTACCCAATTACTGGGTCGATGTGCGCTCAAAAGTGCTCAAGAATATCAGCAACGCGTTGAGGACGAAAAAGAGAATGAAGCGAAATCAAATTACCGTTTTATTATTTAAAAAAAACCTTGCTTAGGAAGACCATTCGCTTTTATGTTAACAGCATAAATGCATTAATAAGGACGAGAATGACACTGAGCATGGTTGGCTTAATTTTAGGGTTAATATTACTGATAATATTAACCCTAAAAGGCATGAATATTCTTATCGCGGCACCTTTATGTGCTTTAATACTCGCGGTTACCAGCCATATTCCCATCATCCCTCCATTAGCTGATAATAGTACCAGTTTCACTGTCAGTTATATGACAGGATTTGCCTCTTTTTTACAAGATTGGTTCATTGTCTTTCTGTTAGGTGCCATGTTTGGCAAAGTGATGGAAGCAAGTGGTGCAGCAGATAGCCTAGCCCATTGGATTATGCTTACTTTCGGATCAAAACACGCCCCTTTTGCCGTTGTACTGACCTGTGCCATTTTAACCTATGGGGGAGTCAGCGTGTTTGTTGTGGCTTTTTCCGTTTTCCCTATGGCACTCAGTTTATTCAAAGATGCCAATTTGCCAAGACGATTTATTCCAGCAGCCCTCGCTTTTGGCTCCATTACTTTTACAATGACCTCAGCAGGCTCTGTCGAAATTCAAAACTTTCAACCTATGCAATATTTAGGTACCAATCAATTTGCAGGTTGGCCTGTAAGCCTTGTTGTCGCCTTATTTATGGCCTTAATGGGAATGTGGCTATTTCATGTCATGATAAAACGAGCCGTCGCCAAAGGTGAACGTTTTGATGATAGGGAAGGCGATCCCGCCCCTAAATCATCAAATATGCTCCCTCCCCCTTTTCTGTGCTTTATCCCATTAGTATTAGTCCTTGGAAGCTCATTTTATTGCAGTGTCATGTTAGATTTTGGCCGCTCATCACTCATTATTGCGCTATTAATTGGCTTAATAAGCTCAGTCATTTTATATTGGAAACGATTTGAACATTTAGGCAATGCTCTTTCTATTGCCACCTACAGTGCCTTGATTGCCATCGCCAATACTTGTGCTGTCGTTGGATTTGGCAGCGTAGCTAAACTCACTCCAGCTTTTAACGATACCCTTGCACACATGACAGCATTACCCGGCAATGGATTAATCAGTGCAGCCATTGCCATCAGCGTTATCGTTGCATTAACGGGCTCTGCATCTGGTGGGCAAGCCATTGCCCTGCCCTTAATTGCCCCTCATTATCTTGACGCTGGCGTGGATCCTAATGCATTGCATCGGGTTATTGCTATTACATCTGGAGGACTGGATTCATTACCCCATAATGGCTATGTGATCACTACAATCAGAGCCATTTGTGGTGAAACCCATAAAACGGCCTACCTCCCACTCGGCGCATTAACCGTACTGATCCCTTTTATGGGCGCCATACTCGCCATTACCCTATTTATTCTAGGCATGTAATGCGCCAAGGCTGTTGTTCTTGGTGATGACTTCTGCAACCGTTTGAGAAGGTTTTAGACAAAGCTGAGCTAATGCTATGTCATTATTCTCGGCTTGGGTTCAAACGTCGCTCTATCTTCTCCATCTGATGTTTACGGATGAACAAATGTCGTGTTCACATGGATGTGAATGAACGACCATGGAGTCGTCAGCTTGGGTTCAAACGTCGCTCTATCTCCACCATCCCTGGAATCGTCGGCTTAGGTTCCTGACGCCGCTCTATCTCCTCCATCTGATGTTTACGGATGAACAAATGTCGTGTTCACATATATGTGAATGAACAACCTTAAGATTGTACATCTATAAGCTATCACGCCTTAAAAAGAAGCGACAAACGCTGTCCTCATTACTTTATCAAGCAGGGCTCACGAAAGATCAACGCCCCCTAGTATAATAAACGCAGAGAAAGCTTTATAATGGATTGAAATAATCATTACCCTTGTTGTCTTATATAGCATCATTGAGAGAGGCTAGCTTGTCCCACACTTATATTCCCTTAGCGCAATACACTCGTAAATGGATTTTTAATCATAAAGATCTTCCCGTCAGCGAAGAAGATAAAAATAAAATACAGCCTCTAGATCAAAAAAGTGCCATGCAAGTCTGGAATCAATGGATCAGCAATAAAAGCACGCGTAGTGAACAATTTGCAAAGGGAGATTGGGGCGCTAAGCAAGATGCTTGGAAAGAAACCGATCATTGGCAAAGCGCTTGGGACAGTGAAATCCCAACATTACCTGATACCCTCGCTGACTTTATCGATTGGCCTAGTAATGCTATAGTTTATTTTTGTTATGATAAATATCAAGTGATTCAAACCACTTGGGAAGTGTTTGTACGAAATTGGAAATGCTTTTTATTTTTTGATGACGGCCCTTTGTTGGTATCTCCAAAACGGAAACAAGCAGTTTTGTTTCACCAAAATGGTCAATATCAAGTTGGACATAGAGGCTAAGGACTAACTTATTTTTATGAGGCTTTATATGACACGATTAACCACCCTTCTCTTGCTGAGTAGCTTTTTCATATCCAGCGCACAAGCAAAAGAAGTATCAGGTGTTAATCTTCCTGATACCTTGAGCATAGATAATCAAACACTCCTCCTTAACGGGGCGGGTGAGCGAAGTAAAATGTTTTTTGACCTTTATGTCGCGAGCCTATATCTACCCAGCAAAATCCATAATGCTGCAGATGTATTAAATGCTCCTCGTGCCGTTATCAAACTGAATATTGTTTCAAGTATGATAACAGCTGAAAAAATGAAAAAGGCCATTGCAGAAGGTTTTGATGCCTCGACAAACGGCAATGTTAAGCCTATTCAAGCCCAAATAGATCAATTCGTCGCCGTTTTTTCAGATAAAATATCAGAAGGCGATCAGTTTACTTTTGATACTAGCCCTAAAACCGGCGTGACCGCGTCTAAAAATGGTACCGTTTTGGTCACAATAAACAACGATACGTTTCGTCAGGCATTGTTGAATATTTGGCTGGGAGACGATCCGGTGCAATCAAGTTTAAAAAGCGATTTACTCGATAAATAATGCCAGTTTGATAATAAGAGGCATAGTGTCACGCCTCTTATTATCGCAGCAGCTTGTCTGTTAACGTTTCCTCTAAAAACTGAATCTCGCTTCAAGTGCAGCTCCGCCTTGATTTTCAATTGTCTCATCTGTGCCTGCAGGATTGAGCTCAAGCTCACCACTGAAGAAATACCCTGCAAATGCTGATATTGTGATCTTTGGCGTCCATTTCCAGCTCGCCCGTAAATGACTTACCCATTCATCAATTTCAGCCGTATTTTCATTATCCCCAATCAAAAAACGATTCGTGCGCTTGGATACACCTAAACCAAACTCCCAATCCGGTGCGGCTAAATAACTCAATTCTGCCCCACCAGGTCCGCTGAAACCAACCGAAAAAGGATTAGATAAATACCAAGCATCATTGATTTGCCAACGAAAAGCGAGAAAAGGCACCGTTCTGACTTCATCAATATCATTTAAATACGCCACCCCTAGACCAAATAAATGCCCAGAAGAAAAGCGGTGCATGGCCGAAATGACAACCCCGTAACTTTGTGCCTCACTAGCAGAGGCAGTTTCTGCATAGGCATATTGAAGACGAGGAGATAACATAAATACCCAATGTTTATCGGGTCGATAGACAACTGATACACCAGCCCTAAAACGATTAATATGATCCCAAGCATAATCTGTCGCTTCACCTGAAGGACTCTTCCAATCATAATCTAGATAATCATAACCAAAATCAGCTCCTATAATCCATTTTTTAGATAGGGGATATTTAACCTTAAAATTAGTGATCCACTGATCGCGCTGTAATTCATTTCCATCATTACCGACATCTGCATTGCCCGTCGTGACACGAGAAACACTAAAGGTAAATGGCGAAAAATCAGCTGGCGGTTTAGCCGCAACAAAAAAAGAGAATAAAGACGTTGAAATAAATGACCATTTAGCAACAGAAGTAAAGTTCATGTTTCTCCCTAAACACATGATATTAATTAATATAGTTTATTTATTCAGCTAATATCTGGCACATGAAATAGCACTTATCATTCCCATCACATTCAGCCGATAAACTTAAAGATAACAGCATGTGAACATTGAATAAAGGTGCTTATTTTTAAACTCGATATGCACGAAGAAACATATCAACACTCGATTGTAGATACTGATTTCGACTTGCCACTAAATCATCCACATCAATCCCCAGATCTAACTTTAAGCGCATTTCTCCAAATAACATCAAACAAAGACGAACTGCACAATGACGCGGCTCATGAAACTGATATTGTTGTGCCGCTGACACTTTTTCGAGATAATCACTCAGTAAAGAAAGAATACATTCTGGACCATTTTTAAAGAAAACCTGCGCGATTTCTGGATGCCTATCTGCATGTGTTACACATGTTTGGTAAATAGCAAGTGCTTCTTTACTTACCATTAATTGCCCAAATTGTTCAGCAAAATACATTAATGTTTTTTCAGGCTGTTCTAAATTAAAAAATATCTCACTGTTGAGTTGATAGCTATCTGCTTTCGCTGTTATCGATGCTGCAAACAAGGTGTTTTTACAACCAAAATGAGAATAAAGCGTCTGTTTCGACACGCCCGCTTTTTTTGCAATTTCCTCCATACTGGTATGAGGAAAACCCTGCTCACAAAATAACATATTCGCCGCGGCTAAAATATTAGCGTGCTTTTGCTCACGCTTCGTCAGGTTTTGGCTGCTTAATGAAGTCAGTGCCATCAACAAATTACTCTCAAATTAAATGGTAATCAACATGGAACCGGTCATTATGCGCAAGTCATGGTAAAGGCCAAGACCTTTCAAGCTGCCAATCAATTGATCCCCAAAATACAAAAAGCGCTGGATAAAGCCTACCCACAAGCACAAATTTTGGTCAGAAAATTCGAACAAGGGCCTCCTTTTAACGCGCCAGTTGAAGTCAGGTTATTCGGCCCAAACCTCGATCAACTCAAACGTTTAGGAGAGCAAGTCAGGCTTATTTTTACTGACACACAACATGTTACACACACTCGCGCGACACTCAGTGCAGGCTCTCCGAAGCTCTGGCTACAAATAGATGAAGATGAAAGCTTAATGGCTGGACTTCATTTAACCAATATCGCTAACCAAATTCAAATGGCCACCACAGGACTGAGTGGCGGCAGTATTTTAGAGCAAACAGAATCTTTGCCTGTTCGTGTTCGACTAGATGATAATCAACGACAAGAGCAAATGAAAATTTCTGAGCTGAATTTAATCTCCAATACCGCGTCAGGGATCCCGTTATCAGCGATTTCCAACAGTGAAATAAAAGTCAGCCGAGGTACGATTCCCCGCAGAGATGGACAAAGGGTTAACACTGTTGAAGCGTATATCGAAAATGGTATTTTACCTCAGACAGTATTAAATGAAGCAAAAGTAAAGCTCGATGCGCTTGAATTACCTTCAGGCTATCAAATTCAAATCGGTGGCGAGAGCGCAAAACGTGACGAGGCAGTGGGTAATCTCTTATCTAATGTTTTATTCGTCCTGACTTTATTACTAACCACTATAGTGTTGTCGTTTAACTCCTTTCGATTAACAGGGATCATTTTATTAAGTGCTGTCCAATCTGCAGGATTAGGGTTGCTCTCGGTCTATGTTTTTGATTATCCATTTGGTTTTACAGTTATTATTGGTCTATTAGGATTAATGGGGCTAGCAATTAATGCAGCGATTGTCATTATTGCAGAGCTAGAAGTCGACCCACAATCACGCCAAGGCGATATCAATACTATTGTACGACTCGTTAGCAGTTGTGGTCGCCATATTGGCTCTACGACCATCACCACCATTGGAGGATTTTTACCCCTTATCATTGCTGGCGGTGGATTCTGGCCACCTTTTGCCATTGCGATAGCTGGTGGCACCTTACTGGCCACCCTCCTATCTCTCATCTGGGTACCCACCATGTATAAACTCATCATGAGACCGAGAAGCAAAACAACACATCATAAACTTGCTAAGGGTGTCAATTAATCCCCACGACACCATATTAGTGAGCTTTTCTCAGAAAGTCATAGTCAAGACATAAAAAAGCCTCGTTAATACGAGGCTTTTTTATATTATGTCCTTGTCCCATCCTGAGATAAGTTGACACTTTAACGGTCTATCTATTCACCCTTTGAGCTATCTGATTCTCTATCCATATTCTCGCTGCTTTCAAGCCATAACGCATTGATAATACCGAAAGAACAAGCTAAAAATAGTCCCAATATCCAAGTAAAATACCACATAACTTGCTCCCTTAATAAAGTGACGTTGAATTGGTTTCAATATGTTGACGATTTAAACGACCAAACATCTTGTAATACGTCCAAATGGTGTAACACAAAATTAATGGTACAAAAATCGCTGCAACCACTGTCATCACCCCTAGAGTCCCTTGGCTGGCAGTGGAATCCCACATGGTTAAACTCACATTAGGATCAAGCGACGAAGGCATCAAAAATGGGAACATTGCTGCCCCGCACGTTAAGATCACCATTGCAACGGTCAATGAACTAAACAAGAAGGCAAAACCAGAGCGATGAAAGCGACTGGTAAATATCACCAATAGCGGTAATATCAAGCCCGCGATAGGAAATAGCAATGTAATGGGGTAGGTTTGATAATTAGCTAACCATGCACCTGCTTCTACCGCCACCGTTTTCAATGCTGGATTTGATGGACCATTATGATCAATTGCTGAAGTGATGACATATCCATCAATACCATTAACCAGTAGCAAGCCTGATAACACAAAGAAAACAAGCACGAAAATAGCTGCCACTTGTGAAGCACCTGCGGCCCGAACCCGCAACTCACCTTCAGTTTTCATTTGTAACCAACTGGCACCTTGCATGATGAACATACTCACGGCAACCACACCGGTTAACAACGCAAAAGGATTTAATAAACTCAAGAAGCCGCCATGATAAGTTGCACGTAAATACTCATCAAAATTAAAAGGAACACCTTGTAGCAAATTACCAAAGGCAATACCAATGACAAGTGGAGGCACAAAACCTCCTAAAAACAATAGGTAATCCCATGTTTTTCGCCATCTTGGATCTTCTATTTTTGAGCGATAATCAAAGCCCACTGGACGTAAATACAAGGTGAACAACACCAGCATCATGGCCAAATAAAAGCCCGAGAAAGAGACGGCATAGACTGTTGGCCAAGCGGCAAATAAAGCACCGGCTGCCGTGATCAACCAAACTTGGTTACCATCCCAATGAGGCGCAATTGTGTTAATCATAATACGGCGTTCGGTATCATCTTTACCAATAATCGGCAGTAATGCACCCACGCCCATATCAAATCCATCTGTAACAGCAAAACCAATAAAGAGGACCCCAATTAATGCCCACCAGATGAATCTTAACGTTTCATAATCAAACATATTCTGCTCCCCGTTAGTCTGCTAGTTTTTCAAAATGATAACGGCCCGTTTTTAAACTACTGGGACCACGACGAATAAACTTCGTCATTAAGAACAGCTCAACCACTAGCAGCACTGAATAAAACAAGGTAATGTAAATAATACTCGTCCAAACATCACTCGGCGTTAAACTCGATGCCGACATAAAGGTGGGCAATACTTCTGAAATCGTCCAAGGTTGTCGCCCATATTCTGACACAAACCAACCACATTGAATCGCTATCCATGGCATAGGTAAGCTAAACAGTGCCGCCCTCAGCACCCATTTATTTTCTTCAATTTTATGCCTTGTACTTTGCCAAAAAGCAGCAGCAAAGACGAATAACATAATGAAACCTAATCCAACCATCACC
The DNA here is from genome assembly GCF_947501665.1 of uncultured Shewanella sp. Classification (GTDB taxonomy): domain Bacteria; phylum Pseudomonadota; class Gammaproteobacteria; order Enterobacterales; family Shewanellaceae; genus Shewanella. The sequence continues at coordinate 23,475 of NZ_CANMWS010000022.1, read as the reverse complement.
CTAAATGACCAGAAAATAGGCCATACATGGGGAATAGAGTCTTTTGTAGCAGCCTGAATTTGCGCTTCGGTGGCATCCACCACTTTATCGGTATAAGGCTTGAGTAATAACCCATACCCTAAATCCACTTTCGCTTTTTCAAAGTCTGCTTTTAATTGAGGAGATTCATCCCCTGCTCGCAGTTTTTCTAACATACCGTAGGCTTTCATACCATTACGAATGCGAGCCTCATGAGCCACTAACAAGTCTTTAAGCCCTGTCACTTGTTGATCCAATGAGCGGGTGGCAATAATGCCCATCACATAAGGAATTTTAACCGCATAATCCGTCTTCATGGTTTCTTGATTCGGCAGACCCACTAATGTGAAAGAAGCGGGTGCAGGCTCAGTGTTCCACTCAGCTTCGATAGAAGCTAATTTTACTTTCTGAACTTCACCGACTTCATAACCCGAATCATCCCCTAATACCAGTACAGATAAAATTGCGGCCATACCAAAACTGGCCGCAATGGCAAAAGAGCGACGTGCAAAAGGTAAATCACGCTTCTTCAATATATAAAATGAGCTAATAGCCAATACAAACATCGCGCCCGTTACATAACCCGATGCAACAGTATGAACAAATTTCACTTGGGCAACAGGATTAAACACCACATCAGCAAAGCTGGTCATTTCCATGCGCATGGTTTCATAATTAAACACTGAACCGACAGGATTTTGCATCCAACCATTGGCCACTAAAATCCATAACGCTGACATATTAGAGGCCAGTGCTACGAGCCAAGTAATGGCGAGATGTTGCCCTTTGCTGAATCGATCCCAGCCAAAGAAAAACATGCCCACCAATGTGGATTCTAAGAAAAAAGCCATTAAGGCTTCAATCGCTAAAGGAGCACCAAAAATATCACCGACATAATGAGAATAATAAGACCAATTGGTTCCAAATTGGAATTCCATGGCTAAGCCAGTCGTGACACCAATGGCGAAATTAATACCAAATAACTTTCCCCAAAATTTAGTCATGTCTTTATAAATTTGTTTGTTGGTCATCACATAAAGTGACTCCATAATCGCCAGTAAAAAAGCCAGTCCTAGCGTTAATGGAACAAACAGGAAATGGTACATGGCTGTTAACGCAAATTGAAAACGCGAGAGTTCAACCACCTCTTGTACAATCATTCGAGACTCCTTAATAGGTACGATACATTGCGATAATTAATCCTTATTAACTATAGCAAAATGTATTTCTTGAGGAACATTAGTTAATTTACATTATCAGGCAATTAACTAATCATCGAATTAAAACTTGCAGCATGCGCTGCATAAGTCAATTACGATACAAAAAACATAAAAGTACATTCATCGATACTTTTATTACAGTAAAAGTCCTTATTGCACACTGTTAAACAATAGATTTAACAGGTGATAACTATCGATTACATATAGTCATTTCATTCCAATCTATAGTGTTTTTATACGCCCCAGTTAAAGAGGAATCAATCAAAGCATCAGCTTTCAATGGGTTTTGCGGGGCAGGACACATTTCACAGGGATAGTATTGACAAATACTATATTTCGTGGAACAGACTTTACTAATATTCAAAAAAACATGTTAAAAATTGGATACAGATAATAAAAAAGCCACATGACTATGCAGCTTTTTATTCAGACAACATTAACGCTTATCCTATGGCTTTTCGCACATTACGGAACATACGCATCCAAGGGCTGTCTTCTCCCCATTCATCAGGATGCCAAGAATTCGCCACCGTTCTAAAAACGCGCTCTGGATGAGGCATCATAATAGTCACACGGCCATCAACACTCGTCAATCCCGTGATCCCATCAGGGGAGCCATTGGGATTTTGAGGGTATTGCGTTGCTACCTTACCAAAACCATCAATGTAATTCAGCGCAATAGTACCGGACGCTTTCGTGGCCGCTAATGCGTCTAAGCTTGTAAACTCAGCTCGTCCTTCCCCATGAGACACTGCAATAGGCATACGTGATCCTGCCATACCGTCAAAAAATAGCGAAGGACTCGATTGCACTTCAACTAAGCTAAAACGCGCTTCAAATTGCTCTGAACGATTACGAACAAAATGTGGCCAATATTCTGTTCCAGGAATAATTGCCTTTAAATTTGAGAGCATTTGACAACCATTACAAACCCCCAATGAGACACTTTGATCCCGTTCAAAGAAACGACTAAATTGCTCACGTGCCCTAGCATTAAATAAAATCGACTTTGCCCAACCTTCACCCGCACCAAGCACATCGCCGTATGAGAATCCACCACAAGCAGCTAGCCCTTGGAATTCATCAAGAGAAATGTGGCCACTGAGAATATCACTCATGTGGACATCACGGCTCTCAAAACCTGCACGATTAAAAGCGGCCGCCATTTCAAGGTGAGAATTAACCCCTTGCTCACGCAGAATAGCCATTTTAGGCGCCACACCTTTTAAAATATAAGGTGCAGCGATATCTTCATTGATATCAAAACTGAGCTCAGTGCTTAATCCTGGCTCAAAAGGTTGCTGTTTTAGTGTCAATTCTTCTAGGGCGCATTCTGAATTATCCCGTCTTGCTTGCATTTGATAGGTGGTTTCAGCCCACACGCCTCGAAGCACACTTCGGCCTTCTTTAAACACTTGCAGCCCTGAGTCATTCACTGTAATTGCATCAGCAGTATTCAGACTAGCAATTGGATGACATCTCAGTCCTACTTGTTCAAACTGCTTAATAATATCTTGAGACTGTTCAAGGCTGACTTGTAAAACGGCCCCGAGTTCTTCATTGAATAAACGCTCAAGATGGCTGCCTTTTAACGCACTAATATCGATATCAAGCCCAATATTGCCCGCAAAAGCCATCTCAACCAATGTGGTAAATAGCCCGCCATCACTGCGATCGTGATAAGCCATGACTGATTGTTCTGACACAAGGGATTGCATCACCTCAAAAAAACATCTCAATGTTGCAGCGTTGTCCAAATCTGGTGCCACATCGCCTAATTCACTGTACACTTGCCCCAAGCAAGAGCCACCTAAACGCGGTAACTCAGCGCCAAGATCCACCAGCAAGATAACGCTCTCACCTTTATCGGTTCTCAATTGTGGCGTGACAGTATGGCGAATATCCTGAACACGACCAAATGCGGTGATCACAAGGGACATGGGTGAAGTGACCGATTTATCCTCATCGCCATCTTGCCAAGCTGTACGCATTGACATGGAGTCTTTCCCCACAGGAATAGTCAATGATAATTCAGGGCAAAGTTCCTCACCAATGGCCTTAACCGCTTCATACAGGCCTGCACCTTCTCCAGGATGATCAGCAGCAGACATCCAGTTTGCTGAAAGTTTAATATGCTTTAAGTGGCCAATATCGACACCTGCAATATTCATTATCGACTCAGCAACGGCCATACGTGCAGAAGCGCCAAAATCTAACAAGGCCAATGGAGTGCGCTCACCTAAGGACATCGCCTCACCCACATAAGCATCATAACTGGCCGCAGTTACAGCACAATCGGCTACAGGCACCTGCCAAGGGCCCACCATTTGATCTCGGTTCACTAACCCGGTAACACTTCTATCACCAATGGTGATTAAAAAGGTTTTCTCGGCCACAGCAGGTAATCGCAAGATTCGTAAGGCCGCCTCTTTAATATCGATGTTATCCTGCGCCACTGCAGGTGATTGGGCTTGCAGTTTTTGTGCATTGCGACTCATTTTAGGTGCTTTACCTAATAAAACCTCAAGGGGTAAATCAATGGGGTTGTCATCAAAATGCGTATCCGATAACAACAAATCTTTCTTAGCCGTCGCTTCTCCGACAACAGCAAAAGGGGCCCTTTCACGCTCACATATAGCCTTAAATTTGGCCATATTTTCAGGCGCCACTGACATCACATAACGTTCTTGAGACTCATTACACCAAATCTCAAGTGGACTCATTCCCGGTTCATCTGAAGGCACATTACGCAATTCAAAACGGCCACCTCGATCGCCATCATTCACGAGTTCAGGAAACGCATTCGATAATCCACCCGCCCCCACATCATGAATAAACTGGATAGGATTATCTTCTCCCAGTTGCCAACACCTATCAATCACTTCTTGGCAGCGACGCTCCATTTCGGGGTTTTCACGCTGAACAGAAGCAAAATCTAACGCTTCACTAGACTGACCTGACGCCATTGAGGATGCTGCGCCACCGCCCAAACCGATATTCATTGCCGGGCCGCCTAACACAACTAACTGAGCTCCAACAGTGATCTCCCCTTTTTGAACATGCTCTTCACGAATATTACCTAGACCACCCGCTAACATAATCGGCTTATGATACCCGCGCACTTCCAAACCATTATGACTATTAACAGCTTGCTCATAAGTCCGAAAATAGCCCAATAACGCCGGACGGCCAAATTCATTATTAAACGCGGCTCCACCTAATGGCCCCTCAGTCATAATATCCAGCGCACTAACAATTCTCTCAGGCTTACCATATTCTGTCTCCCAAGGTTGCTCAAACCCAGGAATATTTAAATTAGACACACTAAAACCCGTTAACCCAGCTTTCGGCTTAGACCCTCGCCCTGTTGCCCCTTCATCACGAATTTCGCCGCCTGATCCTGTGGCTGCACCAGGATAGGGACTGATTGCTGTGGGATGATTATGGGTTTCCACTTTCATCAAAATATGCATAGGCTCAGTATGGTAAGCATATTCTCCTTCACTGTTAGGGAAAAAACGGCCAGCCGTTGATCCCGTCATGACTGCTGCGTTATCTTTATATGCTGACAACACATTATCTGGGGTTTTCTCAAATGTGTTTTTAATCATTTTAAACAATGATTTTGGCTGTTTCTCGCCATCAATGGTCCAGTCGGCATTAAAAATTTTATGTCGGCAATGCTCTGAATTCGCTTGAGCAAACATCATTAGCTCAACATCATTAGGATTACGATTTAACCGAGTAAAGTTGTCAACTAAATAATCGATTTCATCATCTGCTAACGCTAAACCTAAATCATTATTAGCCTTTATTAAGGCTATTTTTCCTTGGCCTAATATATCGACACTTTTAACAGGCTTAGGGCGAGTCTGAGCAAATAATATCTCACTTTCTTGAAGCGTACTTAATACGACTTCTACCATGCGATCATACAATAAAGCGGTGAGTTGCTGTTCTTGATCGGCCGTTAAAGCTTGCGAGTCAACATAATAAGCAATACCACGCTCTAAGCGTTTCACTTTATTTAAGCCACAATTATGGGCAATGTCTGTTGCTTTAGAAGACCATGGGGACAATGTCCCTGGACGAGGAATAACAAAGTAAAGCATTCCTTTAGGTGAAGAGGCCTCAATAGCAGGGCCATAGGTCAATAGCGTCTTCAGTTGCTGCTGCTCGGCAGCAGTCAATTCTGAATCAATATCAGCAAGATGAATAAATTCGGAATAAATGGCTTGTATGGGCAAAGAAGCAGCTTCACAAGCTTGCATTAATTTTTGTACTCTAAACGCTGAAAGTGCTGGGGCTCCGCGGATGATCTCCATCACGTCATTTCACCTTATGATTGATTATTGCAGGGTCAAAATCTGGCGCCATTATAGGGAAATGTCCCAGACAAATCACCCGAACAGTAAGAGCAAAACAGTGTTTCCTTCTGAGTGCAAAATCAATAAATCCCTCCTTTAAAAGTGACGTTTAAAACATAAAAAACAATACCAGACCAATGGCTAAGAGGATAAATTTTGTTCAAAACATGCTTTTATGCTATTATCTGCGGCTGTTTTTTGAAAAAGTGTCGAAAAAGTAAGTTAAATTTATGAAAAAACTGCTATTCCTATTTTGTCTTCTTCTCTCGCTCGCAGGCTGCCAAAAAGCGCCTGTCCAGCCTTTTAATACGGAGACTGTGAAGCCTAATTTAGAAGATGCTATTCACAATAGCCAAGAGATGGGCCCATCTCAAGAGGAAAACAGTACTCAAACTGACACCACAACTGACACAAACAAAACCATTGCGGCTTTAGGTGATGAGAATAGCGCTTCACTTAGGGTCGGTACCTTATTTGGTCCCAGTATTTATTTTACAACCGATCAAGGCAGCTCTGGCTTTGATTATGAGATGGCACAATCGTTTTCCTCCTTCTTAAAACAAACCTTAATCATTAAACCTTACGCTAATATTGATGAGCTATACCAAGCGATGGCACAAGGGGATATTGATATTATTGCTGCTGGATTAACGGACACAGCTAAGCGCCGTGAACATTACCGCATTGGCCCGACACTCTATCGAGTTGATCAGCTCTTGGTTTACAGACAAGGAACAAATAAACCCAAAAATGTAACCCAGCTTACCGATGAGATCACCGTCACAGCCCATTCCTCTTTTGCTGATATTTTATCCTCATTGAGTCAAGATAATCCCCAATTGAGCTGGCAGCAAGTGGGTGACAAAGATAATGCCGAATTACTTGGTATGATAGATAGCGGCGACATTCCTTATACGCTGGCGAACTCTACAACCTTTAATATTAACCGCCGTTACATGCCTGAATTGCGTGCAGGTCCTATCTTAAAAAAACAACAAGCCGTTGTTTGGTTATTACCCAAACATAACAGTGACAGGTTGATGAGTGAATTATTGCGTTTTTGGGATCAGGAACAAAAAGCTGGCGTACTCGCCCACTTAAATGAAAAATATTTTGCTCACGTGCAACGCTTTGACTATGTCGATACGCGTGCATTTATCCAAGCAATCGATACTCGACTTCCAGAATACCAGGATACTTTTCAAAAAAATGCAGGTGATTTGGATTGGCGCAAGCTCGCTGCTACAGCCTATCAAGAGTCACATTGGAAACCTAATGCCCGCTCTCCCACAGGTGTTCGTGGCTTAATGATGTTGACCTTAGCCACGGCAAAACAATTAGGTATTAAAAATAGATTAGATCCCACACAAAGCATTGAAGGAGGGTCAAGGTATTTAAAAGAAATTCTGGACAGGCTGCCTAACTCCATTCCTGACAGCCAGCGAATGTGGTTTGCTTTAGCTTCTTATAATATCGGCATCGGCCACCTTGAAGATGCTCGCAAACTCGCTCAAAAAATGGGACTCGATCCCAGTGCTTGGCGTGATGTTAAACAAGCTTTACCTTTATTACAGCAACGAAAATATTATAAAAACACTCGATATGGTTATGCCAGTGGTAAACAAGCTGTGCATTATGTTGACAGTATTCGGCGTTACTATGACACCTTAGTATGGGTCGATAATCAAAATATACAACTTAACGATGAGACTAAACCAACACAAACTGCTGATATTAAAGATACTGACAACAGTCTACTCGCAGAGCAAAACTTGTAACCTTCATTACCCACTCTATCGATTCCCCTTTATCGATAGAGTGCCATTGTGTCAAACTCATGTTATAGCAATATAGCTAAATCAAACGAATACTCGACCTTAACACCAGCCATGCTATATTAACCTAGTACCGTTAGACGATAATAACAATACGGGGTCAATCATGAAAAAAACAAAGTTTAATCATTTTGCTGCAAGGCGGCGTAGCCTACGAAAAAGCCGTTTAAAAAAAACGCTAAATAGACAAAAGCAATTTTTTTCCATGTCAAAAAGTGAACAGGCTTCTCCTTTTTTACCCTTAAAAAGTGCCTAATCGATTACCTTGTTTAACTGAGCCCTAGACTTAGTTTGTTAAGGCTTATCTAACCGTTCTTTTGCAGCTGCCTTAATTGCTTTTTTTCTTTTCTTCTGCGCCTGAAAAATTGGCTTAATTGTTCACTGCATTCAGTGGCTAATATTCCAGAAGACACATCGAGTTGATGATTAAAGTTAGGGTGGCGAACAAGATCAAGCACACTTCCTGCGGCGCCAGTTTTAGCATCACTGGCACCAAAAACTAACCGTGACACTCTAGAATGCACCATAGCGCCTGCACACATAGCACAAGGCTCTAACGTTACATATAAAGTTGTTCCTAATAGTCGATAATTTTCCAAGCGCTTTCCTGCTTGGCGTAAACACTCCATCTCAGCGTGAGCACTAGGATCATGTAAACTGATATTTAGATTAAATCCAGAACTTATCACCTGCCCATCTTTAACAAGAACTGCCCCAACAGGCACTTCTCCTTGCTGTTCCGCTTTTTTAGCCATCTCAATGGCCATTTGCATGAAATATTGATCTTCAGTTAGCTGTGACAAATTGGCTCCACATATGGCTCTTAAAAAAAATTAATGCACTTTATCAGATGAACTATCCGCACCATACTGATAATCAAACTTTGGCATTCCCCAATGATACCTTATTGCCAGTAACCTGAAACCAAAACCTAACGTTAAAGAAACTAATAAATTAGCCCATTCAACCACACCTAATAACTTCATAACAATATATAGTGAGGCGGTGAGTATGGCGACTAACGCATACAGCTCCTTTTTAAAAACCAATGGCATTTGATGACATAAAATATCACGGATCACACCACCAAAAACGCCAGTCACTAATCCCATAACAACCGCAACAATTGGACTGAAGCCTAACTGAAGTGTTTTTTGTGCGCCAATAATAGAAAAAACAGCCAGACCGAGTGCATCAATGATTAAAAAAACTTTTGATAAGTAACGCATAATAGGTGCAATCATTACGGTAAACAATGACGCCAATGCAATAGCAACGAGATAATGCACATTTTCAACCCAAATTAAGGGGTAATTTCCCAGTAGCATATCTCGAAGTGTGCCGCCACCAATGGCGGTAACACAACCAATAATCACCACGCCAAAAAGATCCATTTGTTTCTTTCCTGCGGCTAACGCCCCTGTCATCGCCTCAGCTAAGATCCCGATAAGCCACAATATGCCCATCAATTTCACTTCAAACATGTTCATCACATCGATTAATTCATATCAAGGCGCAATTCTGCCTTATTTAACAAAAAAACAAAACCAAAATAAGAATAAAATACATGAATTAAACTAATGCTAAAAAGGGTAAAAACCAAATACAATTGATAATTTCCAAGACTAAAACATTTAAACACCACACCAAAAATAATTAAAATAGCAATATAAATAAGCTTACTAACTAAAAAAATGACGTTAACTCCGCCTTTTAAATTGCACGTTCAAAATACATTAGATAAACTAATCATTAAAAACACCCCACTAACAAACATAAGCGCAGCTGGCTCCCATCGCCTTGGTATAGCCTGTATCCCATTAATATCTTGACAAAGTGACGCATAATTTAAGGCTTAATCAAAAGAAAAGTGGATTAAATGCTATGTTTGTAACCTTCTTTTGACAACGTTTTCATTAACCCTATTCAAGAAATTCTCTATGACTTTCTCTTCTTTATTGCAGACAGTAGCCCGCTTACATCCATAAGCACGAAAAAGGTTAACAAAATAGCTCTTTCACCTAATGCCAAAGATGCAAATCAATTGCCTCTATTGGGGCAGGAAAAACCATAGACCAAGCCGTGTTAATCACCTCAAAAGATATTGTACAAGTTAGCATCAAAATCAAAACTGATAGGCTGATAGGCTGATAGGCTGATAGGCTGATAGGCTGTTAACCTGATATGACATAATCCCACCTTCCACTGACTTATTCACAGTACAATAAAAAGTAGAAGAACAATCTATACTGCGTACCAAAGTCGACTACATCCTTGTTATTAATGAAAAATGATGCAATATTACTTCAAAATAAAACCTAATATCGCTTGATAAAAAACGGACTCGAAGTTAAAAGGAAACTTATGACGCACCTTGATATTCAACAATACAGCAAACTACCTATAACCGAAAAATCCCTACAACAAGCACATATTCAAGACACTTTTGGTCATATCCCGTTTGTAAAGCAAAGGCAATGGGCCCAGCCTGATATGAGTTATTCTCTTAAAGAAGGCAATGAATTATTAGCGTTTTTTCATATTGTCTTAAGAAATATTGAAGTGGATGGAACCTGTATTCCTGTCGCGGGGTTAAGTAACCTTATCACCCCTGAACAACACAGAGGAAAAGGCCACGCCAATGCCCTTTTAACACAAGGATTTTCAGCTATTTTTAGCCAACTTAACGCCCAGCATAGCTTACTCTTATGTAAAGATGAGCTTATTCCTTTCTACCAACAGCTGAACTGGTACATCATTAATACCCAAGTTGTTTTCATGCAAAAACAAGGAACCGAGTATTACCACTCTAATACTTTAATGCTCAGTGCAGGTGCACCTCTCAATCCAACAAACATAGATTTAAAAGGATTACCTTGGTAACGTCTTCCTGATAAGAATATTTTTAACATAATGTCATACTGGATACTTGCAAATCACTGCTGACACTGCCTTAATTAATTCAATCGACTTAATAAAAATTGCATTATCAATAAACTAATCTGCAAAGTTGATTTATATCACCACTTGGGAAAGGCAGAATATACGATGCTAAAAATTGACAACTATCATAGTTTATCCATAGAAGAAAAACAGAAACAAAAAGAATATATTAATGAAATTTTTGGTGATATTTCATTCATTAAAAATCACCAATGGTCTCGGCCTGACTTTGTTTTTGCGTTCAAACAAGAAGATGATCTCTTTTCATTTTTTAATCTTGTTATTCGAGAAGCTATTTTTGATGATAAAATAACTAGAATTGCAGGTGTTACCAATGCTGTTACCCCAAAGCACTATCGAGGAAAAGGGTACGCATCTCAATTATTAATCCAAGCACGGCCTGTTATTTTTACACAGCTCAAAGTCGAACATGCGCTTTTACTTTGTAATGATGATTTAACAAATTTCTATGAGCAATTGGGTTGGTATAAAGTGGACTGCACTGTCCAATTTAAGCAAGGTGATAGTATCGAGCATTATCAATCAAACACACTCTTATTAAGCCCAAACGATCCTATTAGTCCTAAACACATTAATTTAAATGGTTTACCTTGGTAACATACTGTTTGACTTAAAAAGTAAAAATGCAATAAGCCATTAAACATATTGCATTTTATCAATGTATTTTGAATACTACCTATTCAAAATACATAGGATCAGTGAAATAATTTACTACTTTATTCGATAACCAGCCTCCGTCATCACCGACACTAACAATCGGCACTGCTGCCACGCCTGTCGTATTTCCCCCACCAAAAAGAATAGAGAAGACATTCGCATCTGTAACAGCTGCTTCTAAATACCCTTCATCCCAAGTATAATCACTGCCACTTCCATCGGGAGTGACTTGTAAATAAGAAATAATGTCTTGAAAATAACGGCTATAGGCAGTCAAATCTATCTCTGATATATATGAATTCACACTATCAAAGTCAACAGCACTAGTTCCACCATGATCGCGACTAAACATGAAATGAGGAAAAGTGCCACCGTATGCCCCCCTGTCATCCCCGTCGCCATCTTCTTGAATATGACCACCGGGCATTTGCCATAACATCACAGGAATATCATTCATCTGATTGCTCATATCCCCGACATAAGTGAAAAAACTCGTCCAATCTTGAGCGTTAAATAAGTAACCTATGCTATAAGCATTCTCATTGAAATCATCAAATTCATAGCGATCCATAACAAGAAAATCTGGCTGATAATCACCATCAAACACATCTAACTCGTTTAAAAAATCGACAACACTGGTTGCCGCTTCTGATGGTGTATACACTCCAGTTTGTGCACCCGATGAATTTCGTACCCACTCAGTACCACCTGACGCCCATAAGTTTTCTTGCCAACCAAAAGAGACATTCGGCGCAAAGGTTTTCATCACCCAATTTGTCATGAGTATCCAACCTTTAAGATCATTGCTAATAGTAGGCAGCGTATAATAAGTTGCAGGCGTCGTATCTATCACTGTCCCGTTCGCATCAATTAAACTTGCCCAATCTTCTTTAGCATTCCAATAGCCCCAAGAGCAGACAGAATAGAGATCATCATATAAATCATTCACATTACCTGTAAATGAACCTTCACAAGTACTTCTATGATCGCTATCAGCCAAATGAGTATAATTGTATGTGATTTCCTGCTCTGTATAATTAATCGCTGAAATTAATATAGCGCTCAAATCCATTGAACCTAATGTACTGTCTAAACCTCCCTTTAAATTATTTTGTTGTATATACCCGAGTAAATCTGGATTCAATACTACACTGCCCACAGAATCCCCATTACTGTCTTGATTCGCTTCAAGCATCTTAGCCATCATCATGAGCTTAATTAGCTTGTTTCTTATTCCTGTTTCAGAAAAGTCGACAGAATAATCCTCATAACTCATGTTAGCCATATACACCACCATCACAGGCAGAACAGCATGATCATTCGGAATCGCACCAAACGCAGCATAATGGGTGGTTAAATTATTCGCTTCAACAATGGTTTTTTTAGTGTAATAAGGATACTCAAGATCAATATCGCCTTCTAATCCTGTACCTGCGTATTTAAAAATCGCATTCACAGGGCGGCTTTGAAAAGAATCTTCAGATGAAACGGTATAATCAGTCGTATCTGAAACATCTTCAGATAACGTATCATCTGTAATGGACCCCATTGCCAAGTAACTCGGCCAACCTTTCACCCTTACAGTGGGATCTGAATCTCCTGAGTCATCTGAACGACTGGTTACCCCATTCACAGTAAAAGAAAGACTGCTTACAGAGAAGGTTGAATCACTATCATTACTGGTAAAGTGAATACTGCCTGCTTGTGAAGTGTCGTCATCAATAGAAGATGCGACCACTGCAATGGTACAGCTCTTCGAACTGCTTGTTATCATACAAGTATTTGAATCACTGAAAGTTAGTAATCTCGCCAATTCAGATGCTGTGACTATTATCTCAGAAGAGGGAGAGGCATCAGCACGAATAGTGATAAGTCCACTATCACCTGAAGTGAATGAGCTCACACTTAAGCTTGGCGTTAACATCATTGTTTGTGTATCAGCGCTACTTCCTCCATTATCATCCGTCGATGATGAATCACTCTCACTTGTGGAACTTGAATCATTGCCTCCGCCACCACATGCTGCAAGCTGTGATGATAATGCGAACAATACCAAATATAAAACTGTTCTTATTGAAGGGTTAATCATTCATTACCTCTGCACTTCTGCACTTCTTGCTCTTTTAAAATATTCAAACGATTTAATTAATTTTTATAAAAATATGATTTAAATTTAAATGACTTTAAATAATGAATAGTATGACAAGACTCATGTTTGACATCATAGAATATACTCATTATCAACTTCACCAATAAAGTATATGAAATCCTAATAAACCTCAAAGATAAACCAGCCTTAACGTTATTATTTACATTTTTTTACTATTAAGATAAAAATAAAATTTTTATTCAACACATTATATTGCAAACACTTATAGTCAACTTAATTAAATAAGACGACTCTCTTTTCCATGCAACCTATATTCAGCAAACATAAAGTATTGTAACTAGATAATATGTACATAGATAACAGAAGTTAATATAAAAACAAGCTTAGTCAAAATCCTTAATCAATTAACACCTACACTCGACAATCATAGATTTAATGAATTATATAATATATCATCAAGTAGAGTCATTTTTCGATGAATACTATGGATACCATGAAAGCTAAGTCCGTATCATTAAATAATATTGGTACATTATTGCTTAAAAAGAACATAAATAAAAACATTATTAATAAAACAAACAGTTATACTATCACTTTAGTAAAATCTAAATAGTAAGTACACTGTAAATTTAATGCTTCTTATACTGTTGCTATTTTATTTTTGCTGTCTAATATTAATATCAACAGTATGGTAATATTAGATTTATCTTCTGGAGAAATATGAACCAATTAACTGCAGTTGCATTTGCCCTCATCGCAGCAACTGGAAATGCTTTTTTTGTTATCGGACAAAAAAAAGCCCTAGAACTCGCAAATCCTTTTACATTTATCAGTATCAGTGCCATTTTTTGTTTACTGCTCACTTTACTCGCAGCCCCTCTATTTGGTTCCCCCAAGTACTCAGAAGTCATCAGAGTAAATGGTATATGGGCGATTATTAGTGGATTCGGATTATTCTTGACTTACTTGGGATTTAACTTACTGTACTCTTCATTTGGCGCTTCTAGCTATATCATTTATGCGGTTCTTTCTATCCTAATAACGGTGTTAGTTGTGAGCGGTATCGTCTTTAAAGAAACGTTAAATCTGTATCATTGGATCGCGGTATTTTCAGCTATCGTTACCATTGTTTTTTTCAACCTAGGAAATAGCCAATAAAGCAAACACACCTAACAGACACCTAAGTTAAACAAGGCAATATAGAGGTTTGTAATAACAAACCAACGAGCCCAATATCGGCCTCTCTTGAAATGATTTATCTCCCCTAATGAAAATAAGGTAGCATGATGGAAAGCAAAATCGACTCTCCATCGATGATGAACATGAAGTATGAATACCCAAGTGAAATGAATAAATGATACCTTCCACTTGGATATTGATAGTCGATCCTATTTCATCAAAAAGCGAATATTTTCTTCAATTTCTTCCATTTACTTTAAACCTGCTCCTGCTTTACCGAAACAGGGACATCCATTGAATTAACTGATGGTTTTTTCTTCCAGAGACTAGAACGATAAGGTGCCAACTCTTGAAAAACAAAATCATGTTTTTTATACCCTTTTACTTCCGAAAATAGTCCCATTTTAATTTTTTTATCGTATTTATCACCATTAATAAAAGTGCCATGCAAAATGTCAAAAATAATCACCATTAGACCAAAGTTAGCATTCGCTTGTTTTGGGTTTTTTGAGTGATGAAATCGATGATTTGTTGCCGCACTAAAAATATAATTTAAACATCCCATTTTAAAATCGGCATTAATATGCTGATAGGGAGCTAACAATATAAAAATACTAAAACGAAATATCAAAAACTCTTTACTTATCCCAAGTAAATACATCGGAGTATAAACCAGTGCAAAAGCAACAAGGTAGCTCAATAAATTATTGCGGAAATTATTCAACCAATACATAGATGTCGGACTGTGATGCGTCGCGTGCCCACGCCATAATAGAGGTTGAGTATGAACTAACCGGTGAGCCCAATAGCTAAGATACTCCATTAAAAAAAAGCCAATCACTATTTCCCAATATATTGGTAAATTCGATAAGGAAAATGTATTCTGATAATCTAATGCCTCTATCACCCAAAAACACAAAGTAACATGAAATACTGCAATAACAGGAATAAGCAGAAAGTTATTGGTGATATAAAATAGAAAATCTGTTTTTAATTCATTTTTTTCAAATGGTTGTTCTTTATCAAAAGGTATAAGTGATTCAAAAGATAGACAAAAAACAGCAGCTATTACTCTTAATATCAAAAAATAAAAAAAAATACTGATACTGGGCTCTAACGTAAAAATCTCCCAAGAAATAAAAGTAAACAATATCAATGATACAGGAAAGCCTAGAGTAGAAACTAGCGTATATGGTAAAAATCCTTTCTTTAACATTATTGTTTCCTTTAATTATTATCGTTTAGTCATCACTAAGTTTTTAATGCACTTACATAAACCAAATGTAAATGTAATAAAATTTAATTCAATAAACACTAACATCGCCATCCCCTGACTATAGTGTGGATTTATTTTATTAAAAAATGCAGCAAATGGATTCGATGCCAGCTTTTCAGAATGCGACAATCTTCTCACATACCTAGGAATAGCTTGAGAGCGAGCAAGATACTTATTACGGTCAATCATACAAATATTTCTGGCGTCGACCGTTCTATCAAAAATCGTTTTGACATATTGTGGTGTTTGCTTATCTGCCACGGGATAAAGTTTATAAGCATTCTCGGCAAGCAATGTATAAACAGCAGGATTAGAAACCAGTGTGACATAACTAATCGGCGTCATCACATTGTGGGATTTAAATTTTAAGAACTGTGACAAACCAAATAATACCGCTAGTTTTCCTCCTTTATATCCCGGGCGAAAAAAAACACCTGCGCAAAAAATAGCATGCTTTTTATCCTTATCATCTGTTATAAATAAAATAGAAACATTGATAAAACCAATCAGTTCTTTCATTTTATTATAAAATAAACAAACTTGGACATTATCAGTATTAAAAAATGCTTCTGAAAACTCATCCTTATTAAGAGTTAAAGATGATTCTTTATATATATCATAAACATTATCTATCATATCTTTTTGTGATTGAGTTGAAAGTGACTGATATGATAAGGTACTCACTTTTGAAATTTTATTAGGTTTATTGCCAAAACGAAGAAAAGGAACACTTATTTTCAACAGCATTGTGTAAATCCTTATACATAAAATAATAGATTATTATTGTAAGAGTTATCGAATATTCTCATTCGAATTATTTTATATCACTACAATCAAAACAATGTCAACACTACTTATTGGTAATAAACAAGGCGGGAGAATAAAAGTTTTTGCATATATAAAAGCGACAATCTAACAATAAACTTAATACCAATAAATCATTTTTATAATGTTCATAAAAAACAGCTTTCACTAATAGAGAAAACCCTAAAATATATTTATATCAGTCAAAAGCTAAAGTCTATACAGCAACAACCATTATATCATTAATAAGACATAAACAAGATAAAATAGGTACTGTCCTTTTATCACTCATTTAACCAAAAGATAGACTAACACTATAAACCTTACGACTAGCATGACAAGCATCACCAAAGCGCTTAACGCCTTCATCACGCATCACTTTTGCATGATGCTCAAAATAAAAATTTAGGTCTTCCTGTGAGCTTACATGATATATAACGGTAAAATGGTCCACTCCTTGATCATCAAGGTCAATTTCTTTACAAAGCTCAGATTTTAAGAACCCCTGAAACGTCATCATTTTCTCCATATGGGGCTTTAACCAAGCTAAATACCTGATAGATACTTGTTTTTTTATTTTAAGATCGACTTGATAAATAATCATAATAACGCCTCTTTATTAAAATAATATTGATCCTATCAACACATAATGATAGCAGCTCTATTATAAGTATAATGAGAAAAATTATTTAATTATTCCTGATAATGGATTGTATTATCTTACTTACCAAAAGGAGATGATGTTTCATTTATCATATAAGATACTGAGAAAGTAAAAATCATTAAACTGATAATAAAATACAAGTTAAGTAGATAAAACTATCACCGACTATTTATTTTAATCTAGACATCACAATAAAACAAAACATAAAAAATTAACATTAAAGAAATATATAATATTGCTCACCATACCTTATTAAATAAAATCAACACCACTCCTGCCAACAAATAAAATAAAATAAAATAAAATAAAATAAAATAAGATAAGATAAGATAAGATAAGATAAGATAAGATAAGATAAGATAAGATAAGATAAGATAAGATAAGATAAGATATTTTATTCCATCATCATTTAGATGCATACAACTTCACCAATATTTTTTGGAAACAGTCATCCACGCAATATATATACTCCATTTATTACAAGGTGCCCCTTGTAAAGTATCTAGTTTTTTAGCAGACTCGTTTCCTCAAAATGTCATAATTTCTCGCTGGGTTTACGCATATTTATGACCTGATCAATTGATAACGTTATGATTATACTTGCCCATTATTATCATTTTTTAAATCAGCAATAGAGATCTGAACGTAATATTTACTTCTGCGCTCTGATTTAGCCAATAATATCCATATAAAGGATAGCGTTAAATACACACTATGATGCGTAACAAAACCATCAACTGAGTAATATTAATCCAACATTATTGGTGCTAAACACAAGCACCAATAACCTTTTAAAATGCGACTCAATATATCAAATTCTGTATAAATCATTTCAACTATCAACGTTATAATGAGCAAGTAAAGACTAAAACATTCTCCTATAAATCATTTATGAAAATAGAATCCATACATTAAAAAATAGCATTACATGATTATATGACCATGCTCAACATTTAACTATTGATATTAAGTTTATAATATTAATTTCATATTACCCAACACACACATTCCATTATCAAATAATAAATAAAGCCAACTTATTATGTTATAATGAAATCTAAACGGCTAAGGGCAATAAAGGTGATTCACAATGCAATTTTAATGCACGGCTTATATCAGTAAAGTTCTTTTTTAATGCTAGCTTTAATATAGGTGAGAGCATTTTACCTAAGAAGTTTAAATCAGGCTCTGCTACGAGTGTTAATTGTGTATGAGAAGTTCCTAAAGTTGTTAACTGGAAAGTGGCTATATTCTTTTTAATTGGAAAAATAGAAGGAGCATTAAGAATACTGACTTCAATAACGAGTAAATGCTTACTTTTATCATAAACTTCAATTAATTCAGAAGCTTTTAATCCATTCGGTTTCTCACTAAATTCGCAAATACGCCCTGCACAAGATGCATTAGCCAATGCCGGAGTATTTGGCAGCTCATAAGATTTTAATACAGGTTTAAACCATTGATCAATCTTAGTAAAATCTTCAGCCATGACTTGCCAAACAGAATCTATTGATTGCTTTATTTCCGTGTTGATTTGTATTTTCATTGTGAATACCCTTTAAAGTCATTAAATTAAAACAATACTCAATAATATTGCCTAGTTAAGTTCATTATATATGGATAACTTATAGACCGATACACACTTAATTGGTACATATTGGCCTATAATCAGTCCGTGTACCGTTAACTTTTCCCCTACAAGTACAAGTGAACATATAAAAATGGCTATGCTAGGATCTGTTGTTTATAGTTTATAGTTTATGGTTTATGGTTTATGGTTTATGGCACAGTTTGTAGCTTCTTCATACGAGATAAAACGAGTGATGTGTAATTATTCTCCACTTAGGTTCCATATCCCCCTCTATCTTCTCACCTAATGTTTAAAGCTAGACCAAACACTATCCTTCTCAACATACTTTACTCTGTATTGTAGATTGCCGTTATTAAAGGTGGAGCTTCTAAAAAAACTCTCTTAATAGCTTAGAAGTTTCTATCTAGGACTATCCAATATTAACATCTAAGTTCAATATTTGAGTCAACACATACTCAATCTTAAGTTTAATAATTTGTTATCCAGCTATATTATTAAGCTATGCCAGCTCAACACTCATTTTCATTAATTTTATAACAGCATTCTATAGAAATTGCCGTCAACAACATTAATAAGGGTTAGTGGACTCTTATTGAATCCGATTATTTAAGATATTTATCCTTATTATTATTGATTAATACATGCTCAAAACAAGGCCCCGTCTCATCTTTGTAATATTGAATATATTGCTCCCAATCATTGAGTTTATCCCTATCACGTAAGTAGCCACGATGCTTAATTCTATTTCGACGTATTTCTGAAAGACAACTGACATAATGAACCACCACTTTAGCATGTAATCTTTTTGCTAGTGTCGCAGGCCAATAAGGGTCTTGCAGCTCTAGCGTAAAAGGGCCCACAATAACAACAGAGTTTAATACTAAATTATCTATTGCGATGTCATACATTTGCTCATAAATCACCTCTCTAAAATTATCTTTAAAAAAATCACTGTCTCTGTCATTAGGATCTCTTCCTGATAACTCAAGTGCCAAGCGAACTAAGCGTTCAGTAACTACGTCAATATCAATTAATGTTGCCCCCATCTGATTAGCTAATTGAAATCCATGAGTGGACTTTCCAGCCCCTGGTGCACCACAGACAATAAATGCTTCCATCACAATAATGCTCCATTTTTAATCATTTATGGTGATAAGAGTGTAGCTAACAATTTATTTCGTCGTAAGCTGTATTCAACTAAATTTAAATAATGATTCAATCCCATTTGAGAACAACCACTATACCGAACAAAGGATATTTAAATATTGATGTTGCGTTTATAGGGCGTACTTGAATATGAAACCTGTCCCGATGTTAATACGCTCATAGCCCGAAAGACCAAATAAACTAAAAAACAAAAGAGTAAAATAATACTCAGTTATTCGTTAATATGTAACCAGACACAACTTTAAAGGTTTAGCTTTATGCTTCCCTCTAACTCAACAATCATCCCACAAGATAAACTTAATAGCCAACGCTGGGCCAAACGACACTTTGATATTCTATCCCGTCACCAACAAAACCATGTCTCTCCTGATGTGATCTTAATGGGCGACTCAATAATGCAACAATGGGAGCAAGCGGGAGGAAAAGTACTACAACATTGGACAGAAAAACTCACCATCCATAATCTTGGTTTTTCAGGAGATAAAATTCAACATGCACTTTGGCGAGTCCAAAATGGTCAGCTGGATAATATTAACCCTGCACTATTGCTACTCAATATTGGTACTAATAATATTTTTGATCATACCGCAGAGGAAATCGCACTTGGTGTAAAACAGTTAGTTCATCAAATTCAATATAAACAACCTAAGGTAAAAATACTGCTGCATAGATTATTTCCTCGAGGAGAAAAAGGATCGGATGAACGCCAAAAAGTCACCCAAGCCAGTTCATTATATTCAAACTTAAACACAAATAAGCTCATTAATTACATTGATATCAATGATATTTTTTTGAGTTACCAAGGAAATATTCCAAGGGATATCATGCATGACAAACTGCATTTAACTCCTAAAGCCTACGCACTCTGGCTGCAACATTTACAGCCATATTTTGAACAATGTCTTAAAAAACAGCTTCTATGTTAGGTGCTACCAATCTAAGATAACCGTATCATCCAACCCCTTAGAAAATGAGACGGTTTAAAAATTAGCACCTTTATAGTTCGCTTAATTTAAGCTGGAAAATGAAATTCAATGACATTGCCATCGGGATCACGTACAAAAATAAACTGTGCACCACTAGGAATCGTAATAGGTCCACCTGTTATTGCGATATTAAGCTCAGCTAATTGTTGTTGAACAGCTTCAAGGCTGGTAATTTCCAGCGCAATATGTGTATACCCAGTATACTTTTGAGGTAAATCCATCAAGATATTGGTTGATTCATCATTTGAAGCATTTAAAATAAAATTAATATTAATCCCAGACGGATGCTCCATCACCGCAACGGGCTCAGGCCCAACAGGCCCTTCAATAAAAACAAAACCTAATTTCTCGTAAAATACCCGTGAAACATCAAGTGATTTTACTCGTAATCCCACATGATTTATTCTTATTATTTCTTTCATAAAAATCCCTTAACTCCATGTAATTAACTATTTATTATTCTAAAAAATACCTTATTTATTGCTTACAATGATTTCAATTCGTCAACAGCGTTATTTCGCAAGTAACCCTCTTTCCAATAATATAAACACTTTTTTAAATGTTCAAACAATCGTTTTTTAGCAACATCATTATTCATCATTTGATAATGTTGACAAGGTATATGAACTACAGATAAATCAGAGCATAGCTGTCTAAAACCTAAACCGTCAGATTGAACAGCTTTTAGTACATGAATTGACTCATCAGCTGGCTCTGTACACTGATACACCGTCACCTTTTTTTCATATAAAGGCATTTGTAAATTGCGATACCAATTATCCTCTTTCTGAATCAATGGTTCATCAGAAATCAAAGAGAGGACTATTGGATCCATTAAAAATGTTTGATTGACAATGATACCTTTCGTCTGTAGTTTAACGGCAACGAGATAACCAAGAACAGCACCAAAACTCCATCCTAAAATAGAACAATGACCTTGTGGACATAAGTTTTCACTGACAATTTTTTCGACCAACTCAGTAGCCCAAGTATCAAAGTTAGCAAACCGCCTCTCTCGATCGGTATCAAACAGAACTAAGTGTATATCAGATGATATCTCAGGTAATAAGGTATTCAACCACATTTCGTATCCTAGACCATGAATAGGAAAAACAATTAGAGTTTCTTTGGTATCTGAGGCTCGGTAATATTCAATCCAAGATTTTTGATTTTGTATCATCACGTCTGATGGAGTATGTAACCCACCTTGTTTCTCTTGAGAACAAGCAGCTTCGGTTACCGCTTGCACTGCTTGCTGAAATGACTCAAGAAAAGCACCCACCTTTTTATTACTTAATTGTGAGCAAATATAAAAAACCAATTGTCCGTTTTTCACGGTACCACTAAGGTTTAAAAGGTAATTTTCATGGTTCATTGGTGACATGTTATCATTATATTCTTTATGGCATAACGGCCAACAATATCCATTATTATCACTTGATTGGTTAATAAAGTTGAAATTTATAGGTGAAGAAATTCTTTGTAATTCTCCACTCTGAATCAGCGCACCATAACCAATACCTTCGTCTGGTATAGCTCTGAGCATTTCCTTAGTATGAATGATCGTATCTTCAACCGTATCTTTATTTTGTAAAATAATAGGATATTCAGTGGTAAAGCAACCTAGTGTTCGTGAAGTATCAAGAGACCGACTAATAGCTTCTCTCCCTCGGCCTTCTAGGGTAATCAATGAACACTTTCTGTTAAAGGTAGTATTCAAAGCAATAGACAACGCACTTAATAAAAGATCTTTAATTTGAGTATGGTAGCCTCTAGGAGCATCTTTTAATAATCGCCCAGTTAAGCACTTGCTCCAATGAATTTTATGCTGTGACTCAGAATATAGCTTTGACCAATCGATATGGAACTCTGTTATCTGCCGCCAATAGGCTACCTGTACCTCATTCTCCGAAGCATAATCTGCTACCTCACTCACCCATTGTCGATAACTGTTCGTTTTTGGAGCCAATGTTTGGCCCATGAGTAATAATTGGATATCATTAGATAGAATGTTCCAAGAGTCAGAATCGAAGATGAGAGGATGCATAATAAACACCAACCGAGCAACTTCCTCCTCCTTGATATGTACAACCCTCCACAAAGGACCTGTTTCTATATTAAGAGAAGCTTGAAGCACGCTAAGTCGCTCTCTAAGCTCTTCACCACATATCACCTTCATATCGATAGAAACTAGCGGAGATTGAGGTTGACTTTTTAAATATTCTTGAGTCCAAATATTTTCTATAAGCTGATAACGCACTCGCAATATGTCATGATATTCAACTAGAGAAACTAACATCTCTTTAATTTGGGTTGCAGTAAATTCTGCTGAAATATTTTGAACAAAAAACATACTCCCATTGTTATTTATTGATGAGAACTGTTGAATAGGTGATAATCCAAATCCTCCTTGTAATATTCCCTGTTCTGCATTTTTTATCTCAGATTTAATATTACTCAACCTTTTCATCAGCTGCGCCACTGTCGGTGCCTCAAAGAGATCTTTAATCTGCAGACAAAAGCCTTCCTGAGACATTCTAGTTACCAGCTGAATACTGAAAATAGAATCACCTCCAATCTGAAAAAAGTGATCTTCAATCCCCACTTGTTCAAGGCCCAAAACCGTCTGCCAAATAG
>NZ_CANMWS010000021.1 GCF_947501665.1 uncultured Shewanella sp. | reverse complement strand
AATGCAAGCATCAGTCATTGGTAATCTAACGCTCAAATATCATTCTAATTGTTGGTAATTTTATACTCAGGTACTTAGACACAACATCCCGCCTTAATGTAGACAAAAATAACAATATTCAGCCAAATTAAAAAACAAATACAAAAAACAACTAAAACAGAATTAATCTTCTAATTTAAAATGAATAACTTTGATTCTGTGACACTCATTATCCCAAGTTCAGATTAAATAATAAAACCTTAAGAGTTTATATAGCATGATAAAAAAAATAGCCAAGAGTAAACTAAAATAGATAAAAGTGGTTATTTTTTCTGTTAATTGTCGTCCAAGCCAAGTGCCAAAAGGCACACCAACAACCGAGCCTAAAAAGAGCCAAATCACCACCGGCCAAAATATATAGCCCGTTGTAAAATTGGGAAAAGGCTCATGGGCAATGTTAAATGTGGAATAATAAAAAATAGCAATAAGCGCAATTAACACATTAAAGCCATTGGAGAGCCCTGCACAATGGCGAATATAAAAGCCATAGCGCTTTAGAACAGGAACCATGATCAAGCTCGAGCCAACGCCCATACAGGATCCAATTAATCCACTCATAACACCACTCAGTCCTTTTGCTATCATAGGAGGACGTGAGGTGTTTATCATATTCATAGGTTTTCTTTTCTTAAAATGGCTTAAAAAACGCACAATAATAACTAATAAAAAGACTAGAAAAATAAAAATAAGTAATTGAGTCGGTAATTGAATAGCAACAAAACACCCAGTCAATGTGCCCACAACCACAAACGGTAAGATCTGCCCAAATAAAAGCCAATCAATGTTTCTTGCTTGATGATGAGACCACGCAGACGCCACGCTGTTCACCAACATAATAAGGAGCGATGTTCCAACGGATAAATGCATTACAACACTAGAGTCAACTTGATAAAAGGGTAGGCAGATCATCAAAGCAGGGACAATCACTAATCCCCCCCCTAAGCCTAATAAACTGGCCAAGATCCCTCCGAGAAAACCGGCAATAATCAGAATAATAACTTCCACAATTACCTCATTAAGTCTTCATAGGTTCACTTCATTATACCAACCTAACTAAGTAAATGATCAGCTCAGAGCCACTCAGCAATTGATCCCAATACTCGGGATCTTAGCCATTAATTAAACGCTAACATATCGTTTATCCTTCATTTCACTTAAGAATAACAGCATTTTAAAAATAGACTTTCAAGCCCCCATTAACAATGCAGATCACAACAATAATGCTCAATCTGAGTATAAGCTATTTTTAATGTTAAAGTCCCTCAGTCAGAATATGACTCACTAGTATGATCTTTTACCCAAAATAAGCAGATTAACAATCCAAATAACGCAAGAATAGCGTTAAACAAAAAAGCATGTTGCATACCCACTAAGGGAGAAGAAGATAACAGAATAATACAGGTGCTGATCCCAATTCCAACGGCGCCACCTGCGGTTCTAAACATATAAATAATCCCACCAGCCAAACTCATACGCGATGAAGGCACCACCGTCAATGCTGCGGTAGTGACACTAGGATAAGCCAGTCCAATTCCAACACCTAATATGAACATCACAACCACTAATTGCCAATAAGGTGTCAAAGCATGGACATAGGACAGTAATAACATTCCCAGTGCAAGACAACCCACACCAATAGATACTAAACATTTAGCACCTAATCGCTTATAAACAGCCCCAGAGATAAAAGACATCAAGGCATAGGTCAAAATCATGGGCAATAGCCCCACTCCAGACTTTGCTGCTGAGTAGCCCAACTCACGCATAAAAAACTGTGGCAAATATAATAACGCCGCAAAAAAAACCGTCGACATCATCAAAGTCGTTAACCCAATAGCAAAAAATACTTTATTTTGCATCAATTCTTGAGGAATTAATGCCTTTTCATTTTGATAATGTTCAATAATAATAAAAATCATCATGCTCAAAGCAAATAAGCTGAATAACCCTATAATTAACTCACTTTTAAGCTGGGGATCGGCTAATAAATCCAAACCAAACAGTAAAGAAAAAAGTGACACTGATAATGCCAACACCCCGGCATAATCCACATGCTTCTTTTTCAACAAAACAACATCCGCCGCAATGGCTTTCCAAGTGAATAATATCGCTAACAGTGCAATGGGAATATTAACCAGTAAAATCAATCGCCAACTGTAAAAGTCTGTTAGCAAGCCACCAATCATAGGGCCTGCTGCATTACTTATCCCTGCTACTCCAATAATAAAGCCACCCGCAACGCCCTTTTTTTCTTCAGGAAATAAAGCATAAACCATACCTAAAACAGCAGGCCACATCATGGCTCCCCCAACTCCCATGATAATGCGGCATAAAATTAAAATGTTAAGGTTAAAGGCACAGGCACCGATGAGAGAAAAAAGGGTAAAAATAGTCAACCCAATGAAAAACAACCGACGCCGACCATACAAATCAGCTAAATGCCCACCAGTAATAATAAAAACACCTAAGGTCAATGCATAACCATTAAAAACCCATTGGCTATGATTCAAGGTACTATTAAATTCGGTACTTATTTTGTTAATTGCCACAGAGAAAGCGGTAAAATCATAAGCAATAAGAATAATCGCCAGTGACATCGCCAAAAAGCCTAAGGATTTATTCGCCGTACCGCCAGGTTTTTGCTGAAATAAAGTGCGTAAATTATGATAATTTAGCATCATAGATATGATTCTCTTGATGAGCAAAAATCACACAAAACGCAATGTCTAAATACCAATGATCCGCAACGGGTTTCATTATCGCTCCTTAATTAATCTTTGATTGGCACTTTTCAAGCCTTTTCTTACCACCAATCCAAAATAAACAAATGATAAGACCCAAAATAGATAGCACACCATTGAGTCTAAATGCCATATTAATGCCTTCACTAAGCTGTTGAAAATGAGTCACAATCGCGGTATTGAATCCCAAACCGATAGACCCACCAGCAATTTGAAACATAAAAATGATCCCGCCTGCTAAACTGGCTCTATGTTCTGGTACTGAGGTTAAAGATGCCGTGGTAATGGTGGCATAAAAGAGTCCTACTCCCGTGCCAAGAATAAACATCCCTAATAGCATAGAGGCATAACTAGAATGCATGGTTAAACTCGATAATAAAAACATACCTAATGCTAAACAGGTACTCCCCACTGATAAAATCAACTTCGCGCCTAATTTCTCATATAGCGCTCCGGCAAAAAAAGACGCAACAGCAAACGTTAACATTACCGGTAAGAGACCCACGCCCGAACGCATGGCAGAATATTGCATCGTTTCACTAAAAAAGAGTGGCAGATAAACTAAAACTGCAAAAAAAATAGCAGACATCATTAAAGTGGCAACCCCAGCAGCCATAAAGGGGTAATTGTGCACCATATCAGTTGGAATAAGTGCCGATTGACCCACTTTATACTCAATATAAAAAAACGCACATATTGCGATAAAGAAAATAACAAACAAACTGAGAATAAAAGGGTCTGTCCACCCTAATCCTATACCGAAGTCCAGCGCCAGCAATAACGCCATTAAAGCAATCGATAAAGTCAATACACCGACATAATCTATGGGTTCATTTTTATCTATTGGCTTATCATTCTCAATCACTTTATAAACGAATAAAAAAACAATCATGGCAATGGGGACATTGATTAAGAAAATCCAACGCCAACTTAAAAGATCCGTTAACACACCACCAAACATGGGCCCCATGGCATTACCAAAACCTGCCGTACCTATCACTAAAGCACCAGCTAACCCTGCCCGATGAGCAGGTATAATGCTAAAGACAATACCTAATATTGAAGGCCACATTAAGGCACCACCCACTCCCATTAATATTCGGCAAACAATCAACCCAACAATCGAACTCGTTAGAGAGGCAAAAACAGAAAAAGCCGTGAAAATACTGATCCCAATAATCAATGTTTTTCTGCGACCGATACGGTCTGCCAAACGTCCTCCTGTGACAATCAACACACCAAACATCAAGCTATAACCATTAATGATCCACTGGGTCTTATTAATCCCAGCTTGAAACTCTTCCCCTATCGTAGGCAATGCAACAGAAAATGCAGTAAAATCAATAGCTATTATAAGTACAGATAGCGCCATAGCGAGCAAGGCCCAACCGCTTATTTTCGCATTTTCCTGCTCACCTTCCTGCATCACCTTTCCTCCCTTTAAATCACAAAAAAATTCGCCTTAATATCAAACTTCCTCGGATTTTTAGAGGTAATTTGATGATCTATTGCCCTTAGCAATACAATCGGTATAACAAAATAATGGCACATAAATTTAGAAGTGTTTGAAAATCAGCAACCAATTCATCAATAGAATAAATTGACCTGATTCGGAATAAAGACTGTCGCCAACAAAATTTGAATATAAAAAGTAAAATTAATATCTTGTTTTTATGTATTTCAATTTTTACCAGGGCTGTTTATATTGAGTGATAATTTATACAGCTGTTTATAAGGGCTTTATACCAATCTATAGCTAACTCTTTTCAATATTGGATTTATTTCCAATCCACAACAAGCAAATAAGTAAACCTAAAAAAGATAATATGGCATTCAAACTGAATGCCATATTCATTCCTTCACTCAGGGACTCATATTGTGCAACAATAACCGTATTCACTGCTAAACCAATTGCCCCTCCCACATTCAGCAACATATAAATAATACCTCCAGCTAGACTGGCTCTTGTTTCAGAGACAGATGTCAAAGCCACAGTCGTTATTGTTGAATAGAAAAATCCAACGCCTAATCCCAAAACAATCATGCCTGTTAGCATAGAGGTATAGCTTGTATACATAGTCAAATGCGATAATAAAAACATACCTAATACTAAACTACCTGTACCAATAGATGTAATCCACTTCGCCCCTAACTTTTCATAAAATGCACCGGCAAAAAAAGACGAAAGTGCAAATGTCAACATAATGGGTAATAGCCCAATACCTGACTCCATAGCGGAATACTGCATAACTTTAGTGAAGAATAAAGGTAAATAAACCAAGACTGTAAAAAAAACCGCTGATGTCATCAATGTGGCTAAGCCAGCCAGTAAAAAAGAGACATTATGTATAATATCAGGTGGAATAAGTGCACTTTCTCCCCCTCTTCGTTCAATAAGAACAAAGCAGAACAAGGCAACAAGAAAAATAACAAACAAACTTAAAATAAAAGGGTTTTTCCACCCAACACTGATCCCCAAATCTAATACTAGTAATAATGATAGTAAAGAAATCGATAAGGTCGATACGCCGACATAATCTATAGACTCCTTCTGATCCACAGGGTTATCATTTTCGATATTGATACAAACTAATAGATACACAATAATAGCAATAGGTAAATTAATAAAAAATATCCAGCGCCAGCCCCAAGTATCTGTGAGCCCCCCTCCCAATAAGGGGCCCATTGCATTTCCAAATCCTGCCGTACCCAATACCAACGCACCAGCAATACCTGCTTTACTTACTGGAAATACAGAGAACACAATGCCGATAACCGATGGCCAAATGAGCGCGCCACCTATCCCCATTAATATTCGGCAAATAATGACCCCATAAATCGAATTAACTAAACCTGCCAGTACCGAAAAAAACGCAAATATAACTAGACCAAAAATCAATGTCTTACGACGACCAATACGATCAGCTAACCGCCCTCCTGTAACGATAAACACACCAAACATTAAAGTATAACCATTTATCACCCATTGTGTTTTATCAATTCCAGTATGAAGTTGTTCATTCATCATAGGTAAAGCAACAGAAAAGGCAGTAAAGTCATTTGCGATAACCAGTACAGATAACACCATCGCTAGCAAAGCCCAAACGTTTGCCTTCGCATTTTTCTTACTTACTAGCATAAACCGTTCTCCATAGTATGAACAAATAAGAAAATTTAATTTTGGTATTAATAAAAGAATGGCACATTACGAAATGTTTATTGGAATGTATTTTTATGTTCAAATGAGAAATGAAATTTTTATTCCGCTGATGAAATGCCGACTATGTATTTTTTGAATAAGCAGATTGCACAACAAATAATAAAGCGCACCACTCATATTATTAAACACAACATCAATGTCATGAATAACCAAGGCATTATTCTCGCGTCAGGTGATCCTGAGCGCATTGGATTAATTCATGAAGGCGCGCTGCTCGCCATTCGCCAAAATAAAGTGATAGCAATTCATCCCGATAATATTGATACCTTTCAAGGCGTACAAGCCGGTATTAACCTGCCACTTCACTTTAAAGGCACTATCATTGGCGTCATTGGGATCACAGGCTCACCAGAGCGACTCAATCAATATGGCGAACTTTTAAAAATGACGGCAGAAATGATTGTTGAGCAAGCCGAATTATTAAATCAAACACAATGGCACAATCGACAAAAAGAAGAACTCACTCTTCAATTGATCAAAAAAAACACTGACGATACTAAGCTTATCCAACAATGGGCCGAAAAATTATCCATTGATCTAAGTGTGCCAAGAGTGGCATGTGTGCTGCAATTAGACGCTTCTTTCGCTAAGAAAGCTGAACATAATGAATTAAATACCCTCGTTCAACTTATTGACACGCCTGAAAGAGATAATTTAGTGGCCATCACTTCCCTAACAGAATTAGTGATCCTTAAACCCGCATCCTTAAATGGTCAAGATTGGGCGCCTGAAAATGAAAGTCAACGTATCGATCGCCTCCTTAAAAGGCTTCCTGACAAGCTCCAAAACAAAGTAAAAGTCGCCTTAGGACACTATTTCCCCGATCCAAATAATATCTACCTGTCATATCAAACAGCAAAAGAAACGCTATGCCTTGGCATTAAAACCGCTCCAGCACAGAGTAAATATGTCTTTGAAAATTATGTATTACAAGTCTTATTATCTGATCTCAGAGAACATTGGCAAGGACAAGAGCTACTTCGTCCTTATTTGAAACTCTTAAACGCTGACAAAAATAAAAAATTGGTTAATACATTACATGTCTACTTCTCTCATTTTGGCGATCAACAAGCCTGTGCTAATGCACTTTATATTCATCGAAATACCCTCAGATATCGCCTCGATAAAATACAACAAATTACGGGTATTCAACTTCAATCATTAGAAGGCGTGTGTCAGCTCTATCTTAGTCGACTGCTTGTAAAATAACTTTTTCGTGCATTTGCATAAAAAAAAGGCAATATTTCTCACTGGATCTGTCTATTACGCTAAAGTATACAAAGATCCTGAACGCTACAATATAGTTAAATCAATACAAAATGACATAGCTTCAGCATGCCTAGAAAGGATTAACTATGAGTCTGGTATTAATATTAATTTTCGTCATTATTTTTATTATTGTGGCGAGTTCAACGTTTAAATTACACCCCTTCTTAACTTTGATCCTTGCGTCATTTCTCACCGCTTTTGCATGTGGGTTACCCGCTGAGAATATTGCCGAAACTATCAGTCAAGGGTTTGGTGGCATACTCAGCTATATCGGATTGGTTATCGTCTTAGGCACCATTATTGGGACTATTTTAGAAAAAAGTGGCGCTGCGATCACCATGGCAGATGTCGTAATACGATTATTAGGGCAACGCTATCCAACTTTAACCCTGTCCATCATCGGGTACTTAGTGTCTATTCCTGTTTTTTGTGATTCAGGCTTCGTTATTTTAAATGCATTAAAACAATCCATGGCCCATCGCATGCAAGTTTCCAGCGTAGCGATGAGTGTGGCACTCGCCACGGGCCTTTATGCTACCCATACTTTTGTTCCTCCTACACCCGGCCCTATTGCTGCTGCTGGCAACCTTGGATTAAGCAATCACCTCGGCCTTGTGATAGCGTTTGGACTCGTCATTGCCGCCATCGCCTCCATTGCAGGCATGCTATGGGCGAATCGGTTTTTACAGACCCAACCTGATGGAGAGAATGCGCCAAATACCAATGACAATACGGCAGATGTCGAAGCTAGCCTAAGTCAATATGGTCAACTTCCCAGCCCATACCGGGCCTTTGCGCCTATCTTTATTCCTATTTTATTAATCTGTTTAGGATCCATTGCCCAGCTTCCCTCAAAACCATTTGGACAAAGTGAAATATTGCATCTTTTTGATTTTATTGGTCAGCCTATTAACGCCCTCATGATAGGATTGTTGTTATCGTTAACACTGCTAAAAGGAGCAGACAAAATAAAACAATTAAGCCAACATGTGAGCGATGGGTTAGTTTTAGCTGCGCCCATTTTACTCATAACCGGTGCTGGCGGCGCTTTTGGTGCCGTATTAAAAGCCACTCCAATCGGTGACTTTTTAGGCGCATCATTATCTGAATTAGGGCTCGGTCTGTTTATGCCTTTTTTAGTCGCTGCCGCTCTTAAATCAGCACAAGGCTCCTCCACAGTAGCATTAGTTGCAACCTCAGCATTAGTGGCACCTATGCTAGACAGTATAGGATTGTCAAGTGACATAGGTCGTGTTCTTGTTGTCATGGCCATTGGCAGTGGAGCCATGACTGTCTCCCATGCCAACGATAGCTTTTTTTGGGTCGTGGCACAGTTCAGTAAAATGAGTGTGAAGCAGGCCTATAAAGCACAAACCATGGCCACATTGATCCAAGGGCTGGTGAGTATCAGCTGCATTTATTTGTTAAGCCTAGTTCTACTGTAAGCTAACTTTATGGATACCTTATGAAAATCGTAATTGCACCTGATTCATTTAAAGAAAGCTTAACGGCTGTTGAAGTCGCCAATGAAATAGAAAAAGGGTTTAAAAGCGTCTTTCCTCATGCACATTACATTAACCAACCTATTGCCGATGGTGGTGAAGGGACAGTTGATACTCTAATTGCTAGTACAAAGGGGGAAAAAATCACCTTAACCGTTACCAATCCTTTAGGCGATGCTGTGCAGGCGTATTACGGTATTCTTGGCCATAGCTCAGCGAGCAAAGTAAAAACCGCTGTTATTGAAGTTGCCAAAGCATCGGGACTGGATTTAATTCCCAATACATTACGTGATCCGCAAATAACCTCAAGTATCGGCACTGGAGAGTTAATCCTTGATGCCTTAAACCGAGGCATAAAACATATCATATTAGGTCTCGGAGGAAGCGCCACAAATGATGCTGGTGCCGGAATACTCAGTGCATTAGGTGTAAGGTTTCTCGATAAAAACAAACAAAGATTAAAGCCTGGTGGCATTCACTTGCAAGCACTCGACTCCATTGACACCACCCAAATACACCCCCTTGTTCAAACTTGTCAATTTGAACTGGCTTGTGATGTCACTAATCCCTTATGTGGGCCCACAGGGGCCAGCCAAATATTTGGCCCTCAAAAAGGAGCAAACAGTCACACCGTTAATCGACTTGACAAAGCACTGGCCCATTTTGCCGATGTTTGGGTTAAAACAGGAAAAGAAGATCATCGAGATAAAGCAGGGGTAGGAGCCGCCGGTGGTATTGGGTTTGGTCTCATGTCATTACTTCAAGCAACAATACAGCCAGGTATTGATCTTGTCATTGAAACAACAGGCCTAGATAAAAAAATAATAGGCGCGGATTTAGTCATCACTGGTGAAGGCTGCTTAGACAGTCAAACACTCAATGGCAAAGCCCCAATTGGCGTGGCTCGCTTAGCCAATCAACATCATATACCTGTTATCGCCATTGGAGGCTGTATCAGTAAAGATGCACAAGTACTCTTAGATAATGGCATTACCGCATTGTTTTCCATTACCCCAAAAAACCTCCCCTTAACCACACTCTTTAAACAAGCCAGACCTCATTTATTCGATTGCTCACGCAACATTGCTGCGCTTTATAATATCGCACCTAAGTCACAGTAATAAAAATGCCAATCAATCACTGACTGGCATTTTTATTTTGTTATCATTTTTAATCCATCTCGCGACTTGGATCAAAAATGATGAATAAGGAGCTCAATCTAAAAACGCATCTTCATCCATTTCAGTAGGCAATGAAGCTAACATTTCATCTTGTACTTGATAGTAAGCTTCTTCGTAGTCTTGCGCTTCCATAATCACTCCGCATCAAAAAATGTAGGGAACAAAGGCATGCCATCAAATCGTGTCATTTTGCCTTGTTTGAATGAAAATAAACCGTAATACTTGATATTTTCAAACTCAGTAGAGTATATCACCTCAAAACCAATAATTACAAAAAACTTTCAGTTCTGTTTGAAGAAAACAGTGTCTTAAGCTTAAAAACAATAAAAAAGGCATTAAAAACTGAAAGGCTTTCAGTTTTTAATGCCTTTTTTATCTTAAAAGATAATTTTATATTACAAAATTAACATACAATCAATTTAATTACCTAAGCTAAAAAGACCTAAAAATACCCGTAGCTCATCGATACCTCAATACTTTCAGTGCTTTATCTGGGTCAATATCCACAAATGCTTCCGGATTATCAATTTGTTCGTTAAACACTAAATTTGGACTGTATTCTTTGACTTGATCCTTTAAAAAGTCAATGCCCAGTTCGGGAGCATTCAAACATAACAACAAATCTCCCCCTTCTTTCAGTAATTCAGGTAATCGCTTCAATAAACGGGCATAGTCTTTGGTCGCCACAAAGCTGCCTTTTTGATTACTCGGTGGATCAGCAATGATGAGATCATAAGGGCCTAACTTGGTCAGCTTGCCCCATGACTTAAAAATATCATGGCCTAAAAATTTAGCGCCCGTTTGAAAACCATTCAATAAATGGTTTTGTTTGCCAATCGCTAGCGCACCTTTACTCATATCCATATTCACCACATCAGTCGCTCCCCCTTGAAGAGCGGCCACTGAAAAACCACAGGTATAGGCAAAGAGATTCAGCACTTTTTTTCCATTAGCCTGCTCTCGCACCCATTGACGACCTTGACTCATATCAAGAAACAATCCATGGTTTTGTCCCTTTAATAAATGTACCTGAAAACGCGCACCGTTTTCAGTCACAATATGAGGTTCAGGAACCGAGCCAGTAATACATTCTGTATGCGTTTGCCCGCCACTGCGATACTGATAAACTAAATTAAGCGGATCTGTAGGCATTAACTCCTGCCAACGTGAAGTTATCGCATCTATGACCACCCCACGCTCTTCATCTATTAACGGTTTAAAACTTGTGAGCAATAAAACGGGGTTAAACCAATCTAAACAAATATGTTCACAACCATCATAACGCCGCCCTCGTCCATGAAACAAACGTATAACATCTTGATCCCACTTCACTTCTTTTAGTGCTTCTAAAAATAACTGCATGAACTCACGATTCCAACCATCTAAAAATTATTCCCCAACTCACTTTAATGTCATTGACACACTCAGGTGAATAAAAGGAAGGATGTTTAATCTTTCAAATCTTGTTCCCCAGCCTGCTCAATCTTTTCTGGTTCACAAACCGGTTTTTTTATTGTAACGCAAGGCTCTGCACCTAAATTGTCAGACAATAAAATAGATAACCATTTTCCACTTTCACTGTATTCTAACGCAATTTTCACCACCATGGTCAAGGGAACTGACAATAGCATACCGACCGTCCCCAATAGCCAACCCCAAAAAATTAATGACAAAAAAACCACTAAAGTCGACAGCCCAACTCCCCGTCCAGTATATTTAGGCTCAATAATGTTACCAATAACAGTATTCGTTACTATGTATAATAACGTCGCAGCACCCGCCTCGCCGGTGCCTAATTGAATGAAAGCCAATAACACAGCAGGAACCGCGGCAATAATCGAGCCTATATTTGGAATATAATTGAACAAAAAAGCAATCACTCCCCACAACAAGGCATAATCCACGCCAATAATATAAAGGCCAACACCAATAATGACACCCGTCGCTAAACTCAATAGGCTCTTTATCACCATATAACGGTTAACAGAATGTAAAAACTTATCCATTTGCTGTAAGCCAACACCAGGATTATCAAATGCGAAATGTAATTTTTTAGCAAATGTAGGCGCTTCAATCAGCATAAAAACAATGGTCAATACAATTAAAAACAAATTCGCCATGACATTGCCAATACCCGATAGCATGTTAGTTGTCATTGAAAAAGCCACACCGGGATCAAAATAAGACATGATCTGTTTTCGCGTGATATTGATATTCAACGACTGTAATTTATCAATCCCCCATGAAAAGTGCTCTATCAATTGGCTACGATAATGGGGTAACTGCTTGGAAAACTCGGTAATAGAGCTACCAACCACTGACGTTAACCAAAAACCCGCTAATAAAATCAACACCATCAAAATCAACACAGCCAATAGACGCGGTACGCGATATTTTGCCATCCAATTAATAATAGGATTACAAATCACCGCAATAAAAGCAGACAACACTAAAGGGACAACAATAGAACTGGCAATTTTAATACCAGCTAAAATAATCACAATAAATCCCATCGTCGCAATGCCCTTATACGCAACCCCTTTATCTTCAAATCGATTCATTTACGTGATCCTCAACGCTTATTTATAACAAGACTTTATCGGTTTTCTATACAGGTTAAGACAAAAAAGCTTCTAGATTTACTATAAAATTGATAGGCTTATTCTTAGTGATATAAAGGAGATTATAACAAGAATGAAGCCAGAAATAGCAATTATCCGCATTAAAAATTTACGCTTACGGACATTTATCGGCATAAAAGAGGATGAAATTAACAATCAACAGGACATTATTATTAATGCCTCTATCCATTATTGTGCTAATAAAGCCCGCAGCAGTGACAATATGGAGGATGCATTAAACTATCGAACAATAACAAAAGAAATAATTGCACTGGTTGAGAATAATCGTTTCTCACTACTTGAAAACCTCACGAATCAAGTACTCACCATTGCCAGTAAACATCCTTGGGTAGAATTAGCCGAAGTTGAAATAGACAAACCCTACGCGTTGCGATTTGCCGATTCAGTGTCTTTATCACTTTGCTATACCCGTGAGACTTCAAGCTAAAATATCACCGATATATAAAAAATCCCCCCAGCCTCACTTAACATGAGTGAGGCACGTTTGTGCTCTCCTTATCTCATCATTTTGAATAAAAAGTTCAAAAAATTGATCCAATTTCTAACCAACTGATTATGCTTGTATGAAACCCTAAAAAAAATACCATCATGAATATACTTATCACAGGTGCAACAGGCTTTATTGGAACACAATTAGTTCATGCCCTTGAACAAGAACATACATTGACACTTCTGTCTCGTCACCCAGGAAAAGCAGCACAAAAGTTAGGCATGTCACATACCTACTTAAAAGAGTTAAGTTCACTTGAACATCTCAATGACATTGATATCGTGATCAATCTGGCTGGAGAAGCAATAGCAAACAAGCGTTGGAGCCATGAACAAAAAGATCGTATTTGTCATAGTCGCTGGCAATTAACCCAAGAAATTGCCACATTGATCAAAAAAAGTGCCACGCCACCTCACAAGCTAATCAACGCCTCCGCCATCGGTTTTTATGGTAGCCAAGCACAAACAGCATTGGAT
The DNA here is from genome assembly GCF_947501665.1 of uncultured Shewanella sp. Lineage (GTDB taxonomy): Bacteria > Pseudomonadota > Gammaproteobacteria > Enterobacterales > Shewanellaceae > Shewanella. The sequence goes on along the minus strand of NZ_CANMWS010000021.1, from coordinate 101,278 downwards.
GAAGACTTTATCCCTCAAAAAGACAGCGCTGATGAGTTTCCTCACATCGTTTGCAAAGAATGGGAAAAATCGGCAAATAATTGCCGCTCCATACAAACTCAAGTCATTATTTTACGCATAGGCTTAGTGCTAGGCAATCATGGCGGTGCGCTCAGTAAAATGCTTCCCGCCTTTAAATTAGGGCTTGGCGGCTCTATTGGTGAAGGACGCCAAGGGGTAAGTTGGATCCACCAAACCGATTTAATCAACCTCATTATTTTTATGATAAAACAAACCCATTGCCAAGGTGTTTTCAACGCTACCGCCCCGCACCCTGTCAGTCAAAGCGAATTTGCCAAAATATTAGCCCACACCCTTAAAAAACCCGCCATACTCCCTATGCCTACATTTATATTAAAAATGGCGTTAGGCGAGATGTCACAACTGCTTACGCAAGGACAATTTGTCCTGCCCACTCGCACATTAACCTCAGGGTTTCAATTTCAATACCCCTACCTCAATGAAGCACTACACCAATTGCTTCAACAGACATAACCTTAGGGCCAAGCAGTGCTTAATGCCCTTTTAATAACGCAGTGCAAGATTGATTTAATAATTGGCGACACCGCCAAAGACCTAATAAGCCAACCACCACCCCACCACTAAGCGGTGCAATCCCCCACCAAGGCCAATGCATAGACACATTGAGTTCAAATACTTGGGTTTTTAATAAATATAGAGAAAACTCTGCGACACAAACGGCCAAAACACCGGCTATGACCCCTAACAAGGCAAATTCCAATCCCGTAGCCCATTTCAACAAACTCCCTTTAGCGCCAAACGTTCTTAATACAGCCAATTCTCGTTGCCTAGAAGCCATACCCGCTTCAGTTTGTGCCATCATAACAAGTGCACTGGCCATCACAACTAATGCCAATACTAACGTTAAAGACACTGAGACTTGACTGATAATTTGCCGTAACTGATCTATCATGGCCCCCACGTCAATCACTGATATTGTAGGAAATAAACGCAATAAACCCACAATGACTTGTTGTTTGTCTTCTTCTAATCGAAAACTGACAATGGACGTCGATACAAAAGAAGCCAAAGCCTCTTTCGTAAAGATCATGAAAAAGTTAGGTTGCAAACTTTCCCAATGCACATCTCGAATACTGGACACAATAACATTCACATGTTGATTATCAATGGTGAAAGTTAACTTATCCCCGAGTTTGAGTCCTAAACGATCAGCCACTCCAGATTCGACAGAAACCTCATTTGATGCTCGATTAAATTCCCCTTCTAACAATTGATTATTAGCAGGTAACACATCTCGCCACGTTAAATTAAGCTCTCTCCCTATGCCTAAACGCCCAACACTGCCTTCATCTTGCTGCTTTTGAGTAATCGTATTTTCCCCATTGATCTGCGTCAATCGGCCTCTAATAACAGGGTAGAGATCGGGGACCTCAGTGATATATTGAGATAAATACTTGACTACATCTTGCTTTTGCTCTGGTGCAATATTTACCAAAAAATAATTAGGAGCATTATCCGGTAATTGCTCTCGCCATTCCTCTAACAAATCTTGCCTAAGCGCCAAAATAGTTAATAAAAGCACCAATGCACAACTAAAACCAACCAACTGTATGGCATTTTGCTTTGCTCTGCGCCTTAGTCCAGCCAAAGCTAACTGCATAGGATTGGTTGTTTTCATGCCCATTCCATGACCTAGCTTTATCATGAAAAAACCCAATACACTTAATAAGATGCCTAACAGTAAAACAGTAGCCACCACAGTCAAAGTCATGGCCAATTGTCCAGAATACAAGTAGCCCAGTAACCCCATTGCCAGTAAACTCAGCAACAAATGAAGCCACATACCTAAATTCGCACTTTCAAGCTGACGTTGAAGGACTCTTAGCGGCGGAATGGATAATAAACGCAATAATGGATAGGCTGAAAACATCACAGCACTGATTAACCCTGTTGCAGCGCCTAATAAAACAGGCCTGAGCAATGAGGGAGAATAACGGGCTATCTCCTCAGGTAAAAACACGCTAATGGCTTTATCAAGCCCTATCCCTAACATGATCCCAAGAACCACACCCACACATGTCACCAAGAGTAAATGCAAGCTAAAAAGCGTACGAATTTGACGCGCCGAAGCCCCAAATGTTTTCAGCATAGCCACAACATCATAATGACGCTGACAATAACGCTGGGCTGCAATGCCAATCGCCGCACACGCCAAAGCAATCCCTAATAAACATGCTAAGAGTAAAAACTGCTCGGCACGGTTAACAGCATTGGCTATTGGAGAGTCTCCTGATGTCACATCAACCCAACGTTGACTCGTATTCAACAGCGGTTTGACTTGTTTTTCAAATGCCTTTAATTGACTGCTGTTACCCGCGAATTGATATAAATACGTGACTCGACTACCTGGCTGCAATACACCGGTTTTAACCACATCTGCCATGCGCATTAAGACAACAGGTGATGAAGCAAACAGATTAAATCCCGCATCAGGCAATCGTGTAATTTCCCTTGATAAGGTAAAATTCATATGCCCAATTTCAATGTTTTTCGGCTGAGATAATAAACCATAAAGCCGAGTTTCAGCCCATAAATGCTCAAACTGAGGTAATCCAGAAGTTGGACCGGTCACTAATTCAATTTTACCTTTTAAAGGATAGCCATCCTCTACCGCCCTCACTTTAACAAGTTGAAATTTATCCCTGCTATACGCCATGGAATTAAATTCCAACACTAAGGTTTGTGATAAACCCAGTTCATCCGCTACCGCTAATAAGGCGGGATCAATTTCTCTTGGCGAGCGAATAATACGATCCGCTGCAATAAATTGAGATGCTTGGCCTTCAATGGCTGCCTTAAGCCTATCACTTACACTGGCCAATCCCGTCACAGACAGTACTGCTAACGTAATAGCCAAAATAATCAGTAATAATTGCCCTTGAAATAATTCACGTCTAAACAGTCGCCACGCTAATGTTAAAGCCATTATTTCACCTCATCAATAACATGAGCGGACTGAAGCCTTGACTCTGATAACACCCCATTTTCCATCATAAATTGGCGCTCACACAAATTGGCTAAGATTAAATCATGCGTCACAAGCACAAGAGTTGTATGACTTTCTTGATTCATAGAGAATAGCATTTGCGTAATTTTATCACTGTTTGCCGCATCTAAATTACCTGTTGGCTCATCAGCAAATAACACCTTTGGCTCGCTAATAAAAGCTCTAGCAATGGCCACACGCTGCTGCTCACCGCCTGAGAGTTGATGAGGTAAATGGCTTAAACGGTGAGATAGTCCCACTCTGTCTAACATTTTTTTTGCTTTTTCTCTTGCGTCTTTAATTCCCGCAAGTTCGGCGGGTAACATCACATTTTCTAGGGCATTTAAGGTATCAACAAGCATAAAAGACTGGAAAATAAAGCTCACTTTTTCTTTACGAAGTGCCGCTTTACCCTCTTCATCAAGCCCCTTTAAGGACACACCATCTAGGTGAATATCACCAGATGTTGGCGTATCAAGCGCCGCAAGCAAACCTAACAAAGTTGACTTTCCTGATCCCGAAGGACCTAAAATAGCAATACTTTCTCCCTGCTTGACATCTAAGTCAATGCCGTTGAGGATAGAAAGCAGCCCTTCTTGGGTTGCCACCGACTTAACGAGAGAATTAACCACTATGGCACTTTTATTAGACATAACATCCTTCTTAAAGAAAAAGTACATGGCGCCATGCTTCGCCATGATGTTCATTTTGATAAGTCTTCCCTTGCAAGCTGCTCCCATTTTAATCTTAGGCGATAGCTTAAGTGCAGGTTATGGTATGCCTGAAAATGAAGGCTGGGTTAACTTAATACGTAAAAAATTACCGCAACATACGATCATCAATGGTTCTGTTAGTGGTGAAACATCCGCAGGAGCTCTTAGGCGGCTGCCTGCATTACTTGATTCATCAGCCCCTCAATTGGTTTTCATTGAGTTAGGAGGGAATGATGGACTACAAGGGTTTCCAACAAAACAACTTAAACAAAATCTAACACAAATCATTAAATTATCTCAAGAAAGAGGCGCACTTATTTTGCTCTCTAATATTATGATCCCTCCCAATTATGGTCCAAGATATGCCAAACAATTTGCCCAAGTCTATCAAGATGTCGCTAAGGAACAACACGTCACTTTAGTGCCCTTTTTCCTAAAAGATATCATCACTCACCCCAATTTAATGCAAAATGACGGTATTCACCCTAATGCGAAAGCGCAGCCGCAGATTGCGGCCTTCATTAAACCTTGGTTATTAGGAGAATTATAATCTTTGATAAATACAATTTACTCTTTGATTTACCTATAACAGCATTGTGTTATAAATAACACTTTTGTAATATATTCTCCCTAACGAGACGATAACCAATTAGGGAGAAAAAGGTGAAGGAAAATGCGCTAATCCACCACACATCGTTATGGAAGAAAAACACACTGAGCCTGATGACCTTGTTTTGTGGCTTATGCGTCATCAGCGTTGAAAGCATCGCCACTCCTGCGCCCAAAGCACTACCAAATGACAAAAGTAAAAATGAGCTCACCCCAGCAGAGCTCACTTTACCCATTGATGACAAGTATGATTGGATCCAACTCTCCAGCCTAGAAATGCTCAAAGGAACCCTCAATAATTTATATGAGGAAAAAGTCGAATTTAAGAGCAAAGAGTTTGGCACATTAACCATAGATTGGGATGATATTCTTCAACTTCATACCAGTCATATTGTCAGTGTAGGTTTGACCGACTTTAGCATACAGGTAGGACAATTAACCTTAAAAAATAACCAAATAACAATCAATAACCGCCAGTATCCCCGTCATGATGTCATGACCATTATCACAGGCCATGATAGTGAAAGTAATTACTGGTCCAGTAAAATAACTTTAGGCGCTGATTTTTATTCGGGCAATACAGATCAAATTGATTATAGTGCGATTGCCTATACGCGAAGACGAACAACTGAGTCTCGCTTTAACACAACATATTTAGGAAATTACTCACGTACCGATGGCGAGGAAACAATTAATAATCACAGATTGAACAGTAATTTTGATTGGTTTGTCTCCCAAAAATTCTATTTACGCCCCATTTTTGGCGAAATCTATAAAGATCCCTTTTTAAACTATGATTATAAAATCACCTTAGGTTCGGGTATTGGTTATAACATCATTGATACCTCGACGACTGAGTGGAAAGTCAGTGGAGGTCCCGCTTATGTATATACGCGCTTTGATGAAGTCGAAGCCGGTGAAGAAAAATATAACAGCAGTCCAGCCATTGTTGTTGAAACAGATTATGACACAAAGTTAACTGAGATTATCGATTTTAATGCCCTTTATCGTATTCAGTACGGCAGTAGCGATGCGGGAGGATACACTCATCATGTGTTAACAGGGTTTTCTATTAACTTAACCCAATATTTTGATTTAGATCTTTCCTTTGTTTGGGACAGAGTCAGCCAACCCCAAGCTAATAGTGAAGGTGAAATTCCGAAAAAAGATGATTATCAATTTATTGTGGGTTTAGGCTTTTCTATTTAGTCTGAATGAGGGATAACAAGTATCAAAAAATAAGCTATTTCACTTTAAATTGATAGCTTAATGTGAAGCTTGTTATCCTTTATGTTTAAATGTATCAGCATATTGACATATTTGTGCATACCAAAATAGAATCAAAAATAACGATATTAAGCAGCGCTGCTTATCTCACCTTCAAGTTGGTTAATGTACAACCTCATTCCTTACTCACAAAATCATCGGGTAAAAGAAGAAAAATTAAAATCATTAAAAACACAACCACTAATCGATAGGCAGCTTGTTGTCCATTCCAGACTGCAGACTGCCACATCAAAAACCATTCACCTCCAATGGTTAAAAAACCAGTAAACCAAAGTACGACACCTAACACTAACCCCACTACCGCCACACTCTTCGCTGCATTAAATTCTCTATGGCTATGACGATGCCTGATTAACTGTACTCCAGCAATGGCCGATAATAAAGCAATGAGACTTTCAACCGCAATAATAACGCCATAAACAAAATGGTACGCCATCGGTGACTCTATGGCTCGCCACATACCCACATTATTAGGAAATGTAGTATCCATTTTCAGCACATGAAAAACAAAACTATAATTTGACTCATAATCAACCATATTATTCCAAGCAACAAGGCCTGAAAATAAAGCAACACTCCAAATAAGTACTATTTTTGCATAACGAATCGTCATAATTTCATCCTTGAATGAAAAGTAAAAGCTATATAGCTAAATCAATATAAAATGACATACTCAGCTGGAATAAAAAGTGATTTAGGCTAGGCGAATTGTTAAAAGCATAGTCATTCTACGGTAAGACAAATTAACAACGCATAAATCACTTTTAAACCAGCCTGTTAGGAGCTTCATTTGAGCGGCACTTCTTTGTTGCATTATCTCGAAAGGAGCCTACATTCCATCACTAATGCACCTCAAATTGCCGCTCAATTGATTGCTCTGAGACTATCATTTTATATTGATTTAGCTATACCACTACACCAAAGAGTTTCCCCACAGCTGCTGAGAGTAACATCGCCAAGGCTCCCCAAAAGAGTACTCTCATTGCTCCCTTTCTCATTGATGCACCGCCCACACGCGCCGCTACCATTCCTAAAATAGCCAAAGAAAGCAGTGAAGCAAAGCTGATCGCAACTATCATCTTATTTAACGGTGCCCACCATGCCACCAATAAAGGTAACAATGCACCAAGCGTAAACATACTTGCCGATGAGATAGCAGCTTGCAGCGGGCGAGCTCTTCCAGTATCCGTTATGCCTAACTCATCTCTCGCGTGTGCCGCTAATGCATCATGTTCCATTAATTGTTTTGCCACAAGTTGTGCTAATTCAGGCTCAAGGCCTCGATGACAATAGATCTCCGTGAGTTCCTTTTCTTCAAATTCAACATCATCATTTAATGACGCCTTTTCTAGCGCTAAATCGGCTTCTTCAATATCAGATTGCGAGCTTACAGAGACATACTCTCCTGCGGCCATCGACATCGCACCAGCCACCAACCCTGCCATACCTGCAAGCAAAATATCAAAACGAGTTGAATGGGCAGCGGCCACGCCAATCAATAAACTCGCAGTGGAAACAATACCATCATTAGCCCCAAGTACCGCTGCACGAAGCCAGCCAATACGATGCATTCGATGTAATTCAGATCGACTCATTGTTATCTCCACATCATATGTCTCAATGCCTGCTACCTTATCAGGTAAAAAATCTTACTTCTGTGGTATTAAACAAGATTAATCATTGACTCATCATACACAAGTGATGACCTATTCAATTGGAAAATTAAAATAAGTATCAGGAAAAGGCTCTTTTTCTAACGTAAAATGCCACCACTCTTGTTTCAAGCCTCTAAAGCCAACACGACTCATCACTTGCTGCAACAGCATACGATTAGCACGCTGTTCATGAGTCAATTTTTTATAATATGTCCAAGAAGCAGGGTGAAAATAATCCCACGCGGTTCCCATATCCAACTCATGAAAAGAAGGAGAAGATAAATCGATTAATGTGATATCGACAGTACTTGCTCTTGAGTGGGAGGATTGCCTTGCAATAAAGCCTTTATTAAATAATTCTTTTTTATCAAGTTCTGGATAATAAATCACTTTCATTTCATTATTGTATTCAGATTGAGACCAACGTATAAAATGATCAACGCTCATTTGAGGACGATAAGCATCATAAATTTTGATCCCCAAATCAAACAGCGCAAGCATACTTTGTGCTTGCTCTATCGCTCGACATGCTGGTATCGATAAAAAAACTTTCGGCGCTAAATAGCCATCGATAGGCACCCCGACAAAGTTATCTACTGAACAGTAACGTATATCCAACACAATCGATGGGATTACCGATTGAATATCGATAATCGTATTCGGACGTTTATCCATATTCACCTCCCCTATACATCAAAAGACCCATATTGACTAAACCACAGGATTAGCCACATGCTCCTCTTCTGGCTCTTTAGGCGGACCACCAAATACGCCTTTTATGACCACCGAAGGTGCTCTTCGGCCTAAAAGAAAGGCTAATATGTTCACATTAGTATCAGCAAATAAAATGGTATTGTTGATGGATAACGTCACTTTCGTACTGCCATCCACTTTCCAAGTCGTTTGCGCAATTTTAAATCCATCAACCCAATATCGCTTATCGGCTTTTACAGAGCCTTTGGCTGATTGATCAAATTCATCAATCAACCAGAGCTTTAACCTTCCTTTGCAGCTAGACTCTATAATAATCTCGCCTAAATTTAATTTAAAAGCGCATAGCCCTAATTGATAAGGAAATCTATTCTCTAAAAATTGCCCGTCAGACAAAGTACTCAACTCAGTCATGTCAGATATTGCCTTGACCTGTAATTCGTTCTCTTGTAGCACCAACTGAGCGAGAGGAAGGCGATAACGAAAACTCACAAACGCAAAAAGACCGATAATACCTAAAGAGACTAACCACCCTATATAATCCAATAACAACATAATCTTCCCTGTTTCGCTCTATACCTGACTTGATAACACCTGCGCCTTTTTAAAGTCATACTTCACAAAAAAAGGCACGCTCATGCCTATAATAATAGCTCGCAATTATTATTTTTGTTGTGACTTAGGCCTCCCTAATCAACCCTGCGATATGCCCTAAAGCCTCTTTGGCTGAGCCACTAATCGTCGATAATTGAATAAAACCATGAATAACACCAAAATAACGACGACAATAAGCCTGCACGCCAGCTAAACATAAACGTCGATATAGCGCTTCACCTTCATCGACAAGGGGATCATATTCAGCGGTTAAAATATGTGTTTCTGGTAACCCTTTCCAATCATCTCGAAAAAGTGGACTTAATTCCGAATGCAACGCATTCACATTATTTTGCCCCATATAATGCTTAAAACCCGACATTAACATAGCTTTCGTGATCACATAATCCTCACCATATCGTGTCATACTCGATGTTGATGCCGTTGCATCCAGCATGGGGTAAATCAGTATTTGCTTTTTCGGTAACCAACTCGAGTCATCTCGCAATCTTAGCGTCGTCACTAAAGCGATATGCCCACCCGCACTGTCTCCCGCTAAGATAATGGCATTTTTATTACCTCCCCATTGATAGCAATCCCGATAAATACCTTCACATGCTTCAAAGGCATCATCATGCGCACACGGATAGGTGTATTCAGGCGCTAAGCGGTATTTCACAGCAATCACAATTGCACCTGATAAATGTGCAATTTGCCTTAATTGCTGATCATGGGTTTCAACACTACCACTGACAAAACAGCCACCATGAAAATAGATCAAAACGGGCAGGTTTGTTTCTTCTGAAGGTTTAAACACTTTAATTCGCACACCATTAGAAACCCTTTCAAATACATGCAATATCAACGGTGAAACACCAGCCAACTTAGTACTCTCAATATATCCTTGACGGCGCTGCACAATACTAGGCAACCCCATCGGCTCAATTTTTTCACGCTGAAAACATCGTACTAACTGCTCAATACCGGATTCTAAAACTTGTTCCATTTAAACACTCTGCCAAAAAAACACTCAGAATAACAACAAATATTATCACTGTGTATAAACACAGTATTAATATTTTAAAACCAACTTACATGGTTAAATTGCATTTTCACTTCTATATTCAAACTATCAATAAAAAGAGGCTGCTCAAGTGCTTGCCTTTTACTAATGAATGAGCCTTCATATGGATATATTAAACCTAGTGTTACCCGTTTTTGCCATCATAGTCACAGGATACCTTTTTTCAAGAACACAGATCCTGCCAAAAGAGACACCCGCTTTACTCATTCAGTTTACTTATTTTGTCCTCATGCCTGCTTTATTGTTTCTCGTTATTGGGCAAGAAGAAATCAAAAATTTATTTAATTTACCGTTTATATTGGCACTGGGAGGCGGTGTCATTGGGATCTACTTTATTATTTTAGCTTTCTTATTAATTATTCATAAAAATTTAGCCACTTCCACTATGCTCGCAGCTTGTTGCGTATTAGCAAATACTGGTATTATCGCATTACCGCTATTACACAGTATTTTTGGCCACAAAGCTCTGCTTCCTGCAGCGATTGCCAATGTCATCATGGTCATCATGATCATCCTCACTATGATTTTTCTTGAACAAGCCGCGCACACTAAAGATGAACATAAACTGTCACTTTTTGAAAAAATCCTCCATGTTGTCAAAAACCCCATCATACTCTCAACCATTGCGGGAATTATTTATGCCTCATCAGGGTTAGCATTACCAACGTTAATCACAGATTATCTCACTATCTTAGGATCAGCAATTACGGCTTGCGCACTCTTTGCCATTGGAATGAGCCTCAAATGGAGTTCCTTTCATCATAACGAGCTAAGTATCTTACTCATTAATCTCTGCAAACTCATTTTCATGCCCGCACTCATCCTCTACCTTGCTAGATTAGCCGAACTTCCTCCCATTCTCGTGATTGCAGCAACCATTTCAGCTGCTGTGCCAACAGCAAAAAATGCGTATATTATTTCAGAGCAGTACCAACAATCACCAGAATTTGTCTCTAATGTCATTTCAACCACAACCTTATTCTCAACGCTGACCTTGCTCGGCTGGCTGCTCATATTGCATAACATTTACCCAACTGCTTTTCATCATTAAACAAGTCGGCCCAATGGGTGACATTGCTAAAAAAATACGTCATAACGGGCAACCTATCATGACGTATTTTCTCATACCATTTGTCTCTACTCACACGCTTACAATCTGCAAAGTCAGTAAGGTGAAAAGAACCCAGACGTTAAATCAAGGCTTCATTTCACAAGCATTGTGATCAGAAAAGCCCGCCCCAACGGCCAAACAGCCTTGAATTCTTCCAGCAGCTTGACGTGTTCCTTCAGGATAACGACAAAGTGCTTTTAGATAATTTGGACTACGACTATCGATTTCTGCCTTCACAGTACCAAAAGGAACATCAGTATTGGCAATATTATTACTATTGGCTAAATAATAAGGCCAAGTACTTCCACCATCGAATTTAGGCTTGTTATCATTGCCTAACAAACTGTTCTCTTCAAATATATGCGCTGGGCAATGAAATTCACTGGCGAATATAGGCTCTACTGGTTCTGTTAATGGTAAATGTGCTTGGATCTGCTGCGTTAATTGATATTCATGACTATAAGCCTCTACAACCACTGTGACTTTATCGCTTAACTCCTGAAGCCTAAGTTGGCCATTTCCAAGTACTTCACAGCTCTCGTGATGTGTATTGCCATGGTTATCCAATGTGAAACAACGGTATTGAACTTGAGTTGTTAACGGTGTTGTTCCATGAATGAGTATTGCAGTTTGTGAAAAAATAGCGATTCCAGCATGACCATCTACCGTCAACTGAGTAATACTCGGGTTATTCCATAAAAGCGACACTTTTTCCTCAGGCGCCGTCGGCGCATTCCCGCACCCATCGGAATTGGGCTTATAAGCCGTAATACTGTATCCCGCTCTGTCTGTCACACTTAAGCCTGAAAATGGTTGTCCATCAACACCTATAAACTTCACATTCTGAATAAATTGCCCATCTTTATACACACAATACCCCTCTGCACCAGCGACACCCGCCCAAATAAGCTGAGTTCCTGTGGCAGTTTCCACGAGTTCACCTATTTGAACATCCGCTAAAGGATCATCACGCTTCATACCTGAAAACTGCACTGCAGCTTCAGAAAAACGTTGCATAATTTCTTTGTGGGTATCGGTTTCAATTGGACTGTTTTGAACATCAGCACCAGGATAGTGATAACCTGAAAAACCATTTTCTTCAAAATGTGTGTAGATCCCCGTACGCCCAGTATCTTTAAAGAATGTATCGGCATTTCGTCCCTGATCCGCATGCCCCCTTAAACTCCAAAACGCGGCAAAAACGGTCGAACCTTCATCACTGTGCTGTTGAAACCTATCCATAAAGTCATAAGTACAGGCGGCAAAACAAAGAAACTCCCCAGCAAAATATGGCTTTTTATGATTAATTTTAGCTAAGTCATATTCGTATAATGTCGCCATTCCCCAGAATTGATAATAATGATTCGATAAAATATCAATATTAGGATCATCAATACTGGCCTCACTAACACCAAAACGTCCATCCATTAACAGATGGCTTGGATCATTTTCTTTAATAAAAGCGGCAATATTTTGAGTCCAAGAATCTAAATTTTTCCATAAAGTAGATGCTTTCAATGTGACTAAAGAAGCGGTCGTTTCATCATTCAATATTAATGTTTTTGAATCAATACCGTTTAGTATGATTTGGTTATACCGTACTTCTGCACCAAGCTCATTACCCGTTTCCCAAATAATATTTTGATATTCTTTGAGTTCTTGAGTAAGCGCTAATACATAACTTTTATACGCATTAATATATTTATCTTGTGTGAAAAATTGGGCGACTTTTTTTGTATCTAAATTAGGCTTTCCATTGATATAACATGGACTTTTATTATCTGTATCACCATATTCGGCATCAACCATATCAACAAAGTTTTGTATTCCTCCCCAATAACACCAATAATCAATCATTGGTATAACGACTTGAATACCAGACTGATCCAATAAATGTAATGTTCTTTTAAGTGCAGCAAGGTTGTCAGCATCAAAAGTAATTGCTGCAGCGCCTTGTTTATTTTTATCAAAACCTATTACATGTGCATAATCATTATTATGCATGTACTCAGAAAAGCCGCCTCCAGCAATGGATGGAGGGTAAATTCTTACCAAATTCACTCCCATGCGCTGTAATGTTTCAATAATATCGTTAACTTCAAATTCGGTAGGAGAGCGAAACTGAGCCCCGTCATATTTCATAGGTGAAGGGTCTTCAACCATCATTAAAGAAGGCACATTGGCACCAAATAGCTTAGCAACCTGATATTGCTCGCCGTTAGTAATAGCGTAAAGGTAACCATTATCACCTTGTGTACCACGAGTTAATTTTTCGATAGGCTCGGCAATAGATTGTTTCGATATAAAAATCAATAAAACAAAAAGTAATAGTGAACTCAATATCATTAAAGATCTTGAATTCATGAAATATTTTCGATTAATTTGAACAATCAAAACAGTCAAAATATTGTGTTCTGTTATAGACATAGCACCCTCAATAAAAGTCATTACTTTAAAAAGCACATAAGGAGGCCACACAGACAATACTGTGAAAAATAAAACATCACAAATAAAGCAAAATAACGTAATAAACTTAGAGAGTTAATCTGAATATATTCAGTATATTACAATTTAACATTGTTATTAAAAATAGTGTTATAATTAAAAAATACATCAATAGAATGATTATTATTATAATTTATTTTTATCATATGCTTTGAAAACATATCATTCTCTCAAAAAGAACCACCTTGCCAATCAATAATGTTAAATTTACCTCGATTGTGTTAATTTCGTAATCAAGAGTAAATAAATATAAAATTAGAGTAAATACACATTAATTATGATTAATGTTAATAAAAATAAGATAGATCAAAAATAATCTTTTTAATTCATGACGATAAATTATTTTTAAATAAAAAGTGTCTAGGGTATGTCAACACTATATTCCCTTGTGTCAGTAACCATTCAGCAAACAGCAGAAAATCAAAGTTTAGTGACCAAAAGGAAAACGTGAAACTCATGGCCATTATCAGGATCAGATGAACGTTTTTAACTGTCTTAATCAAAAAATAATAATAACAAAAATAAAAAAGAGGTATGCAATAACATTACATACCTCTTTTTTTAACGACAACACATTGAATAGTTTTACTTACTGCTTATTAGCTTAAGTTTAATTTGATATTACCACGGTAAGATTTGACCATTAGAGTGTTTAAAAACACCTGACTCGGCTAGCGTCAGCTCTCCAATTAACTTAACAATCCTAGATGCAGCCACATCACTGGTTATATCACCATTAAAGTTCACCATGCCTGTTTGCACATAGCCAGGATGATAAATACCGACAGCAATATTGTCATCCGCGAGATCTTTTGCCAAAGACATACCCGCAGCATTCAATGCCGCTTTTGACATTCGATATCCATAACGTCCACCGGATCCATTATCAGCAATCGACCCCATTCTCGAGGTGATTAAAGCAATTTTACTGCCGGATGTGAGATAAGTGAGTAACGCATGACACACACGTAAGGGCGCCATAGCATTCACTTGAAATTGCTGCTCTATTGTTTGTAAATTTAAATTTTGAAGGTTTTCATCCCTCAAAATACCGGCATTATTAATTAAAATATCGACCGTTCGCCCATTCATTGCCGATACCATGATATCAATTCCTGCATCAGTCGCCACATCCACGCCTTCTACAACCTCAATATTATCATGAGATAACGCTGCTAATTTAGTGGAAGACTGACGACACAGTGCTATCACGTTATAGCCTTGAAGTGCATAAATCGCCACCATGGCTAAGCCAATGCCCCTATTCGCTCCAGTAATCACAACTGTTTTAGGAACCATATTCGTCATATTTTCCATAGGACACTCTCAAATATTAGATAAATAAACAGTCACTATCATAACAAAAACATGAACAAACAGTATTGAAATCGACCAGTTTATTAAGGTGCAGTTTAAACTATTTTAAGCTGAGCTCAGGATGATGAGTGTCAAAGAGTATCCTTAATCAATTAAAAATCAATAAGTTAAAAGTTGACCCTATTATTCTTTATTGTTTAATTTGGTTAAATACCGCTATTTTAACCCTATCGTTAAATCAATATTGTACTTAGAATTGATACCAGACTATAAAGGTCGAAAACAAACCGAGTATTGACAAAAGAACAGGTTAATAAAAACTCAAACTAACACTATCATTTACATGATTCGATGTTGCTCGTGATCCCGAGTGTTCACTATTCAAGAAAGGTTTATTTTAATCTGGACACTATTTTATTTCAGTTTCAATAATAATCACTTCTGTATCCCCAATATTGATAACATTATGAGTCACTTTAGGCATAAAAAACGATTTTCCATCGGGAATATTCACCACATGTCGCTGATTATCATGGTTATCGGCAAGTAATTGGAGCTTTCCCCCCTTAACAAAATAAACAGCGCGATGAGAAAAGTCATGAGTATGCATACCTGACTGAGTACCAGGAGGATAAGTCAGTCGAATAATTTGCACTTTGTCATTATCAATGAGCACTTCCCTTGAGCCGAGCTTTGTTTCAGCATGTATAAATGAAGACCATAAACTGAGTATTATTATTGTTATCCCTTTCATGTTAACCTCAATATTATTTGCTTAACACAACCATAGCAAAATAGCCTCGCTGATATAAGTCTTTTATTTCTCTGATTTTCTCCTACAGTGATACATTTAAAAATAACACGCACATAAAAAAAGCGCCGAAAGGCGCTTTTTCATGTCTACAGATAGCTTATTGATTGATGGTTAACCACCAATCAAATATTACCAACCTGTCTTAGTGCGTAATGCACTGCCGATATCAGCAAGTGAACGAACCGTCGTCACGCCTGCTGCTTCAAGGGCTGCGAACTTATCTTCCGCTGTTCCTTTACCGCCAGCAATAATGGCACCAGCATGGCCCATACGCTTACCTTCAGGTGCAGTCACACCCGCAATGTAAGACACAACAGGCTTAGTCACGTTAGCTTTGATGTATTCAGCCGCTTCTTCTTCAGCTGTACCACCAATTTCACCAATCATAACGATAGCTTCAGTTTGTGGATCGTTTTGGAACATTTCCAATACGTCGATAAAGTTAGTACCAGGAATTGGATCGCCACCAATACCCACACAAGTCGATTGACCGAAACCTTCGTCAGTCGTTTGCTTAACCGCTTCGTACGTTAATGTACCAGAGCGAGAAACAATACCGACTTTACCTGGTTTATGGATGTGACCAGGCATGATACCAATTTTACACTCACCCGGCGTGATAACACCTGGGCAGTTAGGGCCAATCATGCGAACGCCAGTTTCTTCAAGCTTTACTTTAACTTGAAGCATATCAAGCGTTGGGATCCCTTCAGTGATACATACGATTAGCTCAATGCCACCGTCAATCGCTTCAAAGATCGCATCTTTACAGAAAGGCGCTGGTACGTAGATAACAGAGGCAGTCGCACCTGTTTGTGCAACAGCATCTTTAACCGTGTTAAAAACTGGCAAGTCTAAATGAACTTGGCCACCTTTTCCTGGAGAGACGCCACCAACCATTTTTGTGCCATAAGCAATCGCTTGCTCAGAATGGAAAGTACCTTGACCACCAGTGAAACCTTGACAGATAACTTTAGTATCTTTGTTAATTAAGACAGACATTATTTGCCCTCCGCAGCTTTAACAACTTGCTCAGCTGCGTCAGTTAGACTGGAAGCTGCAATGATATCAAGATCTGAGTTAGCTAACACTTCACGACCTAATTCAGCGTTTGTTCCTTCAAGACGAACAACAACAGGTACTTCAACGCCTACTTCTTTAACAGCGCCAATAATACCTTCAGCAATCATGTCACAACGTACGATACCACCAAAGATGTTCACCAGAACCGCTTTCACATTATCGTCAGAAAGAATGATCTTAAATGCTTCAGCAACACGCTCTTTCGTCGCCCCGCCGCCCACATCTAAGAAGTTTGCTGGCTTGCCACCATGAAGGTTAACAATATCCATTGTGCCCATCGCAAGACCAGCACCGTTAACCATGCAGCCAACATTACCGTCTAATGCAACGTAATTAAGTTCAAACTTAGCCGCATGGGCTTCACGTGCATCATCTTGTGATGGATCGTGCATTTCACGGATTTTAGGTTGACGGAATAATGCATTACCATCAATACCAATTTTGCCATCAAGACAATGAATATTACCTTCATCAGTAATAACCAATGGGTTGATTTCAAGCAGTGCAAAATCATGATCTTCGAACATTTTCGCTAGACCCATGAACACTTTTGTGAACTGCTTCATTTGTGTTGGGTTTAAACCCAATTTGAAGCCAAGATCACGTGCCTGATAGGGCTGAGGTCCCGCTAAAGGATCAATGATTGCTTTATGAATAAGCTCTGGCGTTTCTTCAGCCACAGTTTCAATTTCAACACCACCTTCCGTTGACGCCATAAACACAACACGACGAGTCGCACGGTCAACAACGGCACCTAGGTATAACTCATTTGCAATGTCAGTACAGCTTTCAACTAAAATCTTAGCGACTGGCTGGCCTTTCTCATCAGTCTGATAAGTAACAAGATTCTTACCTAACCAATGTTCAGCAAATGCTCTAATTTCGTCTTTATCGCCAGTGACTTTAACGCCACCTGCTTTACCACGGCCGCCTGCGTGTACTTGACACTTAACAACCCACATATTACCGCCAATATGGCCTGCCGCTTCAACAGCTTCTTGAGCTGTATCACATGCAAAACCTTCTGACACTGGTAAACCATATTCGGCAAATAAAGATTTTGCCTGATACTCATGCAAATTCATGATGATCTATCCGTATACTACTTTTCAATGTTTAGCAGGCCCAATCGAGCCTGCCACGAGGGTACTGTCTGAACTTAACTTTACAAATCAAGTAACAGACGTGTTGGATCTTCTAAGAAGTCTTTAATTGCGACTAAGAATCCAACAGACTCACGACCATCAACAATACGGTGGTCATAAGATAATGCGAGGTACATCATGGGCAAGATTTCAACTTGACCATTCACCGCCATAGGACGATCTTTGATTGCATGCATGCCAAGAATAGCACTTTGCGGTAAGTTCAAAATAGGCGTCGACATCAATGAGCCAAACACGCCACCGTTTGTCACAGTGAAGTTACCACCAGTCATATCAGCCACTGATAGCTTGCCATCACGGCCTTTAATCGCCAGCTCACGTACGGCTTTTTCAATTTCAGCCAAGCTCATGGTATCAGTATCACGCAATACAGGTGTCACCAATCCACGGGGTGTAGAAACCGCAATACTCACGTCAAAATAATTATGATAAACAATATCATCACCATCAATAGACGCATTGACATCAGGGAAACGTTTCAGTGCTTCTGTAACCGCCTTGATATAGAAAGACATAAAGCCAAGACGTATACCGTGACGCTTCTCAAACACTTCTTGGTATTGCTTACGAATATCCATAATAGGCTTCATGTTAACTTCATTGAATGTGGTTAACATGGCCGTTGAATTTTTCGCTTCTAATAAGCGAGTCGCAATGGTTTTACGCAGACGTGTCATTGGCACACGTTTTTCACTACGCTCACCTAATGGTGTCACGGCAACTGGCGCAGCAGCAGGTTTAGCTTGCGCTTTAACAAAAGACTCCACGTCTTCTTTAGTAATGCGGCCACCCACACCTGTGCCTTTCAATTTGCTAGCATCAACATTATGCTCTGCAATTAAACGGCGAACAGATGGGCTTAATGCATCACTGCTTTCATCACTCGCTTCTGGAGCAGGCGTCGCCGCTTCGGCTTCCGCTTTCGTCACTTCTTTGCCTGCTGTCGCACCTGCCACAAATTTAGCGATTAAAGCTTCACCCAGAACAGTGTCACCTTCTTCAGCTAAAAACTCTACAATGTGCCCATCTTCTGGGGCAACCACTTCTAACACTACTTTATCGGTTTCAATATCAACCAAATTTTGATCGCGAGACACTTGCTCACCGGCTTGAACATGCCAAGTGGCAATCGTTGCATCAGCAACGGATTCTGGTAGTACGGGTACCTTAATGTCGATACTCATGGATCACTATCCTTTTAAAATATGTCTATTACTAGAGTTTTAATGCGCTATTAATCAAAGATTCTTGTTGCTCAGCATGCAAAGCGGGATAACCACAAGCAGGGGCAGCAGATGCATCACGGCCTGCATAACTCAGCTCTGCACCGCTAGGGATAACCCCGCGGAAATGATGCTGACTGCAATACCATGCGCCTTGATTTTGTGGTTCTTCTTGACACCAAACAAAATCACTGACGTGGGCATAATCGCTTAACGCAGCTAACGCTTCTTCACGTGGGAACGGATATAACTGCTCAACACGAATAAGGGCAACATTATCAATATTGTTGTTACGACGTTTTTCCAGCAGTTCGAAATAAACCTTACCACTACAAAAAACGACGCGATCGACTTTACTGGCATCCAAGCTATCGATTTCACCAATCACATTCTTAAAAGTCCCTTCAGCGAGCTCTTCCATACTCGACACCGCTAAAGGATGACGAAGCAGTGATTTAGGTGACATCACCACCAAAGGACGGCGCATAGGACGCACCACTTGACGGCGAAGCATGTGATAAACCTGAGCAGGTGTAGACGGAACACACACTTGCATATTATGGTTAGCACATAACTGTAAAAAACGTTCCAAACGAGCACTTGAATGCTCAGGGCCTTGACCTTCATAACCATGAGGCAACAACATTGTTAGGCCGCACAAACGTCCCCATTTTTGCTCACCTGATGATAAAAATTGATCGATAACCACTTGGGCACAGTTAGCAAAATCACCAAACTGAGCTTCCCAAATCGTTAAACCGCTGGGTTCAGCCGTCGCATAACCATATTCAAATGCTAATACTGAGGCTTCTGATAACACCGAATCCGTAATATCAATTGGCCCTTGCTCTTCACTAATGTTACGCAGTGGCAAATAAGCCGTCGCATCATTTTGATTATGCAACACCGCATGACGATGGAAGAAAGTACCACGGCCAGAATCTTGACCCGTGATTCGAATACGTTTGTTATCTTCTAAAATAGAAGCATAAGCTAAGGTTTCAGCAAACCCCCAATCAAGCAGCTTTTCACCTTGAGCCATCAATAACCGATCTTTATAAATTTTAGCCACTCGCGACTGTAATTTATGAGACTCAGGTACATAGCTAATTTTATCGGCTAAGTGCTTAAGGCGTGACATTGGCATTTCACCAGCATAAGTATCATGCCATTCAGCCCCAATATAAGGTCCCCAATCACCGGAGTGCTGGGTCGTTGCACGCCTTTCTTTAACGACACAGTTGCCTTGATCAAGCGCGTCACGATAATGGTTCACCATCGCAGTAACATCATCACTGGCCAATGTCTGTTCAGCAATAAGGCGCTCAGCATAGATCTTACGTGGCGTTGGATGTTTCTTGATTTTTGCGTACATTAATGGCTGAGTCGCACTTGGCTCATCAGCTTCGTTATGGCCATGGCGGCGATAACACACTAAATCAATAACCACATCACGTTTAAATTCGTTACGATAATCAACAGCCAATTGCGAGACAAAAGCAACCGCTTCAGGATCGTCCGCATTCACGTGGAAAATCGGTGCTTGAACCATTTTTGCAATATCAGTGCAATATTCAGTTGAACGCACATCTTCACGATTAGACGTGGTGAACCCCACTTGGTTATTCACCACAATACGAATACTGCCACCCACTTTAAAACCGCGAGTTTGAGACATATTAAATGTCTCTTGCACAATACCTTGACCTGTTATTGCTGAATCACCATGGATAGTAATAGGTAACACTTGCAATCCGGTGTCACAGCCGCGGCGGTCGAGACGCGCACGAACTGAGCCGATAACCACAGGGTTAACAATTTCTAAGTGCGAAGGGTTAAAAGCCAGTGCCAAATGGACATTACCACCGGGTGTTTCAAAGTCAGATGAGAAACCTTGGTGATACTTCACATCACCAGAGCCATTATTATGATCGCTATGCTTGCCCGCAAATTCATCGAACAATTCAGAAGGCTTTTTACCTAAAACATTCACCAAAACATTTAAACGACCACGGTGAGCCATACCAATGACAACTTCTTTCGTGCCAGCATCACCCGCGCGATAAATAATCTCTCTCATCATAGGGACAAGTGCATCGCCCCCTTCAAGTGAGAAGCGTTTTGCGCCGGGGAATTTAGCGCCAAGGTATTTCTCTAATCCTTCAGCCGCATTTAATCCTTCCAGTACGCGCTTCTTATCATCAGTGCTATATTGACCACGACCTAAAGAAGGTTCGAGGCGCTGTTGGATCCAACGTTTTTCGTCAGTATCCGTAATATGCATGTATTCAGCACCAATTGAACCGCCATAGGTGGATTTGAGTGCATTCACTAAATCAATCAGCTTTAAGGTATCACCACCGTGCGCAAAGGAACCCGTATTGAATTCACGTTGCATATCATCGCTATCTAAGCCATGAAAACTCGGATCTAACTCTGATACTTTTTCACGATCCCACAAGCCGAGAGGATCTAAGTTTGCACTTTGATGACCACGGAATCGATAAGCATTAATAAGTTGCAAGACTTTGACTTGTTTAGCATCAACATCAGGATCACTCACTCGAGCAGAGCTCTTATGATGTCCTTCTAATGCGAGGCTGCGAAAATAGTCTCGAACTTTAGAGTGAACCGCTTCAGGTATTTCTGTCGAATTACCATTCACATAAGGGAGGTTATCAAACACCGTCTGCCAATCTTCTGGAATTGACTGAGGGTCTTCTTGATAGGCTTCATACATCTGTTCTACATAGGTCGAGTTTGCCCCATTCAGGTGAGATGACTCGAGCCAGGCTTTCATGATGCCTTGGTGCATTTCTATTCCTTACAAACTTGATACACGTGTTTAGCCAAAATTGTCAATATGCACTAACAGCAATACATCGTTCAGTGCACTCTTTGCCGCTCCAAATAATGGAGATATGCGGCGCCTTATCATACTCTAGTCAAGCAAGGAGTCACAAAAAATGTGACTCTCAATCGAGTGAGTAAAACACTCACTCGACTTCTGGCATTTAAACTGCTCGATTAAGCAACATAGACTTAATATGTCCAATTGCTTTCGTTGGATTAAGGCCTTTAGGGCACACATCCACACAGTTCATAATACCATGACACCTAAAGACACTATAGGCATCATCTAATTCAGACAGACGCTCTTCAGTAGCGGTATCACGACTATCAATCAAGAAACGATAAGCATGCAACAAGCCACTTGGGCCGATGAACTTATCAGGGTTCCACCAGAAAGAAGGACACGCAGTCGAACAACAAGCGCACATAATGCACTCATATAATCCATCTAAATGCTCACGCTCTGCAGGTGATTGTAAATGTTCACGAGCAGGGGCTTTCTCATCATTGATCAAATACGGCTTAATCTTTTCATACTGAGTATAAAACTGTGTTAAATCAACAACTAGATCGCGAATAACCGGCATACCAGGTAGCGGTCTAATTTCTATTTTTTTACCTTTAAAGGTCGAAATAGGGGTAATACACGCTAATCCATTTTTACCATTCATGTTCACGCCATCGGAGCCACATACCCCTTCACGACAAGAACGACGCAACACCAGACTAGGGTCTTGCTCTTTCAGTTGAAGTAACATATCCAGTACCATCATATCAGTACCTTCAGCCACTTCTAACGTATAATCCTTCATGTAAGGTTTAGTATCTACATCTGGATTATAGCGATAAACTGCAATATCCAATTTCATCTCAACTACTCCTACTAGTAGGTACGTTTAATCGGTGGGAATGCATCACGAAGCTTAGGCTCCATGTTAACAGCACGGCGATCCATCTCTTCCGTTTCCGGATTAAAGAGACTGTGGCATAACCAATTCTCATCATCACGCTCAAGATAATCTTCTCGAGAATGTGCGCCGCGACTTTCAGTACGGAAATTCGCTGCATAAGCGGTCGCAATCGCTGTGGCCATTAAGTTATCAAGCTCTAAACATTCAATACGCTGGGTATTAAATTCAGTTGAGTTATCGGATAACTTGGCATTTTGTAAACGCGCACGAATGGCTTTGAGCTCTTTTAAGCCTTCAGCCATCGCATCACCACTTCTAAACACAGAGAAGTTCAATTGCATACAAAGTTGCAGATCCTTACGTATTTGAGCAGGATCTTCGCCTTCTTTGTTATTTTCCCAACGATTCATACGCTCAAGGGATTTGGCAATTTCATCATCAGTAGCATCTTTAGGATCCGCCGTTGCATCCAACGCTTCACCCAAGTGATGCCCAGCCGCGCGGCCAAATACCACCAAATCAAGCAGTGAGTTCCCGCCTAAGCGATTCGCACCATGTACCGATACACAAGCAATTTCACCCACAGCAAACAAACCGACCACATCACTTTCACTGCCATCGGTATTTTTACGGATAACTTGACCACTGACTTTAGCCGGCAGGCCGCCCATCATATAGTGGCAAGTCGGTAAAACAGGAATTGGACCATCAGCAGGATCGATATGCGCAAACGTACGAGATAATTCACATACGCCAGGTAAACGCGCTTCAAGGGTTTCTTTACCTAAGTGATCGAGTTTAAGTAAACAGTGAGGACCTAAAGGACCATCAAGACCACGGCCTTCACGAATTTCTGTCATCATCGAACGGGCAACCACATCACGAGAGGCTAAATCTTTCGCATTGGGTGCATAACGTTCCATGAAACGCTCACCATCTTTATTGAGCAGGTATCCACCTTCACCACGACAGCCTTCGGTGACTAACACACCTGCGCCCGCAATACCGGTCGGGTGGAATTGCCACATTTCCATGTCTTGCATTTGCACGCCAGCACGCATCGCCATACCAACACCGTCACCCGTGTTAAT
This sequence comes from uncultured Shewanella sp., assembly GCF_947501665.1. Lineage (GTDB taxonomy): Bacteria > Pseudomonadota > Gammaproteobacteria > Enterobacterales > Shewanellaceae > Shewanella. The sequence continues at coordinate 77,484 of NZ_CANMWS010000021.1, read as the reverse complement.
ATGTGCATTAGTAGTTGACGCAAAAATACGCCCCGCACCGCCTGTCGCAAGAACCGTTGCTTTGGCTTTAAAATAAACGATTTCACCGCTTTCAATATCAATCGCAGTACAGCCAACAATAGCGCCATCTTCGTTTTTAACTAAATCTAATGCATACCATTCAGAAAACACTTGGGTATGGTGCTTAACATTTTGCTGGTATAAACAATGTAATAATGCATGACCCGTTCGGTCAGCAGCAGCCGCAGTCCGTGCCGCTTGTTCACCACCAAAATTCTTCGACTGCCCACCGAAAGGACGCTGATAAATAGTACCATTGTCGAAACGTGAAAAAGGCAGACCCATCTGTTCTAATTCAATGACCGCTTCAGGACCGGTTTTACACATAAATTCGATCGCTTCTTGGTCACCGATAAAATCGGAACCCTTCACCGTATCGTACATGTGTTGTTCCCAATGATCTTCATGGGCATTACCCAGAGCGACAGTAATCCCTCCTTGGGCTGATACCGTATGAGAACGCGTTGGAAACACTTTCGATAAAAGCGCACAGCTCTTACCTTCTTTAGAAATCTGTAGTGCTGCGCGCATACCCGCGCCGCCAGCACCAATAACGACTGCATCAAATTCGCGTACTGGAATACTCACTTATACACCCCACACAATTAATATGCCTGCGACAAGATACGAAAACGCAGCAATAACAAAAACAAATTGAAGTACGCCACGCACCGCCACGTTTTTCACGTAATCGGTGAGCACTTGCCAAATACCAATCCAAGCATGAACCAACACAGCAATTAGTGTTAAAATGGTAAATACTTTCATTGGAATAGCACTAAACAATCCGTGCCATACGTCATAAGTAAGGGGTGAATTGCAGGCAACAAAGCCCACCATAAAAATGGTGTAACAGGCTAAAATAATTGCACTTGCACGAATAAGAATAAAGTCATGGACACCGCTGCGTCCAAGGCTTGCTGCGTTGGTTACCATACCCAAATCCCCACAATGATAGAAAAGACGACAGCCAAGGCAATCGCTATTTTAGCCGATGCTTGACCTGACGGTAATTCTTCCCAGCAACCCGCGTCCATCACTAGATGGCGAACGCCAACAATCAGATGGTAACCGAGTGCGGTTAAAATACCCCAAATAACAAACTTGACTAAAAAGTTATCAAAAAGAGACTGGACATTGGCAAAACTCTCAGGTGACGCTAATGATTCATTTAGCAACCAAATAAGAATGCCAACGGCAAACAACATTATTACACCGGATACACGGTGAAGGATTGACGCAATCGCAGTTGCAGGGAAGCGAATGGTCTGCAGATCTAAATGGACAGGTCTTTGCTTTTTCACGTTCTGCTCACTCTGCTCAATTGAGCTGGTTTTTGTTATACGAACTACTTTTGTTCGAAAATTAACCTATCATTTAGCTTAGTTAAAAATGTCACAAAAGAAAAGTTTAAACAAACATTTTACGCTTTAGAAGCTACTCATTAACAAGGAAAAAGTGATTTCTCAACGAAAATGCCTGTGGCTCTAAATGAGCCGAGCCAAGTATACTCGCGGCTAATGTCAAATACAAACGTCACATTATGCAAATTTAGTTTTTTTCTAAAAAAAATGCATGAAAGCCTTTATATACAAAGGTTTCAATGCAATTTAATTATGTTAAAAAAAATTTAAACGCTTATTTGAATTGAAATGTGATCACGATCCGCTGTAGAGTATTGAGCGCTTAATAAGCCGCACTCAAATAAGATACGAAGTAAGGAGAATGGGGTATGGCTGAAAATATAGCCAAATTGGAACTACCAGGAAACGACTCAATCGAGCTGCCTATCAAGAAAGGGACAGCCGGATTTGATGTTATTGATATCAGTAAACTAGGTAGTAAAGGTCACTTTACCTTCGATCCAGGGTTTCTAGCAACAGCCTCATGTGAATCAACAATCACTTATATTGATGGCAATCAAGGTATACTGCTACATCGCGGATACCCTATTGATCAGTTAGCCATGGATTCTGATTATTTAGATTTGTGTTACTTGTTGCTTTATGGAGAGTTACCCACTAAAGAACAGTATGAATCTTTCGTACAGAGCGTTAAACAACATACACTTGTTGATGAGCAGTTAGTTGCCTTTTTTAAAGGTTTCCGCCGCTCAGCACACCCAATGGCAATGCTTTGTGGTGTGACAGGTGCACTATCTGCGTTTTTCCAAGACTCGCTTGATGTCAACGATAAACAAGATCGTGAAACAGCCGTATTGCGTTTAGTCTCTAAGATGCCGACTATCGCAGCAATGTGTTACAAATATTCTGTTGGTCAACCTTTTATCTACCCACGTAACGATTTAAGTTATGCAGGTAACTTTCTCAGCATGATGTTTGCTGTCCCAACTGAAGAATATAAAGTCAATCCGATTGTTGAACGTGCTATGGATCGAATCTTCATTTTACATGCAGATCACGAACAAAATGCATCGACATCAACCGTACGTTTAGCTGGTTCATCAGGCGCCAATCCTTTTGCGTGTATCGCTGCTGGTATCGCATCATTATGGGGACCTGCCCATGGTGGAGCAAACGAAGCTTGTCTGAACATGCTTGAAGAAATCGGCAATGTTGATCGCATTCCTGAATTTATTGCACGTGCTAAAGATAAAGACGATCCATTCCGCCTAATGGGCTTTGGGCACCGTGTTTATAAAAACTTTGATCCCCGTGCTAAAGTGATGCGTGAAACCTGTCATGAAGTACTGGCTGAGCTTAATGTCAATGATCCACTGCTTGATGTGGCCATGGAACTTGAGCGCATCGCATTAGAAGATGAATATTTCGTGTCAAAGAAATTGTACCCGAATGTCGACTTCTACTCAGGGATCATCATGAAAGCAATTGGTATTCCAACCAGTATGTTCACTGTCATGTTCGCCCTTGCGCGGACTGTTGGCTGGATAACACATTGGAAAGAAATGCTTGATCAACCGGGTCATAAAATCAGTCGTCCTCGCCAACTTTATACTGGTGAAGCAAAACGTGATTTTATTCCTACAGATAAACGATAAACATGACATAACCTCAGGGTTATGACTCATAAAAGGCGCAATGAGCGCCTTTTTCTTTGCCCATAAACAGCAAGAAGTAAAAAACACATTATTTTTAGCATTATTTCACAGTCAAAAATGAACTCCCTTCCTATCGTTTAGTCAAATCCACCACAAGTTAAACAATTACACTACAAGTGATTATCAAATCGACACAAAAGGAGTGCGGTACAATATAAGCTGTTAATTTTAAATAGTAAAAATAATTGGCACAATTAATGCTATGGAATAAGCATTACTGCAATGAAGAATAAAAATAAGGTTAAGGACACCAAAATGACAGCACAAATCAAACATCATACCCTGTGGGTATTGATGCTAATGGCACTCTTTGGCATAAGCGCCTGTAACAACACCGAGTCCACGGAAGCAGAAACCGAATATGCCGTTCCGGTGAAAACGGATATTGCCAAACAAGGCGATGTTTCTTCATTTTATAACACGACAGCCATTTTAGAAGCCCCAGAAGAAGCCAGAGTCGTCACTCGCCTTACAGGGCTCATTACCCAGCTGACTGTCGAAGAAGGTGATAGCGTCACTCAAGGTCAAATCATGGCTATTATTGATGCAAAAAGACAAGAATTTGATCTCGCCCACCTGCAAGCCGAAGCACAAATTATTGAACAAGAATTGCAACGCCTAAAACAAATTAAAAATAAGCAGTTTGTCAGCGCCGATTCCTTAGCAAAACTAGAATATAAATTACTGTCTGCTCGCGCTAAACAAGATTTAGCCCAACTGCAAGTCACCGAAAGCCAAATTCGCTCCCCCATTAACGGTATTGTCGCTAAACGCACAGTCAAAATAGGTAATATGGCTCAAGAGTTTGATGAGTTATTTTATGTTGTTAATCAAGATAAACTGCATGCCATCGTGCACTTACCTGAAGCGCAGCTCCCCTACTTACGTATAGGGCAAACAGCCAAAATCTACACCAGCCATCAGAAAGACAATACCCTTAATGCACAAGTCCTACTCATCAGTCCCATTATCGACACCCAAAGTGGCACCTTTAAAGTCACTTTACAGCTCCCTAATTCAAATGCACAACTGAAAGCCGGTATGTTTACCCGCGTTGAAATTCGCTACGACACCCATAAAAATGTCATTACTGTGCCCGCCCAATCCATCATAGATCAAGATAATCAATATACTGTTTATGTCGTTAATGGTAATAAAGTACAAAAAAAACAAGTCACCATTGGATACAAGCAAGATAACACCATCGAAATTATCTCTGGTATCAAACTCGGGGACAATATCGTCACCCACGGACTGCACAATTTAAAAGATCAATCTCTTGTTGAAATCATCAACCCACTGACGCTAGCGTCAAGCCATCAATAAGGGTTATTCACATGTCAATCATTCAAACTGCTGTAAAACGGCCGGTCAGTGTCTGCATGTTTATGCTGGCGATCATGCTATTTGGCATGGTGGGGTTTTCTCGACTCGCCGTTAAGTTACTGCCCGATTTAAGCTACCCCAGTGTCACTATTCGCACACTTTATGAGGGTGCAGCCCCCGTTGAAGTTGAGCAACTGATCGCTAAACCGATAGAAGAAGCCGTGGGTATTGTTAAAGGCTTGAGGCAAATAAGCTCCATATCCCGCGCGGGTTTATCCGATGTTGTGCTAGAGTTTGAGTGGGGAACAGACATGAACATGGCTAGCTTAGCCATTAGAGAAAAGCTCGAGACCATTAATTTACCCCTCGATATTAACAAACCTCTATTACTGCGATTTAATCCTAATCTTGACCCCATTATGCGATTGGCACTGTCGATGCCCAATGCCAGCCAAGGGCAGCTAAAGCAAATACGAACCTATGCGAATGAAGAATTAAAACGCACATTAGAATCCATTAAAGGGATTGCCTCAGTCAAACTCTCCGGCGGCTTAGAGCAAGAAGTCCACATTCAATTGGATCAGCATAAACTAAGTCAACTGAAACTCAATGCCCTCGACATTAAAAACCGTATAGAACAAGAAAACGTCAACTTATCAGCAGGTAAAGTATTACAAGGCGATAAAGAATATCTCGTGCGGACACTGAACCAATTTAATTCCTTGGAAGAACTGGGACAAATCATCATTTATCGCAATGGCACTCAGCTCATTAGGCTCTTTGAAGTCGCCGATATTATTGATGCCCATAAAGAACGCAGCGACATGACCCGGATCAGCGGGCAAGAATCCATCGAGCTGGCAATCTACAAAGAAGGAGATGCCAATACCGTCGCCTCAGCAAAACGAATAAAAGATCAATTAAGCCGTCTTCAAGCCCTCTATCCCGAGGCCTCGCTGGACATTATCTTTGATCAATCCGAGTTTATTTCTCAGGCCATCGACGAAGTCATTAACACAGCATTAATCGGCAGTCTCTTGGCCATGTTAGTGATTTATTTTTTCTTAAAAGACATTATTCCCACTTTAATCATCTCAATTGCCATTCCTTTTTCTGTCATTGCCACGTTTAACATGATGTATTTTAGTGACATCAGCCTGAATATGATGTCACTGGGGGGCATCGCGCTCGCGGTGGGATTATTAGTGGATAATGCCATTGTGGTACTTGAAAACATTAACCGCTGCCAATCACAAGGTATGGATAAGACACAAGCCGCTATCACGGGCACCAAGCAAGTGGCTGGTGCTATTTTTGCCTCAACGTTAACCACGTTAGCGGTTTTTATTCCACTGATTTTTGTTGACGGCGTTGCAGGCGCCTTATTTTCCGACCAAGCACTCACGGTCACTTTTGCCTTAATCGCCTCCTTAATTGTCGCATTAACCACTATCCCTATGCTCGCGTCAAGAAAAGGCCTAAATACCCTCACTCAACCCACATCCAATATGGCAGCCACTCAGTCAACGGGCACACCAACAAAAAGTCAATCATCAAGCCTACATCAATGGCTCAGCTTACCGCTTCATTTTATGTGTCGCACCGTCCCTTTTGCATTAATCACAGGCTTTCTCACTCTTATACGAGCCTTTACTTGGTTAGCAAAATGCCTGTTTAGCCCTTTTTTAAGCCTGTTTGATAAGAGTTACCACTTTATAGATAGCTATTATGCCAACATGCTCAAAACGGCATTAAGAAGAAAAAAAACATCCCTCATAATCGCCTTAAGCCTTTCTGTCGCTGCGGCCGCATTGTTACCCAAATTGGGCATGGAACTCATCCCCACCATGGATCAAAATAATTTTTATGCGGATGTGCTATTGCCACCTGGCACACGCGTCCACCAAACTGACGCGGTATTACAAAAATTAGCGTCAGCCATTGACTCCCAACCAGACGTCAAGCAAGTCTTCAGTCAAGCGGGCAGCAGTGGACTGATGACGTCAAATACTGAGCAAGGAGGTGAGAACTGGGGACGCTTACAAGTTAAACTCAAAAATAAACAAAGCTTAAGTGTCGTGTCGCAACGTTTACGTCAAGCGGCAATGTTAATTCCCGCGGTTGAGCTCAAGATTGAACAACCGAGCCTGTTTAGCTTTAACACCCCCCTTGAAATTGAGCTCAGTGGTTATGACATCAAACAGTTAACCCAAACCTCTCAAGCTATGGTAGAGGCCTTAAGTCAGGACAAACGCTTTGTGGATGTTCGCACGAGTTTACGCACCGGCCAACCTGAGCTCAGTATTCGTTTTGATCACGCAAGACTCGCGGCCCTTAATATGGATGCTCCCACTGTCGCAAATCGCATCGCACAGCGGATCGGTGGCACATTTGCCAGTCAATACACTATTCAAGACAGAAAAATCGACATACTCGTTCGCAGTCAACTTATTGAGCGCAATAGCATCAGTGACATTGACAGCATGCTCATCAATCCAGACAGCGAACGTCCCATTACTTTATCAGCTGTCGCAGATGTATCATTAACATTAGGGCCTTCAGCAATCAACCGCCTTCACCAACAACGTGTGGCATTAGTCAGTGCCAATATTGCTTATGGCAATTTAAATCAAGCGGTTGAACAAGCTAAGAATATTATCGCCAAACAACCATTATCTAACACCATACAAGTGCGATTTGGCGGTCAAAATGAAGAAATGCAAACCTCATTCACCTCATTAAAAATGGCCCTTTTATTGGCCATTATTTTGGTTTATTTGGTAATGGCCAGTCAATTTGAATCCTTAATGCATCCTCTGTTTATTTTAATCACCATCCCCATGGCACTCGCTGGCAGTATTTTAGGCTTATACCTCACCCACACTCCGCTCAGTGTAGTGGTGTTTATTGGTCTCATCATGCTCGCTGGTATTGTCGTTAACAATGCCATTGTGCTCATCGATAGAATTAATCAACTGCGCAGTGAAGGCTTAAATAAACCCCAAGCAATTATGCAAGCGGCTCAATCTCGACTACGCCCCATATTAATGACCACATTAACCACCACTTTAGGGCTATTACCCATGGCAATTGGTATGGGGGATGGCAGTGAAGTGCGAGCCCCTATGGCCATTAGTGTTATTTTTGGTCTGCTATTATCCACCTTATTAACCCTCATCGTCCTGCCAGTACTGTATAGCATCTTTGACCGCAAACAATTTTCATCAGCGGACATCATTCCCCCTCAAAGCGCTAGCACCTTGGCACCACAAAACGGAGACATTCGATGAGCCTCACAAAAATGGCATTAACACGACCGGTGACCACCAGCTTATTTTTTGTCGCCGCACTATTATTTGGTCTGGCCGCCACTAAATTGCTGCCGTTAGAATTATTACCCGGTATTGATATGCCGCAAGTGTTTATTGAAGTTCCCTATAAAGGCTCCACACCCAGTGAAGTCGAGCGAGAAATCACTCGAGTGCTAGAAGGCTCACTGGCCACCTTAAGTGGTGTCAAAGAACTGAACTCGACGTCTAATCAAGATGGCGCAGAAATCGAACTTGTCATGAAGTGGGGAGAGAATATTGCCACCAAAAGCTTAGAGGCCAGAGAAAAAGTTGATGCTGTTAAACATTTACTGCCCAACGATGTGGAGCGCATTTTTATTCGGCAGTTTTCGACCTCAGATCTGCCTTTAATTAATATCCGTCTTTCAAGTCAACATGCACTATCGGGCGCTTATGATTTACTTGAAAACCAATTGCAAAAACCATTAGAGCGTATTGAGGGCGTCTCTAAAGTCACACTCTACGGCGTCGATAAAAAGCAGATCCGAATTCAAATTGATGCGAAAAAGTTAGCGGCCAGCGGGATCAGCATTCAAGCATTAACTCAACGGCTGCAACGTGAAAATTTTATCGTTAATGCTGGTACTGTTCGCACTCAAGATCAAGTTTATCAACTCTCCCCCCAAGGTGAATACCAAAACCTCAAGGATATTTCAGGCTTATCCATTACCCCTCATGTCACATTAGGGGATATTGCCGATGTGCGTTATCAACTGCCCGAGCCCACGGAAGGTCGATTATTAGGCAGGCAATTTGCCATAGGACTGGATATCTTTAAAGCCTCGGGCGCCAATCTGGTCGACGTTTCTGAACGGGTCTTTAAGGTCATTGAACAAACTAAACAAAATAGCGAGTTTGATGGCATTAAGCTCTACATTATGGAAGATCAGGCCGATGGGGTAAAATCGTCCTTGTTTGATCTACTCACCGCTGGACTCATTGGCGCCCTGCTCTCTTTTATCATTTTGTACGTTTTTTTGCGGGATCTAAAAATCACTCTCATTGTCGTCAGCTCTGTCCCCATTGCCATCGCCATTACACTGGCAGTCATGTATTTACTTGGCTACAGCCTCAATATTCTGTCAATGATGGGGTTATTATTGGCCATCGGCATGCTGATTGATAATGCAGTGGTGATCACCGAAAGCATATTGCAAGAAAAGCAACAAGCAGCAAGTCATAAAGCTGAGCAAACCCAAGCGCTCATTAAAGGCGTTAATAACGTCTCCTTAGCCGTGCTGGCGGGTACCTTAACCACTGCCATCGTTTTTTTACCCAACATCGTTGGCGAAAAAGTCGAAATCACCTTGTTTTTAGAACATGTCGCCATTGCGATTTGTATCGCGTTAGCGAGCTCATTACTGATCGCAAAAACCCTCATTCCCTTACTGCTCAATGTTATTCACTTTACACCGAAAAAAACGAGCGCTCCCTCCCGTCTCAGCCACACATACCAAGTATGGCTGAGTCGCTTATTAAATTACCCCAAAACAGGCGGGTTTATCGCCTTGGTATTATTGGCCTCAACCGCCATTCCAATGCAGTTTGTCAAACAAGATCAAGATGATAATCAAGGTAATGAGCGCTTATTTCTTAACTATAACGTAGAAGGACGCCACCACCTTGATGTCACTAAGTCCATGGTTGATCGCATGGAGGCCTACCTTTATGCCCATAAAGACACCTTTCATATCGATACGGTATACAGCTACTATGCGCCCCACACAGCGCAATCAACCTTATTGCTCAAACCTGATCTCCCAATCAGTATCAATGCATTAAAAGATACCATACGCCAAGGTTTTCCCACCTTCACACAGGCGAGTCCTCAATTTGGTTGGGGAAACCAAAATCAAGGCCTACGGGTGTCATTAACTGGACGTTCTACCGCCAAATTAATGCAATTAAGTGAGCAAGTCGTCCCCTTACTCGCACGAATTGAAGGATTAAGCGATGTCCGATCGGAAGTGAACCACGCTCAGCAAGAAGTGATTATCACCATAGACAGACAACTGATCGCCAGACTCGGATTAAGTCTTGAGCGCGTGGCCCAAGATATCGCCACCGCCCTTAGAGGGCAGATGTTACGCTCTTTTCGTCACGCCCCAAATGGCGAACTGCGGATCAATATGCGCCTCTCACCCAACCAACTCTCTTTATCCCAGCTTAAAGCCTTGCCCATACTGCGCATCGGCACACAGGTCTTCGATTTAGAAAGCCTTAGCCACATATATATTCAACCTAGGTTTGACAGTATTCGTCACTATGACAGGCAAACTGCCTTAACCATAGGGGCCAATCTGGATGACTTGTCCCTGCAAGAAGCCCAGACCCAAATCATTAAGGTCATGGACACCATTCATTTTCCCCCGGGTTACCGCTATTCGTTAACGGGTGGGTTTGAGCGGCAAAATGAAGAAAAAAACATTATGCTCACCAATATGATATTGGCAGTTGCCATGATCTATATTGTCATGGCAGCACTGTTTGAATCACTGTTATTACCCACAGCCATTATTAACGCCATTATTTTTTCAATCACAGGCGTATTTTGGGCCTTAATGCTCACCGATACCCCTTTATCCATGATGCCCATGATTGGCATATTAATTTTAATGGGCATCGTCGTGAATAACGGCATCGTATTAGTGGATCAAATCAACCAACGCCGCCCGTCACTCGATACCTTATCTGACGCCATTGCCACCGTCTGTGTCACTCGACTGCGCCCCGTGCTCATGACGGTATCCACCACAGTGCTGGGGTTATTACCACTGGCCATGGGCGACACCCAAATTGGCGGCGGTGGCCCCGCTTACGCGCCCATGGCCATCGCTATTATTGGCGGCCTTCTCTTCTCCACGATCACTAGCTTGTTTCTCGTGCCCTTATGCTATCAGGCCCTATACCGCTTGCGCCATCGAGCGGGTGTGCAATTTGCCAACGCCAATCAAGCGTCTAAAAATTTGTTACCGAGATTGATGAGAAAGTGATTTATGAAAAAATAGATGTAGAGAAAATAATGACGAGAAAATAGTAAAAACATAAAGGGTGAAGAAATAGTTTTATGAGGTATTAGTGAGTGCGACCACCAGTGATGACCTTTGTTTATCACTGGTAGGCATAAGTGAAAGCTGGCTTATATATTCATATATTCACTAAAGGGAGTATTCCCATATCGATTTTATCATGCTAATAATCAATGTTTTTTTAGTGGTTATCGTAGTTAAGACAGTTAAGAGTTGATATGAATGTAAAATTAGAAAAATTAACCTGAGCTTGCCTAACTACCTATTGTCAGCCAAATACCCAGTGATAATGAGCTTTATCGCTGGTAGGGATAAAGATCATTATCTTTTATAGATAAACTTTAGTTGAATTGTGTTTAACATAAACTTTTGTGTTTGAAGGGGTTTTCTTGTAATTTCTCAATGGGGTGTGTCATGATACTCGGGATTTAAAGTGAACAGTGGTTAATGAGTAGCTTAATAATTTTGTTTTATAATTTTGATAATGGAATGAGTTATGTCTGATATTGTTTATCATTATACTGATTTAAATGCTTTACATGGGATCTTAGAAAATAAGGTCATTTGGTTGAACAACATTCAATTAATGAATGATTCTACAGAAAACTCGTTATTTTTTGGAAAGTTAAAAAAACGCTTCGAAAAGTTAAATATGGAAGAAATATACGCCTCAGGTGTAGAAAAAGCTTTTAAAAATATTGATACTTATTGTACTTCATTTTCAAAGAAACCAGACTTATTAAGTCAATGGAGGGGATATACACCTAATGAGGGAGGATACTGTATTGGTTTTGATCGTTCAAAATTAAAAAGAAGATTGGTAAAAGGCAATAAAAATACAGGAGATGATAAAAATAGGCATTTGGGAGGGCATGTTAGTTTCATTTATGATTGTTTATATGATGAAGAGGAACAAAATGTAATAGTTAATAACGTTGTTGATGAATTGATCAAGTTGCATAATCTATATCGTAGCCAAGAAAACAATTCGGATTTACGGGATATTATTCACATTAATACTTTTATCGACTTATCTGTTCATCAAGCTACTTTTAAAAATAAACATTTTTGTGAAGAGGATGAGGTTAGGTACGTTTTTTCATTAGATAAACCTGATATTCAAGAGAAACCCTTTTTTAGAGCGGGTAATATTTTAAAATCTTATTATGAATTATCCATTCCTGATGATGCAATAAAAGAAATTTATATTGGCCCATGTGAAAATATAGAGTTGAAAAAACTTTCATTGGAGCATTACTTTAGATGCTCTAATATAGATCCAACAGATATGATTAAACTTAGTGAAATACCTTTCCGTAACACATGAGTTCCCCTTCCCGCCCCAATTTACCAAAATAATAAAAGTACGCCACAGGACTGTCACTTAGACAATTCCTCTCACCCATGAAAAATGCCCCCATGTAAAATGACACTCTTGTTAAATATTAATTATTCCTTAGCTATTCCTTAGATTTTCCTAGATCTCAGTAATAACGACAGGCTACACTGCGTGCTCGCGGCTACACATGGATTTCATTCAGAATAAGAGATAGAAATAAGAGTAAAAAATGAAAATAGAAAATGTACGCCCCGAAGATTACGCAGAAATGCTGAATGTGTGGGAAAATTCAGTTAGGGCCACCCATAACTTCATCACTGAAGATGATATTGCGTTTTTTAAACCTATCATTATTGAGCAAGCTTTTCCTGCTGTAACCTTAAGGTGTGTGAAAAATGAAAGTGGCTCAATACTAGGTTTTGTAGGTATTCATGACTCAAAGGTTGAAATGCTGTTCATTCTAAACGAAACCAGAGGACAAGGTATTGGTCAGCGGCTACTGCGATATGCCATTGAGCAGTTAAATGTTACCAAAGTAGACGTGAATGAGCAAAATCCTCAGGCTGTCGGTTTCTATGAGCATATGGGGTTTAACATCATTTCACGTTCACCCTTAGATGATATGGGAAAACCCTTCCCCATTCTGCATATGGCACTGAAATAAGAACATATAATGGACAGCCGTTTTTTAAGAGAAACTGGGAGAAACAATGACAGAAATACTCATAAGCGGTGCCGATGTGGTGATTTTAACTATCATGGTCTGGTTTGTCGGCAGTTTTCTCAATAAACAATTTTCTATTTTAGAGCGCTTCAATATCCCTGTCGCCGTCACAGGTGGTTTTTTGTTCAGTCTGTTTATTGCTATTATCTATAAGGTTTCCGGTATAAAAATCGTGTTTGATTTAGCACTGAGAGATCAAATGATCTTAGTGTTCTTTTCAACAGTAGGCCTGTCAGCAAAATTCCGAACATTGGCCGCAGGCGGTAAGGCGCTGCTTATTCTCACCCTCGTCACGGCAGTGTTTCTCATTTTACAAGATTTAGTTGGAGTGGGTATTGCCACTGCATTGGGGGTTAATCCTGGATATGGACTCTTTGGCGGCAGTGTCTCCTTTGCCGGCGGTTTCGGCACCGCTATCGCTTGGGGGGATATCGCACAAGAAGCCGGACTAAAAGGTGCGACGGAAGTGGGGATCATGTTTGCGACACTTGGGCTCATTGCTGGCGGCATGATTGGCGGACCCGTGGCGACATTTTTAATTAATAAATATCAATTGACGCCTTCACCAGAGGATCTCGACAACACAACCGATGTCATCACAGCACCAGAAAATAACCCCATGAGCACTAAAGTCAGAAGTGCCCTTGGCACCTTGATGATTTTGGCAATATGTGTGCAGGCAGGGGATCTGGTTAATGCCTATCTTTCTGGGCGAGGTGTGACCTTGCCCGGTTTTCTAACGGCCATGCTAGTCGCCATCATTATCACCAATGTTGCAGATGGTTTTAAGCTAAAACTTTCAAAAAATGCCATTGATATTGTACAGGAAATCAGCCTGCAACTCTTTCTTTGCCTGAGCTTAATGAGCATGCAACTTTGGATATTCTCAGGCACCTTGGGCCCTGTCATATTCGTGACGCTCACACAAACCCTAATGATGATTTTTTTCGCTATCTTTATCGTGTTTCGCTTGCTAGGGCGAGATTATCAAGCTGCGGTCATTTCTTCAGGCTTTATCGGCCTTGGATTAGGCGCCACTCCCGTGGGCATCGCCAATATGAATGCCGTCACGGCAAAACACGGTCCTTCTCCTAAGGCCTTTATTTTAGTGCCCTTGGTCGGCGCCTTTTTTCTTGATTTAATGAATGCGACAATAATACAAGCTTTTCTTCAATTTATAGGGCCATAGAAAACAGTCGAGTGCTGCCAAGCTATCATTGCCAACTCACCAAAATCTCTTTCAGCACAAGCTTATTGATAGTTTGACGTTTTTATTCCAAAGTCATCAGCGGTGAAGGCTTGTGTCAATCAATACTCAAATTTATCGTCAGCGCTAATATGCCCGTGACACTTCAAGCTGCAGGATTCAGCTTAAATAAAAAGCGATTTAGCTATAATAAACAATTGCATCACCCTACCAAAAAGTGATGCAATGTTAACCTCAATTTAAAATCTTAAGGGGTAATAGAGCTTTCAATTAAGATTAAAGAAGAGGTGAGTTCAGTTGCAACGGCACGACTATCATTACCATAATTATTCCCGCCCCATGTTACCACGCTACCATCGACCTTCAGTGCTGCAAAGGCAGAATTTGTAGAATAAATAGCCGTAATATCAATCAATTCATCTGCGACAGTATGACTATCACCACCAGAATAACTATTCCCCCATGTCACCACACTGCCATCTAACTTAATTGCCGCAAAAGAGGAATCGTTTGCATAAACCACTTGAATATTCGTCAATTCGCTCGCCTCTAAAGTGATAACATTCTGGCCAACGTATCCAGCTTTTTCAGCCCTTCCCCAATGACCATGACTATCTCCTCCCCAAGTGACCACTGTACCGTCTGCAGTTAATGCCGCAAAGGCTGAGAGACTGGTATAAATTGTCGTAATATTATTCAGTTCATCCACCACCTCACTGCTGTCACCACCAGTATACTCACTCCCCCATATCACCACACTACCATCGCCCTTGAGTGCCGCAAAAGCCCCCCTTGTTGAATGAATCGATTTAATATCAAATAATTGATCAGCAACGGTACTGCTGTCACCTCCAGAATAATTATCACCCCATGTCACCACGTGGCCATTAGCTGTGAGTGCCGTAAAGGCAGATTCAGTTGAATAAATCATTATAATATCATTTAATTGACTTGCGACTGCACTGCTGTCACCACCAGTATACTCATTACCCCATGTCACCACACTGCCGTCATCTTTGATAGCCGCAAAAGCTGAGCCATTTGAATAAATCACCGTAATATTATTCAGTTCACTCACCACTGCACTGCTATCACCACCAGAATAATCATGACCCCATGTCACCACACTTCCATCAGTCTTGAGCGCCGCAAAGGCTGAATTAGTTGAATAAATCATTGTTATATCGATTAATTCACTTGCCACCACGCTACTGTCACCACCATGATACTCATCACCCCATGTCACCACGTGGCCATCGGTCGTTAGTGCCGCAAAAGCATGATTTGTTTTGTAAATATTATTAATATTAACTAATTCACTTTTCACCGCACTGCTGTCACCACCATAATTACCATCACCGTCATGAGCGCCCCCCCATGTCACCACACTTCCATCCCCCTTGAGTGCCGCAAAAGCTGACTCTGTAGAATAAATCGCGATAACATCGGCCAATTCATCAGCCACAGCACTGCTATCTCCACCATAGGCATTACCGCCCCATGTCACAATATTACGATCATTATCAAGTGCAGCAAAAGCAAGTGAATTTGAATAAATAGTTTTAATATCAACTAATTTATTCGCGACAGCACGACTGTCACCACCATGATTAGTCCCTCCCCATGTCACCACATTACCATCAGATGTTAATGCAACAAAAGCATAAGTATTTGAATAAATTTCCGTTATGTTGCTCAATTCAGTCGTAATAACACTCGTATCTGCACCAGAAGACTCACTCCCCCATGCCACCGCTTTCCCATGGACATTAATAGCCAAAAAAGCTTGGGATGTAGAATGAATAGACGTAATATCAATGAGTTCATTAACCACAGCACTGCTGTCACCACCAGAATAATCATGACCCCATGTCACCACTTGACCATCACCCCTGAGTGCCGCAAAGGCTAAATAGTTAGAATAAATCATCTTAATATCAATTAGTTTACTCGAAACAGCACTGCTGTCACCACCAGAATAATCATTACCCCATGTCACCACGTGGCCATCAAGCGTAAGTGCCGCAAAGGCATCCCTTGTCGAGTAAATATTAATAATATCAATTAATTCACTTGCCACCACACTGCTATCACCACCAGAATAATCATTACCCCATGTCACCACACGACCATCAGCGGTGAGTGCCGCAAAAGCTGAATAACTGGAATAAATCATCGTAATATCAATTAATTCACTCGCAACAGCGCTGCTATCACCACCATAATAGTCGTAGCCCCATGTCACCACACGACCATCGCCCTTAAGCGCTGCAAATGAAAAACTTGTTGAGTAAATCGCCTTAACATCAACTAATTGACTGCTCACAGCACTGCTGTCACCACCATAGTCACTATCACCCCATGTTATGACATGACCGTCAGACGTAAGTGCTGCAAAGGCAAAAGAATTTGAATAAATGGCAGTAATATCAAGTAATTCATTTGAAACAACATCATTTTTCTTTTCATATGGATCACCGCCCCATATCACTACCCTACCATCTTCCCTGAGTGCAGCAAACGCATACTGTGTTGAATAAACCTCTTTAATATTAATCAGTTCACTTGAAACAGAACGGCTATCACCGCCTAAAAACTCATTACCCCATGTCACCACTTGGCCATCAGCTGTGAGTGCAGCAAAAGCTGAACTAGTTGTAAAAATCGTCGTAATGTTTATCAACTCACTTTTAACGGCGCTACTGTCACCACCCGAGCCAATATCTCCCCATGTCACCACATTACCGTCAGCCTTGAGCGCCGCAAAAGCTGAGTCAGTTGAAAAAACATCCACAATATCATTAACGCCATACAACACATACTCACTTGCGGTAACTTGCTCATAACTATCTGTACCTATGACTTCAAGCCTCAGGGTATAATCTGAACCACTTATTTGGGGCATGTAAGTTTGCTCTGAGCTTACGAGCTTATTATTCACAATCCACTTGTAATCGTATAACTCTTCAACACAACTTGCACAAGTCACATGAGCACTATAGAAACCATCGACCAGACTCTTAGCGGTTAACTGAGTGATTTGAGGAGCTGATGATTTGGCCGCTGTTGTGGTATCATTATCAACTGTCCCAGAAGCATCTGTTGTACTGGTATTAATGGCTGTCGTGTCGTCAGAAGTCGTACTGGCAGAAGTTGAGGACGCATCATCACCACCGCACCCCATTAAAAAAAACATTAAAAGGCTGACTGAAATAAAGGAACGTAAAGAAGGGTTATACCTCATGAGATTACACATATTGACTCCTAACACCATTGATATATTTAGTTATTCCGTTCACTAATCTCACATAAAAAATGTGACATGAAATGCGAATAGTCTGATCTCAAACTCTATTTTTTTGTGAAAAAAGTTAAAAAATATAAAACACGCATTTCAGATACATAAATGTTAACTGTATAAAGTCAATATTGAATGATGCTTGAGTATGATATTGAGCTGATCTAATGAATATAACGACATTGTGAATTAATACTTTTTTACTATACCTTTAACACTTACTGTCATCACCTTGGCTGACGAAAGGTATAGGTATAGCTAAATCGATACACAAGAGCGGGGGCTTATTTTATCGTCTGTGAAGAAAAGTGCATTTCAATCTTACACTCTGGTTTATCAACAGAAATTGAATAAACAACTAATATAAAAAAAGCCTGAATATTCAGGCTTTTTTATTGCAAACTGTGGCTAGCACAATGAATTCGCTTCTTGTACCCTAAAGTGCCTCAATACCCAATAAACAGGCGTTAAATCACGTCCTCCTCGTTTTTTAAATAAAGAAACAGGATAATACAACCACTGCCATTTTTTTAAACATCGAGCAGCATTTTGCCAAATGGCTTCGCCACCATTTAAACGATAATGCTCAATAGCAGGCACAATGAAATCATGTAATGGCCCTAAATAACGATATAAGCTATGAATAAACACCAGTAAGTCTCTAACCTGCTGATAGTCTAAGTCCTTTTTATACTGGCTCGCTTCAAAATCAATAAAAGTCACATGGCCATTCTGCCAACTTATATCCCGTAATGCTGGGCGTCCATGGGCCAAACTCATTGTATGCAGATCAGCCAATGCCTTAGCACTATCATTTAAAATTTGATGCATGCAGGGCTTAGTGACTGCTTCTTCCGTTAGCCATTGCTTAACCGTTGAACCCACATCTTCAACCACAAAAAAATCTTTTTCTGCCAATACCAATTTAGGAACAGGCGCTAATTTTGCCGCCATGTTTTTCAAGGTCAGCACTTCCGTTTTAATGGCTTCTAACGGATTGGGCTTTAATAACCGCATAAAGCCTGAATGACGCTCAGCTTGCTTTAACCAATACCGCTTCCCTTGGTATTCGAAATTTGAAACACGCTCCCCCTTATGAAGGGCAAGTAATTCTATAATTACAGATTTAAACACATTATCTACCATGACTCAGACTCCATTCACATAAGACGGTAAATTGAAAGGTAACAAGAAAAAATAAAAAAGATAAGAAAAATAAACAGTATATAACTCCATCGAATAAGAAATAATCGAAGTAATTGACTGTTAATTATATATATAAGAGGCAGTATTAACAAATTTTAGCAAATAAAAAAGCGCCTTAAGGCGCTTTTAGACACAATTGCTTACGCATTAACAAAAAACTTAACGCATTAATTTAATATTCATGACCCAATTTTAACGATTCGTTTATTCAGGCGTCCAAGGTTGTGCTTGATTTTCAAGCAGAACTGGAATGCCTTCATTAATGGGGTAAACTAATTTATCAAACTTACACACTAACTGCTGTGCTTGCTTATCATAGGCTAATGCCCCTTTACACACTGGACATGCCACTATATCTAACAATTTTTTATCAAATATCATTGAATATATACCTTACTTAACCCTGTTTAGCTCTTAGTAGCCTGAACTTCATGACCCATTTTCACCAGTAAGTCTTGCTCAAAGCCCGATGCGATACTTGCATCAACAGCAAGATAGCCCCAATTCTCTTTTGCAAAATCCACACATTTAATCGCATCTTTCTCCGTCATCACTAAAGGATAACCGTCTGCCACTTTCATTAGCTCTGACAAGTGGTATGCTTGGTGATCATTAAACCCATGGGTTTGATGTACCTGATACCCTAATAGCTGTAAACTATTAAAAAATCGTTGCGGATCCCCTATTCCAGCCATAGCAACAATAGGTTCATCTAAGTGAAAAGTAAATGTTGAGTCCGTCAATAATGGTGTGATGGGCTTGGGCTGTAAGTGCATAGAATATTCACCTTGTTTAGCTTCACCACCATTCACAATAATAAAATCAGCCTGTTTAAGTCGCCACGCTCCTTCTCTCAAAGGACCCGCTGGTAACAACATGCCATTACCTAAACGTCGATTACCATCCACAACAACAATTTCAATATTTCTCGCCATAGTATAATGCTGCAGACCATCATCACTAATAATGATATCCACCTCAAAATCAGCCAGTAATTGCTTTGCCGCTTGAATCCGTTTAGGGCCAACAACCATAGGAACATGTGTACGCGCAACGATCATTGCAGGCTCATCACCGACTTCAGATGCCTTTGCTCCTACATGCACTGACTTAACACCGTCAATATCCACGCCGTAGCCTCGACTGATCACCCCAGGTTTATAACCATGACGACGCAAAAGCTCAATCAAAAATATGACTGTCGGTGTTTTACCACTACCTCCCACCGTAATATTACCCACAATAATCACCGGCACAGGCAGTATAATCTTCTCTTTAAACCCAAAGTGATATAAACAACGCCTTATGGCCGTGATAATGGCATAAAGCCAAGATAACGGCATTAATATCCAACGCCACAAGCTTTTTCCATACCAAACTTGATTAATCCAGGCCTGCATTATTCACCAAACTGCATTTGATAAAGATTGGCATAAGCCCCATTTTTCTCGATTAAGACTTGATGTGTGCCTCTTTCAATCACTTGACCTTGATCGATAACCAAAATCTGATCAGCACTTTCAATCGTCGATAACCTATGAGCAATCACAATAGAGGTTCGGTTATGACGTAAATTATCTAATCCCCTTTGAATGGCTTTTTCAGACTCGGTATCCAAAGCAGACGTCGCTTCATCTAAAATAAGCACAGGTGCATCACGTAAAATTGCACGAGCAATGGCAATGCGCTGCCTTTGTCCCCCCGATAGCATGACACCATTTTCGCCAATTTCAGTATCGAGACCATTGGGCAAGTCTTTAATGAACTCCATCGCATAAGCCAGCTCTGCTGCGTGCTCAATCTGCTCTCGAGTCACTTGACCAGAGTAAGCATAAGCAATGTTATTCGCGATAGTATCGTTAAACAGCGTCACTTGTTGAGAGACCAGCGCTACTTGCTTACGTAATGATTTAAGTGAGTATTGTTCAATGGGCATATCATCAATGCAAATTTCACCGGCACTCAATCCCGAATAGAAACGCGTGATTAAACTGGCAATGGTCGACTTACCGGACCCCGAGCGTCCAACAAGCGCAATGGTTTGACCTTGCTTAACTGAAAAATCAATGCCATTTAAGGCTTTTTTCGGTTGTTCTGGATAACTAAAGTCAACCCCTTTAAAGCATAAATCACCCCGCACACGCTCAGCTTCATAAGTCCCCATATCCACTTCAGGTGATGTATCTAACAGTTCAAAAACGGTTGTACAGGCCGCAATGCCTCGCTGAAAATCGGCATTAACACGGGTTAAATTTTTAATGGGCTGTAACATGGCCATCATGGCACCCAATAAGGATGCGAAAGTCCCTGCGGTTAATTCTGCTTTAAGTGAATCGATACTGGCGGCATAGAGCACGAATGCTAAGGCAAATGAACCGATAATCATCACTAACGGCTGACTAATCGCCTGAGTCGTGGCCAATTTCATATTCTGATAACGATTACGGTCGTTAATACGATAAAAGCGCTCTGATTCGACTTTTTGTCCACCAAATGACAGCACATTTTTATGACCCTTGATCATTTGCTCCGTTGCTGCGGTCACGCCTCCCATTGCGGCTTGGATTTGTTTTGACACTTTTCGAAAACGTCGGCTCACCACAGTGATCACAAGACCAATTATGGGCCCTATGACTAAAATGCATAACGATAATTTCCAAGAATAATAGAACATCAAACACAGCATTCCTAAAACGGTGATACTGTCTCTCACAATCGTAATTAACGCACTGCCTGACGCGCGAGCAATTTGCTCTGTATCATAGGTCACTCGAGAAATTAAATTGCCGGTATTTTCTCTGTCCATGTAGCTTACAGGCAATTTCAAATAATGTTCAAATACCTCTTGGCGCATATCTTGAATGAGTCTTGCACTCATATAAGCCACACAATAGGTTGAAGCAAAGTTAGCCAAACCTCGTAACGTGAATAAACCAATAACCACCAATGGGGCTATCATTAACACGTCATTACTGGCATTAAAGCCACCGCTGGTACCAAAATCTAACTGGCTACCCGGCGTGCTGACATTACTGGCTGCTCCGCCAAATCCTTCATCAATAAAAGGTTTAATCACAGCAATAAAAGCGGCATCCACTAATGCATAAACCATTAGCGCAATAATGGCACAAACAAAGACGGTTTTTAATGGTTTTAAATAGCCTAATAATCTCTTAAAGACCACCCAAGTTTCATTTTTATTAGATGTTGTCATTGACCCAAGCTAGCAAATGGAAAAAGAGCATTCTACTCTGCTTTACTCGCTTCGCCAAATCCAAACAAGCGGTTATACCAAAAAGGGGCTAAATCTTGACGATATGTTACCCACTCCCATGACATTTGATGAAAAAGAATACTAATTTGCCCCATTTTCCCCGTTGTGGCCACTTGACTGCCTTGATCGATATAACGAGTAACAACGTCTGATTTTGGAAAGCCATAGCGATTATTTAGCCCAGCAGGAAAGATGGTTAATTGTGGTGACACCGCTTGAACAAACCCCTCAATCGATGAGGTTAAACTGCCATGATGAGGTGCGATAAGCACTGTGCTCTCCAACGCAGTCGAGCCCTTAAGCAGTAATCTTTCTCCACGACGTTCAATATCTCCAGTGAGTAACACACTCTGATAAGCATCACTGACTCTTATAACACAAGAGCCATTATTCCCTTTCATCTTTTGATTGGGGCCCAATATGTCAATTTGTAAACCTTGCCAATTTATCTTATCAGGGCGACAAGTCTGACCATCATAAGTCGATAGATCCGTAATGAGCCGTACATTGGGGTACGCATTCATTATATCCCTCGCACCACCAGCATGATCGTTATCCCCATGGCTTAAAATTAAATAATCCAATTGCCGAAGACCTTTAGCATCTAGAAAAGGGATAATCACTCTATTTGCATAACTAAAATGCTCACCATAAGCCGCACCGGTATCGTACAATAACCCACGGCCCGACTTTTCAATCACTACGGCTAACCCTTGTCCCACATCTAGAACATGGATACGCCAATCATTTGCTTTAGGCGGGAACAACCAAGTACTCACTTGCAAAATAAGTGGTAAGAACAATAATAAGCAGCAAATCTGCCACTTTTTATCTGTCACTCGAAAAAAAATGACACCGCCCAATAGCGCCACCATGGCGGCATAAATAACACGTTCAGGTAACACAATCCAACGTCCGATAAAGTGAAAACTTAACGCTAATAGCTCGCTAACAGGCCTTAAGCTCCAATCAAACAGTAAGAAAACAGCATTTAAATCAATATTAAATAATTGCCCTATTCCCCAAACCAGCACAGTCAATACCATAACGGGAATGACCACAAGACTAAACCAAGGAACCAAAATCAAATTAATCCAAAGACTGTGTAACGTAATCCCCCCGAAAAACAGGGCTTGCAATACCCCCAAACCTAAAGATAAACGCCATTGAATAGCCCAAAACAACACACACTTTGCTTTAACGCTCCCCAAAAGAATCGAATGAGATCTAACCTCAGCGTTAAAATCATGGTGCTCGGCTTGAATAACATAGCTTTGAATCGTTAATAAAATAATAGTTAACGCACTAAAAGATAGCCAGAAGCCTGCACTGAGCACCGATACAGGATCCACAAGGAGTACAAAAAACAGTGCATAAAGTAATCGTTCCCAAGCTGAGGAAAAACGCTTAAATAAAGCCAACCCCATAACCAGCAGTAACATGATAAGTGCACGCTGTGTCGAAATAGAAAAGCCTGCGAGATAAGCATAAAACACGACTGCAACAATACTAGAAAAAGTGGCCACATAAAGGTGACTACGGCCAAAAGGTGGACAACACTGCCTTAATAGCCAAAACACTGATATAAACACCCACATGCCAACAACACTTAAATGTAAGCCTGAAATCGCCATTAAATGCCCAGTGCCAGTTTGCCGTAATGCTTGCCAACGCTGAGCTGAAATGTCTTGTTTGTCGCCAGTGATTAACGCAAGCATAAAATCATTATTGTTAAAGTGCTCCAAAATAGGTTTGAGAGTATTAATCAATTGTGCCCTTAGCGGCACGCTTTCTTCCAATAAACGCCCAGAAAGCACTTTTCCTTTAGCTATGATATGCTTACTTAACAAATTTTTTTGCTGATTATAGCCACCTTGATTCAGCACACTCGATATCGACTTTGGTCTAACCTCAAGTTGCCAAGTTTGGCCTATTTGTAAAGGAGGCGGTTTCGACCAAGTTAATCTTAACTTTTTAGTTACCCAATGGAATGAATTTACACCTGTTAGCTCAATGTCTAAATTTATCCAGTCGCCGTTTGTGTGAACTAATGCTATTATTTCGCCCTCTAATTTAACAGACGTTGAGTGGGCAGGCACATTCCACGACATAAGTTGATGGTAAAATAAGCCCAACCAAGCCACCGCAAATACGCTGCCTGAAAAAAGTGGTGACAGACGAAAGATAAAACCTGACGCAAGCAGTAAGAAAAAGACATACGAAAAAGGTGGCAACGCAGGCCACACAATAGCTGAAATAATGGTTACACAAAAACCCAGTAGAAATCGATTCATCAAGAATAAGTTAAGGCTGTAAAGTACAGATATGCCAAAAAAATTAATAGAAAGGTTTATGCCAAAGCCTGAAGTGTTGCAAAATCATAAACATTTACGCATCTTTGGCAAATTGCTTCATAAAACCAATTTATGGGCATTAAATCGACGCTCAGCCCCGGGTGCATTTGCAGTGGGCCTTTTTGTCGGCTGGATCCCAATGCCTTTTCAAATGGTACTTGCAGCAGCACTGGCGATTGTATTCAATGTCAATATTCCGGTGGCGGTTGCACTGGTATGGATAACCAACCCGTTAACCATGCCCTTTATGTTTTATGGGGCCTATATTTTAGGCACAAAAATTTTAGGCTATCATGAACGCCCCTTTGCTTTTGAAGCCAGCTGGCATTGGATTGAATCGTCTCTGAGCACCATAGGCCCACCTTTCCTTGTGGGCTGTTTAACTTTGGGTATTATTTTTTCTGCTAGTAGCTATATATTGATCAAAGGCATGTGGCGTTATTCTATTATTTTGAAATGGAAAAGCCGCAACAGTAAAATTTTATATACGAGAAAATAAAGCACATAAAAAAACCAGCACAAATGTGCTGGTTTTTTTACTCTTTCTTTGCTAACACACTCGCCATTGAAGGGACAATCGTCGTGGGATCAAGCCGCATTTGATACCAATTGACTCGCCAATCTAAGTGTGGACCAGTGGCTCTACCTGTCGCCCCCACCTCTGCAATCGGTTGCCCTTGTTTGACCTTATCGCCCACCTTTACATACAGCTTACTTAAATGCAGAAAACTTGAACTGAGACCATAGCCATGATCAATAATTAAGGTCCCGCCAGAATAAAACATATCATTCACAGACAAGCTAATCTGGCCATCTGCAGGGGCTACGATAGGTGTGCCGGTTTTTGCAGCAACATCAACACCATAATGAGGTGTACCAGGTTTACCGTTGTACACTCGTTGGCTGCCATACACACCAGAAATACGCCCGGTTAAAGGCCAAATAAAATCTTGTGCAAATGCCCCGCTAGGAGTAAATATTGCTCTTGCCGCTCTCACCTCTTGGCTATCTTTAGCCGAACGGGCTTGGGCTTTAGGATTGGGCTTCATGATTTTCTTACTGATCCCGTTCACCTTTTGAATACGATACTCACGCTCATTCAAGGTAAAGGGCACTAATTGGGATAATCCATCTGGATAGACTAAACGTAAGGATTGGGATAACGCAGGCTCTCTTGCAAAACCAAAAACAAATTGCCCATCAGGCGTCACTTTAATCGCTTCATCATTTAAAAAAACCGCTGTGCCCGGTGTGGTTTTAGCGCGGATCACCGCGCCAGGTTGCATGTCGCCAAAAAATTGCACCCCAGCAAACACGGTTTGGATTAAGCACAGGTTCATCAGTATAAAAAAGCCCAATCGACGCATCCTATATCCCCTTATTATTTAAATCGACTATCAAACAGATTTTTTTTCAACAATCGCCCCTTTACCCACACCTTCAAATGCGACGACTTTAAAATGACTCGTCGGCACTTTATCACTGAGTGTATTCGCAATAAAATCCGCGAGTAACTCAACTGTCGTATCATGGGGGATCATGTCGCAACACGTTTTTGGCATCGCCAATTGAAAATCCCCTTGCGGCGCTTGGTAATGAAAACCAAAATGTGTTTTATCAGATACTTGTGTTTGTACTGACAAAGATAACGTTGCCACAGGGACAAGATCTTCTTCCGTGCCTAAATAGATATCCTGCCAACGATCGGCCCAATATTCATCCCATTGGGTTGCAGCAACACCATTTTCATAAATATGGATCGGGCTACGGTGCCCATGAGCGATACGCTGACAATTCCCATCATGTTTTTTAAGGCCATGGCTATAGTGATAAAAAGGAGTTGCATGCTCCTCGTTACGTAATACCAATGTGATCCCTTCGACATTGTCAGGCAAGACTTCAGTTAAGGCTTTCTTTAAAAAAGTATCAACACTCTCAAACGTAATGTTCTCCGCAGGAATAAGCGCGAAGGCCTGTGCGGGACACGCAAGATGAATATTTCCTTTTGAGCTTGAAAAGTCCATCCATACTCTGTCACCTTGTTGCTGCCAACGCACTTCACTGCATGCAGTAGGCACAAGCAAGCGATGATCAGCAATATCATCAATGGTATCTTTAATGGTGCGTTTGACTTTAGCGAAGTCTAACACCATATTTTGCTCATCGAGCCCACCACTGAGGATCACATCCACAATCCAACTTTCCCCAACCATGCCACGTTCTGCACACAAATACGAAAAATCGATGACGGTTAAATCTTTAACAAACAATTGCATTGAAACTCCCAGGCAGAAAAACAGTCTACCTATTCACGCCCATTCAGCAATGGCCGAAAGGCAAAAAAATGTTAATATACTGACCTCATCCTTGAAAAACACAGCATCATTGCAACAAATAATGCCATTGTTTTAGAGCACGAAGACGAATCCCCCATTTTAATATGATCCTCCCCTTCTTTTCGAGTATTATATGAATGTCTTAGACATAAAAATTAACTCTTCAACTCAGGTATCCTATGAAAACCCTTATTTGCAATGCTCAATTGGTTAACGAAGGTACAATCACAGCGCAAGATCTGTTAATTGAAAACGGTCGGATCAGCCAAATTGCCCCGCATATTTCACCGACAACAGAAATGAAAGTCATCGATGCAGCAGGCAAATACTTATTACCCGGCATGATTGACGATCAAGTTCACTTCAGAGAGCCCGGTTTCCCGAATAAAGGCACCATAGCCACAGAATCTAGAGCGGCTGTTGCTGGAGGGATCACCAGTTTTATGGAAATGCCTAACGTCAACCCACAAACAACCAATTATCAAGCCTTACAAGATAAGTATAATCGAGCTCAGCAAAGCTCACTTGCAAATTTTAGTTTTTATCTTGGGGCTACCAATGACAACTTAGATGAAATTAAAAACTTAGATCCTAATGAAGCCTGCGGGGTCAAAATTTTCATGGGGGCATCAACAGGGAACATGTTAGTCAACAACCCTGATACCTTGGAAGGCATTTTTGAACATTCGCCAGTGCTCATTGTCACTCACTGCGAAGACTCTCCGATGATAGCCGCCAATGAAGCCAAAGCTCGAGAGCAATATGGAGACAATATTCCCATGGCCCTTCACGGTGAAATACGCTCTCGTGAAGCCTGCTTAAAATCCTCTCAATTGGCCACAAAATTAGCCTTAAAACACAAAGCAAGGTTACATGTTCTGCATCTCACCACAGCCGATGAATTATATCAATTTAAAGCCGGTAAAACCTTAAGCGAACTCAAAGAAGCTAACATTACGGCAGAAGTCTGTGTGCATCATTTAACTTTTAATGATGGAGATTATGAACGTCTAGGGACGCAAATCAAATGTAACCCTGCGGTGAAAAAAAAGAGCGATCAAGATGCTTTGATCCAAGCCGTTAAAGATGATGTGATTGATATCATCGCTACCGATCACGCTCCACATACTTGGGATGAAAAACAAGCAGAAAGTTATTTTAAAGCTCCTGCTGGCGTACCTTTAGTGCAACATGCCCTATTATCTTTACTGGATTTACATGCTCAGGGTCATTTCAGCCTTGAAAAAATAGTACAAAAAACCAGTCACGCCGTCGCGGAGCGCTATCAGGTTAAAGATAGAGGTTATTTACGTGAAGGCTATTTTGCCGATTTAGTCTTAATTGATCTTAATAGCCCCTTTACCGCCACCAAAGAGAATACTCGATATCACTGTGGTTGGAGTCCTTTTGAGGGACATGCTTTTGCAGGGAGCATTGCCGGCACTTGGGTAAATGGTAACCATTTGTTTGATGGTGAAAAGTTTATCGACAACACCTTTGGCCAAAAGCTGACGTTTAATCGATAACACACAAGCTAAATCATAAAAAGCACTCAACGGAGTGCTTTTTATATCGATGTCAGTTAATTGCCCCCCGTAACCACTTACTCACCTTTTAAACGGCGGTCCAGCTGATCTTTTAAATTGGCAGGCACACCCTTTATCATAATGGTGTCAGAAATAGGGTCATATATTACCCGCTCCCCTAAATGTGTACCATCAAAACTCAAGGTCACACCGCCGCCGGTACCTGAGAATTTTTTCAATTGCCTTAAAGTCGGTTTATCAGCAGGAAATTCATCCTCTAGTGCATAATCCCCCCCTTGAGCAAAATCATAAAAAGACTCCATCCCTTGATCGGCTAATTCATCAGCTAAATCTTTAATTTCAATATCGGCGCCACTGTCACAACGCTCACTGCAATAATCAAAAACCCGCTCACGAGTTTGCTGACGCTCATCCTTTGTAAGCTCACTACTGGCCACAAAATCTTCAACCGCGGTTAATAAAGATTTATTTTGTGCTTTGGTGTTCACACCTTCAACACAACCCATAAAATCAAGAAAGAAGTCAGCAACTTTACGCCCTGCTCGTCCTCGCACAAAGGAAATATATTTACGTGAACTTTTATCCGCCTGCCACTCTGTTAAATCAATACGTGCCGCCAGCTGCACATTATTTAAATCTAAATGCGTATTTTCCGACAACTCCATATCATCTAACACTGTCATCGATGATTTAGCGTTAAGTAACGATACAAAAAGATAGTCACTGGTCATGTAGGTATAACAAGATAACAGTAAAAAGCCGCCTTGACTGAAATCGTATTTCGCGAGTTCTTCTTGTAGTAATTTACTGGCAAGACCAGAAAATTCAACAAAACCTAATTCACCACTGCGGTAATCCGTTAAGGCATTTTCAAAGGCGGGATTGGCTTCACCATCTTCCCCTGAAATGCCAAAATGCCCGAAACCTTTTCCTGCTTTACTGGTATAAGTTTGATGTAGCTCATCAAGCATGGTTTCAACCGCTTGACTGTTTAATAAAGGTTGTGGACGCAATCGACAACTGAGTTGTCCCTCAGTATTTTGAGAAATTGCGTGAATAATTGCTTGTTCGACGTGAATACTCATAAGCCTCGATAGTGATAATGGAAGAAATCCGTTATTATATGCCGCTAATTGAATTAAAAGTGAAACATTTTTATATTATGGCTATCCAATCAAAATATACTAACACGCAAGTTGAGTCGATTATTGCCGAATTATTAGCAGTACTTGATAAACATCAATCACCTACTGACTTGTCACTGATGGCTCTGGGAAATTGTGTAACCCACTTACTATCAAGTAAAGTCCCAGCTGAAGCAAGAGATGAAGTCGCAGAGCAATTTGCAAAGGCACTATCAAATTCAGTGAAAAATAACTAATATTAAGTACATATGTGAGACTGGGTAAGTTATTACCGTATCCGGTCCTCTCATTTTATATAACTTAAGCGGATGAATATGGTCGAGCGAGAAAAACAAATAGGACGTGATCGCGTCTCACATTTAGTCAACTGGGGACATTGGTTTGCTTTCTTTAATGGTTTTCTAGCCATGATAGTCGGCCTACGTTATCTTGACAGTGTCGGTTACCCAGAGACGATAATAGGATGGGGCTACTTATTCTTACTCACAGTAGGACAGTTTAGCTTTTTAGCCTTTATTGTGTATTTAGTGTGTTTATTTCCTATCACTTTATTGTTGCCCTATTCTAAAATCCTTCGAGGGCTGGCTGCCGTTCTTGCAACCTTAGGCCTTTGTCTACTGTTATATGATACTATTATTTATGATGACTATGGCTTGCATCTCAGTCCCTTCGTATTTGATTTAGCCTGGGCCAATCTGCACGCCTTGTTACGCGGCACCTCCTATATAGTGACTCCCATTGGCATATTAATTTTAGAGTTAGTCGCCGCTAACTATATTTGGAAACGCATTCACAAAATCAGTAAAAAGAATATGGGCAATAAAGTGGTTGCCTTTGTGGGGATTTGCTTTATTGGCAGTCACTTAATTCATATTTGGGGCGACGCTACCGATATCACTGAAATTACCCGTTTCGATGATGCCTATCCACTGTCATACCCTGCCACAGCGCGTTCTTTGATGGAAAGTTACGGTATTGAAAGTCGCTCAGTTCACAATTCTAAAAGTCCACGCCAAAGTAGTCTTGCCTACCCCATCAACCCATTACAGTGTCAAAGTGCTGGAGCAAATTACGGCCAAAAAAATGTACTATTTATTGCAATAGACAGTTTTAGAGCGGATATTGTCGATAAATACTCTATGCCTTTCTTTACCCAATATCGTCAAAACAACCAAAATTATACCCATCACTTAAGTGGCGGTAATCAATTTGACAGCGGAATGTTCTCACTGCTGTATGGTTTGCAAGGGAATTATATTACTGCCAATGATCTGCACTATCAAAGCCCGCTATTGACCCAGACCTTTAAAAAACAAGGCTACCAACTCGGCCTCTTTAGTGGGCGCTCTCTCAATATTCAGCCACAAGCTATTTTTGATGATTTTACTATCGTCCCCTCAAGTAGCATAAACGGCGCCGCTGAAGCCGATTTAAGCACCATAAAACACTTTAAACAATGGCAAGGTAAACAAACCCAACCTTGGTTTGCTTTAGTTAACTTAACTGCCCCCGATAGCTATGATACCCCCGTAGGGTTCTTAGGTATTAAAACAGTCAAATCAGATGTCGCACTGAAACCGGCTCAAAAAGTGCTATTTAATCAATACCGTCAATCTCTCAATTTTATTGACACTCAATTGACCGCATTACTGAGTAAGGTGCCCAAAGATACCTTAGTCGTCATTACTGGCGCCACGGGGAAAATGCTCACCAGTAACAGTAATGAAGCCAGAATGAACTTAATGCCACAAAGTGTTGAAGTGCCCTTCGTGATCCATTGGCCGGATCAAAAAATGCCAAACACCATACCCTACCGAACCAGCCATTATGGCCTTGCTCCCACACTCATGTCTCAAGTCTTAGGTTGCACTAACCCTGCCAGAGATTACAGCGCTGGTCGCACGTTAACACACCCCAGTAAAGAGCCTTGGGTATACGTCGGAGATAGCCGTATTTTTGCTATTTATCAAAAAAATGAAATCACAGTAATCAACCGTCATGGTAAATACCGTATTTATGACAAAAATTACCAATCAAGGCTGGATAAAAAAATGCAAGCACAAGACTTAATTCAAGTCATGAACGAAAGCCAACGTTTTCATAAGCACTAACCCTGCAATCATGACCGATTTATCATGACTAAGGACTAAAAATACGGCGTAAGATTACAAACTAAGCAATTGAATCGATAATTTACATTTATGACTTGCGCTACTATGCGGCTCTTGATAAAGTGCGTTTCACACCAACACAGCCCCCATTACTAGCAATAGTATCTGATGTGTTGGCAGTAAAATCGGTATGTAGCGCAGCCCGGTAGCGCACTGTCATGGGGTGTCAGGGGTCGGAGGTTCGAATCCTCTCATACCGACCACATTCAAATAAAAAAGCCTATCTTATGATAGGCTTTTTTATTGCCTCCTCGTCCTATTTTTCTGTAGCGGATCGCATGAAATGAGACGGAAGTTCGCATGAAATGAGACGGATTAAAAGCACCACTACATGCTTTATTTTTCTTACTAAACATAAACTTATCGTTTAAAGTAAACCAAAAAAATCTTGTATTTACTTTCTAGTTAAAAAATATCTCTCCACAACATAAATAAACATAACCACATGATTATTAAATACATTCCCTAACTAGAAAGTGGAAAGTTAAACTAGAAAGCTACTTTCTAGTTAGCGTGCTTAAACTAGAAAGTAATTTTCCCTCTTTGTTACAAATTTAAACACTTCTCCTTGAACTGTTTATCATCAAAAGCCGTTTAATGATGAATTAAACAGCTTTTAAATAATAATCAAATAGTGATTAAACAGGTTTAAATCGTAGTGATCTCCGTGCAATCAATGGCGGTGCTGTACTCGTCCAGCGTTTTTAAGTACGAATACGCTGCCTCTCTTGGCGTCATGTCGGTGTATAGCTCGTCCTCTAATCTAATTTGATAAATATGAATGTTATAGCCGTCACGCACCTGATCAATCGGTGGCCTGTCCTCACTAATCGCTTGCTCGCTGGCAAACACGCTTAACTGAAAGGTACATATGTGTGCCCCGCCTTCGACAACCGCTAACTCATTACTATTGTCGAGGGTTTCACTCAATGACAAATTATTGCTGGTTGATAACTGACTAATGACTAAACAAGGATCAGTGACCGTTATTCCACTGGCCATTTCAATACTGGGCATATTTAGCGCCATGTTGCTCTCCTTTTATTGCTCTATTGCTATGATGGTTAGATATTGCTTAGTGACACTGCTATCTCCGTGATGGCGAGCATAGCTGGTCACTTTGATTCGGTATGTAAAATCGCTAGTACTGGTACTGGTGTCTGTATAGGTGGTTGAACCGCTGCAAGACTCATATGTTCTGTATTTGCTAAATTCAGGCATATAAACTGACCCACTCGTACCATTAAAAGTGCCACTGGTTACCGTTGACCAGCCACCAGTACCTAGACGGCGTTGTAACTGCCAGCCTAATTTTGGCGTGGTCACACTGCTTGATGTGGAATACCCCGCCCCAGACATATCATAAGAAAACACCACCGATTTACGACTGCCCGATGTTGAGAACGGCCCCACAGTGAGCGGATATGAGTTCACTGTATAGCGGGTTTTAACGCTGGTTGTGCCTTCATTTTTCAATGTGCCTGACGACAAAGTGCCACCAAAGTGACAGTTGCCTCTGTCGTCTTTGTAATTAATGGCGTTGGATTTTTTAAGGGCATTCCAATTCGGGTTTGAGCCACTCATGAGCTTGGGGCCATACCATTGAATGAGATTATCTGGGCCAAACGAGTTCGCCGCTGTCACTTCCATGTGTGTACTGCCGATTAAGCGAATTTCCCCCCCTTCTAATATGGGACTGGTGAGTTTTTCACCCGCTTTGATGTGCTCACCCAATATAGCACCCGCTGAAATACTGTTGGCCGTGAGGCCGCCGAACGTGGCGAGGCGGGCTTGTAGACTATTAAATAAGGCACTACTGCCCACCAATTTATTGATGAGCGCACTGTCGGCTTGTATTTCGTTCGCCGTCAGACCGCCAAAGCTGGCCAATTTGGCTTTTAGGGTATTAAATAAACCTTCGTTTGCCAGTAATTGATTGGCGGATATCACTCCGCTACCCATTTCAGTGACTGACGGGTTCGCCCAAATATCGACGCTTTGAGTACCGTTATTACTCCAATTGAGCATACGAAGACACACTTGAGTTGTATCTGATTGTAACTGCACAATGTAAGTTGTATTTTCTGTATCTGGCACTGTCAATGGATCAACATTAGCTCCTACAAAGTACGACCTCATAACACGCCATTGTCCATCCTCAAGTTCACCATGCCAAAAATAGGGATATGTCGTTTCAGGATAAGGATCTCGACTAATAGCATAAAAACGCATGACCGTCTCTTTAACACCAGCATTTCCTCTTGCAAGCATACCAAAATAGCGCCGCCCAGCATCACCACCTGATTGGCGATAAAAACTAATATTCACTTCATAAATCTTGTTATGATCAATATCAAAATAATCTGAAAGTTCCTCTGTATTGCCATTAGAGACACTCTGTACTCCTTTTACCTCCCTCCCTAAATAGGTCACTGGCGTTAACGTACTATCATCAAATGACCACCCCTCACAATGCCCTGTCATGGTAAAGTTATTCACCAGATTTCGAGCCGTCACATGGAGCTTTTCAGTGGTAATGGCATTCGCCGCAATCGCCTGCGCAGCTAAGCCGCCAAACATGGCCAATTGCGCTTGTAATGTTAAAAAGAGGCCATTTTCAGCAATAAGCTTTTCAATCAACGCATTATTAACGTACAACTGCTCAGCCGCGATCACATTGGACTCAACCATACCCGCGCGAACAATATTAGTAGACACACAATCCCATTCCATCGCTACAGAAATTCGATACGTACTGTTATGCCAAGTAGCGACCACAGGCACCTCACTACCATTGACGATAATACGTGGATGATTTGAGGTCGAGCCTAACGCTGAAATCAATGTCCATTGCCACACCGTCCCCGTCCATGACAAAACGCCCACGGCTTTAGTAACAGTACCCGTTCCCATCGTCACTAAGGTGACTGAATATTGCGCCTTCACATTATTGGTATCAGGGTAAATGGTGGGCAAACTACTACCATCATGAAAAAGCAATGGATCATGGTTCGTTAAAGACGCACGATACTCTCGCGTCCATTTTTTTGTCATTTCATAGGTATTAGCAATCGCATTAGTTTGCGCTGTATCCGCTTTCTCTGTGGCATCTAAAGCAGCGGCTGTTATGGCCTGCGTTTTCGCCGCTTCCGCTTTAGCTGTCGCATCCGCTATCGCTCGAGCTTCTTCGGCATCCACTTTGCCGTCGGCATGGGCTTTTGCTGTGGTTTCAGCAAGTTCAGCTTTAGCTAAGGCATAACTTTCAGCGGCAGCTTGTGCAGCATTAGCCTTAGCGGCAGCATCTAACGCCGCAGTATCGATGGCGGCTTGTTTGGCCGCATCGGCCTTGGCGGTTGCATCGGCAATCGCTCGAGCTTCTTCGGCGTCCACTTTGCCGTCGGCATGGGCTTTAGCCGTCGTTTCGGCCAAGTTGGCTTTGGCAAGCGCATAGCTTTCAGCAGCGGTTTGCGCCGCTTGCGCTTTGGCCTCGGCATCTAACGCAGCAGCATTAATGGCGGCTTGTTTCGCCGCATCGGCCTTAGCTGTGGCATCGGCAATAGCCCTTTGCTCCTCGGCATCCACTCTGCCGTCGGCATGGGCCTTGGCTGTGGTTTCAGCAAGGGCCGTTTTTGCCAGTGCATATTCTTGGGCCTCAATTTTGGCCGTCTCCGCCTTAGCGCTAGCATCATCCTTAGCAGTACTAATCGCCGCTTGTTTTGCGGCCTCAGCCTTGGCTGTCGCATCGGCAATCGCCCTTTGCTCTTCGGCGTCCACAATGCCATCGGCGTGGGCTTTCGAGGTAATTTCAGCAAGTTCTGCTTTGGCAGCCGCGTAACTTTCTGCCGCACTTTGGGCTGCTTGGGCTTTAGCAGCTGAGCCGCTAACGGTCTCCATGCCAATATCAATGAGATCCCCTTGTGCCGTCATCTCATAAAAGCTCAGCTCGTCAATATCGGCGATGCCCGTCCCATTGCGATAATTCACTATCCCAACCAAGCGCACATACACAGTCCCTGCTCGAAAGTTATCCTGTGCATCTCCAATGCCCGTGATGCTGCCTTCAAAGGTGCGAAAGCCATCACTTTCATAAATCACACTGGATATGCCGCAATAGCGATGGGCACCACTGCCTCCCGATATAAATTCATAATTCGCATCCAGTGTTACCACACCCGCATAGATTTTACTTTGCTCACTGTCTTGATGCTGACGCACAGTGAATTTCACTTTATAGCGTTTAGCCGTATCCACAGGAAAAGTGCCAATGGTGAACACATACTGCTCTCCCGTTAAGCGCAATACATTACCCCCATATTGCCCAGCCTTTATCACTTGTGCGGTGTCAGACTCAGGGATCGACACTAACTCACTGGCTGGCCCTTCAAACTCATGGCTATAGCCCGTTAAACCAGACTCCATGTAAAAATCGGCTTGGGTGCGCATATACGCCACATTACTTAAAAGAGGGTTATCAAGGGCTGCTTGATAAACCGCATCCGCTTTCTCAGTGGCATCTAACGCCGCAGTATCAATGGCCGCTTGTTTCGCCGCTTCCGCCTTAGCCGTCGCATCGGCAATCGCTCGGGCTTCTTCGGCGTCCACTTTGCCGTCGGCATGGGCTTTTGCTGTGGTTTCGGCAAGTTCTGCTTTAGCTAACGCATAGCTTTCAGCCGCTGTTTGCGCAGCTTGGGCTTTAGCAGCAGCATCTAACGCCGCAGCATCAATGGCCGCTTGTTTGGCCGCCTCGGCCTTAGCCGTAGCATCGGCTATCGCGCGAGCTTCTTCTGCATCCACTCTGCCGTCGGCGTGAGCTTTTGCTGTAATTTCGGCAAGTTCGGCTTTGGCTAACGCATAGCTTTCAGCCGCTGTTTGTGCGACTTGAGCCTTGGCGGTGGCATCTAACTCAGCAGCATTAATGGCGGCTTGTTTCGCGGCTTCGGCCTTCGCGGTGGCATCTTCAATAGCCCGCAACTCCTCAGCGCTCACCAGCCCATCAGCATAAGCGGCGGCGGTAGTTTCAACCACATTGGCCTTGGCCAGTGCATAGCTTTCTGCGGCGGCTTGGGCGGCACTGGCTTTAAGCTGGGCCATGTCACTACCGATAATGTTATCTGTAGTGACATGCTGCACGTTATCAAACTCGCTCACTTGCGACACGCTCCAACCAGCTTGCCACCGTGTGATCTCATAGCTGGAATAACCCGCTTGCACATCACGCACTGTCACTTTAGGGTAATAAAACAGACTGGTCGTTTCGCCAATCCAAATGCAGCATTTATCCCCATCGTCACCAAAACGCACCGCATAATCACTTTGACTGTCGCCAATGATTTTTGCCGTGTGCTGCTTCCACGTCGGCGTGGCGGCATAGTTATAACCAGAGACATATAACGAAAAACTTTTACCTTCGCGATAATCGTACACGTCCACATAAAAGCTCAACATAGTATTACTGTAATACGCGGGTAAGGTGATCTTTAATGCCCCCACGGCATTATATTCATGGCGGCTATAAGTGCCGCCCTCGGGGCGAGCAATGCGAGTGACGTTATTTTCCGTCACGTTATTGCTTAATAGCGGATCGGTTTTGGCGCTTTCAAGTGCCGTATTAACAGCATTGGTTTCAGCATCTTGGGCTTTAAGCAGCGCCCCCGCTGGCGTTTCGCCGCCCAGCTCAAAGGCACTGATGCCTTGATTAAGTAATTGCTGAGCATTGAGTAAGTTATTAGATAAATTGCTGTTATTAAGCGCCGCTTGCAGGGCCAACAAGTCATCGCTGCCATCGGGCAAACGCCCGGCCATAATGTTATCCAGTTGAGTCTCTTCTTCGGGGGTAAAAACGGGGGGGATCTCAGTTTGAATTTTACTCCATGTGTAATCCTCCCAATTGCCAGACGGGGTAACTATTTCCTTATCTGTTGCTATGCCCATCCATGGCTTATTTTCACCTTGGGCCTCGTTAGTAGTAAAGCCTGTGCCCTGATTATCATCGGCCCATGCAAACCATGAGTAGCTTTTAAAACTGTCACCTAAGAGCGCCACTAACGAGGTGTTATCAGAACTGGTTTGCACATTTCGCGGGCCAAAGTAACTGCTCACCCCATAATTGTTTTTGCTGCGCGCCCACACAAAATAGGCGGTATTGGGGTGCAGAGTGGGCCAAATGATCTCTTTACCTGAGCCAATGTACATGGCCCCTGAAAAATCATTGCTAATAGAGCCAAGTAGCTCAAAGGTGGTGGTATTAGCAATGAGTACCGCCGTTTGCGGTTTAAGCACTAACTCCAGCGCCCCTGCAATCACTTCTATGCCCACCACGGGCGGCGGCGCATCGCTGCCAATACTCAGCTCGGCGGGCACATTGGAGCGATTAGAAAACAGATTGACCGCCCACACTTTGCAGGTATACGTCCCCACATCCAGCTTAGGCACATGGTGCTGATTAATGTCCGGGTTCGCTTGATAAACGAGTCTCTCACTCGTATCGATGATTTCTAATCGATAGCGATAACTGCTGTTGCCGCCGGGTGCATTCCAAGTTAACAACCCTTGCCAGTTGGCATCATCGCCCATGGCCTCCCAGCTTAAATTGGCCACCGTCGGCACATTGCTGGCATTGGGTAAATTCAGCGGCGGCGTGAGTTTACGGGTAGTATAACTGCCCTTGTCGTACACATATAAATCCGGGTGGGTCTCTTTTAATACCACTTTAACGGGCTTGCCAAAATCAAAGGCCCAATCCACCACCAAAAAGGCTTTGTTAATGCCCAAGCGGGGCAAATTGACGTTAACCACTTTACCCACGGCCAGCCCAAGGCCTATCATGTTGAGGCTCAAGGTTAACTGCTGGCCCGCACGATTCAGCTCTAAATACAGTTTCGCCAGACGTTGAGCAGTATAGACCGACTGAGTAAAAGCTAAATCCAAATCATGATCGATATACTCGCCATTATCTTGAGATTGATAATAAGACGACTCATAGGGCGGAAAATCCGTGGGCTGAAAATAATTATCAGGATCAACAAAGGTGCCGCGAACGGCATTACACAAAGACGCTCTAGGGGTAAATGAGCGAATAGACACCTCACCCGCAAGATCGGCTTCTGTAATGTCCATCACCGCAGGCCCTTGGTAGACGCCCGCATATAAATGGTATTGGCCGCTCACATAGGTTTGCATGCCTGCCCCTGCGATGAGTAATTTATCCAAAATCGATGCTGGGGTCATGGACTGAGTAAAAGTGCCGTTGCAGGTATAACGCGGCTCAGTATTGCCCTCATCGTCATACTCCACCAACTCATCGCTGTCATTGGCGGCCAGCGCATAAGCGGTTAAGTTTATCTCGTCAATATCCGCGCCAACGCCAGACTCAAACAAGGTAAAATCCAGCACGCACAGCGCCCAATTATTCGACCACTCCCACGTGCTGCTATCATTCCAGCGATGCGACCCCATGCCGCCCACGCTACTGTCTTTGCGGGGATCATAAATCGGCTTACCCCGAACTAACGCTTTGACATTGGGCACACCGTTGGAAAACACTTCTTGATCATGTTTTAAGCGCACCGTTAAATAAGTCATGCCTCGGCCCACATGACGCTCAGTCCAGTTGGCGCACTCCGCCACTAAATCACTGTCTGCGCTCATTTGATTGCCCAAATGCACATTAATCCGCGCATGCTCATTAAAGGGCGCTTTCATGACACCATTTTCAAACGCCAGCTCATCACCAAAATAAATGGCTTCTACCGCCTCACAGCCGTGGCTGGCCAGCGGCAACACGATATGCAAATACTCGTTATCGTTCCCCGTTTCTTCACTAAACACGATAGGGCCAGACACCATAGCTCGGCCATAAATACTGCGCCTCGCCTCGGTACTTGAACGCAGCATTTGTTGCTGTTGCATGGCCTCGTTTTCAAAATCATCGGGCATGGCGGGCATCATGGACTCGCGCAGGTATTTACCCACGCCCACCTCCCACCAAGCATCAATGCCTACCGCATCAAAGGCCACTTTCCCAAGCGGCGTGCCATCCACTAGCGCATCAACCACTTTACCCATGACGACCTCCTAAGTGTGATTGGACAAGCGGTGATGCAAGATGCAAGGGCCAGCCATATTGAATACTGTTTGCAGGTAAACTCACCACCCCGTTTTGACTTAAGGCCCACACACCATCACCACCTGCAATGCCTAGCGCAATCTCTTGAGTCAACTCAGGCTTGATTAACACCACATCGCCACGACGGCATAACAGCGGCGGAACATGTGGCCCTAACAGCGCATCAAACAACGCGGTTAAATCAGTAAACCCTGCGGCTTTAATGGCTCGCATTGCACCTAATGCATTAGTGTATTGGCCGCGATAATCGGCTCCGATATCGCCCAAATCCGCCCTGTCACCGCGCGCCATGATCCAGTCAGCAATAAACAGGCAGCAATCATGCTCGCCCCAGTTAAATTCACGGTGTCGATTGCTATCAATAAAGGTGATTAATCGATGGGTTAATTGATAACTTATATTTATACTCATACTCGATTCACCCGTCGCCCGCTGCTACTGCTGCCCCTGCCGCCGCCACTTGAAGTGGTAGATTTGCCACCGGGCACGCCCCACTGCAATTCCCGCTCTGTGCTTTCACTGACAAATTCAAAAAAATCATCCGCAGACTCGCGGGCTTGATGATCGGCGTGGGTATAACGACCATTGCGGGCATTTTTCCAATCCACACCACGAGAGTTAATTTCAAGCTTAATACTGGCCTTAGCACCGTCACTCACTGTCATCACATCCATGCGGCCTTGAAACAAAATGTCGGCGGTCTGAACCAGCCCTGTAGTCATATTCAGAGCGGCTAAATAAATGACACCGCTACGGTTTTGGTACTCTTCGGTAAGCGCCGTAGACACCAGTGAGGGCGGAATGCCCGATAAGGTAAGACTCAATTTATTGGGCTGCACTTTACCGTTTTGAGTCACATTGCCGATTTTACCCAATGCCCCCACGCCTAAGTACAAATGGCCGTCATACTCCACTTGCCCCACGCCGCTATGCACGCACACATCCCCCGATACAAAATCGAGTTTGGTTAATAGCAAGCCGCTAATGTGAGCCTGTCTCAAATAGGTTTTCATGGCCTCACTGGCAAAATTAATCATGTGCTCACATCCTCCACAAACTCCAAACTAAAGCCGGATAACACACGGCGCTGACTTGAACGCCGCAGGCCTTGATTGTCATCTTTAAACTGCATCACCGCGCACGGGCTTTGCACAATAATGGGGCTACCATTAGCGGGGGCGCGCCTGATCGCGGCTTGAAAGTTCAGTACACATTCACCACTACTGTTCGCAGTAGCATCAGAGGTTAAAATCACTAATTGCTCACCAATTTGACAATAATCGCCCGAACGTAGAAACAGCCCCGCCTCAACACCATCGATGCTCAATTGGTTGCCTGTTTGGTTACTCCCCTTCACGAACGGCGTGCCGCGTCCATGACCGCTGGGAGCGCTAAAGGCATGGTCAAACAATTTGACTCGCCCAGCCATGCCCTGCATGTTCGACACGAACCCATGCAGGGTTTGGCCTTGGGTACGAGTCAAGTTGGCAAACTGCAATTTGGCGTGCCAATAGGCACCGGGCAAACTTAAGGTTTGTGTTTGATTGCTATAAGGGTTGGTAAACACTTTCGTGCG
Source organism: uncultured Shewanella sp. (assembly GCF_947501665.1). GTDB lineage: Bacteria > Pseudomonadota > Gammaproteobacteria > Enterobacterales > Shewanellaceae > Shewanella. Next base: position 36,338 of record NZ_CANMWS010000021.1, on the reverse strand, counting down.
ATGCACTAAGCGCCAGTCACAAGATGTGGGGTAAATCCCCTCGGGAAAGGTCAACAAAAAAAAGCCCTCGCTGCTAATGGGTGAGGGCTTAGTGTGGCGTTATTTTACCGCCTTAAGGATATGAAAGGTTTCGGGATTACTCTTTTTCCCCTTTGATTAAACTCAAATCAATCCGATGATTAAAGGGAATGGATAGCACAGGGAGCTTAGACAATTTTATGATCTCGTTATTATCTAATTTATTCAAATCTGCCAACATCTCTTTCGAATAGTTTGCGTTTAATAACATCCAATCATTGAATGGAGCCATATCCTTTGTTTTTGCGGTATAGTTAATTAAAGCGGTATTGTAATCACCTTCTTCTTTTTCTACACATCGATCAAACGCAATATTACTCACGTTAAACAACACAATGCGTTGCTGTTGTTCTGTAAGAGACAATAACCAGTCACTATTAATCGCTGTAATTTCTCGCTGTCTCAAATCACCACAATACCCGGTTCTCGCTTCCAACTTAGCATAGGTCGATTTAAGCTCTTCTTGTAATACTTTTTCAGAATAAGGCCAGTTAGCTGAAAAAACAGAAAAAGACATAAAAAACAACAAAAAATTACAATAACGCATCAGTAACACACCCCCAAAACTTTCTCTCTTCACCTGTACTATATAGCTCCATAGAACCCGCTAAATTACGTAACCTGTCCCGCCTAATCTTAGGTATAGATTCCAATGACTCTGAAAAAGTTTTCCAATCACTATTGAGCACTTGCAACTTTTTAGTACTTCCATTACTCGCAAATGGAAAGGTTTTTCGCCCAGCAAAGATTTGAAATAGCGGAATGTAAGTCATAATCACACCAAGCACAGTGGCGAGATCTGAAATACGATTCATTTCTTTAATGGTTTCAAGCGTGCGGGGAGAAGGTTTAAAGCCTTTAACGGTACAAAAATTCCCTTTCATCATAGTTCCTATCAATATTAATAAAAAGTGATATATAATCAAATGATTACTTTCCTTAATAGCGACCCAAGCTTACCCTTTTTTAAATTTAATGAAAAGAAACTATTAACGCCTTATTCAATCAAACTCATCGCTGGGCCTGCCATACATCGCCGCGATTGTTCAAATCATCAATCACTGCCGCCTTGGTCATGGCAATGAGTTGCGGCAGTATGTCTTCTAAACTGTCAGCTTCGGTTTGATTATTCACTACTATAGTATTACTTTGCTGCATGTTCATGCCACGACGGTTGCCAGCACCGCCTCCACTGCTGGCTTGCATGGCGTTCATGAGCACGGCTTGCTGCTTACGGGTATAAACCGTTTCGCCGCCGTCCAATAAATAAGTGCCTTCTCTGGGGATAGTGCCGCCGCCATGAAACTGACCGATGATTGAAGGCAGCAGCGCCATGCCCGCCACCATGGCCGCCATTCCAACAATAGCCGCAGTACCAAAAGACGCAATGGATGAGGTGGCCGCCGCAGGTGCCATGGATGCTGCCATAGATGCGCCCGTCGTCGCAGCGGTCGTTTGGGCCACTGCCGCATTGGTGGTCATAATGCTTCTATCAAGTGCAGCCGCAGCCAGCTTTTGCACCCCATATTCCACCAACATTTGCACTACGGCTTTGGCTGCGCCCTTAGCCGCTTGCTGAACGCCATCGCTTAGGCTCTTGGCTTCAAACATGGCATCGGCGGTGGCACTGCCCACCCCTGCGCTAAATTGCTGAAAAGTGCGCGTCCACATTTCGTTATAGTCTAGTGTGAGACCGCCGTTTATCTCACGCATCGCCTCACTGTGCCTTTGCTGCTCAGCTTCAATCAATAAATTAATTTGATTACGTTTCGCCACATCACTTTCAGGAGTCAGGCTTAACTCATCGTTAAGAATGCCCATATTTTGACTGTGTTCGGTGTTCTCCGTAAAACCGGGATCAAGCTCAGTCCTAAGCTTGCCATACTCACTCTCTGTCGCATATTCATTACGTAATGCCGCCATCAATTCACGGCGCTTCTCTAATGGCACATTGGCCTGCTCAAAATAAGTTTTTAATAACTTTTCTTTATCGGCAAGCTCATTGGTGGCCGTGGTGACTGGATCAATAGCTGACAATAATTGCATGATGCTGTCTTGTTGATCCTTAATCGCATCGGCGGCGGTTTTACTGGCATCACTGGCTCTTTTTGTGGCGTCTATCTCTTTGGCAGTTTGCAAAATTTTGGCATTCACCACAGGATCTAACTCTTTTAATTTGCCATGCTCAATCTCATAGCGCACCTTGGCCGCTTCGCTCACTTCACCGTAAAGGGCTTTTTGTTTGGTCAGGCTTTCAAGTAGTTTTTGCTGCTCTTTTGTCGACTGAGGCTTAACTGACTTAGTGGCTTTATTATCGAGTTCAATGCCATTACGCTTATTTTGTAGCGCGATCAAATCACGTTTCGCAGCAACCAACTTTTGCGACAAAATCGCCGCTTGGGCCGCACTCTTTTTAATAGATGCACGTTCTTTCTCTCTTAGCTCTTCTTGACTATAAAATAACTGTTCAACAATGGAATAGCTTGCAGCAGGTGCATAGGCGGCTTTAATGGTTAAAGCTTCAAGCTCAGCAATGGCACGACTTTGTTTTGCAATCACATCATCCAAATTACGGTTTTCAATTTGTTTAGTGCGGCCTAATAATGCATCCACTTCATCATCTAAATCAGATAACTGCATCTTGGCGTCATTGGCACTCAGCGCTAATGAACCTAATGCCGCCGCGCTCATTAATAAAAATCCCGCTGGCCCTCCGGCTAATGACATAGTGCGATTAAGCGCACGAGTCGCCAGTGTCGTGCGGGCCGTGGCGGTGGTCACCGCATTACGTGCCGCCACTAAACGCTGCTCGGCAACCACAGCTTGCCCAGATGTCAGCACCGCACCCCGTTGTATAGTCGCTCTATGTAATTCGGCTTTTGCTGTGGTTATGGCAGCAGTCTGAGCGGCACGTTCGGCATTGGCCTTAGTGATGAGACTGGCGGTATGGGTGACCGCCGCTTGAGTGGCGCGGGTCAACGCTACCACCATACCAATTTGCATGAGTTGAATGAGGTTTTCGGCGTTCTCACCCGCCCACGCCATGGTGTCTGTCATAGTGCTTAATATGCCGCTAGCACCCGCATTGATAGGCTGCTCAAACGCCACCAGCATTTGCTCATAGCTGTTTTTCATGTCACGGGTTTGCGCGCTGATATTATCCGCCGTTGCCGCCGCTGCGCCGTCATACTCGTTTAATGCGTCAATTAATGTGGTACGTAAAAAGGTACTTGTCACCTTGCCATCAAGTACCATTTGTCTAAAGCCCCCTGCACTGAGTTTTGCAGCCTTATCCATTTTATTCAGCAGGCCCGGCAGCGGCTCAACTAACTGATTAAGCTCTTCGGCCCGCACTATGGGGGAGGCCAGCCCTTGTGACAGGCCATACATGGCTTGGCTCAACTGCACACTACTGGCCCCAAGCGCCGATTGCGCGTTGCTCATGCCCTCGGTAATGCTACGGGCTTGTTTCTGCGTCACTAAGCCCGCGTCTTGTAGGTTCAACATAGCGGCATAACTGCCTGCAAGCACGGTTAACTCTTTGTGATGCTCCTTGGATAACTCAATCAAATATTGCTCGTTATCGGCATAAGCTGAGGCCGAGCCAGACAGTTGCGTTAAGCGGGTGCGTACATCTTGAAAGGCGGCTAAATCACTGGCCATTTTTTTACTGAGATTAATCGCAGATAATCCCGCAAAGGCGCTGCCTGCATACACGCCTAGCCGTTTGAGTGACATGCCCGTTTGGTTGCTCTGGCGTTCAACCCTTGATAGCCCTTGGCTGGCATTACTGCCGCTGGTGCTTGTGGCGTTCAGCTTGGTATTAAGCTTAGCCACCGCTTTTTCACTGCCGTTGACGCTGGATATTAACTGGCGACCGTCGGCGGTGAGGGTCAGGGCTATCTGTAAATCACTCATGGCGTTTCCTTTGTTCACTTTATATAAAACTGCGCTCAAGGCTGGTTCATTAGCTGCTCATTATCTTTTCATTAACTGCTCATTAATGAGGCCTGTCACGGTATGGCCAATAAGGCGCAGCTTTTGATAATCCACTGCGTTAACTTTCCGGCCCGACATGGCCACATCTGCTTGCACTGCCATGACGTCTAAGCCTTCACAAACGGTCATTTGGTTGTGGCTGTAACGCATTAAGTCCTGCACTTGTAGCCACCACATAAGAGCGGTTTCATGTTCTGACCAAAATTCGATGGGGCCAATATTAACCGGTGCATCAGATGTGATATTCAGCAGGCGCATTTCATCATCCACTGCCTGCTGTTCTTTACTATTAAGTTGCGGGCGTGCATACAGCTCACGCACCCCCTCGATTAGTTTTTTCTTGCGGCTTCACCTGAGTTCGCGTGGCGATAGGCCGTCACCAGTGCTTCCGTAAAAGGCACATGCTGATACAACGCGGCGCGGTTATCAGACGTATCGGCAAGGGGCGAACCATCGGGGCCTTGAATGCCGCTAAAACCTGTCATAATGCGGTCAAACACCGCCGCATCGCCATTCTGCATGGTTTTAATGTACTCATCTTGGGGCAGTAACACCAAATCAAGAAAAATCTCATGTTCGATGACGTGCCCACCATCGCTGGCAATTTTAATCACGGCGGGCCACTGCTTAACGTGGCGCTCTGGCGTAAAAATAAACGCGGGCTGATCCGCTGAATGAGTAGAGGTGGTATTAGTAGTTTGGCTCATGGTTAACATCTCTTTTTAGCTATCGATTAAATGAAATTAAACGGGTATTAAATACAATTTAAATGGGCGTTAAACGTGTTTGACTCACATTTAAATCGGGTTTAACCAGGGTTTATCCTGGATAAAAATTAAGGGGCTTTTTTCTGGATTTTTATTTCACTCATTTGTGCAGCATTCACGCCTACCCAAATCAGCATTAACTGCTCTCGAGATACCTCTGGGCACATTTCTTCTACAACGCCAACGGCCTCTAACATAGTGTTAGTTTTTGAATGAACTTGAACCATTTTCATTGCAGCTATTATTTGCTCTTCCATGTTTGTCTCTTATTTAGTGATCAATAAATCGCTATTCCCGATGGGGCGAATGGGAATTTCATAGGTTAAAATGCCGTCTTGATCCCCGTACTCAGCGCGGCCCAATTGTAATTCGTCACAGCGAAAACTAATGGTATTACCCGCCACACCATGGGTCAGCGTAAACTCAAGTATTTTCGTATTGGCCGCAAACGGATCAAAATCACTGAGGCTCGCCGCTTCCAGCACAATTTTGCCGCTGGGGGCATAATCAGTGATGATCACTTCTTCATGGCCCACGTATTCGGTGTATTGCACCTCATTGCCTTGGTCATACTCAAAGCTAATGAGTTTGGCGGCGCTGCCATCCAGCAAGCAAGCGGTATTGGCCGCCCCGACTTTTAGCGGAGTTTGCCATGTGGCAAAGTTAGTGGCGGGAATGGCCGCTGCGGTAATGGCGACAAACAAGCCAGTAAAGGTAAAGCTAATGGTGGGGAAGGATTTCGCTTTTGCCTCCAATTTCATGTTACCCCGCGCCCCCGTTAATGCATGCAATGCATCGTCAAGGTAAAAATAGAAGGTCACGCTGTCACTACTATCATCATTAATACTGCGCTCAATTTGCCCTGTGCCTGCGCTGCTTTGACGTAAACACGCACTGAGTAGATTATCATAAGGCGCATTGGTGGTGGCTTCACCACTGCCCGCCCAATCAAGCCCAAATTCCAGCGTTACATAGGTCTCGGTGGCAATTTCGGCGCTATTGCCTAATAAGCCGTTGTCATAGTCCAGCGCGGTATTTTCCCCCGCCAGCGGCGTGATCTTCATCTCACGGCCCAGCACACTCATGGCGGTTTCGCCGCCATCAATGGCATCGATGCCGTATTGGGTCTCTTTGGCAAACACCAGCGCTTTTTTTCTAAATTTACGCATGTCTCTCTCCTTTTATTGCGCTGCTTGCGCAGTATATTCGGTCATGAATTTATCCAGCCATGCCACATGGCCCGCGTTGATTTTGAGTAAACCGCCGCCACCTAGCCATAAGGGTTCATAGTCATGACTGCTGTTACTGTCACTTTGCGGCACAAAACCAAACAAGCGCGAGCGCACAGCCTGCCTAATCGGCGTTAAACTGGGGCAAGCACCATTACGTTTTGACATCAAACAAATCACGCCAATTTCGGCTTGCACACTTTGCAGCGCCGGGCCTGAGCCGCGTACATCAGGCCGCGCGTGCTCAGTCAGTTCAATGACATACAATTTAGGGAACCGCTGCTGACTGCGGTTTTCAAGCTCGGACAAGTCCAGCAAGCCCTCCACTGACAACCAAGGATTTTTGCCTGTAGCATCCAAGCTAGCATCACTTAAACGGCTAATAATGGAGTCGATCATTTACTTTCCTTCATCTCTTCTCTAAAAAGCATTAGAGAAAGCCTGTGGACTTATCGCGAGCAAACACGCTGCCCGCGCTCACCACTTCGGGTAAATCATCCGCCTGCACTTCTCCTTCATCGCTCAGACCTAAGCTCACTTTTCCCGATGCCAGCAACTCCAAAAAGCGCATGGCGTGTTTATGGCGATTGCTCACTTGCTCGCTGGCCTGTTCGTCATAGAGCTGATAACGGGCCAAGTCACAACAAATAGGCACTAGTACTTGAGGGATTGAGGCCAGCGGCAGCGCATAACGCCCCGCCAGATAACCATCGATAGTGGCGCTAGCATCCGCCAACGCACCATCGAGTACGGTTTGCACCAACTCCCCCGCCTGCCCGTTTTTATCGGTCAATTCGATTAGCTCTTGCTCACCAAAACGGGTTATCATCTGCGATGCGTCGGCATACATCACTTAAGCGTCCTCGTCTTGATGATCTTGGATCTGATTGTCTTGGTAGGCTTGCCACATTCCGTCTCGCTCGCTAGCACTGACGCTGCGATTAAGGCGCTTTTCAAGCTCCGCCGCCTGCGGCTTACCGCTAACAGTGAAGTGATCTTTATTAGCGAGTTCAAGTGAGGCAATGGCCTCAAACACCTGCTCCATATCTTGCTCATTGCTACTCTTGACTGGCGCGGACGGCGTGTTATCAGCCGCGTTATCTGGCACTAGCGCGGCTGCACTTGCAAGATCATCCACGGCCCCGCTCGGCGTTTGGCTGTCATCGGTAACGGTCGACAACCCACCTTTTGACAGCAGCTTGAGGCGTGGATCCGCCTCAATTTGCGCCAACTGAGCCTTGTCCAGCTTGGACAATAAATTCTCACCTTTAGTAAAGGCCACGCCTGCCCGACGGTAGCCGTCGTGAGCCAGATTAATGACCTTAGCACTGGTATTAGTATCCATATGTTTCTCTCCATAACTTACTCATTCGTGATTTATTTAATGCTTGCTCATTCCGTTACAGCTCAGGCACAACTAACAGCTCAAACATGCCCTTAAGCTCATTGTTCACTGTGGTACCGCCTTCATCAATAAAGTCACGGGTCAGCAATTTAGTGGCCTTCTCTTCCTCGCTTGAAGAAACAACCAACAAGTTAGGCCTGACTTTGAGCTTCTTGCCACCATCGCGGGTGAAGTTCGACATGGCCTGCTTCGCCGCCCACAAATTAGTGGCATTAAGTTCAATCTTGCCCGCGAACGCCAACTGCCAAAAGCCAAAGCCCGATTCACAACGCAAGTCCGCACCAAACTGAAACTCATTTTTCACCCACACAGCTGGATCGGTGGGATTGAACAAGGTATTTAATGCCAGCTTACGCCGCTCTTGAAAAATGAGCGGTTTAAGTGGACGGGTGGTGTCCATCAAATACCAAGGGCTGCCCGTATAGGCAACATCGACCAACACGTTAGAGACTGAGCTGTCTGTACCTGTGCCGTCATGCTTGGTATTGACTGGGTGATCCGCATCAAAAAAGTTTTGCCCGTCGTAGCAGGCTGTACCAAAGCCATTGGCGAGCAGTTCATACACCAGCTCATTGGGGAACTCTTGCCCTTCTTGCGCCAGCGCTTGCACCATGGGCGCATAAATGCCTAAGGTGTCGTCTTCCACATCATCGCGATTGATACCTATGGTGTTCTCAAAGGTGCGGTTAGTGATGCTGTAACCGTGCTCTTTAATGGAGTTGATCACCCTATCGCCGATCCACTCACGAAATGACGGCATGCTGCCCAGCCAGCCATAAGTATTCGATTTAGTATTCGACGGCACCACAGTGGCAATTTTTTGATAGCTGGGATCGGTATTCACCAGTGCTTTTTGAAACTCACTGCGCACCATAGTGCGCAGAGCTTGCAAACTTGCGGCATTAATAATGGCCATTATTTGTCATCCTTTTTGGCTGTTTTGAAATCGTCATGTGACATGCCCCACGAGTCCGCCATTTGCCTCTCTTCGCTGGACAGCGCGGCCATGGCATCGGGTTTACCCTGATGATTTGACGCAGGTGGGGTCACTGTGGTGGTCTGCTTAGTGGTTAGCGCGGCGATGGGTTGGCGACTATCAAGGTGCGCACTCAGCGCGGCCATGCCTTGCTGCTTGCCCATGGCTAATAAATAGTCTTCTTCACAGGCCAACACTTTGCCAGCATCCAGCGCATCTTTAACCGCTTGCTCGATAGTGAGTTGGCCATTCTCGGCGCTGAGGCTCACCAGCTTTTCACGCAACGCATTAAAGGTCGCGATGGGCACATACTGAGTTAGATTGACTGTTTGGGTATGCGCGCCTGCGGCTTGAGTTTGTGCACTCAGCGCCGCCACTTGGGTTTTCAGTGGCTGCACCTCAGCCGCTTGAGTCACTAAGCTGTCCAATGCGCTGAGGGCGGCAGTGGCCTGCTCATCGGTCAAGGCGGCATTGGGATCGCCAATGTCTATGCCCAGTTTTTCGAGCAGCTTTTTTAGGGTTTCATTCACGGGAATATCTCCTTGTTGAGGGGTTGGATCAGTTGAATACGTTAAATGATGTATACGAGGGCTTATTTCCGCACTGAGGCTAGCGAGCGGCAACATGCCATCGACGCCGGGCCTGTTAGTGAGCGCGCCGCTATGAATGTACTGCGGGCGGCCCGTGTCGGTGTCGTAACCAAACACGAGGGAAAAATATTTGTATTCTCGGGCAGTGAGATGCGCCTGTGCCTTGTCGGTAAAGTCCGGCTTAATAAACAAGCCCTGACCTTCACGATACTGAATGTCTTTGATATTAAAAAAACCAGCAGCGGGGGCAGGCTGGCCGTTTTTCTCTTTATTCAGGGTTTGGTGTTCATAATCAATCACTAAGTCCCCAGCTTGGTGAGGCGTATTAGCTTGCATGGCGGCAAAGGCAGTGGCGTCCATTAACCATTTACCGCCTATCACATCTTGAGGGCGGCCATCCACGGCATTAAAGACTCCATCGGGCAAGGCTTGAATGTAGCCGTCGTCGGTGGGCTTAAGGGCAAAGGTGACGCTACTGGTGAGGGCGGCAAGTTGGAACATACACACACGGCAATGAAGAAATCATATTGCCATGATGCAAAAAAAACCATGGGGGATGGATTGGAAAGGTTTCAGGAGAGCACTTAAAAGGAGAAGACGCTCACGCGTCAAGAGCAAAAACTAACGCGGCTTAAAACAACATTAGTACAGCATAATCAAAATAAGTGAAAAGAGAGTCAGGGTCAAACACGCTAATAGTGTTTAAACCCTGTTTAAATCTCTCTGTATGCCACGAACGGGGACACTGGCATACCTTAGGGTGGGTTTTAGAGCTTGGGCCTTAAATAATGATTTTTAAGCGCACATTATATTAAGCCGCTTCTTTTGATGGTTCTGGCTCTAACATGTCATTAGGGGTATTCAATATATACTTCGTTAAATTTTTAAGCATAGTTTCCAATTTAGAAAGTATTTCATTTGAATGACTTGCTTTGTTTTCCAAACCAACAGGGTTAGCATCTATAAATATTATGATAGCCTTCAAAAGCTTTATCTCTGGTATTAGCTCCCCACATACTTTGATCATTTCCTCCTTATTCGAAAAAGGATACAGTTCTAATAAAGCACTTAAAATAAATACATCATCTATTAATAATTTATATTCATCGAAAAATTGCTCAGCCATTTTTTTATTCGAACTATTGATTTCTTCATTGGATTCTTTATCAGCACTACCAATTTCTTCAGATTTCTTGTTCAACTTATCACGTTCCAAACCTATTTTTCCATTAGCGATTATTTTCATCGTATCGACTTCCGACTTTACTTTTAATACCAGTTTGATCACTTCTTCTTGTTTTTCTAGTAGTTTAGCCTCTTTATCACGCTGCCAATCATGTTTATGCTGGTTTTCTTGCTTTTGTATTTCCAATTGATGATCTCGCCGTTGCCTTGAATCCATCCACACTTGAGCAAAAAAAATTGAGCTAAAAGCAATAAAGGCCGCAACTAAAGTAACAGTAGACCTCTGAGTCAATTCAAAATAAAACGTAGAAGTAATCAGTAGTAAAATAGCATCAAGCCCCATAAACACCCAAAAGGCTTTCCCAACTTTATCATCCATCCCTAACATTCTCTTCATCCCTCTAACGCTTACAAAAACATAAAAAAACAGGCTTAGATATTAATCTAAAACTGCTGATTTTTAAATATTTTTAAATAAACTTTAAAATCTACAACCCTTTAGCCTTACAGCGACTAGCTATAACTTGATTCGTACTTCCTTGCCTTTTTTGAATCCATTTTGCCCGTGTACACTCCCACTTTGAAACTGGCTCTTGTTTATCCCATACAAACTGGCATTTTTTCACTTTAGTACTAACATTAGGGTGTTCGTTTTCTAGCTGAATTTCGAACATCTCCAGAGAAGCCTCCGATACTACACGGGGGCTTTTCGCCATTTATAGATCAGGATTTTTTGCTGTCGCTAACGATCACAGTAAGTTATAAAGCTTCTGACAAATACTCATTCAACATCCCCATGATCTCCACTCGTTCGAACGGAGCGAGGCCCAAGAACGGGCGCTGTACGATATTGGCCTCATCGCGGCCCAATTGATGGGTGGCGGCATATTCAAGCGGACTGCCTAGGCGAAAGCTAGTGGCGGCTAATTGATAATTGAGCGTATCGGCCAGTGTGCCGGACTCCGTGAGAATCCTATCCACCCGCTTTTGTCGCAACTCTTTACTGAATAACGTATCCGGGCTGAGTGGCTGCCACGGCTTGCCATCGGGGGCTTGTTGATCGATAAAGCGTCCCTGCGTGCTCTCCAATAAATACTCGGCAATGTCCCCCAATATCGGATTAAGGTTCTGCCCTTGCCGAAGCAACTTATTGAGCGCCTTGGCCACGTTTACCTGACCTCTGGCGGTGATGTCTATGTGGGTGCCTGCCATGGAAAGTCCTTTAGGGTTATTTTTTATTATTAGAGGGAATATCAAGACCAATCGCTAAGTCTCGAATTCTTTGTTTAAAGTTATTATCTCTTTTTTGAATGTGATTAATGCATTCACTTGCAGATCGTATAAGGCTTTCAAAGTCATCTCTAACAAACAAATCACCCTTAAAATGTTTATACTTAACTTCTATGATTATTGGCTGCATGTGCTCTTTTGTAGTATTTTTAAACTTTGTATATTTACAATATAAATCTTGGTATTTACCAAAAACATCACTGCCACAATAACCTGATAAATACTCTATAAACATCAAATCACCATCTATAAGAATGAATTGATAATTGATAGCATTAATAGAGCTTTTTACATCTATTGATTTATTTTCCGTAACGTATTTTTTATATAAAACAAATAGAATCAAAATATCATCATATACTTTGGAGAATGCTTTTGAAGCGGCTATTAAACCTCTTATCATTTCCGCTTCTTTTTCCAAAACATTTTCTTCGGCCTTCATTTTATTATCAAGCATATGTTGCCGAGCAAAACGCTTTTCTGTTTTTCTTTGGGTATAAAGCACTGCTCCTATCGTTGCAGTAATCGTACAAACACTGACCCATATATTAACTGGTACTGCTTTAAAAAAAGTAAATATAATGTCTTGGTAATGTCCAAACAAAAAACACGCTATGAAAGCAACAATGACATAAACTGTAATCTGTATTTTCTCTTTATGCTGTCTCATATACATCCATATAACTGTTTATTTTTGCGGATTTTATCCTAACCACAACAATATTAACAACTTGAATACTCACCTTTGTGATCACACTTTCAATGCCCCATTTCAATGCCACCTTCACTCTACTTTCAGATCCCCCCGCTTGGGCGCATAGTCAAAGCTAGGATCGATGCCTTTAGGCACCTTATGTACCTCGCCTGTTTTTTTATTCAACCAGTCGCGATATTCGATCACTGGGGCGTCATTGACTTGCAAGCCTAAGCGCTTAAGGGCTTGACGACTGCGACCACGAACGCGGCACTTACAGCCCCAGCCATTGGAAGGAAAATGAGTAAGCCACCATGGGTCATCTTTAGGCAATACTGTGCCATGCCATTTGAGGTGCAGCTCTCTGGGGTAGCGGCTGTCGCCGTGCTGGTACTCCCAATAATCGAATGACTGCAACTGCTCATAGCGTCCGGCATTATAACTTTGCCGCACGTTAGTGGAGTAAATAATATTCGCCCGCCAGTCACTCTTGCCTGTGTGGCTCCAACCATTTTTGGCGACAATACTTTTAAACTCACGCTGAAACCATGAGATGGATTTGCCCTGACTGATGGCGCTGTCCACCGCTTCGCGTAAATCCGTTAATAGCGACGCTTCCATGGCCCCTGCCACCACAAAGGCACGGTTATGGGCGGCGCGCCAAAGGTCATCCCACTGGGCGGTGGGCAGGTTCAATTTGGCGCGAAAAAAGGCGATGGCTTGGATAAAAAACTGACTGCCATATTGCGCCTTTATGCCAACATCGGTTTCATTTTCAAACTCATTGGCCATGATCAAACTCACTCTCACTGTTCACATCACTCTCACTTAGTACATCATGCTGGCCCGCTAAATCGGCGCAGGCGATGGCGTATTGCATCACTGCCGTGGCATCATTTAACGGTAAGTTCATGGCGGCTAAGGCGGCTTGCAGTGCATCCAAGTCGGTAGCATTATCAACAAGCGTTTGTAACTCTTGTGTAAAGCCTCGCAGCACGGGCTGCATCTGCTGTTTAAGCTGCTCGGCGATGATATCGGCGTTATCTTGAGCCGCTATTCTCACTTTCTCATTGGCCGCCAGCGCAGCAAGGGAGGCATTATCCGCTGCTGCGTTGGTTGATTTATTCGTTTTAGTCTCTGGCTTACGATCTTGCTTATTGGCTGGCTCGCCCTCTTTTGTCGCCACGCTCAGCACCGCTTCCCCCTTGCTTGGCTCAGGAATGCGAGTTTTATCATGGAGCCACTTTTGTGGCACTTGCAGACCCATGTCCACAAAGGTTTTCAGCGGCGCGGCCAGTTTAGTGAAATCTTCCCCGTCCTGAGTATCGAACACAAACCGGGGGGCACGGCGCGGGCCGTCGTGACTCTTGCAATTGAGGGCGTACAGGGGGTAAACCAAATCGCGAGTCAAAGTTTCGGCCAGCTGGGCTAAATCACTGTTTCGCAGCTCTTCCCGCACTTCATTATGGACATTGCCCAATGCATTGGTGGAGCTTTTCCCGTCCGCCTGACTCGTGAGCGTGCCGCCCAGAATCACCTTAGACATGGTTTTTTCACCCCACTGGATCATCAAGTCAAAAGGATCGGAATGGCCGTTGGCGGCGGTGTGAAAGTCCATCACCATGCCTTTGGGCATAATGCCCCCCGCGTTATGGCCAATGCTGGTTACGGCTTGCAGTAAAGCACGCTTCTCGTTGTCCGTCGCGCCGCTGGGGTATTGCCCAATACGCAATGGCAAGCCGTAAATTTCTAAAAACTCGGCCAAATCCCGCACGCTATAGTTTTTAAAGATAAAGGGCCACACCAGTTGACGCACTAGACCTGCGCGGCCCACATAGCCGGACTTGGCCGCATGCACATGGTTGATCCAGCCAAAGGCTTGCAGCTCTGCCCCTTCATAGCTCGAATCGCGCAATCGCAACTCATTGCGGCGCTCCGGGTGGGTCATAAACCATGAGGGATCGCGATGTTCTGGCACATTAACAAACCACTCGCGACCTTCTCGGCTCCAGTTAAGCTCATGCTGGCTGAAACCTTTTAAAATCGCATCGGCCATGTTTTTAATGAGCGTGGGTAAAAAGTCGGTATCAAAGAGCATTTCGCTTAAGTATTCAGTATCTTTTATTTCTGCGGCGCTGGCGTTGCGGGGCGGTTTTAAATAGTGATCCACTTCCAACAAGGCACGTTTTCTTTTATCTAACTCTGCATACAAATGGCCGTCTTTTTCTTCTAGATCTTCCGCCAGCTCGCACTGGGCGATTAAGTCGCCTTGCTCGGCGGCCTGCAATATTTCCGCCGCCCGTGCAGGCGTCAAGCCGCTTGAGGGGTGTTCGCTAAAGGTGCGTTTAAGGCCCACCAAGCGCACATCATCGGTTTGATACTCTGTGGCGGCTTGTTGCTCAAAGGGCCTGCCGAATCGATCAACAATTTGTTTATCTTTATTCACTCGTTCTTGCATTTTCTTATCCTTTTACCAGCAGCCTTGGTGATTACTGAGTATGTCGTCTTCTTGTGCCTCATCGTCACGCACTTTAGCGTTGAGATCGCGATGATGACCGTAATGTTGATTTAGGGGAATGGCAGTAAACTCGATGGGGCCACCGTCAAAGCTGGCGGCGTAGATCATTAAAAATAAACTAATGGCCGCATCACCATGGCGCTGTTTCTTTTCTCCGGTGCGCACATCTCCCAAGCAGGGCGTGCCGCGCTGATTAATGGCCAGTGCCCGTAAATCTTGCATGGTGTCATCATCACGGGGCACGGTAATAAGGCCGTCTTCAAAATGGCTCTTAAAGCGCGGCATGTTCTCCCGGTAAAAGCGCTCGGTGAGCATGACGCATTCGATGATTTCTGAGCCGTATCTGTCTTTGGCGTATTCCGCCAGCGATTGACCATTGCCTCTGGCATCCAGCGCCGCGCCGCGAAAACGGGGCAGGCGGTCGAGAATAAAAAACAAAATTTGTTCTTGCTGGCGAAAGGGCATGTTTTTCAGCTCCACTTGCAGCTTCACCGCCACATGCAAGTCGCTGGCAATTTCCCCGATATCAAACACGGTTAAGTCCCCAGTGCGGGCAAAATCTTCCCCTAAGCAGTGGGCCAGCGCAGGATTAAGGCTATTCAAAATGGGGGCGAGCTGCTCGTTACACCAATCGTCAATTTCATCGAAACGCAAATGCTCGGGCCAGTGGCCGAACGCGTCGTCTTTTTTAAGGCGAATAATGGGCACAGGCTGCATGCAAGATTCAATCAGAGCGCGATTGAGATAGGCCCCGCCGCCAGATTTAGGCACGCAGTAATACTCTTCTTGGGCGTCCTCTTTTGAATGGGTGGCTTTAATTAACCCTGCTTTCCAATCATCCTCGGCCTGCTGACTCCACTCTATGCCGCGTATTTGACAGATACGTTTATATAAGCCCTCGGCGCAAGCATCATCTAAGGTGATACGGTGGACGCTATAATCTTTTTTACCCGCGCGGCTATCGTTAATAAGCTCATTAAAGACGTTATCGATGCCATTGTGAGTGCTAATGAGGCGCACCTTAGCGCCCCACATGGTCAGCGCTAACGCGGCTTTTAAAACTTCGGGCAGCTTTTCATGAAACGCCGCCTCATCGATGGTCACATTGCCTTGCATGCCGCGCAGGTTTGAGGGATTCGAGCTGAGGGCTTGAATTTTAAAGCCGCTGGCAAAGTAGATGGTAAAGATGAGAATTTCTTTGCCGTCTTGACCATCATCGATAAAGATGCTTTCTTCAATCTCTCCGGCGGCCTTGTTAAAGACCTTGGCCCACATGGCGGCGGCATCGATAAACTCCCGCGCCATCTCTTTATTTGAACCCACGTAAAAGTGGTTAGTACCCCCTTGACCGCGGGCGGCGCTGGCGCACAATACCGCGTCGGCGGCCTCGGCCCAAGTCAGGCCCGTTCGGCGGGATTTCTCTGCAATTTTGAGTTGCGAATCATCCGCAATCCAGCGCTTTTGATAACCAAGCAGCACCTCTTTTGAGTCAAACACACTCAACTCAATCGCGGACTCAATGGGGGTTTTGGTTTGACCAATAACAACGTCATTCATTAAAGGTACCTTTATTTGTTCCTTTATCTGTTTGGGGTATTAACATATGCTCAACCAACATGGCATTGAGTTGCTCTGGCTCACTACAGGTAATATCATCGAGTAGCTTGACCGCTTGGCCCAATAGCACGCATGAAGCCACTAAAAGCAGAAAAACACTAATGGCAATAAGCGCATAAATCATTGACGGTGAAAACAGGCTAAACAGCACAAAATACCAACTCATATCACAACCCATTCGGCTCATTCGGTAATAACGGCGAACATTGGGCAGGGCCACTAACTCGTCGATCAGCTTAAAATAGGGCGCTTTAACACACTGAGGTAACCATTGCATCCATTGCATCACATACTCCTTATCATTGGTTTAAAGGGTTTAGGGCTTAAGTTCTGGGTTCTGGCTTGAGCGCTTAGGCTATGCCTAAAATCTCGCGTTTCAGTTCGGCCACCGCCTTGGCAGTGAGGCCTTGGGTTTTCGCCACTTTCTCTGCCGTTTTGGCCGCCTCCTCGGCAAAGGCACTGCGTATTTCTTTCTCCCGTTTGTGGCTGGCCATGGCAGCAGATTCGAGACGCTGCACCGCCAGCATGGCATCTTTTATCATGCCCACATCGGCGGCCTCGCCGTCTTCATCTTGATTAAGCAGGGCTTTAAACAACTGAGAGCGGGCCATCTCTAAAATGAGTTTGGTGACTTCCCCTGTAGGCTTATCGCCTAGCTCCGCCGTCCACACTTGAGTGATTTCCCGCATCTCTCGCAAACTCTTGCCTACTGCCTCCATCTTGCTGGCGTAGCGGTTGAGACCAGCGCGGCTGAGCTTTTGGCTGTCGTCGAGTCCCGCAGCACTAATGAGGCCGTTAATTTCATCGAGTAAGTCCACTTGCAGAATCGAGCCATCCCGCAGGCCCGCATCCAAGCGGCGACGAATATCATCGGGCAGTAAATCGACTTTTGAGCGACGACCTCGTGTGGGGGTATGATTCAATTGTTCGCTCATTGGTGCTGTTCATCCTTGTTCGGTACCAATCGGGTGACCGCTAACACTTCACCGCTAGCAGCTTGCTGCTCAAACAGCCGCAGCACATTGAGCAGTAACAGCGAGTTATCAAACATGTTCTTTCTCCTATTGCTTACTTCTAAATAGCCCTGAGGCTCTTAATAACGCTGAGGCTCCTAATAACGCTGAGGCTCCTAAATAGCACTGGGGCGTTTAATGCCCGGCACATGTGCCCGCCCCTCAGCCACATCTTGACCACGGGCACTGAGCTTAGCGACTTGGGTATTACCCACTGTGCTTAGACTGAGTAAGCCTTGCTCTGCTAACCATGCCAATTGTGTGCGCAATGCATCGCGGCTCACATCTAGCCCATAAGCCGTGAGTGAGTCTTGCAAAATCGACTCATTTAAATCAAAGCCCGGCACCTCATGTAACAAGCGCAATATGACTAATCGTTGATGCTCACTAAGAATTTGTTGTATTGCCATTACTTCCTCTTAATTCATTTTCTAATAACAGATCGGTTTTGCGTTCAAGTCGTGAAATACTGGTTTCAATGCCCTTTTGTGATTCGGCTACCGTGGCATTCAGTGCGCTAATGGTATTGTCGAGTCGGCGCACATCTTCAATACTCGGTAAATGCTCTATATCCGTTTCAATGCGGGTAAATTTTTCACTGAGCGCATCAACTTTAATGGTTAATGCCTTATGCTCTTTACGAGTGGAAAAGTTCACCGTGAGCCACGCCACAAAGCCTGCAAACGCGAGCGCAGCAAGGACTGACAGCAACTTAAAGTTATTGTTAAAAAACAGACTGACTTCATCCATGAAATGCCTCATATTCTTGCCCCAAAGTTAATCGAGTTAATCGAGACAACGTGTTCATAGATGTGGCCCTTTAAAACGACTAAAGGCATCGGCAGTGCGTAGGCCCATGTAAGCTAACAGCGGGGTAAACAGGATGCTGGCCAGCTCCCAATTAGCGCCACCGCCTTTATCCAGCACCGCACACAGCTCGGTGATAATGATGTACAACGCGCCGCTGTAACCGCTAAAGCGCGCCATTTTCGGGCGGGTTTGGCGCACATATTCGCCGCTGGCGTTATCGCCATTTTGCACGGTTGCTTGGGTTTGTTGGTGCAAGGTTTCTGTTGATTGCAGGGTTCGGGCCGCTTTGTCGGCCTCAATACGCGCCTTGGCCACCTCCAGCTCTTTAGCGACATTTTGCAGCGTGAGCAAGCTTTCACTGGGCATGGTCTTGAGTGCCTGTTCCAGCTCCATTTGCGGGTGAGTGGTTTTGGTGACGCGCTCGGTCAGCTCCGCCACGCTATTGGCCACAGCGGCGGTGTTATCATCAAACAAACCACCAATGCCTCGAATAAGTGCGGGGCCAGATTGGATCAGAGTGGTGGCAAGAGCGGCGAGTGTTAGCATAATATCTTCCTTTTAATCGTTTAAAGAGCGTGCTGTTTAACACGTTGTTTAGCTTTTAAAATGTGCATACCTGTAACCGCATACCAACCCTTGTTAAAAAAGCTTTGCCGGGTGGCATGATGGCTATATAAAGGCGGCTCAAGGGGCTTGGTTAGCGCTTGCTCTTGAGTGAGAGTTGAGTCAATTTTCGCCAACTCGGCTTGAATACGCGCCTTGAAACCATCACAGCCACACGCACGATAGACACGGTTTTTAATCTCGCCTTTCATCACTCACCTCAGCAGCCGCTGATATCAAGCTTGCCCGTTTGCAAAATGTGCGCATGACGCTGGGCGCGCTTGGGGGTTTGCTTGGCCCAGCGGCTATCAAGTGCATGCTCTGCGGCCATGACATAATCGCCAATGCTGAGGGATGCCAGCATGTTTTTAAACAGGCTCAGTCCTTTGACGCCCAACTGATAGGCCATAGATAACAGCACCACTTGCCGAGGCGAATTTTGCGCCATGAACACACTGGCAAGGCTGGAATAGCTATCTAGTTCATTGAGGCGGTGGATAATGCCGTGTTTAAGCCACTCACGGGCGGCAGGCTCTGGCAGAGTGAATCTAAACTGGGTCAGTGGCTGGTTTTTCTTACCGATACGCTGGCCATAGCCCACTGTGGGGTAGCCCTCAGAGCAGTGATAGGGGCTATCACGAAAGCCCTCTTCGGCGGCGATAAAATCACAGGCGACGTTTAATAGTGACGGAATAGGCGTGTAAGGGTATTGCTGGGCGTGGCGTTGCTCGTCGTAATGCATACAATGACTCAGATGTGGAATGCTGAGTCTATGATGCAAAAATAAGCAGGCGCAATGGATAGGAAAGGTTTCGGGACTCCCTAACACGAGTAAAAGCATTTCGTGTTAGGGAGAAAATGACGCTGGCGCGTCAACGCATAAAACTGGGCTTAAAGCGGGTTTAACTTGGGTTTAAATGCGGTTTAAACCAAAATTAAGCCAAAGTTAAAACACTTTTAAACGCCGTGCCATCGCCACTATGACACGCACAAAAGTCCACCAACACAGGCTTATCAGTAACATGCCTGCGCTGTAAAATAAGATGATTGGATTAAACTGTCTTTCAGTCGTGCCAAGCTCTGACAAATATTCATTGGGTACTTCAACCCAGCCCAATTTGATAAACATGAACACGGCAATCACAATGCCCATCATCGCAGTCAACTGACCTAAGAAGCTAAAACAACCTAATGCAGTAAAACCACGGGTTTGAGATGAAACGGAAGTCTGTTCAGATGAGGTTTGAATGGGTTGTGACATGGGCCGTCCTTGACTTATAAAAATTATTTCATTTTATACTGAATTTTACTTAATTCGGTTCCTGAATGATTCACATAACACTTTTCTTCTTCAGTACCATCATAACCACCATAACCATTTCTAGCATTGATTTGAAGATATAATACTCTCCTTAAACCAGACTCGTCTTCTATCCACCCAAAATCATGGCCCTCAAGCCTTACTGACTCAGCATCTTTCCATTTTTTATTTTTCTTTAAAAAACTGAAGCAAGTTTGTACTACATCGGTATCAACTTCTGATTTTTCACTATCATCAGACCCACTATCACCAATCAACTTAGCATCCTTACCACAAGGTGATTGACTAAAAGACGTTACGCCATTCTCTGAGCATTGATAGATTGTTGCATGTGAAAAATAGGCAGAAAATAGTGAATATATAAGAATGATATATAGTAAATTTTTCATGTGATAATTCCCTTTATTCAATGACTTTAAAATAAAAGACCAATGTATTATATAAATACATTGGTCTTTATTAATGACTTAATTGTTAAACTTAAAAAGTAGTCTAACAGAATTAAAATAACTTGCGCTGTTTACGGGCGACGAACGCGGCCCGCTGCTCAGCGATAATTTGACTCACGCGGCGCTCGGTCAGGCCATAACTGCGAGACAATAACTCAAGGTTATTACCTCTAAACTCACGCCAGATTTGAATATCACGCAAGGCATCTTTAAGGCGCTCACCGTTGGGAATATACACATCACGGCCCCCTAAGTAAGTGCTTAAACTGGTGGCCAGCGCTTCGCTGAGCATAAGGGCATTAGTGACCTTGTAACCCTCAAGCGTCACTCGCATTAGCTCACACAGGCTTTGCAATGTAGACGGCCAGCGATGAATAAAATCTTTGCGCTCATCCTCGGTCAGGCTTTGCAATACAGCTAAGGTTTGCTCTAACTCCTCTGCGCTACTGGGCATTAACTCCAACTGCTTGTCTTGACTCTCGCTATTCTGACTCATTGGCCCCTCCCGTTGCGTTTTTCGTCTTGAATTGAGCCATGCGCGCCTCAAACTTGGCTTGAGTTTCGGCCAAGCTTTCAGGGCGGCTAAAGCTTTTCACCTCTACTGCGGGTTTTGCGGCGGATTTTGCTGCCGATGGCGCAGGCCCAATGACGCTATCATCGACACTGGATAGCACTTTTTTTAAATAATTGTGATTGGCCAGTGGCGTGGCGGTGCCTGCCACTCTGGCACTGCGAATTTGCATCACGGTATTTTCAAGGCCCACGGTAAGCACGTCCTGATTGGTGTTGATGGCCAAGGCTTCGTGAGTGATTTTTAAAGCGCGGCTAAAGCTTAAATCACTCTTTTGTGGCCTAAATAAGCCCACATACGCCACGACCGCACGAGCTAACCGTCCACCCATTGGGGCCAGTAAGCCCAATAACTCGCTGGCGGCTTGATCATTGACTAGGTTTTCAAGGTGCAATTGACTGTGGCACACAGGGCAACGGCTGAGTTTCATTGCTTAGCCTCCTGAACCATCTGATTAATCTGCTTTTCATTGACAAAATAACGTGTAAGCACCTTGTCATAACCTGTTAGCTCTGTTATGCCAAGCTGCTCAAGCCGAACTTGCATGGCTCTTTTATGCCAACTTTTAAGGCTTTCAAGCACTTTGTAAGCTTGCTTAGGAGTGAGCCACGTCACACTGTCTACGCCCTTGGCAATATCGTTAGTAATATTTAACCGGGCGCTCATGCGGCGCACATAGCTATCGAGTGCGGTTTCGCTGCCATCGCGGACGATATTTTGTTTAAACATGGTGATCCAAATGGCACGGATTTTATTGATTTCAGCCACCTTGGCTTTGCCGCCTTTGGGGCTTAAACGCCCTTTCGCGGTCTGTTTACTGCCTGTCTTTTTACTGGTTTTAAAACCCTTTTGTTTAAAGTGAGTTAGCACTTGCTCTAGCTCGCTCAAGCTCATGGCCCTGAGGGAATCTTTGCCAGCACAGCTTTTCAGCATGGCGCGGTACACATCTTCATCGATATTGAGCTGCTGCTTAGCGATGTTGATCAAAGTGATTAAACGCCGCTTGGCGGGGTTCTTCACTGTCACTTGTGGGGTGGAATGAGACGGTGATTGCATTATTGATATTCCTTATCTGTTCGAGTTTGCCAGCCAAAAGCCGCATGACGGTTTAAATAATCGATGGCCCAAGCGCGGCGGGTGGCTTGCGTTAATTTTTTAGTGCCTTTTGTTTCCCCTAAACCTAAGGTGCAAAAGGCGCTAACATAAGCAATTAAGGCCTCGGCGTAAGGTGTCGAACTGACACCCTCTACTTTGACCTGCGGCTTAGTCTTAACATCGGCCTTAGCCATGACTCGCGCGCTTTTCATGGTTATTTTCAGTATTCTTTTCAGCGCATTGACTTTGATAGCCCATACTCACCAGCTCTAATCCATCAAGCTTGCGGTACTGGCGTTTGATGGGGCCAAACTGAGTGAAATACGGCTCCAACCATTCACGTTTTTTATCGATATTAGGAAACCATTCCTTGGCTCTGCGCTTGCCGATCCCTTTGAGCAATTCGGCTTTTTGCTTGGCGCTGTACAGTGATTTACTGCGCTTACGCCAAACTTGCTGAGCAATCGGGGTTGGCTCATCGGCATGACTCCAGCTGTAATCGATTTTGCCGTCAATAAACACTAAAATGCCTAAGCGATTTTCCGCGATGAATCGTTTCTCTAAGTTGATTTTTGTGCCATTTAATATGAACTCGACGCGGCCATAACTGCCGCTCATCTCATTTTCGATTTGCTGCCACTGGCTAGCTGTGATACTGGCGTTAGTTGAAAGGGTCTTTGCCATGGTAGTGATCCTTACAGTGAGCTGATATCGAGGGGTAACTGCTGGTATTTACCGTTGTTTTTACGCTCATAGAGGCGTAGGTATTCACAAGTGCCCGTTACCTGAATAGCATCGGCAATGGCCTCCATGGCCGTTAACCACTTTGCATCATCAATATTAAGTTGGCGCAGGCTCAGCACTTGATTGACGTTAATTCGGCCTTGTTGATCCACTCTAAAGGCATGATCCACCATGGCCATGAGCCTATCATCGGCCCCACCCGACCATGAATGAATGCACTCATCGATTAGAGTTTTAGCCGTTTGAATACGCTCATCAAACACTCGATGCTCACCAATGGCACGGCGCACCTGATAACGGCCATCAAAAGACGTGAGCACCACATTGCCCTTACTGCCGCCATATTTGACGCCATATTCACTGGCAGAGAGATCAACAAAGTCGGTGATTTGCTGCTGGGCCTGCTGCTTAAAGGCTTGCATGGTTTCACGTAACGCTTGCGCTTGCTGCACGATATCCTGCACCACATCGTCGCGCACTAATTCGATGGCTTTAATTTGACTCTCAGGCACTAAGTGGCCAAGAGCATTCTTTCTAAAGCCACTGGGGGTTTGGGCCTCTTGTGTTGCTTGCTTATCAGTATTGTTCATTGTTTTTCCTTAAACTGTTTCGTTATGGCTTGATGCTAATTAGTGCAGCTGTGGGCGGGGTGGCGCGATATTGTGTGTCGGTGCGGGTTCTTCTTTTGCCCGCGCCAGCATTTCATCGCTTAAGCGCGGGATAATGGTATTGAGCATATCAAGCAATTTTAGCGCCATGGCATCGCTCAGTTCACGCTGGCTCTCATCATTGATCTCAAACGTGGTTTGCCCTTCTAATGCTGGGCCGTCAGTGGTGTACATGGTGTTAATTTCAAGAGTGATTTTGGCCATTAATATTTGCTCCAGCAGACTGTAATGCCGTTAAATTGGGTGGCTAAGCGAGTGCGTAAGCCTTGGCTGTCGCGCTCGGTGATTTCCACTGCGTTATCGATGAAGTCTTGGCTCGGGTGCTCAATGCAGATCACTCTGTCGCTATGACTGCTGAGGACTTTCATGCCCCTAAGCGCTAACGCCGCCACGATGTGAGCGCGTTCTGTTTCAACTGGCATCGGTTTCTCCTTTTGCTGCTCCTTTGGCGAGCAAGCGGTTGTAACGCATCGCAAGGCTTTGAAGCTCAGCTTTTAACAGCTGGACGAATTGCGCAAGGCCGCCATCGTCGCTGCGCACTTGCCGCTCAAGCCTGCCTATAGTGGCCTCGGCCTGATAAGCTGGAGTCATTTGAGCTTGAGGGGCCTTAGCCTCAAAGGGCTTAAAATGCTTATTTACAGGCTGAGACGAATGGGGGCAGCCCCCTCGACACGCTCGGTATAATTTCAACCGCGTTGGATGACTAGTAAGGGTATTACGCTGATATTTATCACACTGGTGTAGCGGAATGTCCCCGATTATCGGGCACTGAACCGTTTTGGCCATGTATGCCCCCTCAACCAGCGCTTGCATGCGGGTTAAGTCACCGGGGTACTTACCGTTAATGAGTTGACTCACTACGGTTTTTGACACCCCTAATTCATCCGCCACCGTCACTTGCCCATGGGTTTTGGCTTGCTCGGCTAAAATTGTTTTCCATGTCATTTCGCGGCTTCCTTATTATTGAAGGGGTAGAACACTTGCTGATTTTGATCGTACACACCGTTATTACGCACTTGGGGCGCTAATCGGCCTGAATTACGTATGAGTCGATAATGGATACACTGGCCGCGAGGCCGCCCTTTACGAGCATTGAGTGGCTTGAGATAACCCGATTTAACCAGCTGCAATAAATACCGATAAATGAGGCCTGACTTAACCGTTGTGGTGGTCATGATTAAGCGTTTATTGGCCTTGGTATGAATGCGCAACACATTCCAGACTTGCTGCCTGTCTGTGTGTAATTGGCTGTTTTGACGAGCAGCTTTAACGACATGTAACTTGTGTTTATTCGCTACTCGCTGCTTGGCTGTGGCTGTAGGCGCTTTTCTATTGGCTGTTAGCGCTTTATCCTTGGCTGTGGGCACCTCACACGCCGAAGCCAATACGTTTACATTGTTTCCCATAAACTAAAATTCCTTTTATTATTATAAAATTAACGCTTTCCTTGGTTCATCCCATGGTTAAGAAACAACTGCCCATCGCCCCAAATTTCTTTATCAATACACGCCTCATCATTGGCTTTTGCGAAACGTTCGATTTTCTCTAATGCGATCAGTATTCGCCGCACCTCCCCACCTGAGCGCACGCGAATGTAATCGAGCAAATCCTCACCCACTGTGATCCCATCTTCTAACAGCTCAGAGGCAAACATATGCACGTCTTCTGCATCGGCAGGCTGAAACTCGACCCACTCAGAGATACGGTTAAACAGCTGCTTACGATGGCTAATGCGCCGGGCAATTTCTTCCATGCCAATTAAGATCACAGGTTGCTCGGTGGCATCGTAAATATCGCGGATGGTTTCCATGGTTTTGGCCTGTCCTACAATGTGATCGGCCTCATCAACAAATAAGGAAATTTGCTGTTCATTCATAATATTGATAATAAAATCAACGGATTTACGCAGCGGGAACAAGGGTTCACTGCCTAGCTCTTTGGTCACACGGGCTAAGAATGAGCTCGGGGTATCAGTGGCATAACAACGCACATAAATGGGTAAGCTACCGCCGCCCGTTAATTGATTGATCATGTACGCCACTGTGGTGGTTTTACCATTTCCCGCAGGGCCGTGAATAAGTCCTAGACCGGGGGTGATCTGACTGCGCCCCAGTAGATTAGAGAACATGTCTTGAGTGCGTAAAACGTTTTTTACTTCTACGGTTTTATATTTCATAATAATCCCTCATGTTGTGAATAAGGCTATGTCTATAGCCCAATGTGATAGGCGGACTCAGCGAACTTGGCGGTGGGCTGAGTCTGCCGATTTTAAAACCCTGTCTAGACGACTTCTCTGTAATACATTGTTTAATCTGTATTGTTTAAGCCACTTCTCCTCTGTTTGAGTTAATGTTCGGTTTAATGAGTCTTTGGTTAAGATCATGGCTTTTTCATGATCTGTGCGTACGATGCGGCTTTCATGTTTGGCCGCCCGCTGCTTACGCTCAGCCATTTCAAGCCGTTGGCGTTCAATGACTGCTAATTCATTGGCACTCACAGGATTTTGCCTGCGCTGGCTGCCAGCCTCTAGCCCTTTGATGCTGGCATTATTGTGTTCTACGGGGCGTTCGATATGACGTAGGCTATCGTTCAGGGCCTTTTTCTGCGCCAGTTCATCGGCGTACAAATTGTTAATGCCAAACTCTTCTTGCAGCTTTTTGGCGGTTTTACGCATGACGGCCAAGTCTTTTTGCGCTTGCTTGCGGCGTTCGCGGTACAACACAGGTGAAATACCGTTATTGACGAGTTCGTGGTTCACCGCTTCAACATAAGTCTCGAACCCTTCAATGGGGTATAAGGTGGCGCGGCCAATATCATTAGGATCAACAAACACTCGCACTTTCTTACGCTGCCAGCTCACCTCCATGAGTTCAGGCGCGGTATATTTAACATTGCCTGCGCGGACTCCGCCCCGCGCCACTGTGCTGGTGCCGATGTAATTGAGTAGGTAATCAAGCACATGCTCATTAGTGATGGCGCGCTTTTTATAGCCACTTTGGGCATACAGCTCAAAAGGCGTTTTTTTGGTTTTATCGTGGGGGACGTGGTTATAATCAAACTCAAGGTAATTATTCAGCGCCTCTTGTAACTGGTGCGGCGTAAGAGCCAAGCCTAATCGCTCCGCCTGCACTTGCTTTTTACCGTCACCGATACGCATGGCAAAGGTGTACATAGCTTCGATTTGCTGACGATCATTCACGCTATGGCCGATATAACCGGGCATTTTTTCCATCAATACACGGCTCATGGTGCCAAAGAAACGCTCGATAAACGGTTTTTCCCAGCCTGAAAACGCCGCTGCCCGTGATTGCTTAAGCTCTAACATCTCAAAAATCGTGGTGGTGCGTTTTGACACATAATCGCTACCATTGTCCGTACGCATAATGGCCCCCTCTTCGGGTATGCCCCATTCCAGCAAGCACTTACGCAGCAACAAACAAATAGCTTCGCTGTGAGAGGCGGGCGATACAATGAGCTGCACCCGGCGGGTATACACATCAATAGCCGCCACAATGCAGTGGCGTTTGAGCTTACCGTCAACATTTAGCTCGACATCGGTAGGCGTAGAATCAAACTCCCAGACCTGATTAGGGCCATCAACCTGCGGGTACATGCTGCTAAATAGCGGACGGTATTTGTCGGTATATTTAGTGGGATTAGTGATATACGCCAGCGCCACCTCATTTTTAGTGGCATACTTCATTAACCAACGCTTAAACGAGCCGATAGACGGAATATCCCAGTTAAACTCAGCGGCCTTTACTAGCGCCATTTCCCGCACTTTTTTGGGTTGATTTAATAGATGGGGCTTAGCTGTGATCAGCGCATTGATAAACTCGTTGAGCCTATGCTGAGTGTCTATTTTGTTGGTGTTAGGACTCTTTCTTTTATCAACCAGTCCCATGATCCCCTCTTTCTTATAAGCCGCTTGCCAGCGGTAAAGAACAGGGCGAGTTACTTTAGAAATAATCGGATAAATTTCAGCTATACTGCTTAACTCATTATGATTAAAAGCATTAATAAATGCCTCAATCCCTAGTTTTTTATTTCCTGCGGCTTCATAAGGTATTAAATAAGAAGCTAAAGCCTGTACTATTTGTTCCTTAGCCTTGGCCTTGTTTTGCTGTTCCTCAGATAACCCCATAAAGCGCTGCATAGACGTAGTTTTAACCGCAACAGCTACTTTTCTTTTTCTCTCCTGTATTGCCACGTCTTTTTGTACGCAAACACCAACTGATACATTTGTTTTAAAATTGATAATTGAAGTACAATTAACACTCATAAATGCTTGAGTTTCAGCTGGTAGTGATTCAATATTATATTCTTTACCACCACCTTTACCCTGCCGTTGTCTACTTTCCCAACTTTCTTTCGATGCTTTATAACGCACCCCCTGCACTGTATTGGGCATATGTGGTTTACCCAATAATTCGCTCGGGGTAAACCATTTATGATTCATTGCTTTTACCCAACAAATCAAAATTGATAGTTTTACTTAAATCTTCAATGATTTGACGTGATAATGGACGTTTAGGTTTTCGCTTTTTAGAAGGCGCAAAGGTCTGAATAATATCGAGTACAGTCCTTGGGTGGTATCCATGTTCTATTGACCATTTTCGACTATTTGAGCCTTGCGCCCTAAGAGCTGCATGAATGTGATCTGGATCATGTATTTTCATTTTACTATTCCATGTTAATATATGTAACTTACGCAATGCGCAACTAACCATTTGCGCGTCTTATTAGAAAGATTACGATCTTATTAGGCGGATTTCAAGTTTTGACTGAAATTATTTACCCTAAAAAGACGACACAAAGTTAAGCGCTTGATAACAAAGTAAATAGGCAATCAGAAAAGTGAATAAAAAAACTGGAAAGCAGATATCGACGTCACAAAAAGAAGTCGAAAACTTCAATTTGCGTCTAAAAGAACTGATAGGCGCTCAAAGTATCAGCTCTTTTGGTCAATTAATTGATGCATCTGAGGGCGGTATCAGAAAGTGGCTGAATAACACATCTAAGCCATCTTTTGACAAAGTGGTTAGAATTGCAGATGAATGTAAAGTAAATCTTGAATGGCTCGCAACGGGAAAAGGTGCAAAAGACATTAGTAACAAAGAATTAATAAACTGTGATGAATATGCATATATTCCTGTCTACAACGTAACAGTCAGCACTGGTCATGGCATTACCAACAAAACTGAAACCATTAAACGCTATCTGGCCTTTAGAAAACGTTGGCTCCAATTTAGAAATCTAAACCCCTCTGAACTTGCTGTTGTTTACGCAAGCGGCGATTCTATGGAACCCACAATACATTCTAATAACTCTCTGTTAGTTGATACGAGTCAAACATCATTAAAAGATGGGTGTATCTACGTTCTAAGAATAAGCGATGATCTTTTTGCCAAACGCCTGCAAAAAGGTATTGATGGCTCTGTTATCTTAATCAGTGACAATAAAGAATATGAAACACAACGTATTGAAAAAAATAGAATAGAATTATTAAACATCATTGGAAAAGTGGTTTGGATGGGGAAAGATCTAAATTAGATATGACGCCAACTTGGATGGCATTAGATTTTAAACTCAAATAAGGTATTAATATTTTGATCATACATACCGACCTCTCTACGGAAAATCGGCGCTTTTCTGCCCGTATCAAAAGCAGGTTTTAAACGAAAATAGTCACGCTGCCCGCACCTTTTACTATTACTAACTGTTTTATCTAATTTTTTCCTTATCAAGTAGCCAGCTTTCTCTAAATGTCGCAAGTAAGCATTAATGCTTTTAATCGATGCCAATGTGGTTAATTCAATTTGTAAATTCGTAAAATGCCGATGTACACGAACCGCATTCCAAATGGTTTGCTGGCCCGGGGCTAATTGATTCGAGGTTTGATTATAATTGCCTTTCCCCACTCTAGCCTTTGACGTATCAACTACACGATACACATAGGGCCGTCGATACCAGCCTAAGCCGTCAATTATCGCCACAGCGTCTTGCTTAACAAGTTTATTGATAAAAGTACGGCATTGCTCCAAGGGCATAGTGGAGTCATTAGCAATCTCAGAGACTTCAAATGAATCTCTATCGAGCATCAAACTCCATGCGATTTGAGTTTTAGATAATTCAGACATTATGTTAACACCTCTATACTAAGAGTATAAATTATGAACATCATCATCTATAATCGCAACAACCTCTGAAATGAAATAAATCTCATTTCATCCGATCTCAATATGGTGAGGAAAATAACCTGTCTCATTTCATCCGATCTCAACAAAAGAGATAAAATTTCAATCTTCCTAGCTTCAAACCCGCATCAACACTGAAAAATCCCAGCAAATTTCATCTAATCTCACTTATTCTCGGTTTCTCATATCATGTGATCGGTTACATTTTCACCACAAGACAACCATTGATGACAAGGTCGTTAATGGTGCCTGCTCTAACAGACATTCCACCATCTGATGTTTACGGATGAATAAATGTCGTGCTCACAGGAATGTGAATGAACGACCTTGAGGTCTTATATCAAAAGTCACTCTCGCAGTGTAGCGTGGTTTGAAACCCGCACAGGTGAGTCTCTCAGGCATTCCACTTCTATGTTGCATCACTTCACAAAGATATAACCATTCTTTCATTCATGCGCCTTGAATTGAAACGCCTCAGTGGCTCTGAACTGATCATTTACTTACCTAGGTTGGTATGAATCCTCCTAGAAGAATTTGTCATCTAAAAGAAAGGCAATGGCATAATGATATAGCGATATTTATCATTTAATCACCTTTGGCGTTTGGAACAAATAAAGAACATATTAGAGAACTAAGTCTTCAATCCAGTCAATGCATTTCCAAAGCGACATAACAGGTAAATCAAACAATACATGCCCTAGCCAAACAAGCACTCTATTAACATAAAGTCGCCAGCCTTTCAAAACACGACCCTCCATTCCCTCTTCACACATTAACAGGCTATTTACACATCATTATTAGTTAGAGTACTAATTGTTTAAATTAAGGCTCTAATCATTTTCATTAGAGCCTAATTATATGAAATTATGTTTTCAGATTAAAAAACTGTTAAAAAACATTGTTCCGTGTTAGTTTACGCCATCGAATTTTTACACAATCCTCATTTTCAATATAAAAAAGAAGAATAAAATAGCCAACTAAAAACACCACAGAGTCACACTTAGTTTCAACTCTAATTATTGTTGAATCAAAAGCGGTTGGCCAACTGACTCTCACCTCTATTATGGAGCTCTTATGAAAAGTATCATTTTGATTAGCGGATTGCTGCTAAGTACCGCAACATCCCCTGCTTTTGCCGATGAACAGTGCGGTAGAGTTACTATCGCAGATATGAATTGGAGCTCAGCGTCTTTAATTGCCAATGTTGATCGCTTCATTTTAGAGGAAGGTTATGGCTGTGATGCACAATTAATTTCAGGTGATACGATGCCAACAGCCACTTCTATGGTTGAAAAAGGTGAGCCTGATATTGCCCCTGAACTTTGGAGTAATAATGTTCAGGAGCTTATTGATCGTGGCCTCAAAGAAAAACGTTTGGCCATTGCAGGTAAATCACTCTCAGATGGCGGTGAAGAAGGTTTTTGGGTTCCTCAATATATGGTTGATAAAGATCCTAGCCTCAAAACCATTAAAGGCATCATGGCTAACGTCAAACTTTTTGAAAACCATGAAGATCCTGACCGTGGTGCATTTTACGGCTGCCCGGCTGGTTGGGCATGTCAAATCACCACAGAGAATTTATATCGAGCGCTGAAACTCAATGAGGCTGGGTTTGACCTTGTCGATCCGGGATCGGGAGCAGGCTTGGCCGGCTCTATTGCACGAGCTTATGAGCATAGAGAGCCTTGGTTTGGGTATTATTGGGCACCCACCGCCATATTAGGTCAATACAAAATGGTTAAAATTGATTTTGGCAGTGGGATCAATGTAGAAGAATACCAAGACTGCATTTCAAAACCTGACTGTAAGGATCCTAAAGTCACCATGTACCCCCCTTCACTCGTACAGACCGTCACGACCAGTGATTTTGCAAAACAATCGCCTCAAGCTTTCAGCTATCTATCAAAACGCTCCATGACCAACACGCAAATGAACAATTTGCTCGCTTGGATGGGAGACAATCAAGCCGACGGTAAAACGGCTGCTGAAAACTTTTTAATCGAACATGAAGAGGTTTGGTCTCAGTGGTTACCCGCTAATATAGCCGCCAAAGTCAAAACTGCCGTAAAAAAACTATAAACAATAAGATAAAACATGAGGCCAATTGGGCCTCATGATTTTTAATGCAATACATTTAATTCAATTACCCCCCTATAAAAACAACAATAGAGGTAACAATGGCTGATTTTTCTTGGCTTGATACATTTCCCAAAATGGGCCGCGACAGCTTATTGGCAATACGTAAATATTTAGACAGTAGCTTTCGCGATTTTTCACGTGAATATGGTGATGCCATTGAATCTTTTTTCGATCCCCTACTGAGTTTTCTCATTTGGTTTGAAAAGCTATTAGTCGAGTCACCTTGGTGGGCGGTATTACTCTGCATTACGGCATTTGTCTATCTCACAGGCCGTTCATGGAAACTGGCCCTAGGTGTCGTGGTGTCATTTCTCCTTATCGGTTATTTCGGTATGTGGGAAAATACGATGCGCACCTTAAGCATTATTACCGTTTGTACCCTTATTGCCATTGCCTTAGGCGTGCCCATTGGTATTCTAATGGCCCGCAGTAATCGCACTCAAACCATTGTCACCCCCATTTTAGATGTGATGCAAACCATGCCCGCCTTTGTCTACTTAATTCCCGTGGTCATGCTACTAGGTATTGGCAAGGTACCCGGAGTCATTGCCGTGGTGGTATATGCTATCCCTCCCGTTATAAGATTGACCAACCTTGGGATCCGCCTTGTCGATAAAGAAGTCCTTGAAGCAGCAACAGCCTATGGGGCAAATCCAATACAACGCTTGATGGGTGTCCAGCTCCCATTAGCCTCTCCCACGATTATGGCGGGGATCAACCAAACCATTATGATGGCATTGGGGATGGTCGTCATCGCTTCCATGATTGGCGTTAAAGGATTAGGTCAACCCGTACTCAAGTCAATCACGAACCAATACTTCACACTAGGCCTTTTCAATGGCTTAGCCATCGTCGCTTTAGCGATTATTTTTGATCGCACTTCTCAGGCCTACGCCAAGCGTTCACAGAAACACATTCAAGGCGCACATCATGACTGAACAATCACAACATTCAGACGCCCAGACTCAGCAAACTTTAAGCCAAACTACAATGAGTCAGCCCCTCATTCAAATTAAAGCACTGTATAAAGTCTTTGGTAAAAAAACCGCTAAAGTGATGCCTATGGTGAAAGAGGGATTATCAAAAGAGGATATCCTCGCAAAAACAAGCCATACCCTCGGCCTCAAAGACATCAATCTTGATATTCACAAAGGTGAAATCTTTGTCATTATGGGGCTTTCAGGCTCAGGAAAATCGACCTTGATCCGCCACTTTAATCGGCTTATCGATCCCACTGAAGGCCAAATATTGGTCGAAGGGGTGGATATAATGCAGTTTAATCATAAAAAATTAGAGCAATTTCGTCGCCATAAAATGGCCATGGTTTTTCAACGCTTTGGTTTAATGCCCCATCGAAACGTACTGGACAATGTCGCCTATGGACTCAGTGTTCAAAAGGTAGACAAAGCCACTCGACATGCCAAAGCCTCCCAGTGGCTCGACACTGTGGGACTGTCTGGATACGAAGCACAATTTCCCGCCCAACTCTCGGGTGGGCAGCAGCAACGGGTCGGGCTTGCCAGAGCCTTGTGCACCGATGCCGAAATCCTGCTTATGGATGAAGCGTTTTCAGCCCTCGATCCTTTGATCCGCAGTGAAATGCAAGATCAACTTATTGAGCTGCAAAAAGAGCTTCATAAAACCATTATTTTTATCACACACGACCTTGATGAAGCCCTGCGCATTGGCGATAGGATTGCCATTCTAAAAGATGGATGTCTAGTACAAGTCGGTGAACCTGTGGATATTCTCATCAACCCTGCAGATGACTATGTTGAAGCCTTTATCAAAGATGTTAACCGGCCTCGAGCACTCACGGTCGAAACGGTCATGAAACCACCCGCCTTTCGCCTTACTGCCGATACCATAGGTGAAGCCCTCAAACAAATGAAGCAAATTCCAGCAAATTATGCTTACTATGTCACCGATGAAGGCTTTCAAGGTGTGGTGTGTCAAAAAGCATTGGAGCATGCGGTAAAAACCGATGAAGATGCACCGATGGAAGACTTCAAAGTAGAAGCAATCACCCCCATATTGCAGGATGCTCAACTAGAAAGCATCATCCCCGCCACCATGGAGTCAAATTTACCCCTCCCAGTTGTCGATGCCGAAGGTGACTTACAAGGCGAACTTTGCCGTACTCACCTCGCCGGTGTGCTCTCGGATTTTTACAATGATGATGAACCCGGTATTGATGGTACTGACGACGACATCAATACAGAAAAATAAAAAAGTCAAAAAATAAATAAAAACACTCAAATTTAATCAGCTGATAAAAAGAAAAGGATAAATGATGATCCGTTACCCTGTTGCGGCTTTTTGCACCGCTCTCACACTATCGACTAATGTCTGTGCCAATACCACAGAGGAAGAAATTAAAGAGCTAAAAGCACGTATCGAGAAACTCGAGTCCGGTAATGAAGAAGTCGATCCAGACAAAGGAAGCTTTGTTGAATTTGGCGGCGCTGCACGCTTTCAATATTCTTATGAAAATTATAACGATGAAAATAAAGATCGGGGTGGAGACATGGATTTTGATTCTTTTCGCCTCGACGTTGATGGCAGTGTCGATGATATGATTTTTTCTGCCCAATACCGCTGGTATCAATATATGAATGTGGTTCATCATGCATGGGTCGGCTATAACTTCGATGAAAACCAACAAGGTAAAATCGGGGTGACTCAAGTGCCTTTTGGTATATTAACTTGGGCCTCAAATAGCTTTTTCTTTAGCTCTAACTTCTATGTTGGACTGGAAGATGATTATGATATAGGGCTCAATTACACTTATAAAAATGATAAAAACCGCTTTGATTTGGCCTTTTTTAAAAATGATGAACTGGGTGGACTCGATGGCTACGTATCAGATCGCACTGACAGCTATTCTTACAATATTGTCGGCGTTCGTTTACCGGGTGAAGGTATTTATGATGCGCCCAGTGCGGGTTATGAAGCAGGTGAAACCAACACCTTCAACTTAAGGTATACTCGCGATTTTACCTTTGATGAAGTGATGTTAGAACTGGGGGGATCATTGCAAGCAGGTCAATTAGCCATCGAAAATGGCAAAGATGGACAAAATATGGCCGGAGCACTCCATGGCGTCATTAACTACGACCGCTGGAATATTAAGCTGCAATTCACTGAATATAAGTTCGATGTTGATGGCATGGATACAGAGCGAATGATCGTCGCGGCCTATGGCTTCTATGATACTATCGCAGCAGAAGCCACCAGCTATATGGCCAATATCGCCTACAGTCTACCGGTGGATATCGGCCCTATCTCTAATCTCACTTTTTACAATGATTACTCGCTGGTGACAAATAAGTCTGCCGATCTGGATGATACCTTTATGAACGTTACTGGCGTCGCCATTACTTCCGGTGGCCTATACACGTATGTTGACTTTGTTGTAGCCGAGAACCAACCTTTTGTTGGCGGTTCAATGGCCGGAGATGGCGGCGTTAATCAACGCGTCAATATTAACTTTGGCTATTATTTTTAATCATTGATCCAAGTATTAGCCAAACATGACTCACAAGGCTGATCTCAAGATTAATCATAAATGGGCATCGACCGTTACATACAATTCGATGCCCTTTTTATTAAGCTCACCAAATAAAAAATCGTAGGGGGTGGATTGGAAACATTTCAGGAGAACACTTAAAAAAGAGCTGGCACTAACTCATCAACAAGATAACATTAATCTAAAATGTAATTTTATCGAATTTAAATTTTCATATTGAAGATATCAAAACTAAAATCTATTGTTAATACTGACACTAATATTATCAATCAACAGAGTAGTCCCAATAAATGGAATACCATAAAAATACGTATAAGAATATTACTTACACTATCACACCTTCAGAATCAAAAGATGGCTATATTGTAAGTTACAGCCTTCAATATACAAGAAATGGGAGCACATATAATCCACCCTATATTTATTTAAAAAACCA
This sequence comes from uncultured Shewanella sp., assembly GCF_947501665.1. GTDB lineage: Bacteria > Pseudomonadota > Gammaproteobacteria > Enterobacterales > Shewanellaceae > Shewanella. Next base: position 415 of record NZ_CANMWS010000021.1, on the reverse strand, counting down.
AGGTACAACGTCGGATGCCCTATTTAATACAGAGCAAGAAGCCATTTTAGCAGCAGAGCAACATATTAGATTAAAAATCGATAAAGGAGAAATTTAGTTCTTCTACATTCTCACTCTAATAGGAAAATTACCTTACCTTTTTTAGATTTCCTCGTTTTAGTGTGATTATTGACGCTTTAAATTGTTTTGAATTTACTCTTAAGAATTTCATTGGTTTTTTCTAACTCTGTTTTCCATAAGTTATTTTCACCTTTAATTCCTAATTCTTCACGGACTAAATTAATACACTCCATTCTAAATATATTAAACTCCGGTAAATAAACATCCGCTAATTCTGCTAAGTGCTTAACTAAAAGTTATCGTATATTTTGATGGGTAATTATCCATGATGCTTTTTACACTCTTTTTAAGCGCA
>NZ_CANMWS010000020.1 GCF_947501665.1 uncultured Shewanella sp. | reverse complement strand
TCTCCCCATGTGAGAGTAGGTCATTTCCAGACGCCAAATAAAACGAAAGCCCTAGCAGAAATGCTAGGGCTTTTTTTTATTTGGCGGAAATGACCTACTCTCACATGGGGAAAATGACCTACTCTCACATGGGGAAATAGGGAAGTACATGCAGAGCATGTTTCATTTCATGTGATAGTAGGGTGAAGAGTCTGCGCTTATCAAGCAAAGCTTGATGCTGGCTCTGGTAGAAAATTGTTCCCGACATTTTCTACATTCTTCACATCCCTGTGAGTTTACGACAATTATTCCCGACATTGTCTGCATTCCCCTCATCCTTGTGGGTTTACGACAATTATTCCCGACATTGTCTGCATTCCCCTCATCCTTGTGGGTTTACGACAATTATTCCCGACATTGTCTGCATTCCCCACGTCCTTGTGGGTCTACGCGGAGGGTGGTGACCTATATGGATATAGGGAATGCCAGTCAATGTTGGATGCAGATTGATGGCCCCGTAGCTGGCCATGACAGGCGCGACTCTTGTTTTGTTTGTTTTTAAAAATGACATTCTCATATAGAAAAGTAGAAAGGTTGAATACCACTCGCTCTACTTTTCTTATTCATATGGTCCTTATATTGGACGTGACCAACGCAATGTAGCGTGTTTTGAAACCCGTAAAGGTGAGTGATTAATTATGGAATCAATTTGGTATTATTCTATTGTAATTAGTATGTTGCATATTTAAAGCTGTGAACTTAATTGAGCTGCTTTGGTCTTAACTATGTGAGTTTAATGCTCTGGAGAAGGTGTGTTATGAATCGAATTGTTTTGTTTTTCTTACTTATCTTACCTGTGATCATGATGCGTAGTGTTTTTGCTGATAATGATCCCAATAGAAATGTGGGATCGTGCATTGTTCCTAACTATGCAAAAGTGCTGGGGATCCCAACCAATACTGTAGGCAATAAGATCACCGTTGAAGCTTGGAAGGATTGCTTTGCTGATGTAAAACCGGCTGAAAATAAGCATCCCGATGGCGATTTACAAAAACGTAATAAGGCGATTCAATTTTCTTGTTTAAAGACATTAGCCCCTAGTTTAACGAATGAAATAGTTGATAAAGTCATGAATACTTGTCGTCCTGAAGGTGATATTGGTATTGGTGATAAACATGGCGATATGGATTGATGTTTCTCTTTATTTATAAGAAAAATTTTTACCTTCAATTCAGTTGCTCAGCAAAGTCGTTTAACCCATATGTATAAAGCGCTATTTTACCGAAATAGACAAACTATCAGCATTTACCTTTAATGCTAAGAGGAATGGTACAAGCAGTGTTGTTTATTCAATACGGGCATCACTGAATGAGTCTTGCTATAACTAAAGGGACAACACTTAGCAATAGTGACTTAGGATATGAAACTCCCTCAACTTGGGCCTGCTTTTCTGGTAACTGCTGCCTTTATTGGCCCAGGTACAGTAATCACCGCGTCATTGGCTGGTGCTGATTATGGCTTTTCATTGTTATGGGCTTTGTTGTTTTCAGTGATAGTGACGATAAGTTTACAAGAAATGGCGGCTCGTTTAGGTATTGTCACGCAAAAAGGATTGGCGGAAAATCTTCGAGAAGCGTGTGACAGTCGCTTATTGAAAGTGGCAATTGGAAGTCTTATTGTTATTGCCATTGTTATTGGTAATGGCGCTTATCAAAGTGGCAATATTTTAGGGGCCAGTTTAGGTTTATCTCATTTATTTTCTAATATTTATCTTTATGCTCATGTTTCAATCTGGCCATTACTTATTAGTTTTATTGCCTTTATTATTCTATTCAAAGGGCAGTACCAATTGATCGAGCGTAGTTTAATCGCTTTAGTTGGGTTAATGAGTATGGCTTTTCTAGCGACATTTATTACGACTAAACCTGAATTAGTGCCTTTTTTTCGAGGTTTGTTTGTTCCCACTATTCCTACTGGTGCAAGCTTAACGGTGATTGCATTGATTGGCACTAGTGTGGTGCCATACAGCCTATTTCTGCATTCATCGATCGTGTGCAAAAAATGGCATAAAAGTAGTGATTTATCATTGGCTAGAAAAGATACTTTCATTTCCATCCCGTTAGGATGTTTGATTTCTATTGCGATAGTTTCAACTGCTTCAATGGCATTTTTTGGTAAGGGGATGAACATTACTCATGCAGCCGATTTAGCGCCAAGTTTAACCCCTATTATGGGGGAATTTTCAGGCGTGTTTATTGCCATAGGGTTAGTTTCTGCTGGACTCTCTTCTGCGATCACAGCCCCACTTGCTGCGGCATTTGCACTAAGCGAAATCTTGAATTTAAGTCGCGATTTACACTCAATATCATTTAAAGTGATTTGGGGGGGAGTTTTATTGGTTGGAGCGCTGATATCGAGTCTGGATTATGAACCTATTTCTGTAATCTTTCTTGCTCAGATGGCTAATGGTATTTTGCTGCCTATAGTGACATTATTTTTACTTTGGATAATGAATACTAAAAAATTAGGTAGCCATAAAAATCGCTGGTTTGGTAATGTCGTGGGGCTGTGCATTTTGTGCATTACCTTAGTGTTAAGTGCACGAGCTTTATTGATATTGCTTAGTAAGGTGTAAATGGAGTGAATTGATATAATAGGATACGTGTATTTTTGATAGTCTATATTTACGATATATTCATTTCATATGGGTTTTAAACAGAAATTAATTTACCAGAGAATTAATCAATTTTTTTAGCTTATTTCTTCTAGCATATTCTACTTGTAGGTTTACTTCCTATTTGAGGTTAGTGAGTGTTCATCTCTGTTTGATTATCGAACATTTTTCTTAAAAATAAACAAGAGGACAATATTAGGCAAACTAAGACCATTAATTGGATTATGCAAGCCTATTTCTGTTCTTTTTAATCACTATTTTAGTCCTTTTTAAATAGTTCTATTTTTAGTTAACTTATTGATATTTATTTGTTATTTTTTACATCTTCTTTATTTTGTGTTGAAAATAGATACACTTGTGTGCAGTAACTCATGTGGGTTGTGTCCATGGAATAAAGGAAGATAGGAATAAGATGTCTGATCTGTTTAAAAATATCCGTTTAGTAAAGCGTTTAAGCCCCATTGCATTGGCCATGAGTGTCGCAGCTTGTGGTGGCAGTGACTCTTCTGAGAAGGCAAATACTAAGACTCAAGATAGTGGCACGCCGAGCCAAATGGAAGTCACAGTGACGTCGCATTTTGCCGCGCTGTATCGTCAAAGCATAAGCAATAACAATGAGGCAGCTAGCACTACTGTCAGCAATTTAAATACTGCTAGTGATATGCATAGTGCTTCTAAGCAGCCCAGTGTGGATGCGTTGGCGCAAGTGAATAATAAGGAAATTCAAAGTAGCAGTATACTAAATGCATCGCCTGTTGATTTAGTGGTTTCAGAAGATACCCGTTTCGATGGTCAAATGCAGGCCACCTCAGTGACAACAGGTGAAGTGCAAACCTTTGACTGGCCGCTGACGTTAAAAACAGATGGCAGCATAGTGTCCCATCGCACGTTGGCATTAACGCCAGATACCTATGATTTCATTATCGCCATTGAACATGACGAGCAGCAATATGTGGCTAAAGCCTTAGGGGAAGTGATTGTTGAGGGCACAAGCCCTGAAGTAGAGCTGTTGTTTCAGCCGCACTTAGGCGAAACCTTAGTGATCTTAGAAGACATCGATGAGCTCGCGACCTTAAATTTTCAATTCTCACCCGATGAGTTAGCTTTATTGAGTCTGCCAAAACTGGGATTAATTATCGACGGTGGCGATGAGGTTATTTATGAGCTGGATCCCGAGTTTGGTTTGACCAATGTGACCTTGCCATTGGGGGATGGTAATTACGATATTTTAGTTAAACTCTATGATGATAACCGTCTTGTGGGCATGATGCGCACGGGGGAGATCAATATTGAGTTGACAGCAGGCGGTAATACTCCCATTGATATTATTCCGCTGAACGCCGATGTGGACTTTAGTTTTGCAAGCGATAACAGTTTAAGTGAAATTAACATTCAAGTACCAGAAGTGTTAGTCGAGCGTGTCTCCGGCGTTGATAACCTAGTCATGATCATGCGGCTCAGTGCTGGGAGTGGTGAAAATAGTATTAGCAGTGAAACCTTGCACGGTTTTGTGTTTGAAGATGATATTTACCAGCTAGGCGACGCACAATTGCCGCAGTTTGATACTCAAATCAATGAAGCAGGTGAACAAACCGCCATGGCTTATTTAAGCTTCTATGAAAAACGTGACGATAATACCTATGTTGATGCGCCGCTGGCGAGCTGCGCCTTTGAGGTGGAATTGGGTGAAAATCAAATTAAAGGCTGTGAGTTGAGTATTGATGTGTCTCATCAAATCAGCGGCAGCTTGCTATCCACCTTGATGCTGAGCGTTACCACAGATAACGATCCCGCCTTGGTCATTGGCACTGAGATCTATGTCGACAATACCCTTGTGGGCTTAACAGGCAGTGAATATCAAACCGCCTCCATCAAGTTGCACTTGCCCGCAGGTCAGCACAGTATTCGCGCGGAGAAGGGTGACTTAAGAGCCAGCTTTACGCAAGAGTACACGCCACTTTCTGTGGTAAATCACTTGTTGTATTTGCAAGAAGACATCCCCACTGAAATTGTGTTAGACGAAATTAATATTCTCGCCACTGGGGTCAAAACCTTTGCGCTGGACTGGAGTGACTCCAACAACTGGGCCAGCGAATATCAGGTCTGCCTCTATGATGCTAGCTTATCCCTCAGTGATTTTTGTCACCCATTGGGTGAGCCTGTCACTATCAGCGAGAACAGCGTCTATCTGGATGCGGCGCTACTTACCGATAACCCGCAATTTTTCATTCGTGCCACCAATGGTGAGCACCGAGTGGTCAGTAACATGGCTACGCCATCTCGTCTGCAATTGGACGCCGCTATTGGTTATTTTAAAGCCTCAAATACCGAAGCGCTTGACTGGTTTGGATCTTCAGTAGCCTTAAGTGGTGACGGTAAGTTGATGGCCGTGGGGGCGGGCGCTGAGGATTCTAATGCTACAGGCATCAATGGCGAACAGGCCAATAACAGCATGAGCAATGCTGGTACGGTGTACTTGTACCGCCGTGAAGGGGGAGTGTGGCAACAAACGGCTTATGTTAAGCCTTTGAGTATTGCTGCTTTTGACTTTTTCGGGGATGTAGTTGCGTTAAGCCAAGATGGTTTAACTTTAGCTGTAACAGCAGGCGGAGACGATTCTGTTGTGAGTGCTAGTGGTGCGGTATACGTGTTTCGCTATATAGATAATATTTGGATACAACAAGTGAAGCTAAAGGCCAGCAAACCAGATACGGGGGATTCCTTTGGGAGCTCTTTAGCTATTAGTGGAAACGGTAATACAATTGTTGTTGGTGCTCGTATGGAGGACTCGAGTGCCACCGGAGTCAATGGAGATGAGGCTAATAATAGCAGTGAGAGGAGTGGTGCAGTCTATGTCTTTATCTTTGCTGATGGCACCTGGTCGCAAACTGCTTACCTCAAGGCCTGCAATACGGATGAAAGGGATTATTTTGGTTCTTCAGTAGCGATGAGTGAGGATGCTAGCACTATCGTGGTCGGAGGCAGTTATGAGGATTCTTTGGCTACAGGCGTAGGTGGCGATCAAACCGATAATGCGGCTGAAAATAATGGTGCCGTGTATGTGTTTAGTCAAAGCGAAGGTACTTGGTCGCAACAAGCTTATATTAAAAGCACAGTAGTCGGTGAGCAGTTTGGGCGTCGACTTAGTCTGAGCGGTGATGGTGATCGCCTTGCGGTGAATAATACGACCAATACTTATATCTATAGCAGAGATGAGGACACTTGGGCGTTTGAGGGGGCATTAGATATCATGCACCCTAACAATCTTTGGGGTAGCGTTGCATTGACTGCCGATGGCCAATCACTCTTTAGAGTGGTTTCTACTAACGCGGCGGCCGAAGTTGGCGTGAGTGAAAACCTGCGTGGAGTGGAACACTATCAGTTCATCGATAACGTTTGGCAATTGTGTAAAATGGTTAAGCCTTCTAATAACACTGATAGTGGTTATTTTGGTCATGCGTTAGCCATTGATGCGTCGGGATCCATATTAGCTGTAGGTGATAGGGATGAAGATTCAGCAGCAAGAGGTATCCAAGGTGATCAAGCCGATAGTTCTGCAAGTAATTCGGGTGCCGTTTACATTTACTAATTGAGTTAATTAATGTTAGTTTTTTTGCGTATGGTCTCTAATGGCATTTCGCTGAAATAGAATCACATTAAACTGCTTGTCAAACCTCAGCGAGCTTTATTAAGCTCGCTTCTTCTGCTTTATCTTTTTATCTATCAAATTATTAAACAATATTGTTTGGCTCTTTTTACCCAAGCGTCCAACTTTCAAGAATAGGGTACTCGACGCCATTTTTGCCGAGAAAAGATTCAAATAGGTGCAATTGCTTCGGGCTGAGTGTGAGTGGCTGATGGCTAATATGGTGAATGAGTGCTTCCATTTCAGACTTTGCTTTACGGCATAAGGTGATATGGGGCGTATAAGTGTATTCACTTCGATGTAAGTTTAGGTTTTTTGCAATAAATTTAGTGTCTTTAGTTAATTGGAGTAAGCTTGCGTCATTCGCTATGCCTTTCAAACATATTATTTTGGGTTTTTCCCAATAGACGAGTTGATCCAATGTCACTTCGATTGTTCGTTTTTTAATAAGAGTGACTTGTTCATTGAGCTGGCTGAGTTGATCTGGGCCTATCTCCCCTAAAAAAGCTAAGGTCATGTGTAAATTATTTTTAGGGACTAATCTCACATTGTTTGGTAGCTGTCTTTGAACAAGTGATACTATTTGGGTTTGTTGTTCGGTTAACGAAAATCCAAGAAATACACGTTTATTTTGTGGGATCACTGATATTTCCTTAACTGTATTTAAAAGCTGAAGGTAGATTAAATCGTCGCCTCAAAGTGTTATGGCTTGGCTAGACGTTGTATTTGGCTTCCTCTAGGTAAAATAGACAGGGCTAAGGGAGCTTCTTTGAGTAAAGGCTGCCAGTTAGGCTCTTGAAAAATAGCTGTCGAAGAGCGAGGATCGAGCATAATAGCAGCAAGTGCGGCTTTCGGTTGATCCAGTGGGATCCAGATATCAGCTGTCGTAACGGGTATTTTTTGAATTTTACCCATGAGTGTTAAGCTGACAAAATCTCGAATACCGGGTTTATGTTTATTGGCGGTATTGATATTTTTTGCAAATAAGGACTCCAGTGTCAGTATTTGACTTTTTTCAATTAAATAATGTTTTATGTGGTGGTGGCTTAACCATTGTTTAAAGTGCAATTGATGTTTATTAATGACATACGCTTTGGGCAAAGGGATAGTCATTTCAGCGATAATAGCATCATTATTGGCAAATTCTTGTAGTATATTTTTTCCAGTGGCTATTTTAGTGAGCGGTATCTGAGTGACTGGCTGTTGTTTATTGGTATCAAAATGCACATTGAGTGCGATTTCTTTTTCATTTTCAGATCCTGATGACCAGTGCTCAGCTGCATTGTCTGTGACATTGAGAATAGTACTGGCATTGTTAGCCACTAAATTTAAAAAGGTTTCAGTGCTGAGTAATTGTTTGCGTACTCTTTCTTTAATATTTCTTGGGCTAGGATAGGTACCTTGTTTACTGTCTAGGCGATTTTCAAGTAATACAGATAAAATCCCTTGCATAGCAGCATAATTTCTTAGATTTGAAATCCCTAGACCTCCTCGACGTACGGCTTGTTTGAGTTGAGTAATTTCTCCTTGATAGCGTTTGGTTCTGAGGCCAGCTTGATTGACTGCTTTTATCAATGCTGGTAAGAAAATATTTTCGCTGTAGTCACGTAAAGCAAAATCAATATTAGGGTTATTGCCTATTTCAAATTGTGCTTCCACATCAGTCATATAGCCTTGTTCACCCGAAAGTATTCTTTTGTAAATACCTGATTCATGAATATCGAACAATACATTAGGCTGATATTCATTGAGCACATTGATGTACATTTGTGTTTCACTTGATTTTACGGCCGTATAGTCAATATTGAGGTTTTCATTTGCGGCATTAGAACGTGATTGTAAATCTCGTCCATCTGGATTTGCCATTACAATAATGAGTAAATCCATTGTATCTAAAAGCTTTTTATTTTGGCCAAATACAATGTCTTTAATCAGGATTTGCATGGCTTCTGCACCAGAAGGTTCATTACCATGCTGGGAGGCAACTAGCATGACGGTGAGTTTTTTAGGCGCAGAGAGCCCATCATTAAGAAATTTGGGATCTTTAGAAAGACGAATGGCATTGATGGGCCGTTTTCCTGCCGATAAGCCCAGTTGAACCATGGATGCTAAGTCACTTTTTTTAGTCACTTGCTTTAAATAAACATTAATTTCTGACGAGGTTGGCAGTGAAGATTGTGCACTGGCTTGAAAAGGAGTGGTGATTTCTGAAGTAGATTGAGCGGAAATATTGAAACTCACCATATAAAAAAAGCAACAAATAATACTATAGGCTTTCATAATATATCCATTAATTAAGGCTTAGGGCAAGTAGGTATATTATAGAAGGTATTAATGCTTTTTGATGACTTATCAAGATAGAGAGTTTCTTGATAAGTCATTTATCTCCTGGTGGGGGATCTCTTTATTTACATGTAAGGTTAAAAAGTATAATCAACTTTAACCCAAGTCGTACGACCTGGTTCATTTACTTGAAACATAGGTTCACTGCCTGGCGCATCATTACTGGCGCCTGAGCGACTAATATGCTCTGCATAAGTCGTATTAAATAGATTTTCAATACCGAGGCTGATGAGAATACCTAAGTCATGCTGCCAGCTAGCATTAAGTGCAAATGTATTAAAGGCACTGCTTTGACTTAAGTCTTGTCCGGCAATATTCCCTTCACCTAAGGTGATACGGTGTTGGGCTGCGACCACTCGCCAAAGTGTGCCAACCGTCCATGCTTGGTATTCATAATTAACTGAGAATCTAGCCTCTAATGGGGATATTTGCCCAAGGGGAGTATGCTCTGTTTCATTTTGCCCATGACTATAACTAATATTGCTTTGGCTTGACCAGTGCTCACTGATAGGGACATTCAGTTCAATTTCTCCTCCCCAAACCGTAGCATCAATATTATAGGCTGTTGTCTTTTCAGTATTTGTATTAATTAAAATATAGTCATCAATATGGCTATAGAAAAGGGATGTTGATAGGCCAATGTCACCTTGGTAAATCCAACCAATATCGAGCTGAGTATTTTTTTCAGGTCTCAAAGAGAAGGCTTCTTGAGTGAGATCATTGATTGATTTTTTTCTTAGCTCCCAATAATCGGGCATTCTCTGGGCATGACCTAGGCCGATATAATATTGACTTGCATTAACAGGCACTTCCAATCGAGTGAAACCACTCATGAGATCATCACGGCGTTGACCCGTTTGTGAGACAAATAGTTCAGTATTCCAATGATCAAATCTCATACCTGTGATGATCTGACCTATTGCAATAGCGTAGGTTAATTCACTGAAAAGTGCTTGATTTCGATATTTTAGGTTATCTCTAAAAGGTTTTGCCAGTAGATCATCAAGTCCATTGTCTTGGGTTTTATCGATGTAACGCCCTTTATGTTGACTTTGCATATAATCGACGCCCAAAATGAGAGAGGCATTGTGGCTAGGACTGAGTTCAAACCAGACATGCCCACCTGAGGTATTACGTCTGACATTCGCACCTGAATTCACACCCAGATCAAATTGATCCATGATGTGATTATTGTGATTACTGTATGCTTGAATTTCTATTTGATTTAAAAAGGTGAGATCAAAATCAAATTGGGCGAGTAAACTCACATTCTCATTTTTAATTTCACGGGCTTGATTGGAACGATCCGCATATTCTGCTTGGCCATTGGAGTAGCCATAAGCGAGTTCAATGACACTCTCATCTGTGGGAGTCCAACCTAGCGCAATATTGGCATTGTGGCGATCATAACGAGACTGTACTCTATTGCCGTTGCCATCTTTATAATTTCCACTGCTAGATTGATTGGCATCGATATCGATGTAACCTTCAGTTGAGCCTAGAGTTAACGCTCCCACATAATCTTGTCGGTCGAAATTGCCTTGAGTACTGCTGAGACGACCTTCAAAGTCTGTTTCGGTAAAACGGTGGCGATCTTTTTCAAATAGCACGGTCCCTGCTGATCCTACTGGACCATATTTTACCGTTTGCGGGCCTTTGATGACGGTAATGCTGGAATAGGTTTCTGGATAGATATAAGCAGTAGGGGGATCCATTCTGCCTCCGCAAGTCCCATACACATGTTGGCTATCATCAACAATACTGACACGAGAACCGCCCATTCCACGTAATGAAGGATCGCCACCTGCACCTCCTTTACGGCCAACGTTAAACCCTGTGATAGTTTTTAGGAAACCTGCGCCATCATATGCGGGAAGCGGTAGTCTTGGTTTCTTAGGATCGGTACTGATTTTGACGGGCTCAAGCATACGATCGCTGGTGATCACGATATGTTCATCACAATCCCCTTCAATATTGTTAAGGTTTTGAGTATGGGCCAAGGCCAAGTGTTGAGGCGTTAAATGAAGGATTAAAGTGATAGCGCCATAAAATGAAAAGTGTTGGAACGTCATGGTAACTCTATTTGATCATTGAGGCGGGCATTGTCAATAAACCTTTCGCGAGGTCAAATAGTAAATTATTGATTGCGACAATGGGTCACACATGATGTTGATTAGCGTCACATAATGACTTTAATCTTATAGTGTAATTAGTCTCATATCTTTCCTTTTTAGGGTGATAGTTAGGCCGAAGACAAATAGCAATAAATGACTTTCGTGAGTAAAAATTAATTAAGATAACACTAAATTAGTGTTATCGAATTGTTATCTGTATATAATAAAAATGTTCCTATGCTGATGCTATTCATCAGTCAATGGGTTGTAGCCTGATCTCAGTTTATGCATACCGCTGAATATCATTATTTTGCTTCTATCTGTGTTGAGACTTCGAGTTGTTGCCTGCTTCTGTGTACGAAATCCTACTTTGATATCGACAAAATTCGGCTGTGAGTATGAATGAATGTGACTGATATAAGTTAACTATTTATTTTAAAAGATTTATCAAATAACGCAGCAAGTTTAACTGGCACTGATTTTTTCGAGTTTAGGCAAAAGGATGTTTCATCAATAAAATTGAAAGGAAAATAACAATGAAGCGCGTTTTGACTACTTTATTATTGGGCTTTTCGGGAGCGTTATTAGCATCAAATAGTGATGCTGATGATTTATGGATAACAACGGATGCAGATACATTTAATGTGTTAAAGCAAGTGAATGCAAGTGTATCTGTGCCCAGTAGCCCAAATAATTTGCAACATAAAATGATAGCGAAAATTTCTGAAAAAGAAATCCTAACTTTAAGCACATTAATGCATGAGGAACATCATCGTTGTGGTGGCTTTACGGTGCATAAATCAGAGGCAGAAGCGTATGCGGTAAGTCAATTGCCAGTTCATTCCTTAGCGTTTAACCCACCGCCTATTAATCAGGCTGATAAAGTGAATGCAGCTTTACCATTACTGTCTACGGCCAGTTTGCTTGCCTCTATTAGTACACTTTCTGCGTTTGATAATCGTTATTATAATTCCACTCAAGGCGTTAGTGCAGCACAATGGATTGGTGATACTTGGAGCCAACTGAGTAGTACTGAGAGTTGGGCAAGCATGAGCTATTACCCTCATGCTTCATGGTCTCAAGACTCGGTGATATTAACTTTAACGGGGAGCGAACAGCCTGATGATATTATTGTTATTGGTGGGCATTTAGATTCTATCAGCAACTCGGGTTCAGGGAATAATATGCAGGCACCTGGTGCCGATGATAATGCCTCTGGTATTGCAACGATAACAGAAGTTATTCGAGTTTTTATGGCGCAAGGCATTCAGCCTAAAAGAACCATTAAGTTTATGGGGTATGCCGCTGAAGAGGTGGGATTGAGAGGCAGTGGAGAAATTGCCAGTCAAGCTTCTACGGATAATGACAATATTATTGCTGTGATGCAGCTTGATATGACTGGGTATATTGGTAGCACTGAAGATATTGTGTTTATGGATGATTACACTGATTCAGGACTTAATAGTTATTTAATGAGCTTAGTTGATACCTATTTACCTGGCGTCAACTATGGAACTGATAGTTGTGGGTATGGTTGTTCAGATCATGCTTCATGGCATAATTTAGGTTACCCAGCCAGCATGCCATTTGAAGCAAGAATGAGTCAGTATAATCGCTCTATTCATACCATCAATGATACTGAGGATAAACTCGATGCAACGGGTAACCATGAGCTTAACTTTGCAAAATTAGCCATGGCATTTGCTATTGAATTGGGCTTCAATACTGAGGTTGGTAATGATGATAGTATCCCTTTGGTCAATGATGTACCTGTGACCAATTTATCGGGGGCCAAAAGCAGCGAAGTGAATTATGTGTTATCTGTATCCGACCAAGCCAGCAGCGTCACTATCGCGACTTCAGGCGGAACTGGAGATGCAGATTTATATGTGAAGTTGGGTGCTAGGCCGACAACAGATGACTATGATTGTCGTCCCTATGTAGGAGGGAATATTGAGAGTTGTCAATTTACGCCGACAGCTGCGGGAGATTATTACGTGATGATCCGTGGTTATGCAAGTTATGCTGGGATGACATTATTGGGCTCTTTTTCTGAGGGGACTGGAGGAGGGGACAGTGGTAGCTGGCTTGACCAATCGGCAAATGCCGGGAATTGGCTTCAATATCAAATAACAGTGCCAGATGATGTGCAATCCTTGATTGTGTCAACAACTGGTGGCTCAGGTGATGCGGATCTTTATGTTAGACAAGCCGGAGAGCCGACGCAGTCTAGTTATGATTGTCGTCCATTTAAAAATGGTAATGAAGAAACCTGTACGATGGATACCCCAGTAGCTGGAACTTGGTATATTGGGGCCTATGCTTATAGCAGTTTTAGTAATTTAGAAGTGAGCTGGAAAGCCCAGTAAGCGAGTAGGTTAAAACCCACCATTTGGTGGGTTTTATGATCCAGGGGTGGAATTATTTATCTAGCCAATCATCACCATCACCTAAAGACAAGAGTGTTGCATTACCGCCAATAGCAGTAATATTGTTGGTGCGGGTTTTCTCTGTGATAAACTGAGTGAGATAGTGTGGCCCTCCTGCTTTTGGCCCTGTGCCTGATAGGCCTTGTCCGCCAAAGGGTTGCACCCCGACAACAGCACCAATTTGATTTCGATTAATATACACATTGCCGACATTGACACGAGCAGCAATGTTTAAGGCATGGCCTTCATTACGGCTGTGGACCCCAAGCGTTAGACCAAACCCCGTGCTGTTAATGTCATCAATGATGTCATTAAGTTTATTCGCAGAGTAGCGAATGACGTGTAATATAGGGCCAAAATGTTCTTTATTAAGGACTTTGATGGAATCTATTTCAACGGCTGTGGGTGAAACAAAGTATCCATTATCGCAAGCTTTTGGTAGAGAAACTGATCTTAATATCTGGCCTGTTTGCGTAATATGATCAATATGAGCCTTAAGGTTAGCCTGGGCGGTTGCATCAATCACAGGCCCGACATCGGTTTTTAGGAGACTCGGATCGCCAATACTGAGCTCATCCATGGCACCTTTCATGACATCGATAACGCGATCGGCGATATCTTCTTGTAAATATAATACTCTTAACGCTGAGCAGCGCTGTCCAGCACTGGTAAAGGCCGATGCAATGACATCATTAACCACTTGTTCTGGCTGTGAGGTTGAGTCGACGATCATGGCATTTTGACCGCCAGTTTCAGCAATGAGAGGAATGATAGCACCCTCACGGTGAGCCAGTGTGATGTTAATTTGTTTTGCTGTTTGGGTTGAGCCTGTAAAACAGACACCTGCAATGCGTTCATCGCTGGTAATTGCGGCGCCGACAGTAGAGCCAGTGCCGGGTAAAAACTGTAATACATCCGTTGGGATCCCTGCTTGATGTGCCAGCTCTACTGCACGATAGCCGATTAATGAGGTTTGCTCTGCAGGTTTGGCAATGACCGTATTGCCTGCTGCCAGTGCTGCTGTGATTTGGCCCAAGAAAATGGCTAAAGGAAAGTTCCAAGGACTAATGCAAACAAAGAGGCCACGACCATGGAGAAAAAGTTCATTTAGTTCCCCCGTGGGGCCATTTAGTTTTTGAGGGATTGCCATCATCTTGGTGGCTTGAATCGCATAATAGCGGCAAAAATCGACGGCTTCCCTGACTTCATCTATACCATCTTGAATGCTTTTCCCTGCTTCTCGCGTGCATAACGCAATGAGCTCGCATCGATTTTCTTCCAATAAATCGGCTAATTTATTGAGTGCATCAGCGCGCTGGGAAACGGGCGTTTTTGACCAGTGATGAAAAGATTTGCTGGCACTGTCGAGGGCATTCTCTATGGCCACGTCATTTGAAAAACAGACTTTTCCCACTGTTAACTGAGTATTAAAAGGGCTTGTGACTTCGATGCTGTCTCCTTTTATTACTTTGCCATTCACTAACGAGGCGCTTGACCACTTCGTGTGATTAAATTGATTGATAGCATTAAGGAAAGGAGTGGATTCAGACTCAATATTTAGGTTTAATCCTTTTGAGTTTTGGCGATTATCATCAAAAATATTCTTAGGCAATACAATGCTTTTGTTGGAAAAAGAAGCATGCTTTTTAAGATGAGTAATAGGGTGAGTAATTAATGAATCAATAGGGGTTTTAGGGTCAATGAGCTTATGTACGAAAGAGGTATTTGCTCCATTTTCTAATAAGCGACGCACTAAATAGGGCAATAAATCTTTGTGAGCGCCAACAGGCGCGTAAATTCTGACGCTGGTGGGGTGTTTTTCAGCTAAAAGAGTATCGTATAATTCTTCACCCATACCATGAAGGCGTTGGAACTCATATTGACGCGCACCTGCCATATGGATAATGCTGGCTACAGTTTGTGCATTATGGCTGGCAAATTGAGGATAAATTGCACCTTGGGTTGTATCGGAGAGCAAATATCGTGCGCAAGCAAGGTAAGATATATCTGTTCCGGCTTTACGCGTGAACAACGGGTAACCTGCTTCGCCTTTTTCTTGCGCCCATTTTAATTCGCTGTCCCAGTAAGCCCCTTTGACTAATCTCACTGGAATTTCATCACCTTGATCCTTTGCTAAGCGAGTTAGCCAACATAAAACGGGTAGAGCACGCTTAGAATAAGCTTGCACAACAATACCAAGTAATCCCCAGCCTTTGGCAGCCTTTGATTGGTAGAGCTGTTTGAATAACTTTAGTGATAACTCGAGCCGATCGGCTTCTTCAGCATCAATAGAAATGCCAATATTTAAGCTTCTAGCTTGGGTAATAAGTGCGATGACGGTATCACATAGCTCTGTTAGAACACGTTCTTCATTGGCGGCTTCATAGCGTGGATGAAGGGCTGATAATTTGATTGAAATAGTGGGTCTAGGTGCATCGCTTTCATTAAAACGTTTCGCTGCCAAGGCTTTGATAGCTTGGCTGTAATCTTGAAAATATTGCTTGGCATCATGTTGTGTTAATGCCGCTTCCCCTAACATGTCGTAACTGTGGGTATAGCCGAGTTTACGTTTCGCGTCACTGTTCTTTAATGCTTCTTTAATATTGCGACCCAATACAAATTGCTTGCCCATGATTTTCATGGCTGCAAGCATGGCTTGGCGGATCACAGGTTCGCCCATACGATTGACTAAGCGGTTAAGCAGGTGGCTAGGCTGGCCATCGGTATTCTTATCCAATTTGACTATCTTGCCTGTTAACATCAATCCCCACGTGGAGGCATTGACTAAAACAGAATCACTTTGGCGTAAATGTTCGTCCCATTGAGCCCCTGATAACTTATCTTGAATGAGCGCATCAGCAGTGGCACTGTCAGGTATTCTGAGTAAGGCCTCTGCCAAGCACATTAGTATAATGCCCTCTTGTGTGTCTAAGCTGTATTGCTGTAAAAAAGCATCAATACCGACTGTGAGTCCTTTCTTGTCGTATTGGCGAACTTGTTTGACTAAGGATTCTGCTCGGGAATGGATAGCGTGCAGAGTATCATCAGCATCGGGGACTAAAGCGATAAGTTCTGATACATAGGAGTCTTCGTCGACAATATAGTTATTACTGATAGCGTGAAAAAGTTGATCAAGTGTCGCTGAATCGTAGAAACCGTTGAGAAGCTGGCTGGCTTTAAACATAATGAAAAGTTCCATTTGTGTGCCCGTAGCCAGATAAAGCACCGCTTTTGTTGGGTTAGGGCTAATTTTTGTATTTTGTATACAATATATGATTATTTGAGCGAGAGTATAACGATAAATTATTGTGGGGAACAAGCGGTAATTTTGTTTTTTTTACTGGCATAAAAAAGCCAATGCATGTGCATTGACTTTTTTATGAATGAGCGGGGCTAAATTTTTTAAAATCTTGATTTAAAACTATTTTTGTTTTTTCGTCTCGGTCTTGGTAAATAGACAAGTACGATACCAACGAAAACACCAATACCAGCGATAATGCCGCCTTGCTGCCACATTTCAAAGCGCTCGTTTGCTTGAATATGATCAAGTTTGGCGTTAGCTTCATCTCTCTGATTGGTTGTTGTCTCAAGAATACCTTTTAATTTAGTAATTTGAGCTTTAGCATCACTTAATTCTTGAGTATTGCTGTCATTAGAACTTAATGATTGATCAAGTTTAACTTTTGTTTCTTCCAACTCTTTTTGAAGTTTAGGATATTTAAAGCGTAAACTTTCATCTTTTGTCAGTAATTTGGTTTCAACCCAACCTTCACGGCCTTTAGGATCAATAATTTTACTGTAGTCACCTTGTGTTTCGGATAGAAAAGTGACACTTTGACCAGCTTCAACACTGCCAAGTATGCGATATTGTGTTCCGGGTCCGCCTAGCAGGTAAAGATAAACATCATCAGAGATATAGCGAGTTTGATTGGCCGCCAGTAGGTTTGGGGAGAGTAACATTAACCCCACTAAAGTCAGGAGTCTTAACACTTCAGAATTCTCTTCAATTAAATATATGAGGACATGCTAGGGATTTAGTGGGCTGTTTGCAAGTGATACTGGTAATTGTTTGTGTGAAAAAAGAAGCCTGCTAACTAAGCAGGCTTCTATGCATCTAAGGTATTTCAATGATGTTATCTAGTTATCTCAAGACTTAACTAAAAACGCCTTTGATGGTAAAGAAGAAAATAATTGATAGACCAGCACCTGCAGGTAAGGTGATCACCCAAGATACGACGATATTACGGACGACACCAATATTGATTGCTGCGATACCACGGGCCATACCGACACCTAATACCGCACCAACCAGCGTTTGTGTGGTTGAAATAGGTAAGCCAGTACCTGAAGCAATAACAACGGTTGAAGCGGCAGCAAGCTCAGCTGCGAATCCACGGCTTGGTGTTAAGTGGGTAATGTTTGTACCAATGGTTTTCATCACACGTTTACCAAAAATGGCGAGACCCATGACGATCCCCACACCACCAAGCGGTAAAATCCACCACACAAGCGGCGATTTACTACCAATTTCGCCGCCACTTTGAACAACAGAGACAACCGCTGCTAGTGGACCAATGGCATTAGCGACATCATTTGAACCATGTGCAAAAGCCATACAACAAGCGGTAACAACCATTAAGATTGCGAATACTTTTTCAACATTCCCAAATTGCGTTTGACGATCGGCTTTCACATCCATTTTTAGGCGTTTAACGGCAATCATACCACCGATAACAACCAATGCAGATAAGCCTACAGCCATGGCATAGGCTTCGCCATTCGTAAAGTCTAAGCCTAAATGCTTTAAGCCTTTTTTGATGGTTACCAAAGACATAACAAAAGCCGCTAAGCCCATGTAATAAGGCACATAGCGTTTAGCGTTACTTAATGGATCGTCGGTATTGAAAATGAGCTTTTGAACACTTTGAAAAATAGCAAAGGCAATAAAACCTGAAATAGCTGGAGTGACAATCCAAGAGCCAACAATTCCCCCCACTTTGCCCCATTCTACAGCGTCAGGGCTAACGCCAACGGCGGCAAAACCGATAATGGCACCAATAATCGAGTGAGTTGTTGATACAGGCCAGCCTAGCGCAGAAGCCAATACTAACCAAATTCCCGCAGCCAATAAGGAGGCTATCATCCCATAGACAAGTAATTCTGGAGCATTAATGAAATATGCTGAATCAATAATCCCTTTACGTATCGTACTGGTGACTTCACCACCAGCGAGATAAGCTCCAGCAAATTCAAAAATCATTGCGATAATAATCGCTTGTTTAATGGTAATTGCTTTAGAGCCTACAGAAGTCCCCATTGCATTGGCGACGTCATTTGCGCCAATACCCCATGCCATTAAAAACCCAAATGTGGCCGCGATGGCAATTAGCCACGGGCCATTGGTGATTAATACATCAACCATGTCACTGCCTTAATAATCTTATTGTTAGACGCGAGCTAGCATAAGCTCTAAGCGAGAACCAACGCGTTCTGCGAGATCGGCTAAATCACCTACCCATTCGATGATCTTATATAAAAACATCACATCAATAGGATTCAATTCACTTTCAATTGCAAAAAGTTGACGACGAATATTAATTTGTAAACTATCCGTATCCTCTTCAATGCTATCAAGTTTGCTGATCATTTTTTCAACTAAAGTCACTTCACGGCCTCGAAAACCAGTTTCGAGTAAGTCGTCAAGTTCGTTAATGGCTTCTTTTGCCATACTCACTGCGTCTAAGCAACGAGTAAGATAGGTCAAGAAAGGAGTTTGGATCTCAGTAGGAACAAGGAGTTCGCGACCAATGACTCGGCCTGAGATATCTTTAGATTTATTCGCTATTTTATCTTGCTGGGTAAGCAGCTCCAGTAAATCAGTGCGTTCAACTGGCATAAATAAACCACCGGGCAGTTTCAAGCGGATCTCACGTTTAAGCGAGTCAGCATCTCTTTCTGCCTGGCTAATTTTTTTACGCAGCTTAACGGCACTATCCCAGTTTCCTGACATAGTGGCTTCGAAAAATGGGACAAGTAGGGATGAACAATCATATACTTTGTCGATATGCTCTTGTAGAGGCTTTATGGGCGATTTTGCAAACACGCCTAAAATAGAGTTGACTGGCATTGCCGTTTACCTATTTTTGGTTATTCCATTATTGGAAAAAGCGGGCGCATGTTAACTCAAGCGCCAACGTATTAAAACTGTGTTTTTGTATTAATGGACCAGTTTTTATTTTAACGAGTTACTTCATAACTGTAAATCGCATCCTACGGCGTTAATATTACAAAAATATTACACTAATGAATGCTTGATGACAGTTTGATTAAAATTTCATGATAAGGCGTGTGAAAAGTGATATGGCAATGGAAATAGAATTAAAGTTACTGTTTCAACAGCAGAACAAAAAAAACATTATAGACTTGTTTAATCATCTACCTCACTGTGAAGCTAAGCCTTTTGTGACATTGAAGAATCAATATTTCGACACGGCAGACTTACAATTGCGACGTTGGGATATGGGATTAAGAATAAGGCAGGTTGGTTTAAAAAGAGAACAAACAATTAAGACGGCTGGTACGGTTGTCGGCGGGGTACATAATCGACCCGAATTTAATATAAATATTGATCAAGATTTTCCTAATTTGGCTCTTTTTCCAAGTCATATATGGCCAAATAGCAATGAAGTTGAATGTGTAAATGATTCTCTACAATGTTTATTCAGTACTGATTTTCAAAGACAGTGCTGGCATATTCGCTGGAATAACAGTCTGATCGAGGTGGCTTTAGACGTGGGATCTATCTATGTCGATGCATTTAATGAGTTGATTTGTGAATTGGAACTTGAGTTGGTATCAGGTAGTAGTGAGAGTTTAATGACACTAGCTGAATACCTTCTGACTAAGATCCCAATGCGATTTGGACAATCCAGTAAAGCAAAGCGAGGTTATGCTTTAGCGGCGAAAGCTGGCATTATTCATCCTGAAAGTCGCCACCAATTGAGCGATATAGAAAAATTGGCGAACTTTAAAAAGCAAGTGAACATCATGATTAATCAGCAAGATCTGGCTTCTCATCCAGTGAGAGTCCATGAATGCTTGACGGTCGGATTAGCGAACTGGTTGGCGTTAGAAGAGGCTTTGTGTGAAGAAGAGATAACTGATGTTGTGAATCGATATCATCATTTTCAACAGCATTTAAAATTGCTACAAATTGTATTTTCTTATATCCAAGATCTTTCAGATAATGGCAAAGCGATGTTCAAGCAGTTAATACAAGCGATTGACCAAGTCTCATTTGATGATAAAAAGGGTGTTGAGCAACAGCCAAATGAGATGAACAACGTTATTATAAAGACTAAAATGGCGTCTCTGTTCTCTTACTCTGAATATGGTAATATCCAACTGATATTATTAAATAATATATTAAAAAATTAAGGCAGTTTATCGGATTGGTTTTGGCTGGGATCTCGTTGCTCAATAATGTCTTTGAGTGCACTAATTTCAGCCAGTAATTTATTTTGTGTTTCTTCAACTCTTAAGCAGTAATCTTCAAAATCATTCCGCATTTCATTGCCATAGGCTTCGAGTTGCTCATGATCGCCTGGGGCGATGAGTATGGATGCCATGTACCCAGAAATGACACCAAAAAAACTCACACCACAAATAATCACGAGAGCGCCAATCACATGCCCTAATGGTGTTATGGGATAATAATCACCATAACCGACAGTTGATATGGTAACAATGGCCCACCAAATGGCATCCTCAGCAGTAATGATATTGGCACCTGGTACACCATTTTCTACTATCAACATAAAGACGGAAGACAAGGTTAAAATGGTGACCATGGCAACCAACAAACCGGCTAGAGTCGTTTGGTTACGTTGAGTGACAAGGGGAACCAGTAAGGAACGAGTCATACGGATTAAGCGGATCACTCTGAGGATCTGGAAAAGTCTGGCAAAGCGAAAGGCTTCCACTGCGGGAATACTGGCAACGAGATCGATCCAATGGTGTTTTAGGTAATCTGTTTTGTTGTATGATTTAAAAAAACCATAAAAGAAGTGCGTTAAAAAAATAATGCAAATAGAGGTATCAATAATAAACAAAAGATAACGAGTTTCAGGATTGAGTTTGGCAAAAGCCAAGGTTAAAACAACAATAACAGAAAGTAATGATAACAACATCATTGCTAATAACATTGGAGTTAGCGTTTCTGTTTTGTGCAGTACTCGGCGTTCAGTTTCATCCATGCAGCAAGTCCATTTCAAATTTTGCAGGGTTTCAGTATAAGCTGCAAACTTAACGGATGTAAAACGTTTGAAAGCGGTTATTTATTTTTTAGAGATGCAGGGTTATTCATCATCAACAAACTTAACTAAGTCGTTGAGAACTTGTTTTTTTATTTCTAGTTGAGCATCAATGGGAAGCTGGTATTTTTCAGCAAGAAGTGCATAATCTTCACTGCTTAATGAAACCGTGAGTCTGGGGCGTTTAGGTCGTTTAGTGACACTGAGGCCTAAAATATCTCTAATTTGATCTGAGGGGCTAACGCCTGCATCAAGGGCGGCTTTGCGAATAGAGTATTGGAATTTTTCATCGAGATCGAAAGCCACTTGAGTTGCTTTTGCTGCTTTTTGGTTTTGTTGCCAGTGGGGCGGCAATGAAGGTTTACTCATGGCATTATCATCTTTTAGTATCAATAAAACCATCAAACCCGGTCAATTAAGCAACCAGGTTTGATAGAATAAGTTATAGCTCAGCTGGCCAATAATCTCGAATATCCGATAAGGGTCTATAAAGGGTGAGCATGACGTCGGTCACACCGCCTTCATAAACTTCTATATCAATCGCTTTGGTTTCATCATTACTCAGTAATTGATAAGACTCAAAGGCTTCGCCTCGTTCACCTTCTTCGTCTTGTGGCGGTTTTTGGCCACGGTAATCAAGCTTATGAAAATAACCGAGATCCGAGAAAGAGACCTGATGATAAGCATCTGCATACCAATTATCAAGTTGAATAGCTAATTCGCCCTGAGGGGATAAGGTCGTGAGTTGCGCTTTACCTGGATGTTCAAAAATATTGGCAAATTCATCAAGATCAAATAATTGCTCAACTTGCTCGCGAGTCACTTTTACCGATAAAGACAAATAAGTTTCATCGTCTTCATCTAATGATAGAAAAATCGCGTCGTTACTGTGTCCTTTTAGAACCCACTCAGAAAATTGCTTGCGTTCATATTCATAAGTATTCACTGTCTCGACCCTAAGCTGCTGCCCACGAAGCTGAGTGGGCAAAGCAAAGCTATCATCAAGGGAGATCATATCTCCCTTGTTCAGCTTGTTAGGATGATCGAGTTGACGTTTAGGTGCTTCTTTTTTGCCAAAGAGGCCACTTAGAAATCCCACGTCTGTCTCCTTTAGCCTTTACGAGCTTTAATACGATCGAGTACCGCATTTGCATTGGATTTTTGTTCACCAATTCCGGCTTCTGCTAACTTATCATTTAAGGCTTTATCATTGTTATCTTCTGCTAATGTTTCAGCGGCTTGTAAGCGATCATCAAAGCTTTGCTGACGGGCCTTAATACGTTCTAAGGAATCTTTAGCATTTAATAATTTTGAGTTGCTGCCTGCAAAAGAATCTGTGATTGTTGCCGTGGCTTTTTGAACGCTTTCAGTGGTTTTCACCATCGTTAACTGACGTTGATAATCAGCGACTTGACGCTCTGTCTTACGGACAAGCTCTTTCAAGCGAGTCGCATGAGCAGTGAAGCTTTCATTAGCAGACTGTTGTTCTGCAAGTTCTTGTTCAAGTCCAGCAATTTTTTCAGCAACTTCTAATGCTAAGCTTTCATTTCCTTTTTCAAGTGCTTGAGCGACATAACCTTCATGCTCGGCTACAGACCGTTTTAAGCGATCAACTTCACGGCTAGCTTGCATTTCTTTGGCCATGACTTCAGTGAGATCGCGTTTGGCTTTGGTCAGATGCTTTTCTGCGTCACGTATTTCTTGTTCAAAAATACGAGTTGAGTTTGCATCTACGATACTTTGTCCGACTTCAGTGGCACCGCCACGAAACGCAGTAAGAATTTTATTTAAAATGCCCATAATAGGCTCCTTTATTTCAAATAGTCGACCAATTCGTCGATGACTTCTAGGCAGTTATCAGACAATACTGATAACTCTTGTTCTACTTCTTGCATGCTTGATTGCACAGAAAGTGCACCATAAACAACATATTTATCATCAACTTTTGCAAATGATGACAAAGGCATGGGAATATTTAATTCCAACATGGTTTCAAACATCGCTAAACGTGTGTCCGGTTTGACTTCATCTTCTCCCCATAAATAACTAATGCAGAGAATTTGGTTATCCGTAACCGATACAAATATGGGTAACTCTTCGCGGTTGACTATGTTGACTTGCAACACATCCACTTCGCCATCAATAGGGTAACAATCGAATTTCAGACCCGTATGGCTACTATCACCTAATGCATTGAGATGATCCGCGATATTGTGTATATTCATGTTTGTCCTTATGACATATTATGTCTTAATTAAAGATTAGCACTGTGACATAATATGTCAAGCACTATCTCACTGTTAATATACTTAAACCAGCTTAAACTGATCTTTTTTATACCCTTTCAGGTTATCCCCCTTGGTCATTTAACCAAGCCTGCTGGTGGTATTGATATAACTGCATTGAGCCTAACATATTCGCTTTTATGTGATCTTTATTTTTATAAAACTGTGCCGGGAAAGCAAAAGCGCCGTGGATAAGGGCTGGAGTCAACCAAGGGTCGTCAACAGGCAGCTGTTGTAATTTTTGTAAGCGTTGTTGAGCATTTGCGCCCATGAGCGTGCCAATACTCCAGCCCCACTCGCCAAAACTGGGCACATTGTGATGGTATTGCTTAACGGTGAATCCCGCACTTTCTAATGTGTTACCAACAGAAATAAAGGCATTCGCGGCATGATAGGGCGAGGTTGATTGCACTGTGATAGCACCATCTCTGCTTAATAATTCTTTTAGTTTTCGATAAAAAACATCAGAGTAAAGCTTATTTAAGTCAGGGTGACTGGGATCGGGAAGATCCACAATAATGGCATCGAACATACTCCCTTTGGCCAGTAGCTTATCGACGGCATTATAAGCATCATCAAAAACCAAATTGACTCTTGGATCATTCAAGGCATTGCCGTTTAACGTTAACAATGCCTGTTGAAGCCGAGAAGGGATACTGGTGGCTGGATCTTTAAAAATATCAATTAACCCTTCATCGAGATCAACTAATGTTACGTGCTTAGGTTGCCATTTGAGCACTTGGTGTAAGCCTAAGCCATCTCCACCACCAATAATGAGAATATTATCGTGACGAGCGCTGGCTGCCAGTGTGGGGTGGACCAGAAAAGCATGGTAAATATGCTCATCACTACTGGAAAATTGTAATCTGCCATTAATATACATGGAATAAACAGGGGCAAGAGGTGCGGCTCTTAGGCGTTCAGTGAAAGTGAGTTGTTGAAAGCGAGTGGCTTTTGAGTAAATCACTTTATCTTTATAAAGTAAATTATTAAAGTCCTGCTCCCATTGAGGTCCATGTAAAGCCAATATAAGGAGTAGGCCACTGGCGAGGATATGCCCCACCAGCAATATTTTTGCATATTGAATTTTATGCCAAAATCGAGCGATAAAAACAAAACCGGCGAGTAAATTAAAGCTGGCTGTGAGTGCTGCGGCCAGTTGGATGTCAATGGCGAGCATCAAACCTACCCAAATCGCTGCGCCAATACCAGCCCCGATATAATCAGCGCCATAAATGGTGCCTGCATTATGCAGTAAGTGCTCATCGGATAATGCTTGGCGTACGCGGGCAATAAGTGGAATTTCCATGCCTATCATTAAGCCGAGTAATACGCCCCATACATAAGGTAAATACTGGCTGAGGTTTTGAAAAGTACCAATAAAGCCACCGTTTGGCAGTTGATCGGCAGGCAAGCCTAAGGTGTGGGCAATGATCTGAGGCAGTTGTTGGCTAAAACCAATAATTGATGCGGTGATCAAAATGGCCAGTGCGCCGCATAACGCCACAATGAGCTCTAACACAGCGAAGCCTGTAAATGCGCAGCGAATTTTACGTGCGGCGAATGCACCTATGCCCATGGAGACTATCATTAGGCCTATCATGGTATAAATGGCGGCTTCTAATGCGCCAAGGATCCTGCCAGCATAGTGAGAGAGTAGATATTCATAAATTAAGCCACATGCGGCGAGAACTGCCATGATGCCTAATAACAACACATCATCGAACCAAGCTAATTTTTGATTTTTTATCTGTGGGGTGTTTACATTGGCGTACATCAATTTATCCAATTATCGTCAAGGAAGATGATTCACTCAAGCTGTACAGATCAATAAAAGGGCAGTTTATACTGCCCCACAGGTGGTGTTTTAGGCCATTAATGCCATTAATATTAAGGCAATGGAAACACTGATTGCCATCTCGACAGCTGCAACACCAATATTTTTTTGTTTTTCAACTTCATCGGTGAGATTAATTCGTGCGAGGACCAACTTTTTCACCAGTGCCAGCAAGAGCGAAAGTGCAACCAGCATGATGACGGAGAAAATGAGCCAACCTAATAAATTATTCACGTAGGCTTGGGGATCATAATCGATAAAATGACTTGCCGCGCTGAAGCTAAATGCCATGGCTAACAAATATCCTGCATGGCGAACGGCAATGGCAATCTCGCCTTGTTCAAGCGCTGCTTGCATTGATGCATTTTGATTTCGTTTTGCGTAACGGTTTTCACGCCAGCGAGTTAATAGTACCAACATGAGTTGGGAAATGATAAAGGCACTAAAAATAGCAATAAAAGTATCTAAGGTTAAATCTTCCGCCCACATAAGGACAGAGCGAATAATGATAGCTGTGGCGATGACTGCGCTAGCATCAACAATTGAGACAGCGACATTTCCCTTAATGATAAGCGAGTTTTTACTGATTTCATTCAGTGCAATTTTATCATGTAACAATCGCCCCAATTTGATGAGAATAAGTCCAAATACCCCATAGGCTGTCATGCCAATGGCTTCAATTAAATAAGAACTAGCCGCTTCACCCGTTATGGCACCAGTCAGTACAATGCCTAATGCCATTACGCCACCAGCTGTACTGATCCCAAAGGCAAAATTATCTTTTTCTGCCAGTTCATGGTGACTGTTTACATTGATACTCCAGCCTTGTAAATAACGCATTAAGGTCAGTAGTATGACAGCAATGGTTAAATCAATGGCTAAAATAACGGCCAATTCTGGTGTTAAACCGTAGTCTTGAAAAAATGTCATATTAGTTCCTTAAATTATTTGCCCCGACGAACACTACGGGTTGTACGGCTACTAGAGTTACGAAAGCTACTGTCTTTTGAATAAGTTGAATTAAACTTACTGCTACTTTTTGTTTTGGAATAGCTGCTTTTAGTGCCGACCGAGCTGGCTTTGGGGCTGCTTGTACTTTGACGTGATAAACTGGCGCCCCCTGTTCGCGTTTTGGCATAGGGACTATCAAACTTGCGTCCTTGAGAATTAAACTGTTTCTTCGTTCGCTCATAAGTACTATTTTGTGCCGCTGCTTGCTTGGGGGAAGTATAACGAGAGCGACCGACATCATTGTAATAACTGTAGTTTCGGCCACTTGACCAACGATCATAATAAACCGGACCGCGAGTCAGATTAGAAAACATGGAATACATGCCATACCAAGCCCAAAACGACATGCCATTGGAGCCTGTTTGCCAGCTGCCATAACTTGGATTACCGACTAATTGATTGCCGTCACTGCCATCGGCGTTGTTGGCTAACTTTGATGCGGCTTGGCTAATGGAATTGACCCGTCCAAGTTCCCCATTAGACATATCGGCAACAACATTGACTGGATCGGAGAGCATATCGTTATATTGAGCAGGATCGGCCGCTTCATAAATATTTTTTACTTCAGCAAGCTGTTGATCCAAATCCACATAGTTAGCGGCCGTTTTCGATGCCACTAAACGGCGAGTGAGTGAGGTAAATAAAGGACCATTAGGTGTTGCATCCGTTGCAAGCTGAGCGAGTAGAGGAGCGAGATCGGGTTTTTGTTTGGCTAATATATTGGTATATTGGTTCAATAATGTGGCGTTTCGAATTTGGCCATCATTGAGCATACTTGCGAGAGTATCAAGCCGCTGTTGAGCTAAGGTTTGAAACTGGGTTATTTTTTCCGGTCTTTCATCACCACATCCTGTTAGCGATAACGCGAGTATGACGGTGAGAACACCTAGCAGCATTCTTGCCATGCTTTCTCCAAATTAATGATTATGGGTATTTTAATACAAAATACCGAATGTAAATTACAATAGGCCAAAATGATTGTGGTACAAAGAATAACAAGTGTTCAATAAAGGGCCAGCTCTTTTGGTTTATTCTTTTCTATGGCAACATAAATTCAATCGAGTGAGACGCTAATGCCAATATGACCGACGATAAAGTCAGTGAGTTATGCAAAATGAGTCGTTAACACGTTAGATTGAGGCACAGTTATACCATTGATGACATATTATGTCGATAGTCTACAGTACTAGGGCCTGTGTATCTTTGGTGAATATTTCTGCTGCAGTTTGTCGCTTCTTTATACAAGGCAGAGCTTCTGTGGTGTCGTTATTCTCCATAAATAAGCGATAATGCCGTAAAAGGAGCGACAAGCGCTGTCCGTAAGATTCGGCTAAACGTGTTTTACTCTTTGTTGAGAGGCATTCACTTAGAATGACTAGGCATCACACCTCTCGCCGCGATTAAAACACGTTTATCTGAACATAATTTAATCACGAAATATAAACAGGCCCTAGGGGTATTATGACCACGCTTGAACCAGGTAACAAGTTGTTCTCTCAACTTCTTTTACAAACCGCTGATGAAGCTTGGCAGCGATTATCGTCGTGTTGGCCAAATGTTGTTGCCGCATTAAATGATGCTGAGCGAGAAGAGCTGCATCGCGTGATGGGATTGAGTGATTTTATTGCAGAACAAATATGTCGCCATCCTGATTGGATAGCCGATTTATTGAATGATCAATTGCATACTTTAAATAGAGATAAGTTTGCAAATGAGTTGCAAGTATTATTGCAAAATGTAGAAGATGAAGAAGTATTGAAACGGATTTTAAGGCGTTACAGAAACAAGAAAATGTTGTGTATCGCTTGGCGAGATTTCTTAGGATATTGTGCGTTAGAAGAAGCGTTACTGGACTTATCGATGCTGGCAGAGGTGTTAGTTGTTACAGCAAGAGATTGGCTTCATCAAAAAATGTGTCAGCAATATGGTATTCCCTGTGATATCGAGGGACAGCCGCAATCTTTGTTGATTCTAGGCATGGGAAAGTTAGGCGGAAAAGAGCTTAATTTCTCCTCTGATATTGATTTGATTTTTACTTTTCCTGAACATGGTGCTACTCAAGGTGGACGGAGATCTCTTGAAAATCAGGAATTTTTCATTCGTTTAGGGCAAAGGCTCATTAAAGCCCTGCATCAAGTGACTAGCGATGGTTTTGTTTATCGTGTTGATTTACGACTAAGGCCTTACGGAGAGAGTGGCCCCTTAGTGGTGAGCTTTTCAGGTCTTGAGGATTATTATCAAGAGCAAGGCCGTGATTGGGAGCGCTATGCCATGGTCAAAGCACGCCCGCTTGGGGAAGAAAATGAGCATACCCGTGTATTAAAAAATATGCTAAGGCCTTTTGTTTATCGGCGTTATATTGATTTTTCTGCCATTGACGCGCTGCGCAGAATGAAGCAGCTGATCACTCAAGAAGTGCGCCGTCGTTCACTGGTTAACAATATAAAATTAGGAGCTGGTGGCATTCGAGAAGTTGAATTCGTCGTACAAAGCTTTCAATTAATCCGTGGTGGACGTGAGCCTAGTTTAAGGCAGCAAAGCCTTTTTGCAGCCATTGAAAATTTATATCAGCTAGGTGTATTAGAATACTTAGCTGTTGATGAACTTAAAAAAAGTTATGTGTTTTTGCGTCGAGTAGAGAATCTATTACAGGCGATTAATGATGAGCAAACTCAAACTTTGCCAGAAGATGAGCTAAATTGGCAACGTTTATGCTATGGCATGAACATTCAAACGCCTGAGCAATTGAAAGCGCAAATTGATGCAGCGATGAAAACGGTACACGAGCACTTCATTGAAACGATTGGCGGGGAAGATAAAGATGAAATAGATCAAAGCTGGACCCATCAGCTTTGGCATACCCAGACCGAAGAAGACATGCAAGCCTTGTTTGATGAGCAATATATTAATGATGGGCAATTTTGGCCAATATTAGAGCAGTGGCGAGATAATATTGCTAATCGTACTATTGGTCATCGTGGCCGTGAAACCCTTGATAAGTTAATGCCAAGGTTGTTTTCAGAACTGTTTACTCAGCCCAGCCCTTCAAGTGCATTAGCGGCAGTATCAAGCGTGTTAGATAAAATTTTAACACGGACCACTTATTTAGAACTGCTGTTTGAAAATCTGGGTGCTCGTCAACAATTAGTGAGATTGTGTTGTGCTAGCCCATGGATCACCGAGCAATTGGCCCATTTCCCGATGTTGTTGGATGAGTTAATTGATCCTGCTCAGCTATACCATACGACGTCTCTAAGTGATTATGCTAGCGAATTACGGCAATATTTACTTAGGGTGCCTGAAGATGATTTAGAGCAACAAATGGAAGCGTTAAGGCAGTTTAAGCTCACTCAACAATTGAAAGTGGCGGCGGCTGATGTCACAGGCATACTCCCAGTGATGGCAGTGAGCGATCATTTAACCTTATTAGCTGAGGCCATCACTGAACAAGTGGTAATTCAAGCATGGAGAGAGTTAAAAGGGCGTCATGGTACTCCTCCACATTTAGCACAAGGGGAAATGGGTTTTGCGATTGTCGGCTACGGTAAAGCGGGAGGCGTTGAGCTTGGTTATGGCTCCGATCTCGATTTGGTATTTTTACATAACTGCCCAGGACAAGCGCAAACGGATGGGAACAAGCCTATTGATGTCGGGCGCTTTTATCTTAAATTAGCACAGCGGATTTTGCATTTATTTTCAACCCGTACGTTATCGGGTGAGTTATATGAAGTGGATATGCGCTTAAGACCTTCTGGTGCGTCTGGTCTACTTGTGAGTGAAATCGACAGTTTTGGTGAATACCAAAAACACGAAGCGCATACTTGGGAGCATCAAGCATTGGTTAGAGCAAGGTGCTTATTTGGCGATAATGCTTTACTCAGTCGATTCAGTGAAATACGCAGTGAAGTGATCCGTTTGAAAAGAGATAAGCTACAGTTGGCGACTGATGTGAAAGTTATGCGTAAAAAGATGTGCGATCATTTGTTAAAAGTGCAGCCTGATACCTTTGATTTGAAGCAAAGTTGTGGTGGCATGGTAGACATTGAATTTATTGCTCAATACTTAGTGTTAGCGCATGCTAGCGAGCATAAAGAGTTGGCTGCTTGGTCAGACAATATTCGCATTTTTAGTGTGTTAGCCGATTTGGATTTGATTTGTATTAATCAAGCTGAATATTTAACTCAAGCATATTGTTTTTTAAGGGATGAAAACCATAGACTGACTTTACAAAGGTTACCAGGCTTATTACCGGCAGAGAAAGTGGAGCCCAGTGTGCATAATGTCAGGGTGATCTACCATGAAATGTTAGGGGAGTAGTGCCACTAGAGCGATGCATTTATTCTTTTTTCAACGCGACTAACACCAAGCCGCTGTGATTAATCAGTTTACGTGTCGTGAGCAGTAATGCGGTTGTCACAGACAGTATGATCATGACAAAAATGGCCATTAAGATCACCAGTTGATACTTAATGGCAATAATAGGATCGACTCCAGCCAGAATTTGCCCAGTCATCATGCCGGGTAAGGTGACCAATCCTGTGGTACTCATGGAGGCTAAACTGGGGGCTAACGATTGTTTGAGCGCCCCTTGAATAAAAGGAAAGGCCGCTTGCGCTGGGCTTGCACCTAATGCGAGTAACCCTTCATATTCCATTTCTCTGTCTTTAAATGCGGTAAAAAGCCGTTGTAGCGCCACAATATTGCCGCTTAAACTGTTGCCCAGTAGCATGCCTGCTAATGGAATTAAATATTGCGCACTGTAGAGCGGGGCGGGTGACAATAATCCGATGAGTATAATCAGTAATAAGGGGAGCAGCCCGACCAATAGTGCGGTCAGGATCGGTAAGAAAAGGGGTTTTTTGGGAAGGTGGCTTTTTCCTATGATAGAGCTGGTGCCAATTAATGCCATTAATAATAGCCAGAGTAAATTGACCCATAAGCTGTTAAGGATAAATAAATATTGCAAATAAAGTCCAACAAGGACCAATTGTATTGCCATTCTTAAGGATGAAATAATGATTTCTTGTGCTAAAGCAAGTTTAAGAAAGTAATTAATGCCCAAAGGGATCAGTAAAATAAAGCTGAATAGCGAGAGCTCAATCCAGCTGATCTCAATGATTGATTGCATAGCCAAGCCTTATAGTGAAATGAGTCTGTGTAAATGCATAGCTTTTTGAGTATATTTGAAGTATGACCCAATAAAATTGTTTTTCTTGCATTCTAGTTAAGGAGGCGCACACTAGCAAGGTATCGTTAATTTTGCTTTTCTCTATTGTTCTAAGCTAATGAGGAGCGCTATATGAAAAATGAAATCGATGTACATCAAGCCTTAGCTGTCGTAAATAAAATCACTCGAGATGGCGTGAAACAAGATGGGCGTTATCTTTATGAAGGCCTCACCGTTGAGCCTGATAGTGATGGTTATACTGTGGTGCTCACCGATGGACGTACCAGTTTAACCCTTTTTTTTCATAACAAGTATGAGTTTGACTACCCAGATAGCACAGCATTAGCCAGTTTTATGCATCGTTATTGGGCGATTTATAGTGCATAAAATAGTTGTTGGTCATAGGGATAATGAAAGGAAGGTTTTTGTTCCAAATATAAAAAGGCGGCTATATGTTACCAAAAAGGATTGTCGCATTGGGATCCAGTTCTATTTATGGTCGGGGCGATGACGAATACGGCGGTTTTATTCATAGACTACGTTTATGGTATGAAAGTTTAAATGCGAAACATTTTGTCTATTCATTAGGTGTTTTTGGTGAAGGGACAGAGGATTTAATTCATCGAGTGGCGACTGAATCTGCGCCAAGACGACCTGAGTTAATGGTTTTATATCCAGGGTTTAATGATATACGTCGTGAAGGAAGTGTTAATGCAAAGAATGTCATTTCTATTGATGACTTTGTATACTCAATGGAAAAGCTGATTGATACTGCACAATCCTTTTCACCTGTATTAATGTTAACAGGCGTTCCATTTATTGAAGAAAAAACAACGCCTTTTGGCCAATCAAATAGTTATTACTTACATTCAGATGCACAATATTATACTCAAGGGATCAGAGAAGTTTGTGCAAAGAAAAATGCGATGTTGTTGGATTATTTTACATTGTGTGCCAATGTTCCTTTAAAGGAATTATTAAGCTCTGATGGATTACATTGTCATGCCTTGGGTCATCAATGGCTGTTTGAGCAATTAAAAAAATGTATTTTAGAGCAATATACACCTTAGACTAGATGTAAATCAACAATCAACAATCAACAATCAACAATCAACAATCAACAATCAACAATCAAAAGATATCGAGCTGATTACTATGGTGTAACGACTTTACAGCAGCATTTTGGTTATTATGATCCGGCTTAAAAATTTATGTATCACTGTTAAACTTTCGAAGAGATAATCCTATTCATTTTAGAGGGTAGTATCTTGATGCTAAGCGCGGTTAATACCTATTAAGTGTTAATTCACAAAGATTCAGTTTCAGCCATTCATTCCTTAGCTATTTTTTATAACGCTGAACATGGTTCAGTTATTTATTTTGCTTATCATTCATATATTGCCATTTATTTTATATGGTTACTGACAGTTTTAATGTTAAATTAACCTTTATATTGATGATAGAGATCGAATAGCAGATTTTTGGCGTGTAGATTTTGGGTTATGGTGTCAAAAATTAATTATGGGTGTCTTTATTAGTTCTTTTATCCTTGAAAAATTGAATATAAATTCTAACGATTATTCATTTGATTGTGGAGGAACGAGCACAATTAATTCCACTACATATACTGATAAATGGAAGGGTTTGTATGTAGTGGTACAGTAAAAATGACTTATCGTTTTGCACATCTAATGTTTATAGTCGTATTAAGTTTGTGTGCTATTGGTGCGGGGAAAAACCCAGTGATGATCCCCGTTATGATTGTGGCTTTTCTTGCTCTTTCCATAATGCGGATGGTGCTGGTTAAATGCATCAAGTGTAAACAAGTGATAGGCGATAGCCGAAGTAAAACGACCTATGCTACTTTTTTCACTAATAAGTGCAAATCATGTATGCAGGCAGAAAAACACAATAAAGATTAACATGGCTTAGTGTTCACAATGAAGCGAGTACATTCAAGGGAATGTACCCGCTTAATCTTCAATTTTTATTCCCCTTTCCCGCTTTCCACTCTGTTCCTTTGCTTCTTGCCGCTAACGCTTTTTTACTCTTTTCTACTTTTCTCTACTCTTTTCTATTCTTTTTCCTTAGATAATCCGCTAACTCATGCAAATTGGCGAGCTGCTGGTGGGCGACTTGCCATTTGGAAAGGTGTTGTTGATCAAGGGCGGGAATGGCGATGGTTTGCATATTGGCGGCGCGGGCGGCAATGAGGCCGTTGAAGGAGTCTTCGATGGCCAAGCAATGATGGGGCGACACGCCTAATGCATCAGCACAGTTAAGATAGACTTCGGGATGCGGCTTACCATGAGCAAGGTGCTCTGCGGACTTTGTGGCTTCAAAATAGTGCTTGATATTCAGTTTATTGAGCACAGCGTCAATCATTGATGATGTCGATGAGGTGGCAAGGCCAATGTTTAAGCCTTGTGTTTTGCAGTAATCCAGTGCGGCAATGACGCCTGCCATGGGCTTGGCATCATGGGCGATGGCGGCAATGACTTGATTGACAATGCGCTGAGCAACGGCTTGATTGCTGTTTTCTCCTCTATGCTTTCTTTTCTCTTTTTCTTGATAATCAGCCCAAGGGTAGCGTTTATACCAATATTCGACGACTTGATCGATTCTCAGCCCTGTGGTTTGTAAGGTATCGTCATAATGAATGGGTAAACCCAGTGCTGTCATCGTCTCAAATTCCGCTTGTTGCCATAATGGTTCAGAGTCGATTAATACACCGTCCATGTCAAAAATAACGGCGTGAATGTCGGGAGTGGTCATGATTAACCCTAAGATGAAAAGAAGCTGACTGACATCATAGCGACGCTTGAATGATTTTTCATTAAGACTTTTCGATGACGTTTATAAGAATGGACTTATTTTATTCGATGGGCGTATTTTATTATAAATACAGCGCCATAAAATAGCGCTGTATTGACCAGTAAGCGTGAGCGAAAGGTTAAACCGCTTCACCGTTAACCGTT
The DNA here is from genome assembly GCF_947501665.1 of uncultured Shewanella sp. Taxonomy (GTDB): domain Bacteria; phylum Pseudomonadota; class Gammaproteobacteria; order Enterobacterales; family Shewanellaceae; genus Shewanella. The sequence goes on along the minus strand of NZ_CANMWS010000020.1, from coordinate 83,972 downwards.
AACCCCACATCGATGTTGTTGCGTGTGGCATTGGAATAGGGGCAGATTTGGTGAGCGGTTTTAACTAGCTCTATTGCTTGTGCTTGAGGTAAGTCGAGTGTGGCCGCTAGGCTTGCCGTTAACGCAAATCCACCGCTATCACGGGCACCAATGCCAACATCAGCCGTAACCGGCGCGGTGGTTAATGAGACTTTAGCTTCTTTGGCCACATGTAAAATCGCATTTGAAAAACAGGCGGCGTAGCCCGCAGCGAATAGTTGCTCTGGATTATTTCCGGCTCCTGATCCGCCCATTTCTTTAGGGTAGCTTAACGATAAAGAGAGCTGGCCATCATTGGTATTGACTTCGCCATTACGGCCTGCTGATGCGGTTGCGCTAGTTTGGTATAAGGTTTTCATAATAATAGGGGGCCTTCATTGTTATCAATTTTTAGTGTGCTCAACAATTTGAACTAATATTTAAGTTGTGCACAATGTATGTTGTATTCACTATAGTCTTGCTAGTAAAGATTTGCAACTAGATTGTGTGCAATTTAAATTGCAAGTGATGATAAATAACACATATTAATGATGTGTGAAGTGTAATGCATTGTTTTATAATGGCTTTGTTTGGCGGTGTTATATGTTGATGCTACAAGGAATTTTACTGGGCAATAAGTAGTCATAGGGATCGCAGTCTGGATAATATGATTGGCGAGTGATAATCGCTGTGTTGATGTCGTTTTCAATGCGCAGTAATTGATTTTGGAACTGAACCAAAGGTCCATTCGTTTCAGTGACTTTTTTATCTTTAAACCAAGGTTTATAAGGAAAATGATTATCTTTATATTCACCTAGTTTTCGATAATGAATCGAGCCTAATAGGGTTAACATCATTTGTTGCTCAAGCGCGATAACAATAGGAGGCAAGGTTTTTAACCAAGCAGTTTCATCCTGGCTTGAAATAGGGCGTTTATCCCATAATGCCCCTGTCATTATCGGTGAAAATGACATTAAATTACGCTGAGGGAAGTTAATTGCAGCATGTTGAGCGCTAGTGGTAAAAATAATCATGGTGAGAACTTCTGCAAGGATATGCCGACTTGTTAGTGTGGGAATGTTGTGAATTTTGCCTAATGAACGCACTTCACTGTGCCAAGCTTGTATTTCAGGATCGCTAATGACTTGGCTGTCACTCTCATAATAAAGGTAAACATAATTTTCACTCCATTGCGCAATAGCATGCCAAATTTTGAGTCCATCATCACGATAGGGGAAATAAGGTAAGATTTGAGGATCAAAGACGCCACGGCGGCTTAATTCTGTGGGTAAATACGATCCTGAAAAATCAAAAGATAATCGGCTTTTAACGGCGGCTTGTTGTGAGGCCGTGATTTGTCCTGCAAAAATATTCGCAATGGGTCCATGGGCAGCGATTAAATCTGATTCGAGTCCTGAATTAATGAATAAGGTGCCTTCAAAATGAGGGAGCAACAAGCGATTAATAGGGTGAGTACAAGGCAATTGTCTGTGGGTGGCAATGGCAAAAGCTTCTGCAATAAGGTGTGTGCGTCCTAAATGAACGATGAGTTCATGATAGTTAGCATCTGCGTAATTCACGCTGTTTTTGGCATATTGCCAAGTGTAATCGGTTTCATTATGGCTGGGAGGGATAAAGAGTGGGCTGGTTGCAGGATTTTGTGAGAGTTGAATCGCAATGGGCAAAAAATGATGCTTGTTGGCGTTTAACATGAAGGCGGCAATAGGGACATTGAGGTTTTTTTTGCGATCTTGAAAAATGCCAGTTTGCTCCGAGAGGATGGAGAGTGGTTTGTAGTCACAAATAAAAATACGTTGCTCTTGCAGTGCTTTTTCAAGATTATCATTGCCAATAAACAAATGTTTAATCATGTCATTGGTGAGTGGAAAATGTGGAGGGAATTGCGTCACATTTTTAAGTAACATAGGATTGGGGCCGGCGAGTCTAAGATTGGCAAAGCTATGATCTTCTTTTATTTTACTTGCAATACGAGGTAATTTTAAGGTTTTAAATAGTGCTTGGTAGCTGTCGGTGGAGAGCCCTGATTGTGTGTTGGCTTTTTCCAATTGATGTAAAACCTGATTAATGTGTTTAATCGTCTTTTGTATTTCTGGCCAAGCAATACTTTCAACTTCATCCATCAAATTTTTTCTATCAAATTCAGTATGATGTATTAAATGCATGAAAGTATGCCACAGTGAATGATGGTGAGGTGCTTGGTGGAGTTTTAAATGCTCGACAATGGGCAGTATTCTCTGATGGCTTTTTTTTAATGGGGTAAAATCGACGTCAGACTGACGCCTGAGTTTAAAGTCATCCATTACGGCTAAAAAATTGGTCATGACTTCTGATAAAGTAATACAGATCAGACTTTTCCATTCTAGGGTTGGGAGTTCTTCATCATTAAGCTGGCTCACCAGTGGTACACCCATTAAATTGGCGGAATGCGTATTCCACTGATAGCGTTTTCTTTGCTGTTCTAGCAAGTTTTCGCGTTCGTGTTGCTGCGCCTTTGAGGCATTTTGGGGCAATATTGGGGAATGGCTGTCCATTGCGCTTGGTCTTTTTATTATCTACCTAGTCTCAAGTAAAGATCTAAACCTTAAGAAATACAAATTGGGTTGTCAGCCAACAGAGACCGGTTTTTGTATGATGAGTTGTGACGAGATCCTTGATAAGTCAGATAGTTAGCATATACCTTTAGTCCGTTTTTAAGACCGAAAGCAAGTCAAGTAATTTGACATCAAACTCATTTTTAACTGTTTTGCTAACCGCATGGCTAGTGTATTCAAAGATAAACTGTTTGGCTTGTAGTGCTTCTATGAGTGATTGGTAATGTTGCACAGACTTTGCTGCAAAGGTGAGAAAGTAATCGACCTCACCGAGTACAGCTTTAATTTCAATGACTTCAGGCATACTGAGTATAGTATTTAAAAAGCGGGTTCTTTCAGTGGGGAAAAAATCAATAAAGGCAAATTCAACAATAAAGTAGTTAATGTCTGCTAAGCGGTCGTAGTCGATTTGAGCGTGATAAGATTTAATAAACCCTTTATCTTCTAATTTTTTTTGTCTTTGAGAGCAAGGAGTGTCAGATAAGCCAACCGCATCGGCTAGCTTGACTTTCGTCATCCTGCCTTCTTGTTTTAATTCTGATAATATTTTCAGATCGTATCTATCTAGTTCAGTTTTCTTGGCCATAAGGCAATATGCGCTCTTTGTTTTATCTTCTAATGATTTGTTCTATTGACTTTTATCACTTAAAGCAAGGGAAATCCGCTTTATTTTTACAAAAATGTGCGGGAAAACCTAGAATATAAGTATCAGTTTGTGGATTTCATTACTTGTTCTCTTGCTAATATCTGTAGCTGTATTCGCCCCTTTGGGTGTTGACTAAAAGGAAATATGATTGTGCAATTACAAATGTATTCTGAAAAATGGGCGTTAGATACGCCATTTGTTATCTCTCGAGAAAGCACGAGTTGTCAGGAAGTTTTAGTTGTTGAAGCGACTGATGGGCAGTTCACAGGCTTTGGAGAGTCCTCTCCAACAGCACGTTATGGTGAGTCTGTTCAGTCTGTGATGGCACAATTTGGGACATTGCAAAAAAGGCTTCAAGATGATCCTACATTGATATTGACTCCCCAAAGCTTGCAAACCTTGTTAAGACCCGGTGCGGCGCGAAATGCTATTGATTGTGCTTTATGGGATCTACTCAGTAAGCAACAAAATAAGCCTGTTTGGCAACAGCTAGGTATGCAAGCACTGAAACCAGTTGATACGGTTTTTACCATTAGCTTAGATAGACCTCAAGACATGGCGTTTGCGGCTAAAAAGGTACAAGGTCATGCCGTACTTAAATTAAAGTTTGGCGGTACAGGGGATATTGAAAGAATAGCGGCTATTCGAGATGCGCTACCGGATCAACGGTTAATTATTGATGCTAATGAAGCGTGGAACCAAAGTGATTTGGAGCAGTTTCTTGATGTCATGCATCAACATAATGTTGAAATGGTTGAGCAGCCTTTACCAGCTGGTCAGGATGATATTTTATCAAGCATTGAACATCCGATGATGATATGTGCGGATGAGTCATGCCATACAAGCCGTGATCTTGATGCGTTAGTGGGTAAATATGACATGGTGAACATCAAGCTGGATAAAACCGGAGGGATCACCGAAGCGATGCAGTTATTGCAAAAAGCAAAACAAATGAATTTTGAAGTCATGGTGGGTTGCATGGTGGGCACATCACTTGCGATGGCACCGGGCTTACTTATTGCTCAGCAGACTAAATATGTTGATCTTGATGGCCCGTTACTCATGGGACGAGATCGTGACAATGCATTGAAATATGCCGAAGGTTTAGTGTATCCCAGTCAGCAAGGGTTATGGGGTTAATCTCGTTAATCACTATATGGCTTAGCATTTGAGGACAGCAGTATGAATATTAAGAAACCTTATTTACTTTTTTTAGGTGACAGTGAGTTCGCAAAAACAGCGCAAGGTATTTGTCATTGGCGTGGGCAAGATTGTGTTGCTCAATTTAGACTTGAGGGTTGCCAAGTAGACTTAGGCTTACCCGAAGTGTCTATGCAAGAAGCGGCGGAGCGTGGCGCTAAGACCTTAGTCATTGGTGTGGCCCCCCATGGTGGCCTATTGAAGGAAAGTTGGTTACCTCATCTAAAAGCTGCGTTAGAAGCGGGAATGGATATTGCTGCAGGTTTACATACTAAAATTGCAGATATTGATATGTTGCAGACGGCAGCCAATATTCACGGTCGGCAAATTTGGGATATTCGTCATCCAAAGGAAACGTTTGCAGTCGGAGATGGGGATAAACGAAGCGGCAAGCGTTTACTCGCGGTGGGAACTGATTGCAATGTGGGTAAAATGTTTACCACCTTAGCCATAGAGCAAGAAATGCATAAGCGAGGCATGGATGCAACATTTAGAGCCACAGGGCAAACAGGCATTTTTATTGCGGGTAAAGGGGCTGCTGTGGATGCGGTGATATCTGATTTTATTTCTGGTGCAGCTGAATCCTTATCACCTGATAATCATGAGCAACATTGGGATTTAATAGAAGGACAAGGGTCTTTACATAATCCCTCTTATGCTGGCGTCAGTTTAGGTCTACTCCATGGGAGTCAACCTGATGCTATCGTACTTTGTCACGATCCGCTCAGAAAGCATATTGTTGATTTAGAAAACTATCCTATTCCACCACTGCAAGATGCTATTGATACCGCTCTACGCGCGGCGCGTTTGACTAACCCAAATGTGCAATGTGTTGGTGTTTGCGTCAATACATCGAAAATGACAGAGGGGCAAGCCCAAGAGCTCATTACCAGCATTGGTTTAGAAGTAGGGTTACCTTGTGTGGATCCCATTCGCACTGGGGTGGGGGTGATCGTTGACAAACTGGCGACATTGTAGAGTTTAATCGCAATGATTTAATCAATTGGGTATAAATCAAGGGTAGGAGGACTTCTCTTACCCGCATCCGTTTCATTGATTGATCATTTTCCCTTCATTTTTTTGTCATTTCTCCCTTCTATTTTTGTGATGAATAACTAGCCATTTGAGCAAGTGTCTTTTCAAGCTGACTTTGTATAATCGAACTTGCTTAATCAGTATAAAGTAATTTAGTTGAGCCTGAAAAACGTAATGCCTCAAAGTTCAAATAATCATCTATCACTCTTTACTTAAGTGAAGAGTCAACAGGGAAGATAACCTTATGCGCCGCGTTTATTATTTTTACCAGATGTTGATATGTTTACTTTGTTTCGTCCCTCTATTGGCAGCCGCTGCTTCTGTGACGCGGGGACCTTATTTGCAAATGGCTAACTCAGATAGTGTAACCGTTCGTTGGCGTACTGACGTATCGACCAGCTCCGTTGTGCGGTATGGCACGAGTGTCGAGCAGTTAGATCAATCAGTTGTAATCGCTGGAAATCGAACAGAGCATGTAGTGCGTGTCACAGGATTGAGCGCTAAGAGTGTGTTTTATTATTCTGTGGGCACAGAAACTGAAACATTAGAGGGAGGTGAGAGTAGTTATCGGTTTATCACTTCGCCGACTATTGGGGACAGTATTGATACACGGGTTTGGTTGATTGGTGATGCTGGTACCGCCAATGCGAATGCAAAGGCAGTTTACAATGCTTATTTAAACTTTGAGGGCAGTGATGATACCGACTTGTGGATCATGCTAGGTGATAATGCCTATAACAGTGGTACTGATAGTGAATATCAAAAAGCGGTTTTTGACATTTACCCTGAATTGTTAAGGCGTTCCACATTATGGGCGACATTAGGCAATCATGATGGTTATTCAGCTGATTCTGATACTGAATCTGGTCCCTATTATGATATTTTTTCATTACCTCGCCAAGGTGAGGCTGGTGGGCTCGCATCAGGTACAGAAGCTTATTATTCATTTGATTACGGTAATATTCATTTTATTAATTTGGATTCTTATGAAACCGATCGCAGCGTAAATGGCGCGATGATGACTTGGCTTGCAGATGACCTCGCGGCGAATACGCAACAATGGACGATTGCTTTTTGGCATCATCCACCTTATAGCAAAGGCTCTCATGATTCCGATAATGAGTCTAGGCTGATTGATATGCGAGAAAAGGCTTTGCCTATTTTAGAGAGTTATGGTGTGGATCTTGTGTTTAGTGGTCACAGTCATTCCTATGAACGTTCGTATTTAATTGATGGACATTATGGTGATTCTGCCAGTTTTAATGCCAGTCATCAAATTAATGCTGGCAGTGGTCGAAGTGATGGCGATGGTGCCTATGAAAAAATTCAAGATGGGGCAAACTTAGGTGCGGTATATACAGTGGCAGGAAGCTCAGGAAAAATTTCTGGTGGGGATTTAGATCATCCGGCTATGTTTACCTCATTGAACCAATTAGGCTCTGTGGTGTTAGATGTCAAAGGGGATGAATTAACGGCTCGTTATTTAAATAACAGTGGCAGCGTGACTGATTATTATACATTGAGAAAAGGAGCCGATATTACTGCCCCAACGGTCACATCGGCGGAGGGGGTCGACGAGCACAGTGTCGAAGTCATATTCAGTGAACAAGTTGCGCAGCAAGGTGCTGAAAATATTGAAAACTATGATATTGATAACAATGTAACAATTACAAATGCTCAAAGGCAAGTTGCCAAAAACAGCGTGATATTAACCACATCGGCATTAAGTTATGACACCCTTTATCAGCTCACCATCAATAATGTTAGTGATATGAATGGTAATGAGATTGGGGTGAATACCCAGCAAAACTTCATCAGAAATAGGCTACAACAAATCACTTTGCAACAAGGGTTAGACGGTTATGAGGGCGTTCAGGACGCTTATATAGGCTCAGGTGTCAGTGGTGATAATTTTGGCTCAGAATCCATGTTACTTGCTGACGGCAGTGATGGCTTGAACGGAGAGCTTATTAGCTTATTAAAATGGGATCTCAGCAGTTTGCCTCATAACGCAGTGGTGACTGAAGTGCAGCTTGTTCTGAATTTATTTAATACCTCCGGTGGTCATTATGATGTTTGGCAAATGAAACAAGACTGGCAACAGACGAATGTGACTTGGGATAATGGGAAACCTAATGAGAATATGGGAGCGAATGTCGCTAGTTTCTCTGATGCGCCAGAAGGTGAGTTAGTATTGAATTTTAATCAAGCAGGCATTGATTTGGTTCAAGACTGGCTTGATGGTGAAGTCGTTAATCAAGGAGTGATGCTAAAAAGTGGCGGCAGTATTGATGGCATAGACTTACGTTCAAGTGAATATTCAACTCAGTCAAGTCGACCGATGCTAATCATCAATTATATTGAAAGTGAAACAGATAATCAAGCTCCACTTGCTGATTTTAACTATCAAATAAATCAATTAGAAGTCAATTTTATTGATGCTTCTTCTGACAGTGATGGCACTATTGCGTCTTGGCAGTGGGATTTCGGTGATGGCCAATCTGCCTATATCCAAACACCTTCTCATCAATATATTAGTCCACAAGTTTATACTGTGGCATTAACGGTGTTTGACGATAAAGGTGCCTCAAACAGTATCGCTAAAGATGTCATAGTGGAAGGCTCAGGGAGTATGGTTGCGGAATTACAAGATGGCTTATCAGGTTATAGTGGAACACAAGATACCTATGTTGCGTCTGGTCGTCCTAATGAAGGCTGGGGTAATGATGATGAAATTCTTGCAGATGGTGATGATGGCAGTAATGATGAGCTGGTTACATTATTGCAGTGGAATGTGTCATCGATCCCAAATACGGCGGTGGTCACTGGCGTATCGGTGATTTTGGATGTGTTTAATCGTAGCAGTGGTGCATACCAATTAAGTGGAATGGATCAAGTGTGGTCTGAAGAGGCGGCCACTTGGAATAATACGTCTCCGAATACCAATCGAGGCGATCTATTAGCCAGTTTCATACCTTCAAATACAGAGAGCTATGAAATACCACTCAATGGGGAGGGTGTGGCTTTGGTACAAGCTTGGGTACAAGGTAATCGCCCTAATAATGGCATCATGATTGAAAGTGCAGGAAGCAACAATGGTATCGATATTCGTTCAAGCGAATACACTAATTGGGCTCAAAGACCAAAATTGATTATTGAATACCATTACTAATAATGAATATCACATCAGCTTTGCACGGAGGCGTCATGGGTAAAGATTTAAGAAGGTTAATGTTGTTGGCGAGTTGTGGACTGGTTTTTTTGTACTGTAGCGCATTATTGGCTCATGGCACATCCAGTAGTCGATTAGAGCAGTTGCAACATGAATTGGCACATCATCCTAATGATGCCAGCTTATATATTGCAAGAGGGCGACTTTATCAAGAGCGGCATAATATGCACTTGGCGTTTGAGGACTATCAGCGTGCAGCAAAACTTAAACCTGATTGGCCTGCGACTGACTATTGGTTGGGATTGCTCTATTTAGAGCAAGAACAATATTCGCTAGCATTAGCCCAGTTAACGCGATATGTGGCTTTAACGGATGCGGTTAAAGGTTATGTTGGACTGGCAAAATTACATGCTAAGCAAAAGCATTTTAGGTTAAGTGTTAATGCTTGGAGTCAAGCCATATCTAAAGATGCTAATGCTTCGCCTGCGATGTATCATCAACGTGCTCAAGCTCTGATGAAAATGGAAACTTTGCCATATTCAAGTGTGCTATTAACTGAGATTGTGATGGGTCTTGAAGCTGGTATTATTCAACATGGACCTATTGCTAGCTATTTATCTTTGCTGGTCAACGTTTACGATAAAAATCAGCAATATTTTAAAGCGCTAAAAGCACTTGAGCGTTTACCATCAAATTTATTGATGAGTCCTCAATGGAAAGTTAAAAAAGCGCAATTATTATTGTTAACAGGAAATAAAGCGTTAGCGTCCCAAGTGTATAATGAAGCATTAATCGCATTTAATTCATTGCCCAGTTATAAACAAAAACTGACAATTAATCAATCAGTTAAAAGACAGGTAATACAAGGGTTGAAGACAATCCATTCTGATCTTTTTTGAAGTGAATACGCCAGTCAAAGTGGCTGGCGTGATTGAGTTTATCAGTTATAGCTTATTGGTTTTTGCCCTATAACGACAGGAACGTCAAATTGTTTGCCGTCTCTGATGATGGTCATTGTGACCGTTTGCCCTGGTGGGGTTTCAGCCACTCTGTCCATGAGCATCTCTACGCCAGGGATATTTTCACCTTTAAAGCGAGTGATCACATCTCTCGGTTGCAATCCTGCTTTTGCGGCGGGACCATTGGTGTCGATACCCGTTATCACTACCCCGGTTAAATTTGGTTTATTCAATAGTTGACTCATGACTGGCCCAACAGCTTCGCCACTTATTCCCAAAGCGCCTCGAATAACTCGACCACTTTTTATGAGTTTTCCCATAATACTGTGTGCTAATTTGATGGGAATGGCGAAATTAATGCCGTGTCCTCCCCCTTCGCCGCCCACTTGAAAGGCTGCGGTATTAATCCCAATGAGTCGACCTTGAGTATTGATTAAAGCTCCACCTGAGTTTCCAGCATTAATGGCAGCATCGGTTTGAAGGAAGTCTAAATAGCCTGAACTGAGCCCATTGCGCCCTGTTGCACTAATGATGCCTTGGGTAATGGTTTGCCCCAAGTTATACGGGTTACCAATGGCCAGTACCACATCACCCACTTGGGCAGGTTGATTTAAATTGAGCGGTGCAATGGGTAAATTATCACCTTCGATTTTTAATACCGATAAATCGGTTTCAGGATCTGAGCCGACCGTTTCAGAAATAAATTGGCGACCATCTTGAAGCGCGACAACAATTTCATCGGCTTTTTTGATGACATGGTAATTGGTGAGAATATAGCCTTCTTTACTCATGATCACACCGGCACCTAAGCCTTGTAATGATCCCGGTTTAAGTGGATTATCTTTATCAACCGTTAAGGTATAAATATTGACAACCGCTGGGGCTGCTCGTCTGACCGCAGCAGCAAACGACATTTCATGGCCTTCAGTGACTTCACTGCTAAAAAAGTTATGGCCGCTGCCCTCATCTGTGACAATGGGGACAATGAATAAAAAGATAGCAGCAATAATGAAACCGAAAATAACGGCTTTAGAAAGGTAAATGATGCTGTTTTTAATGGCCATGACAAACAAAATGAGTGAAAAGATGGCTAAGGTTAACATGTTTAAGACATTTGTTCGTCAACAAATTTGCTTATATTATATTAGAAACACCTAAGATAAATGGGCAAATACTGAAGTATTTGCCCATCGGTCATTTTTGATTTCCTGTTAACGTAAAATCAGATAAAGGTTAGTTTTTCCTCTTAAGATTTTTAATGCAACAGTGCCTTTGCGATCTTTTAGTTGTGCTTTAAGGGATTTAAGATCTTTGACAGGCGTACGATTCACTGCTGTGATCACATCCCCTTTGACCAGTCCACTTTGCGCCGCTGGAGAGCCAGAAGCGACATCGGTTATTTCGATACCTGTTTTACTGTTTTCCAGTGTTGCGCCAGTAAGCATTGGGTGGACAGACCCTGAGGCCATTTCTTCTGACTGTACAGATTCACCTAAGGTGGCAGTCACCGTTAGATTTTTCTCGTTACGAATGAGTCCTAAAGTGACCTTGGTTCCTGCACCTAAAGTGGCAATTTTAGCGCGAAGTTCTTGGAAGCTTTTTATTTTCTTACCATTCACGCTGGTGATAATATCACCAACTTTGATCCCCGCTTTCGCAGCAGCACTGTCTGGCATCACTTCATTCACAAAGCCGCCATGTTGTGTTTTAAGTCCAAAAGCTTTCGCTAAATCATTGGTTAAATCTTGGCCTGCAACACCGAGAACGCCGCGGCGTACCTCGCCATGATCAATAATTTGTTTCACTAGACTTTTGACCATGTTAGATGGAATGGCAAAACCAATCCCCACATTACCGCCTCCAGGCGCCACAATAGCAGTATTAATACCAATCAAATTACCATTGAGGTTGACTAAGGCTCCACCTGAATTACCACTGTTAATAGCGGCATCGGTTTGAATGAAGTTTTCTAGCATTTCAATGCCAAGGCCAGAGCGGCCGAGCGCACTAACAATGCCTGATGTGACGGTTTGTCCTAATCCAAAGGGGTTACCAATTGCGACAGCAAAGTCACCAACTCTGAGCTTATCGGAATCACTAAAAGACGCTGCGGTGAGTTTTTTGGCTTTGATTTGCAATAGGGCAATATCAGATTCGGGATCGGTACCAATTAATTTTGCTTCGACTTCTCGGCCATCGCTCAGGCCCACAAGGATATTGTCAGCGCCATCAATGACGTGGTTATTGGTGACCACATAACCTTTATCGGCATCAATAATCACCCCTGAACCTAGACCTTTAAAGGGTCTTTTTTGCACTTGCTCTTGGGGCATATTTGGGCCAAAGAAATAACGAAATGCATCGGGAATTTGTTGTTTTGATACTTGAGTGCCAGATACGGCAACCGATACCACAGCGGGCGTCACGGTCTCTAGCATGGGGGCGAGACTGGGCATGGGTTTGCTATCGACAGCCTGAGGGATCGCGGCTGTCGATATCGCAGGGGTCATAATTAATGTTGCACCCAGTATTGCGGCTGAAAATACAGATAATTTGGTTTTCATCTATGTATGGCTCCAGTTCTTGGCTCATGATAACAAGCATTTTTCATGAACATTAAGTACTCGTTAATGGTTTATCGAATGGGACTCAAGTAATGTAAATAAAGTTCAATATTGATTAATAAAGGTTAACCAAGTTTAGAATAAATTTTCTCATTTAGTCGATATAAAGGCCATTAGGAGGCTTGTTCTATTGTTCTATCGTTTTTTGTGAAAGTGGTCAAGTGCTTGTCATTATCTGGGGTAAGGACTTGGTTGGCTTCATTCCATTTTTGATTCATATTACTGAGTTGTTCGGTTAATATGCTGAGCTGTTTGTGTTGCTCATCCAGTGTATCAGCGACCTCTTGTTTATATTGGCTAAATTCCATTTTGGTTTGGTTTAAGGCATGATCACTTTGCCGAGAATACTTATTACGAATGAGAAAGGTCTTTCCTGCATAGCCGAGTATGAGGCCAAATATAAATCCACTTAGGGTTAACGCCCACTGCATCTTGTGTCCTTAAATTGAGTTTGATAGGGAATATGGCATCAAATATACCTTGTCCTTGTTTATCGTGATACCATTTCCGCGTATTTGTATTCAGTGGTTTTTAATGAATGAGCAAATTGATGGGTTTACTATCATTTGGTCCGAGTCTTTGTTAATAAAAAGAGAAGCAGTTCAGTGTCGCAATTAACCCCTTGGCAGCATTATCAACATGATTTAACCCGTGATGACTTTTCATACGATCCCACTCAAGAACAAGCCGTAAAGGCATTACAAACCGTATTTGATGACTTAATAGCGCTTGATAATAAGCCAACAAAACGGGCTAAGTTACGCTCGTTAATTCATCGCCGAGCAAAGGTAAAACCGGTGCAAGGTTTGTATTTGTGGGGAGGAGTGGGACGAGGTAAGACATACCTCATGGATACCTTCTATGACGCACTGCCTGGCACACAAAAATTACGTGCGCATTTTCATCGTTTTATGCATCAATTGCATTTAGATTTAGCTCAATGTCAAGGGCAACAAGATCCTCTTGTGGGTATCGCTAAGCGAATGGCTGAGCAATACAAGGTGATTTGTTTTGACGAATTTTTTGTTTCAGATATCACCGATGCCATGTTACTTGGCACCCTATTTGAAACCTTGTTTGCAGAAGGGGTGGCATTGGTTGCAACGTCAAATATTATTCCTGATGATTTGTATCGCAATGGATTGCAAAGAGCGCGATTTTTACCGGCCATTGCATTGATTAATCAGCATTGTCATGTCTTAAATGTGGACTCTGGTATTGATTATCGTCTTCGCACTCTAGAGCAGGCGGAAATTTATCACTTCCCATTAGATAAAGTGGCTGATGATAATTTACACAGTTATTTTGCTCAATTGGCCCCAGAGTCGGAAGTATCAACAGCCCCGATTGATATTGATGGCCGGGATATTGTTATTCGAAAACAAGCTCAAGGCGTATTACTTGTTGACTTTAGGGCCTTGTGTGATGGTCCCCGTAGTCAACGAGATTATATGGAGGTTGCCCGTTTATACCACAGTGTGTTACTCAGTGGTGTGGAAAAAATGGGTGAGAAGGAAACCGGTGATGATATTGCGAGGCGTTTTTTAGCCATGGTGGATGAGTTTTATGAGCGAAACGTAAAGTTGATTATTTCTGCTGATGTGGCGTTAGCCGAGATTTATTCTGATGGTTTGTTGGCATTTGAATTTAGGCGTTGTCGATCGCGCTTAACTGAAATGCAATCTCATGATTATTTAGCATTGGCGCATTTACCTTAAGCACAGCCATTTTTAGGGTGTGTTTTTATGGTGTTAGTATAGTGAGGTCAGGATAAATCGCAGTATTCAGTATTTATTAGTGAAAATAGCGCAGAAAGAAGGTGATTTTTGCTGCATATTTGTCTATAATCCGCGACCTGCCCTCGTTATTCCATCTTTAGGATGGAAGTTGTAAAGCCTGATTCTTTGCTCGAAGGGGCGGGGAATGGCACTATTTTGTGTTGTCTACACCATAGTAGATAGCATGTTGAGACAGAATTTTAACATTGGGTTTTTGTAAATGAAGACTTTTACTGCTAAGCCAGAAACTGTAACTCGTGACTGGTTCGTCGTTGACGCCGAAGGGAAAACTTTGGGTCGTATCGCTACTGAAATTGCTACACGTCTACGTGGTAAGCATAAACCAGAGTACACGCCTCATGTAGATACAGGTGACTACATCATCGTTATTAACGCTGAAAAAGTTGCTGTTACTGGCAATAAAGCCAAGGGTAAAGTGTACTATTCACACTCTGGCTTCATCGGTGGCATTAAGCAAATCACCTTTGAAAAGCTGCAAGATCATAAGCCTGAAATGATTATCGAGAAGGCAGTTAAGGGTATGTTACCTAAAGGTCCTTTGGGCCGTGCCATGTTCCGTAAACTAAAAGTTTATGCTGGTACTGAACATAACCACGCTGCACAACAACCTCAAGTTCTTGATATCTAAACGGGATTAAGCTAATGGCTGCAACTCAATATTACGGCACTGGCCGTCGCAAAACATCTACTGCTCGCGTATTCGCTAAAGTAGGTACGGGTAACATTATTGTTAACCAACAACCTCTTGATCAGTATTTTGGTCGTGAAACAGCTCGTATGGTTGTTCGTCAACCTCTAGAGTTAGTTGAAATGACTGATAAACTAGACATCTACGTAACTGTTAAGGGCGGTGGTAACACTGGTCAAGCAGGTGCAATCCGTCACGGTATCACTCGTGCACTGATGCAACTAGATGAAGCATTACGTCCTTCACTTCGTGCCGCTGGTTTCGTTACCCGTGACGCACGTAAAGTTGAGCGTAAGAAAGTGGGTCTACGTAAAGCACGTCGTAAACCACAATTCTCAAAACGTTAATTCGTTTTTGGGATCACAAAAAACCCAGCTTATGCTGGGTTTTTTATTGCCTGTAATTTATTGGTATGATTGACCATTCGTTTATAGGCCGAGTTGAATTTGTTTTTATGTAAAAAAGATGGATGATAAGGGTTATTAACTTTATTTTATTTTGAGAAGATATTATGAAATTTGAGTCTTTGATGTTAGCCGTTGCGCTTTTATTCATCATTGAGGGGGTAGGACCGCTATTATTTCCTCGGCGCTGGCAGGCCTATTTAAAAGAAATTTCGAATCAAAATCAGGCAGTTCTACGACGTATTGGGGGGGCTTTTGTCACCGCTGGGGTAATTTTATTGATTATTTTTTCATAAATTACTTGCCATTTTCCCCTAAAAATCTGTTAGAATCCTGCTTTAATCGCAACCTTGCAGCAAACAATGGGCAAAAACGTAGTTGTTCTCGGCACCCAATGGGGTGACGAAGGAAAGGGTAAGATAGTCGATCTTCTTACCGAACAGGCAAAATATGTCGTTCGTTATCAAGGTGGCCACAATGCGGGTCATACACTTGTTATCGATGGTGATAAAACCGTTCTTCATCTAATTCCGTCAGGCATCTTACGTGATGATGTTAAATGCATCATCGGTAACGGCGTGGTCTTGGCTCCAGATGCACTGATGTCTGAAATTAACATGCTTAAAGAGCGTGGCGTACCCGTAGAGGAACGTTTATTAATTTCAGAAGCATGTCCTCTTATTCTTCCCTTCCACTGTGCACTTGATGTGGCACGTGAAAAAGCGCGCGGAAATAAGGCAATTGGCACGACCGGTCGTGGCATTGGTCCTGCGTATGAAGATAAGATCTCTCGTCGTGGTCTCAGAGTAGGGGATCTGTTTAATCCAGAATTGTTTGCTGAAAAACTGAAAGAAGTGATGGCTTATCACAACTTTATGTTGACTGAGTATTATGGCGAAGACGCTGTTGATTTTGATAAGACATTAGCTGAGGCATTGGCGATTGCAGATTACTTGAAAAGTATGTGCGTCGATGTAACTGAGCTGCTCGATCAAACTCGTAAAGCAGGTCAAGCTATTTTGTTTGAAGGTGCACAGGGGACATTATTAGATATCGATCACGGTACCTATCCTTTTGTGACATCGTCAAATACCACTGCTGGTGGTGTAGCGACAGGGTCTGGTTTTGGGCCTCGTCATCTTGATTATGTGCTTGGGATCATGAAAGCGTATACCACTCGTGTGGGCGCTGGACCCTTCCCTACTGAGCTTGAGTGTGAAATTGGTGACTACTTAGGCACTAAAGGCCATGAATTTGGTGCAACCACAGGGCGTAAACGTCGTCCTGGTTGGCTAGATGTTGTTGCCATGAAGCGCGCGGTACAAATCAATAGTGTCAGCGGTTTTTGCTTAACTAAGCTTGATGTATTAGATGGCTTGGAAGAAGTGAAGATTTGTGTGGGTTACCAATACCCAGATGGCTCAATTGCGACCGTGACGCCAGCCGCAGCAGAAGGTTATGAGCAGGTGACACCTGTTTTAGAATCTATGCCAGGTTGGAGCGAAAATACAGCGGGTGCGACATCGATTGAGCAATTGCCTTCAGCGGCAATTAATTACATCAAGCGCATTGAAGCATTATTAGAAACGCCAATTGATATTATCTCAACAGGGCCAGACAGAAACGAGACCATGATTTTAGTGAATCCGTTCAGTTAACCTGTTGAATAAGTAAAAAGGCCGCGTTGAGCGGTCTTTTTATTTTGAGACTTCTGAACAATAGCGTCTTACTTTAAAGTGAAAAATAGATAAACGAACCATAGAAAAACCATAAGACAATCGAAGCAAATAAACGCTGTACATGCAAATATATCCTTTCTTTCGCTTATAGCTAAATCAATATAAAATGATAGCCTCAGAGTGAGCAGTTGAGCGACAATTTGAGGCGCATTATTGATGGAATGTAGGCACCTTTTGAGATAATGCAACAAAGAAGTGTCGCTAAACTGACTCTCCTAACAGGCTGGTTTAAAATTGATTTATGCGTTGTTGATTTGTCTTATCGTAGAATGACTATGCTTTCAACAATTCGCCTAGCCTAAATCAGTTTTAATTCCAGCTGAGTATGTCATTTTATATTGATTTAGCTATATATGCGTGCTCAATTATCTTAAGAAATATGCCTTAGCGCCGATGACATAAGGGGAATATAGTGTCATTGGGAGTTTTTATGCTAGGTTATGTGTTAGCCTTAATGGTGTTGTTGTGTCCAATACTGAGCAGTGCAACACCCATGGCGGTGGAAATTTACAGTCAAGAACGTTTATTGACTTTGATTCGAAGTCAGCAATACTTGCAGCAAGTCAAACGTGATAACTGCCAGTTAGTCAGAGATATTGAGGCGAGAGCCGAAGTATTAAAGCAGCCTCTATATCAATTTTTATGGGCAGAGATGCTGAATCAGGGTCAATGTGTTAAACCTGATCCTAAACGTGGAATGTCATTGCTGAGTCAGGCTGCTAATCAAGGTAGCAGTGAAGCAATGATGAAAATGGCAGATTATTATTACCGGGGTCAATTTGTGATCCAGGATAAAACCAGGGCAGTTAATTATGTGCTGTCAGCCGCAAGTCGCGGCAATGTATCGGCTCAAATGAGCCTAGTGCGTTTATACAATGAAGGTTTAGGCAGTCCTGTGGACTATGAACTTGCTTTTCATTGGTTATATAACGCTGTTTTTACTGATGAGGCTAAAAAAAATGAAGCCTCAATATTATTAAAGTTGCTTGAGAAGCGAATGCCGCCGAGTGTGGTGGCCAGTGCTAAGAAGCCAACTTGAATTTTATAATTAAGTGCTAGCCGATAGATAAGATTAAGGTTGGCACCACTATTTTGGATAATGAATGATCAAAGATCCGCATTTAAAGCGTGAGCAAGAAAAGTATGACAACCCTATCCCTAGCCGTGAGTTTATTTTAGATCACTTACGCGCACAAACATCACCTCAAAATCGCGAGCAAATTGGTTTAGCGCTAAATATTGAAAGTGAAGAGCAAGTTGAAGCGTTAAGACGTCGCTTGCGCGCGATGGAAAGAGACGGAGAGTTGGTGTTTACTCGAGGGAAATCCTATGGATTGCCAGAGAGAATGGATCTGTTAACGGGTACCGTTATTGGACATAGAGATGGATTTGGTTTTCTCAAGTTAGAAGAAGGAGGCGATGACCTCTATATTAATAGCCGTGATATGTTGATGTATTTTCACGGCGATAAAGTGTTAGCACAAAAGGCCGGTGTCGATCGTAAAGGGCGCCGTGATGCCCGTATCGTCAGATTAGTGCAGCAAAGAGAAGCGGCCTTAGTGGGCCGTTTTCACCTTGATGGCGGGATGGCATTTGTCATCGCCGATGATAAGCGCATCACTCAAGAGATCCTCATTGCTGAAGAAGACAGAAAAGGCGCGCGCCAAGGGGATGTGGTCGTTGTTGAGTTGACTCGCCGCCCCGGCCGTTATGTTAAAGCTGCGGGTCAAGTCACTGAGGTACTCGGCAAACAAATGGCGCCGGGTATGGAGATTGAAATTGCGCTGCGCAATTATGATTTACCTCATACTTGGTCCAGTGTCATTGAGAAAAAGTTACGTCGTATTCCCGATGAAGTGACCGAGGCTGATAAAGCGGGTCGAATTGATTTACGTCACTTACCCCTTGTCACCATTGATGGCGAAGATGCACGAGATTTTGATGATGCGGTCTATGCTGAAACCAAAAAAAGTGGTGGCTGGCGTTTATGGGTGGCGATTGCCGATGTGAGTCATTATGTGCGCACAGAATCGGCACTCGATAGCGAGGCACGCGCTCGAGGTAACTCAGTGTATTTCCCGTCGCAAGTGATCCCCATGCTGCCGGAGAAGCTATCTAATGGTTTATGCTCGCTTAAACCTAACGTCGATCGTTTGTGCATGGTGGCTGAAATGACCGTATCGGCAAAAGGGAAATTGTCGAGCTATAAATTTTATCCGGCGGTGATGCACTCTCACGCTAGATTGACTTATACCCAAGTGGCGGCAATGTTAGAAGGGGGAGAAATAGAGAGAAAGCATGAACAAGTGTTCCCTCATTTACAAACCTTGCAGTCACTCTATTTAACCTTAGACGGCACACGGGCTCAGCGCGGCGCGATTGCTTTTGAGACCACTGAGACGCAGTTTATTTTTAATGAACAGCGTAAAATTGATAAAATTGTGCCTAGCACGCGTAATCAAGCGCATAAAATCATCGAAGAATGCATGATTTTAGCCAATGTGGCTTCGGCGAAATTTGTGAAGAAACATAAAGGTGAAGTCCTGTATCGAGTGCATGATTCACCTTCAGAGCAAAAGCTGACGCAGTTTAAAGATTTCTTAGCCGAACGTGGACTGACCATGACGGGCGGATTAGAGCCAGAGCCTAGCGATTATCAAGCGATTATGGATCAAGTGGCTGATAGGCCTGATGCCGAGCTTATTCAAGTCATGTTACTGCGATCAATGCGCCAAGCGACGTATACCCCCGACAATGAAGGCCATTTTGGTTTAGCATTAGACGAGTATTCACACTTCACCTCGCCTATTCGTCGTTATCCAGATTTAGTATTACATCGAGTGATCCGCTATTTATTGGCTAAAAATGCCGGCGGTGGTAATGATAAATGGACCAGTGATGGCGGCTTTCATTACCAATTAGATGAACTAGATCAACTTGGAGTTGAGTGTTCAACCACAGAGCGACGAGCAGACGAAGCCACTCGTGATGTGAATGATTGGCTTAAATGTGAGTTCATGCAAGATCACGTGGGTGACACCTTTGATGCCGTGATTGCCTCAGTGACACATTTTGGTTTATTTGTGCGTTTAAATAGCCTGTTTATTGAGGGGTTAGTGCACATTTCAAGTTTGGGCAGTGATTATTATCAATATGATAATATGCGTCAGCGTTTAGTGGGTGAAGCCACTAAACAAGTGTATCAAATTGGCGATGCTGTGACGGTCAAAGTCGCCGCTGTAGATCTAGACGATCGTAAGATTGATCTGGTGATGGTGGGCGAAGATAAAGGTCGTCGCCGTAAGGTGAGTAAGCCGATGACCGCACGGGAACGGGTTAATCGAGAAGGGGCAAAATTGGCACAGGGCTCAAAGACAGGTAGCACCAGTAGAGGAAGACGCAAAGTCCAAACCGGCGAAGGCAACGTAGAGGGTGGCGATGTAAAATCGGAAAAGCCTAAGAGCCGAAGCCAGAAAGGCCGTCGTAAAACCAGTGCAAATAAAGGTGGCAGCGCTAAGGCTTCTACGAGTAAAGCGGGCACTAAAGCCTCTGTGAAAAAATCAAAAACGTCGGCCAAAAAAGCCAAGACGACTAAGCGTAAAGCGAGTAAGAAGTAAATGAAGAAACAAGATATCACGTTTGGTATTCACGCTGTGGGTGCCGTATTAGAGAATAGCCCTGAGCGGGTGATTGAAATGTGGGTTCTACAAGGGCGTGACGATAAACGTCTGGCGCCTTTGTTAACCAAAGCCGTAGAGTATGGCGTATCAATACAATATGCTTCGCGCAAAGCCTTGGATGACAAATCCAGTGGTGCTCAGCATCAAGGCGTCGTTGCAAAAGTGAAAGCGGCTAAAGTACTTAATGATAATGAATTGAGTGCATTGCTGGCCCAAGTAAAAGCGGATGATACTAAAACGCCTTTCTTTCTTATTTTAGATGGTGTGACCGATCCCCATAATTTAGGTGCTTGCTTGCGAAATGCCGATGCTGCGGGTGTGCAAGGTGTGATTGTCCCTAAAGATAACTCCGTTGGTTTAACGCCTGTGGTGAGTAAAGTGGCCTGCGGCGCCGCAGAAATCGTGCCGCTATTTCAGGTGACCAATTTAGCGCGCACCATGCGTTACTTGCAAGAGCAAGGTGTGTGGATAGTGGGTGCGGCCGGTGAAGCCGATTGTGAGTTATATCAAGCGGATTTAAAAGGCCCGATCGCCATTGCCATGGGCGCCGAAGGCAAAGGGTTACGCCGATTAAGCCGTGAAAGCTGTGATACCTTAGTGTCTATTCCTATGGTTGGCTCAGTGTCAAGTTTGAATGTATCGGTCGCAACCGGTATTTGCTTGTTTGAGGCTGTGCGCCAACGATTGTAGGCTTATTGCTCATTCGATAAGGTTTAATGAGTTTAACTAAACCGTTTTTTGTACTTGGTGGTTTGGTTTTTAGCATATCGCTACTATTCTTTTTGCGCAGCTTAGCTGCGTTGGGTGAGAAGTCATATGTTCTCACTTATGACGGTGGTTCTTGGTCATTAAGCTGCGCTTAATGAAAAATCGTGGATTCCCATCCACACTGGGCCAAAGGGGATCAACAGCAATCCCCCTTGGAACTCTGTGCCGTCCCTAGCGGAGCAAAGCGCTTTATTATTCAAAAAACAAGAATAGCTATCGCCTCATATTCACCGTCCGTGGTTCACCTAAGGCTATTTCGGCATCCATGCCTCAATTACGTTATTCTTGATTGAATTATCTCAGCAGCTCCGATGGGGGTCCTTAAAAGCAAAAGTCAAAGCAAGATGGTTTCTTCGAAGTGGGTTTTGATGGTTTTGGAGATGGATGACTGCAAGTTAAGTTCATTAGTATCTGATGGTAAACATATTGTTATTTATGTAAAAAAGTAAATCTGTTAGTCTGAGTTAATGAGCGTCTAGTTTCAAGGTGTTTTCGAGTTTCATGAGAGTAAAAAATTCTGCGATTATTTATACAGGCTATGATTATCAAACGCTGCAGGGAGTGAAGCTACTTGCGGAATGGCTTCATGGTCCCACTCAGTATGTCAGGGTGGCATTTGAAGCCGATATAGATAGTAATGAAACACCTGAAGGTATAGATGATGTTGTCTGTGAACGACCAAATGGCATTAAAGATTTTTGGCAAGTAAAATTTACCCCCTCCCCTGAGAAGGATGAAAACTGCCTTATGTGGGATTGGCTGTTAAAGATTTCAGGTAAAACAGCTAGATCTCGTTCCATTCTAAAAAAACTCTACGATGCTATTGTGGCTGTACCTGCTGAAAAGCTCGGGGATGTTGTTCTTCTAACCAACAAGCGGCCGGACAGGTCTATGGAATCCTGTCTACGTGGTTCGAAAGTAGACTTTAATCAGGTTGATGAAGATACACAGTGTGAGATTATTAGCCAATTAGGAAGCCATGAGGCTGCTACGTTTCTTTTTTCGAAGCTTGCTGTTCAACATAGTGATGGAGACTACCTTACGATAAAACGTAGTGTTCGAGCTGAGCTTCTAAAGTTTTCTGACGATACAGGTGTTGAACGGCTTGTAGCAAGAGCACGTGAATGGGCAATGTTTCAGAACAATCCACCAGAAAGTGGTTGGATTTATCTTCATCATGTTAGAGAAATCTTATCACCAAAAAGGCCGGAACCTATACCTGAAATATTCTCAGTACCTGAAGATTACTGCCTTCCTAACTCAGATTTTCACAGGGGTCTACTGACTAAACTTAACCATTCAAATGGTGAGGTTATTACTCTAACGGGTAAGCCTGGTGTTGGAAAAAGTACATATCTATCGTTTTTGTGCCAAGAGCTTGAAGATCTGGAAGTTCCGTTAATACGTCACCACTATTTCTTATCGTTGGGTGACACAACTGAAGACAGACTAAGCCCAAGAATTGTTGCTGAGTCCCTGTTGCATCAAATCAATAGCTTTCACAAAGAGTCAAATGCAAGCACATCCCTACCGGAAAACTTACGTGATGCACTGTTAACCTGCGCAAATTACTACAAAGGCAAGGGAAAACCTTTTGTTGTATTGATTGATGGACTGGATCATGTTTGGCGAGATAACGCTAAGAATAAAAAACCATTGGATGAAACCTTCAGGCAATTGCTCCCAGCAACAGACAACTTAGTGGTACTTGTCGGTACGCAACCAGTTGATGATGAATTGCTTCCTTACACATTGCTTACTCATTCTTCTAAGAATGAATGGTATTGGTTGCCTGAAATGTCTGGAAATTCGATATACGAGTTTTTAAAACTTCATATTGAATCTGGTCGGTTATTCTTAAACTGCCATGAGAATCATGTTGATGAAGAGATTAAGAAAAGTGCTAGCGCGTTATTAGATACTACAAATGGCTACCCTTTGCATGTAATTTATTCATCTGAGTATCTGTCTCATCATGGATTAGCACTTTTTCCCTGGCAAATTGAGAAGCTTCCTCCATGTTCCGATGGCAATATTACTACTTACTATTCTGAGCTTTGGCGTAACCTTAATTATAGACAAAAGGATGTTCTTCACCTATGCAGTGGTTTTCATTTTGCGTGGCCGAGACAGGCGATTGGTACAGTTGTAAAAGATAATCACGAATATGCACCGAGTGTAGATGCGGTTGCACATATGCTGTCAGAGGGAGCCTGTGGCGTAAGGCCTTTTCATGAAAGCCTAGTAGTATTTGTACGAAATCAGGAAGAGCATCAAGAGAGAATAAACGCATTGCTGCCATGTGTATGTGAATGGTTGAGTTTGAGTGCCCCGACACACCTCAAAGATAATTGGCTTTGGTCTAGTTTGGCTCGGGGGGGCGACTCTTCCGAGTTGCGACAGGGAGTTACTCGAGACTGGGTGCTTGATAAGCTTATTATTGGAATGCCTGCTAGATCATGCATTCGACTGTTAGCTGAAGCAGAAACCTATGCGATCCATAAGCTCGAGTATGCAGAGGCATATCGGCATAGAGCACTAAAAACCAGGCTTATCAATGGTCCTGAGTTCCAGACATGGGATTCTACTAACTTGGAAATGCTCTCTCTAATTGTCGCTGATGAGCCATCTCTGAATGAAATAGTCTCTGGACAAAACGAGTATTTACCAACCAAGTTATCCATATTGGCAATTGCATTATGGTATAGAGGGGCAGTTGATCAAGCAGAGCTATTATCGCAGAAGGCTATTGATCGATATCGAGCTAAAACCAAACTCTTGTCTTCACGACACTCTCAAGATAACGAAGCTGAAGCTGCTGCATTGATAAAAGCAGGAGTATTAACTGATAGCCTTAACTACGATGCAATTTTTGAAGGAGGAAACTTCTCTAATTGGCCCGACGGATATGTGGCTAGTTTTAGACTTGCATGCTGCACAAAAAAAGAGCTTAGTCTGCTCTTCAGGGCTTGGCAGTGTTTACCTCGTGATTCAAATCATATTGGTCAAATTGAACTTGATGCAATTAGATTAAGCATTGTCGAGGGTGCAGATATTGCCTGTAGGCCAGAATATAGCTTTTTTTCCTCGCAACAGTTATCTCAGTTTTTAGATATATTCTCTAAGAAAAGATTCGCCAGTATTGAAACTCACCATTTTGATGACCAGTCGTCGACAGCCTTCAAAGTTGAACAGACGAGCAGTTATCATAGTTGGTTTTTTTCTTCACTTTGTATCAGATTAAATGCGGAAGGCGACTACTCTTGGTTACCAGTAAGTGCAATATCAGATCGAGCGGATGTGTCAGCTCATTATGATTTACTCAATGAGCTTACAGATAGGATCGCAAATGAACTTTTAGCAGGAAACACATTAAACTTTAACGTAGTTTGTGCGATGTTTCGGTTGAGGCCAATATTAGATGAGGTTCAATGGGAGACACGGAGAGCCGATATAGCTTTAAAGCGCGATTGGATTGAAATTGCAGCCGATTGTCACCTGATAACAACCAAATCTGAAGTTTCGCGTGATGAACTAAAGCAAACTGTTGACTCTGGTGTGTTCAGAGTTGACTGGCTACGGCTATGGTATAAGGAGGTAGGTCTCAAGCTGTTAGACGATGATGCAGCGGAACTGCTTATTGAGCTCGAAGAGGATCGGCAGTTAAATGAGCTAGAAGAAACAATTGAGAATTCTAATGCTTACCTCGAACTCGCTCAAATAGCATTTCAACACGATAAATTATCCCTTTTTGAAAAATGTTTGAGAAAAACATGGGATTTCGTACTCGGTTATGGGCATCACAAAGACCCCACCATTTTTAATATTTTGAAGGCGGTGGAATACCTTTCTGAAGCTGAACCAGGTTCAGCTCTGGAAATATTAGAGCGAATATCACCGATAGTTTTCAATATATCTGAGTTTACCGATGGGGATGAAACTAGGCATTCTAAGCATTCCATATCTTCGCTATTGGCAAGATTAAACCCACAGACAGCGGCTTCAGTTTATGAGCAGGAGCTCAGCGATGGCGAATGGTATTATGCTGAAGAGACAATTCTAAGATTGCTTGAAAGGTGTGACTTTTCTTCGCCCATTACTAAACATTTATATCTGACAGGATTGCACTCAAGCTGTTACCAAATTCTTAGAGAAAAGATTGAACAAGGAAATCCACAGGCCATTCATATCACTGATGAAATAGATAGTCTGCTTGGTATTAAAGTTCAAAATATGGCTGAAGATAAGCATTCATCAACTGATGAACTTGATGAAAAAATTTCGTTGCAGCCATCGGATTATCCGCCTGAAAAATTCGAAGAGCTGACAGCAGCGCTCAAAGGAAAATACAGCATCAGTGAATTTTGGAAGACTTGGTACAAATATTGGTGTGCCCAGGGTAAGGAACGTGAATTGTTGCAACAGTTGATTCCACAAATATATACATTTATTGATCGTTTTGGTAACAAACGATACTTATTAGATCTTCTTTTTTTCAGTGTTAAAAAGTTAAATGGTAAAGCGAAAGCCTTTGATATTTTAGTTGCAGCTCACAAGGCGATGGGAGGTTGGTCTGATTGGTATGAACGTTCAGAAAACAGCATCAGTCGGCTTAAGGTAGTTGCAGAGCAATACCCTAAAAAAATTGATGAATTCATAAAGCTAACAACATCGCAGCAGGATAGCTGGACAGATAAGTTTGGCAGTCTAATTATTCCAAATGATAAGTTAGTATTTTTGCTTTCTCATAGTGGAAGGAAAGATGAGGCGCTTAAGCTAACGTTAGCGATGGTTGAAAGCCTGGAGGATAGCGTTCGCAATCTTCAACTGATAAAACCAGTCTGGGATTGGCGTCAAGATGACTCTCTCGAAGAAGCATTGGTCAAGTCGTTAATTTCAAGGCTTAAGCTCCCAATACCTTCTGTTAAGCTGTGGGCAATAGACCAGCTTTCACTGCTTTTAATAGCTCAGCACCCAAGAGTTGAAGAGTTGTTGAAGGAAGACTTGATAAATAGAAAGCAGGAGTCTGAGTGTATAGAAGTGTTATGCGTATTTTTCATTGCGAAGTCTAAGGGCTATGTTTGCCCAAATGATCTAGGTCACTACATCAAAGCAAGGTCCACACTGTCAGATCTAATACTCTCAGAATTGATATCAACCCCAGAAGATTTTGGGGAGTATGCTTATCCATTCTCTCCTTTTGTTAGTTTGGATAAAGGAAACAATCGATTCGAATATTATCAGGGAAACCATGTGCCTCTACTGTACAATTCATGGTTGAAAAAAGAAGAGCGAAGAACCGGTCTGCCCTTTACCGGTTATTACCAATCTGAATGGAACAGTACATTCGAATATCAACCTTCTACAGCAACAATCATTGATTACTTTTTTAGTGGTGATAGGCACAGAACTACCGGGCAATTTTATACGCAAGCGAGTCATCGTGGTCGCTCTGCATATCTGAGAACAATAGAAGTGGCAAAGCAATTCTACTGTATGCCCGATTCTTATGCTGAGCATTTATCAGTACTGGCACTCCCCATCGAGCCTGCGTACATGGAGCTTGTCCCTCAAAAACCAACATGGCTGCCAGAATGGGATCGAGATAATTCCCCCGATAGGGATAGTTTGATTAGTTTTGTTGAAGAAGCTTTGGCGAATTTTGAAAGAGAAGATAACACTCTTGGCCTGTTAGCGCTTTCATTGCCTATTAAGCTTGATGATGACCGGTGGATTGATTTAACTGTTGTAAAAGCGATAACTGATTTAGCTTTAGAAGCTGACATTCCGATAGATGAACGTTCTGGTTGCCTATCAGTTGGCAACCTCCTAGATAAGAACTTGTCTTATGAGTTTGATGAGAGTGTAAAGTCTGAAGTCACTGTATTAGCGGGTACTCCATATCCGTTTATGAGATATGGTCATTGGCACTCTGATCTCGAATCACGAGGGCTCTATGTCCCTAAGTGCAATATTGATGGCAAAAAAATTATCGGATCTTCTGACGGTGGTCTATTTTGTTACTCTGTTGATGGCGATAAAGTTGGTTTCTCAGCATTCTGGTATAACTATTGGCAACCTGTCCATCCGAAAGGAGTTCACTCTCTTTGTGGTTCTTACACTGCGGTCATCAGGGAAAATGTAGGGGAATGGCTAAGCTCAAGTGGCAGACAGGATAAGAGCTGTTATGTCTGCAAAACCATAGTGCTTACATCTGAAGATAGCTTTAGGGAGTTTAATCAGCAAGAGATTGAGTTCGTTGTATTATGTTGATGTATCAATTGACTTCTTGCTCAATTCACTTGTTTGTTTAATAACTCCTCCAAAACTGATCTTGAATTCACTTTGAACCTATTCCAATAAAGTATCGGTCAATGATTTATACCTTGGGGCAAAAGGGGATTTAATAATCCCACTTCATTTCCAAATGCGCTATTTGCAATTGTAGCCTTTGTTTTGTAATAAGGTGATGACATCACCGTGGTCGTTTAATAAGGTTGATTATCTTGCCTGATGTAAACATGAGTTGGTACTCAACTGGGTCGTGATTTAGGGGGTTGTAGATCACGACTATTATCGTCACTTTTAAGTAAAGTTTGATGGTACTTTTTATCAATTCAGCTCAACTGAATTGAAGACCATGACTCTCACCCATACTTTTCATGGGCAAGGAAGATTGCTTGTATATAACAAGATCCTGTTTAAACACCAGTTCAACATATCGCTTGCAGCGGGCTAATGTGCAAGTAACTATCGTGACGCTGTAAACTGTATGGATAGCTGGAAATGTCGGGAACATTTTGGCCATGGGCGCTCTGCGATGTCATCCCTGAATTTGACCTTTCCCCATTCTTAATAAAGATAAGTCGTGAAATAATATGATCCCCACAATAGAAACGGATAGATTATTGCTGCGACACTTTCATCTAGCTTAAGTATTAATGAATGATGACAATATCGCGGCGCGAAAATTAGTCAGGAGATTAGACGGACTAAAGGTGAAAAGAGATATCTTTCCTGATGGTTTAACGCGGGATATTTATCACTTGCCATTGCCTAATTAACATCATTGTTTTTTTAGAACGTTAAATAGTGATCTAATGTTATACTGTTTAAATAAGTTTATAAATTTAATGGAATATTTAATGAAGAACTTAATGAAGAGCTCAATGAAAAATATTGTTGTGGCAGGACTCGTCTTTGCCGCCTCTTTACTGTCTTTTAGTGCCTTTTCGGCGACTGGTGGGCGAACAGGCTATATTGATTTGACTGATAACAAGCTACAACTTATTTCAGGTACAGAATCGACGTCAAGATTATATGTCTATAATGTGGAATTTAACGGTAGCGAGTGCAGTAAAAAGACCACTGGGGTATTATACTTCTCTGAGTTTTTGGCCAAAGAAATGTATTCTATGTTGCTGGCAGCCAAAGCATCCAATAAACGAGTTGAATTGATCGCGAACGATTGTGTCACCATTTCAGGTAGTACAGTACCTAAAATCAGTTCTATTTATTTAGAATAATGCGATTCGTTGTCGAGTGTGCTGACTCAAGTGAACGCTTGTCTTTATGCTCGTATAATAGAAAAAGTGCCATCATTATGATGGCACTTTTGTTTGTTCTATTGGTTTTTTAAAGCCGCGGGACCATTACTGCTCAAAGGCCACGGTTCTATGTTGGCAGCGATAAATATCGGCCATGACAGAGGTTGGGCGGCCATTGCTGGCATCGACAATTTTAGTGATATGAAAACGGTTTCCGCCTTGCATATAGGTTTCATTAGCCAGTTCAACCTCTAAGCTGTGTGGTGAGGTTTTTTCAATCATATGAGTGGTGAGCACTTTACAGTTTTGATTTTCAATTTCTGCAAACGTAATAGGTTTGACGCTGTTGGCGCCAGGCAGTAACTGGATTGTGCCCGCTGGCTTTGCATCATAAGCAGTGATAATAGGGCACTTGAATAAGGTTGCATCAACATTCACTGGGCGCTGTTTTCTTTTTTCAATCACATTGGTGATCAAGTAGCGGTTAGCACCCGCTAAATAGGTCTGGTTTTTTAGCTCTGGCTGCAGGTTGTTAGGGTGCTCTGTTTTAACATTGAAGCTTTTAACAAATTCACATTTATCATGCGCTGCTTGAGCAGCCGTAATAGGGACAACATTACTGGCTTCTAGCATGACGGGGATTTTTTTAGTGGCGCAGCCCGTGATGCCGAAGGCTAACAATGAAGCGATAATGATATTTCTCATCGAGTAATTCCTTATAATCCTTTATATTGTTAAGCGGTTAACGATTAATGAAGTCGACAAGTATATGTTTTTATTGTTAAGCCTGATACTAGATTTATGCAGAAATGTCGGTTTTATTATCTAAAATAGAGTGGGTTAGACTAAAGTAGGTTGAGGGTGTGAACTTTCATTCACACTTGTGAGCTTCTCATTAAGCTGCGCTTAATGGAAGATCGTGGATTCCCATCCACATCGGGCCAAAAGGGGATCCAGAGCAATCCCCTCTTGGATCACCTTGCAGCCCCTTACGAAGCTAAACGCCTCATATTTTATTAAAAGTCATTACTATCGCCTCATATTCACCATCCTTAGTCCAACTAAGGCTACTGCGGCATTCATGCCTTACTCACGTAATGACTGATAAAATGATCTCGGCAGCTCCGATGGGGGAACGAAAGCAAAAGCTGTGCGCTGCTTCGATATTTGTTTACTTAAACTGTGATCGAGGTTGAACATGGATTTAGTACAAACTAGTGATGGGTTGAGCTTGTACTCGCTACACTTCCTTGTGCGGTAGAGGAGGTTACCTTTTATAATAGTGCTTAGTATCTATGGGGTTAGGCTAATACATGTTGGCTAACGTTAAATTTGTGGCTTGAAGTCAGTGATGTGTACATATCTTGTAAAGCCAGAACATCTTCTGTTCGTTCAACCGCGGCTTCATGGCCATCGCTTCTCACTTTCAAAATACAGTCTACAACAGCTTTATTGACTGTTGTGGTATTGCCATCGTAGTGTGTTTCAATGGTTGCCGTTTCATTTGTGAGTGTATTTTTATCTATTTGCTCCATTAGCATTTTTTCGAGTAAATAAGCCGATTTTACTGTGCCAGAACGCCCATCTCCAGCACCGCAATGAATGGCGACTTTTTGCCCTTTAGATTCGAGTTCATTAATTTGTGTCACAATATCCATTAACTTATTCTTTGGAAGTTCGCCTTTGTCAAAGAAATCTTCAATATGAAAGGCTTTTTCATTGACATGGCTGATATTTTTTTGAGCTAATATTGCTTTGATGTCTTTGGGTTGAGTATCATCAATTGAGAGCAATACGTTAGCCCCGTGGCTTTGCAGCATAGTCGCATAAGATTCTAAATCACCTGAGGGGCGTTTAGTCGACATGAGTGTCCCTTCAGGTAAGGTATGTAAGTTAAATCTGTCTTCGACTTTGGTGGTTTCATTCTCAGTCAGTGGTAAAATGTCTGGCAGTGATAATTCAGAGTCACTTCCCCAGCCAGAATCTAAGTCAATATTAAGTAAACAGCTATCGATAATATCAGAAAAAGTGTCGTTAATATCATTGTTTATATTTTCAAATGTTTGTAGTTGGTATCCGTCTATTTTATAAGTGACATTACCTAGCCCATCATTGTCTCGAGTGAATTTATCTTTACTTGCTGGAGCTGCCAACTCTTTTAACTCATCAAATTGTTGTTTAAAAGTTGTTTCATCACTGGTGTTTTTCATCATTTCAACAAACAATGATTTAGCTTCGAATCTTTTTGCACCGTCAAATAAGTCTGCAATTTTGTCAAAAGCTTGATCCCATTTTGAATAACCTTTTTTATTAAGTGTCTCTACATCAATCTCGACTTGAAGGCTTGGGTTGCTAGTAGAAGAAATATTAAAACTTGTCATAAACCTATATTAATCAATTAAGCTGTGGTTGAATAAAATTAGCTTTTTGTCTAGTGAACGAATATCAGATTTATTAAATATTATTAATTTTCATTTATTGATTTATATTTAAATTCCAATTTCAATCGTAACTTTATGATTATTTTTGATTTTTATTTTACTTATCAATTAATTATTGTTAATAACTTGTTTGTGTTGGTTTGTTCTAGTGGTAAGGATTAGGGGGGTAAACATAAGAAAACTGTATTGATTGTAAAATAACCTTGCTTCAATGAGCGAAAATAATGGATATGTTGAATAGGATTAAATGGTATTGATTGACATTGTAAGCCAGACCAATATTACTTGGGAGGCATTTAACTTTATCACTGACCATATAACCAATCCAACGCCCCTTTGGTCGAGCTAAGGTTACAGTGGGACAATACGATTACACGACTTGATAATTCATCAAATGAGTTTCAGACAGTGAGCTTACAAGTTGCATTGGTGCAGTTTGAGAGAGTGGATTAGCAGCGAGATTTATTCTTAGTGGTTTGTAACCTACAAACCTACTTCGAAGAAGTGATCTGCTTGGGCTTTTATAGCCCCCATCGAAGTAGATTTAATTATTCGATAAAAAATATCGTGAT
Source organism: uncultured Shewanella sp. (assembly GCF_947501665.1). Classification (GTDB taxonomy): domain Bacteria; phylum Pseudomonadota; class Gammaproteobacteria; order Enterobacterales; family Shewanellaceae; genus Shewanella. Next base: position 52,068 of record NZ_CANMWS010000020.1, on the reverse strand, counting down.
TGAGACAGGAAGTCGAAAATAGCCTTAGGTGAGCCAGGGATGGTGAATATAAGGCGATAGATATTTTTGTCTATCGAGAATTAAAGTGCCTTACTTCGTTGGGCGTTATGGAGATCATTAGGAGAATAAGGACGAGCAGTCCTCCTAATCTCTGTGTGAGTGAGAGCTCACGACCTTAGCCTCATCGCAGGGTGAAGGTTACAAGGTAACCTTCCTGAGCGAAAAACATGGATGTTGTAAGAAGATAAAATTCCGCCATACCTTTACTGAAAGGTATACAGCAAGCCTATGGTCGTAATCGTATCGGTTTGTTTGGTGCCATCGGGTACCACTTGGGTGTATTTCATGACAGTGCCTATGGTGAAGGCCCAGTCTTGAAACAGGGTGTTTTTATAACTGATATCCAGACCGACGGTATTGTTCTCGGCGCCGACCTCTGAGGTGAGCGCCGCATTTAAACTCGTGTATTCTTGCATTTTAAATTCAAAAATTGCCGCTGAACGTAAAATGATATCTTTATTGGCACTGGGATTGGGTTCACTGTCAGTGGCAATCGCTAAGTTATAACGGTAACCAGGGCCGACTTCTAAACTTAATTTGGTCTTGCTGTTACTGACAGCATCGAAACCATAACCACTGGACACGGTATAAATGCGAGTATAACTGCCGAATCGATCCCAAGTGCCGTCACCTCGGCCGAAGACATAACCGCTATCAAGTTTATAGTTTGATTGCAATTGTAAATCATACCGCTCAGACGTCGAACTTTGTGAGTCTGCGGCATAATAGGCTTTCATTGTCGCTTCTTGTTTCGCCGTGGTTGTGTCGTAAACAAATTTGGTTCTACCATTAAAACTTGTGGCATTAGTATTACCAGTATTGAGCTGAAAGCCGCCTTCAATTTCGGCAGTAAAATCACTGGGTGGTTCTTTAAAATCGGGTGGAACTAATGCCTGTGCAGAAAAGGGGAGCCCTAATACACAGACAACAACAATAGCTCTTAACATGACACTGAATTCTTGAGACCTTGCTAGCCTAAATTAGTTTTTTCTAATAAGGCCGTATCATACCGATAATCTTAAATCGCGCAAAGTGAATTAGGGTTAAATATATTCAACTTTATGACGTTAAGATCTTTTCCCCTTACTGTGGGGGATAGCGCTTGAATTCTAGGGGTGTTTTATGTAATACTGCGCCGCTTAATTCAGTCACTTTAATTCGTTCCTTGCCTCTATTTGGGCCGACTGAACCAAGAATGAGGCTAGATAACCGTAAGGAGCAAAAAATGCGTCATTATGAGATCGTATTTTTGGTTCACCCTGATCAGAGTGAACAAGTACCTGGCATGATTGAGCGTTACACGGGTATTTTTACCCAAGCTGGCGGTCAAGTTCATCGTTTAGAAGATTGGGGCCGTCGTCAATTGGCTTACCCAATCATCGAATTGCACAAAGCTCACTATGTTCTTATGAACGTAGAGACAACTGCAGAATCGATTGAAGAATTAGAAACAGCTTTCCGTTTCAACGACGCTGTTCTGCGTAGCATGGTTATGCGTACTAAAGCTGCCATCACTGAAGCCTCTCCAATGGCTAAAGCAAAAGACGAGCGTGATACTCGTCGTTCTAATGACAGTGAGCGTGAAGAACGCCCTGCAGTAGAAGCTGCTGCTGAAGAAGTGAACGAAAGCGCTGAAAACACAGCTGAGTAAGTTTTTCTGTGTTCACTAACCAGCTGAGTTTATCTGGTGTGATTACACGCAGTCGGCGATTTGATAGTCCAGCAGGCATATCCCATGTGGTATTGCAGTTGGAACACAAATCCCAACGTTTTGAAGCACGAATGCTCAGAAACGTGTATTGCCAGATACAAGTGGTATTAAGTGGAGAAGGGTTTAATCACCTAGCAGAACAACTGAAAATTGGCGTCGCAATTCAAGTGGACGGTTTTATTGCTCAACAACAGAGTAGAAATGGTCAATCTCGCTTGGTATTACACGCTGAAAATGTCGAATTGAAAACTTAGGAGACTGTCATATGGCACGTTATTTCCGCCGTCGCAAATTCTGTCGTTTCACCGCTGAAGGTGTAACACAGATCGATTATAAAGATATTGTTACTCTAAAGAACTATATCACTGAAAGTGGTAAAATTGTTCCTAGCCGTATCACTGGTACGAATGCTAAATATCAACGTCAACTAGCTCGCGCTATCAAGCGTGCTCGTTATCTTTCTCTACTGCCGTACACTGATTTACATCAGTAATACTGCAATCATTTAGAGGAATTAAATAATGAACGTTATTTTACTTGATAAAATTGCTAACCTAGGCAACTTAGGTGACCAAGTTTCAGTTAAAGCGGGTTACGCACGTAACTTCCTTTTACCACAAGGTAAAGCGGTTATTGCGAATGCTTCAAACACTGAAGTATTTGAAGCGCGCCGTGCTGAACTAGAAGCTAAATTAGCGGGTGAATTAGCTACTGCTAATGCTCGTGCTGAGAAACTTGCTGCATTAGAAAGCGTTGTTATCGCGTCTAAAGCGGGTGACGAAGGCAAGCTATTTGGTTCAATTGGTAACCGTGATATTGCTGATGCAGTAACAGCTGCTGGTGTTGAATTGGCTAAAAGTGAAGTTCGTCTTCCACTAGGTGCATTACGCAACACTGGTGATTTCGAAGTTGAAGTCCAGTTACACACTGAAGTTAAAGCGATTGCAAAAATCTCTGTTGTTGCAGAAGATTAATTGTCGCTAGTACTTTAAAAAAACACCGCTTTAAGCGGTGTTTTTTTATTTACAATAGACCATATTAGCTTGCTATATTCGTTTTAACTTAATGAGTGTCGTTAGGCTTTTGAGGGAGTAACCCTGTTTTAGTTGATGCTTTTACGGCATCAGAGACTTTTGCTTTAGGCTTATTCTTACAAAAATCAACAACATCGTCGACTTGAACGTTATCGAGTTCATCAACTTCAACAACATCCACATTACCAGCATCGTCAACTCCGACGAGGTAGCCCACAACAACAGGTACAAGATCATCATCTACCTGTAAAAAGTCTTCACATTTTAGATCTTTCACTTTGGTATGTGCAGCCATACTGAATGGACTGATAAATAACAATGACATAAAGATGATCGGTAAAAATTTCATATCGCTCTCCAAATTAACATCATGAGTAATAGACATGAACTCTAATGAGCTGTCCTTAGGCGGCTATGTCCGTGCCCAATTGAGCTGGCACGGAGATTTTATTAGCACGCTTGGATAAGTGTAGTCAAAGGAAGCGATTTTGCGCTTAACCCGAGTTCAGATTTATTAGTGTTGAGTGACTATGGCTGTGTTCATGTCACCAGTTTGAGAGACAAATAAGGTGTGTCGCTCGCCAATCTGCTCACCCATAAGGGTATTATCATGCCCATTTTGCGCCAAGTTTAGCGTGCTATTATGTCCTGAGACTTCAAATCTGGGGGAGTCAATTCCCATTAAGCTATTGTTATTACCCCATTGAGTGACTATTGCCATGTTTTCATTACCACCTATGAGGAGGTCAATAACATTGAGATCGCCTGTTTGGTTCATTTCCATGTGGGTATTGTTATCGCCAAATACGTTTAGCTGTGTGATATTATTGATACCCGTTTGAGTAATATCTGCTTGGTTATTATCACCAAGAGTGAAGGTGAAGATATGATTACTCTGGCCATTTGAGTAAAAGTTGATTTGATTATTTGAGCCCTCTGTCGCTAAAGCAAGGCGGTTCTCAGCTCCGACTTGGCGTAACATCTGAGTATTTTCATCTCCCGACACTTGGGTTTGTTGTGTATTGCTGTTGCCAATTTGCGTACTGATAATTTGATTATTATCACCATTATTTATGGTATAAAAATGATTTGAATTACCTTCTTGGCTCGTGATAACTCTATTATCAACTCCTTGTAAATGGATAGAGTTGATATTGTTATCACCTATTTGTAAGATGTGAGCATCGTTCACATCACCTTCAGTGTTAATCCATAAGTCATTTTGTAGACCTATTTGCTCGGTAAGTGTGGTGTTTTCTTGGCCTAGTGTATTGATAGTGGTTTGATTGAATGCCTCTGCTTGTCTGGCTATTGTGTAGTTGTGATTACCTTCTGTATTGATGTGGCTAGTATTATTGAAGCCTTTTTGATGGCTTTTATCGACGTTTTTATCACCTTGTTGAAAAATATTACTAACGTGTTCTTCCTCACCTTGATAGAGGCTAATCCAATTTTTTTGGCCGCGAGTGAGCGTTGTTGCAGATGAATGCATACCATGCTGTTTAATTCTCACTGTTTGTCCATCACCGACTTGGCTGACCGTTGCGTGTAGCGTATCGCCTTTTTGATCCACAACGACATGTTGTCCTATGACTGAGTTAGTTGTATCTGTCACTTGTTGGATGTTTGTCATATTATTAGATGCAGCGAATACTGTGGCATGGAGACTTAGACTTGTAACCATGACTGCTAGAGTCATTAATTGTTTTTTATGTTTTTTCATTTTTCTTCCTTAAATTGTTAATCTTTTTATTCAGTAAGCTTTATAAACTATTTAATAATTAACCTGTTACTTTGATAAATAGATCTAGAGTACTTGTTATTTCATGCTTTACCCAAAAACCTTTATTTAAGGGGAAGGTTGATTTGAATATAACGAATTTAGAACATTGCTGAATATTGAAGGTTAACAACACACTCCTTGTGATGGATTGACGTAGATTTATAGCACTAAATCTATAGCCATATACAATTTTTAGCATCGGAAGAAAGTCTGTTTTTTAATCGATTATCGCGAGGGAGTAATGAAGAGAAAAAAATAGATAGAAGATCTGAGAGTAAAAACAGGCAGCCTAGGCTGTCTGTTTTTAGGTATGTGTTACCACATTAACGGTGTTTTCTCTTAAGAGAAAGCCAAATTAGTTCTGAATAACAGTCGCAGAGTTGAAGTCACCTGTTTGAGACACAACAATGTTGTTGTTAGTACCAAACTGAGAACCCGATACTAAGTTGTCGTTACCACTTTGAGCAACGACTAAGCTGTTTCCTTCACCGATAACTTCAAAGGCAGAGCTATCATCGCCACCAATCCAGTTACCGTTACCTGATTGCGTCATCATTGCAATGTTTTCATCGCCTTCAATGATAAGGTCAATTAAGTTAAGATCGCCGGATTGTGTTGCTTCAACATCAACGTTTCTTTCACCCATAACAGTGATTAATGTTTCGTTGTCGTTACCATCTTGCTCCACGTCTACTTCGTTACGCTCACCGAGTACATCGACATAACCAAAGTTAGTATCGCCTTCTTGAGCAATTTCGATGTCGTTGTTGTTACCATCAGCGAAAGCGACAACAGTGTTGCTTAGACCATCAGAGTTAAGGTCAAGATTATTATCATCGCCGTAAATACCAATAGTCGCGAAGTTTGTGGTGCCTTCTTGATCAAGATCTAGGTCATTTTCATTACCAAAGACTTGGAATTCAGCAGCATTGGCTTCACCTTCTTGATGAAGGTCTAAGCTGTTATCATCACCTTGAAGCTCGGCAATCATAGTGTCGCCAATGATGTTATTGCTGCCTGATTGGACAATTTCAACATCATTGTCGTTGCCGTTAGCAAAATCTAAGAAGCTGGTGTTATTAAAACCAGTTTGTTCCATTTCGATTTCATTGTCGGAACCGACTAAAGAGTAAACTGAGCTTTTGTTTTCATCACCTTCTTGAGTGATCATGAAGTGGTTGTCATTACCGTCAACACCTTGGATTGCGCCTAAGTTTTGATTGCCCACTTGAGATATTTCAGCATCGTTGTTATTACCAACATTCATGCCGCGTTCAATACCTGTCATTGCTGCAAGGTTGTTATCACCCATTTGTGAGATACGGACGTCGTTATCTTCACCTTCAACTTGAGAGATAGCGATATTCGTGACGCCCTCTTGGCTAATGATGGCGGTATTTGCAGTGCCCATATACTCAACAGTCGCATCATTTTGAACGCCATTTTGCATGACATCAGCGTAGTTATTGTCGCCTGTTAAGTTAATCAGTGTTTGGTTTGATGTATCATATTGATTGACTGTGACTTGGTTATCATTACCTAGAGAGGTAATTTGTGCATCATTTTGAGAACCATCTTGCATGACATCAGTTGTGTTATAATCCCCAACACTGCTAATGTTTGCTTGGTTGAAGAAGTCATATTGAGCAACACTTGTGTCATTGTTGCTGCCTTCTTGATTGACTGTCGCAATATGCCAGTCATCAGCTTGATCGACATCAACGTTGTTTTCAACACCTCTAGAATTGACATAAGCTTCTGCCCATACACCATCTTGATTGATAGTGGCAGTTTGGCCATCACCGATTTGGTCGACAGTGGTGATATGCATCGTTCCTGTTTGTTTAACATAAGCATCTTGACCCATTGGAGCACCAGCTGCTGCAGTGGTTTGGTTAACATGCGCCGTATTGTCTGATGCGGCTAATGCAGATGCGCTAAAGCCTAAACCTGCGGCTACGGCAAGAGAAATAATGGATTTTTTCGTTACTGATTTCATAAGCATTCCCTGTTTTATGTCATTAATATTGTGTTATTGAAATAGAGGCATTATCCGCAACTTGCTCTATTGAGAAATTAGCGCTGCCAAGTTGATTAAGTTGAACTAAATTATCGTCTCCTACTTGTATGATAGCGGCTTGATTATCGTTGCCGATTTGATCGAGTTCTACCTGATTGCGCTCACCAAGCTGAGCAATATCTGCTTGGTTCCCCAATCCTACTTGCAAAAGCTCTGCATAATTTTCATTACCAGATTGGATCAAGTTAGCTTGATTCATATCTCCGAGTTGAGCGAGGTGAATGAGGTTATCTCGACCGCTTCTTTCTAGCAGTGTCTGAAGGGTGACGGGTAATTCATTTGTCCCTGTGATATTTTCGAGTTCATCAGCACTGATGCTGAAACTGCATACCTGAAAAACAGTGGCGAATAACAAGGTTTTAAAAGCTGACAATGAACACTCCTTTGTGTTTTATGAAATAAATAGAGACTGTCTCTTTTTATGTCATTTATTAGCTATCCATAAGACTTGGTCGACCCCATGCCTCATGATCCAAGTTATTGATAAATCTACATGCATATAAATTTGCCGCAATCGGAAGAAAGTCTATTTATTCGTTTGATATTTATTGTGTAATTAGTGTGCTGATTTGCATTATTTCTTTGTTTATAAGTAGGTTATTGCAACAAATATTAGATTCACATGAGTTACATAGTTAGTTATGGTTAGTAACAAAGTTGTAAACTAAATTAAAAAACTTTTAAAACTTGATTTCACATGGTACCTATTCTCCTGCTTACTAATTTAAAGTTAAGTAAAGCATGTATCTTTTTTTACTTTTTCACTTTTTGGCTTTGAGGCTATCGTTTTTCTTTATTAAGCGAAGGGTTACAAGGAAGTGAAATGGATTCTAAAAACGTAAAAAAACTAAATAGGAAGCCAGTTTATGTTTAAAACTTTATCTCCTCTTGCTGTCGCGATTGCCGGCGCTATTGCTGTGTCATCTGTTCCCGCTATGGCGAAAGATACGATTGAACATGAGTATGTAAAAGACTCTTTAATTGTTGTCTATAAAGATAATACCACCACAGCCGAAAGGCTTTCAGCTCAACGGCTTGTGCGTGGTACGATGCAAGATCGCAATGCCGATGGTATTGATGATAAATTTGCGCGTTTACTTGAGGGTAAGCTTGCACGTTTGGCATTACGTGAAGGAGCTGATGTTAAAAAAGCCATTAAAATAATCAGTCAACACCCCGCCGTAAAATATGCAGAGCCGAATTATGTGATTAAAGCATTAGGCATGCCTGATGATCCCAGTTTTGTTTCATTATGGGGAATGAATAATACAGGTCAAGATGGCGGTAGTGCCGATGCCGATATCGATGCAGTGGAAGCATGGGATATCAGTACTGGTGATAGCAATGTAATCATAGGTGTAATTGACACTGGGGTTGATTATAACCACGAAGATCTTCAAGCCAATATGTGGACTAACCCTAATGAAATACCGGGTAACGGCATAGATGATGACGGTAATGGCGTTATCGATGATATTCATGGTTTTAATGCGAACAATAACTCAGGCGATCCTATGGACGGCAATGGACATGGTACCCATGTTGCTGGCACGATTGGCGCCAAAGGCAATAATGGTGTGGGTGTTGTGGGCGTTAACTGGGATGTGAGTATTATTGGTTGTCAATTCTTAGATGCTGGTGGATCAGGTTCTACAGAAGGTGCAATAGCTTGTATTGATTACATGACAGACTTAAAAGTGAATCATGGCGTGAATATCAAAGCGACCAATAACTCTTGGGGCGGCGGTGGTTTTAGCCAAGCATTAAAAGATTCAATCGATGCTGCAGGTGATGCAGGCATTTTATTCTTTGCTGCAGCGGGTAACAGTGCAGTGGATAATGATGTTAATCCTCACTATCCATCAAGCTATGATTCTGAGGCATTAGTGTCTGTTGCCAGTACGGATCGTAATGACAATATGTCGAGTTTTTCTCAGTGGGGCTTAACCAGCGTCGATATGGGCGCACCAGGTTCAGCTATTTTATCAACAACGCCAAGTAACGGTTATTCTACCTATTCCGGTACATCAATGGCCACACCTCATATGGCTGGGGCTGCAGGCCTTGTTTGGTCAGTGAACCCTGATTTATCGCCTATTGAAATGAAACAGTTATTGATGGATTCAGGTGATGCTAATGCTGATTTAAATGGTAAAACGGTGGCGGGAACACGCCTTAACGTTGCTAATGCATTAGAAATGGCCGATCCAGATCCTAGCTTTAAGTTTGCTGTGTCACCTATGACGCAAATCATCGAAGCAGGCTCTAGCACAAGTTATGATTATACCGTTGGCAGTATTGCCGGTTGGGATGGAGAAGTGTCCTTAAGTGTCTCTGTTTCACCTGAGTTGGCGGGTGTCTCTTTATCAACTGATACCGTTATGGTCGGCGACACCTTCATGGTCAATGTTGCAACTGACGCTAATGCGGTTTGGGGTGATTATAGTATTACTGTTGAAGGTGTTAGTGGCGATTTAGCTAAGAGTCAGTCAGTGTCTTTAACTGTGCTTCCACAGGGTATAGAAGATTATCCTTATGCTAATGATGAAGCAATGGATATTCCTGATAATGATGTTAACGGCATAGTGAGCACGATTGAAGTGGCTGATGATGTACAAGTGTTTGGTGTTAACTCTAATGTGAATATTTCACACACTTGGGTGGGTGATTTGATGGTCACTCTGACCTCACCAGCAGGCACACAAGCGGTATTGCATAACCGTGAAGGTGGCAGCGCCGATGATATCGTTAAGAGCTGGGATTTAAGTGCTTTTAATGGTGAAATGGCCATGGGGACTTGGACATTGTCTGTTAACGATAATGTGGGCGCAGACACCGGTACACTTAACAATTGGGGCATGGTGATTTCTGGTGTTGGAGAAGGTGGAAGTTCTGCACCTGCTGCGAGTTTTGAATATAGCGTTTCAGGTCTAATGGTTGATTTCACTAATACCAGTACCGATGCTGATGATGATATTGTCAGTTATGCTTGGTCATTTGGTGATGATGTTACTTCTTCAGATAGTAATCCTGTTCATGAATATGCTCAGTCTGGTAGCTATGATGTTGAACTCACAGTGACAGATGCTGAAGGGAATACAGATACAAGCAATATGACAGTGACTGTGGCTGAAAATGAGATAACAGCAAGTGTGGCTCGCGCTAAAATTTCACGTCGTGGTAGCGCGTTAGTGGACCTACGCTGGGAAGGTGCTGTTGGGGATTTAGTTGATATTTATCGCAATGGTGAACTTGTGAATACGACTAACAACGATGGCCGTTATCGCGACCGTTTCACTGATGCAGGTGAGAGCGCTGAGTATCAAATTTGTCAGTCAGGTACCGAGCTTTGTTCTGCGGTAGTGATAGCGACTTTCTAAATTTTAAAAAATAATAAAAAAAGCGGCCTAGGGCCGCTTTTTTTATAGGAAAGATAATAGCGTTTCATATAGCGATATAATGAAATGTTTGTGTGTTAAAGAGTTAACTTAATTATTGTTTTAAGTGCTTTTATTACAGTAAGTTTGTTAATTATATTGATTTGACCTAACTTAAAACTTGAATAATTGATGCTTTCAACTAAATTCGATAGAAGAGAATGTACCAGCAGATTATTAGATAATCAGTAGTGAGATCTTTGCTAAATACCCTATTGATTATCTCAAAATTTCTGTTACAAATAGGCTCTATTAAATCATGATATAAACCATGGTTTTCAAGGTGAGGTGAGTTCCTTAGAGGCTCAGTTCAATTTATTGTGGCGGGTATGTGTTGATTTAAGGGTATTAGCATATATGTATAACATTTCTAAGAAAGAAGTTTGGTATGGTGAGTTAAGAACAGAACGTGGTAATACGGTTCTGATTTATGATAGCCAATTTCCTGAAGCATCGGCTGGGCGGATTTATTTTTATAATACTGTCCGAGATCAAATTATTGAATATGCAGAGGATATCGTTAAAGTCAATCTGCATGATTTAAATGATGATGCGATTAAAGCGGCAAAAAATGAATTCGGTAAAGCATGGGAAGCCGCTCGTTCAGCGTTTATGGAAAAACATGACGGATGGGTTGAAGCCAATAATCCGAAAAGTGCTCCAGTGAAGAAAGCTAAACCAGTTACTGAACCTGCTATTGAGTTGGATCCAGATAATAATGCTGATATAGAGCCAGAATTGGAAACGGAAAATTTAGAGGGTGAGTTTGATACTGAATGGCCTAATGATGATTTTGAAAATTAATTGCTTATTTGTGTATGATTAAGCCGTTTTAAATGCGTAAAAGCAGCCTTTGATGCTGCTTTTTTTGATCATTTTAGCCGTCATATCAATTATCAGACAGACGTTTTGCACCCTCACTGGCAGAGCATAAATAAATACTGGCTTCTAATTGGGTGTGACTAAAATAGTGTTTTTCTATGGCGTTGACGACAGCGTCTGTGTATTGATGATCCACAAGGGCGACTACACATCCTCCAAAGCCTGTGCTGGCCATACGTACTCCGCCTTTTTCTTCAACAACATCAGCAATAATGTCTACAAGGTAATCAATAGCTGGGACAGTAATTTCAAAATCATCTCTCATTGATGCATGAGATTGAGCCATGAGTTGACTGAGTTTTTTAATATTACCCGCCTCTAATGCCCAAGCGGCCTGCTGAGTACGGCGGTTCTCGGTGACGATGTGCCGCGCACGGCGGTAATGAACATCATCTAAATCTTCTTTAGCAGACTCAAGTCTTTTTAGAGTTAAATGACTTAATGCATTGAGTTTAAAATGGTTAGCAACGTGTTGACATTGCAGTGCTCTGAGTTGGTATTGAGGTTCTAATGCTTGACGTTGAACATTGGAATTGACGATTAATAGGCTTAAACTCTTAGGGATCGTGATGGCTTCGCTGTCTAAGTCAAAACAGTCAATGAGTAGAGCTTTGTCTTGCTCTCCCATCGCACTGATCATTTGATCGACAATACCACAATGATAACCAGCATATTGGTTTTCACCTCTTTGAGCAATTTGAGCAATTGCCAAAGGTGATAAATGTAATTGATTAATATCGTTTACGGCTGTTCCAAATGCAATTTCTAATGCCGCAGAAGAAGACAGTCCAGCACCTAGTGGTACACTACTGACAATGGATAAATCCATTCCTGTAGCGGGTAGTCCTGTTGCTGCCATCGAGGCGCTAAAGCCTTTTAAGTAATTGACCCAAGCTTTTGGATCGGCAGGGATCATGCAATCTTCTTTACCAAATCGCCATTCTTGAATATGGCCAGGAAAGGCATCAGATACTGCTCTAAATTGTTGATCGCTCCTACGTTTTACCGCAATAACAGTATGAAAATTAATGGCGGTTGATAACACGAACCCTTCATTGAAATGGGCATTTTCACCCATAATGTTAATACGCCCAGGCGCCAAATAGAGACCGTCAGCTTTAGTACCGAAGGTTTGGATAAAGAGCTTGTTAGCGCGTTGAGCTGGATCCGGCATAATGAGCATTCCCGCAATATAAAAACAATATTATTATTCTTTTGTCTCTTAATTTACCCCAATAATGACAACAAAGGGCAATTGATTTCAATAGTAAAATATAAATGATTAAAATATGAGTATAGTCAATAAGTTTACAACTTTGGGGGATGTTTTTATTTTTTAAATAAGTCTGATACTTTATAACACGACGAGATAGCAACAGAACTTGAGGGCATTTGTGCTTTTATTTTAACCCTTATGTTGAGTAGCATGAAGTGTCATTTAATCTAAAGGACTTTCTCTCTTTACCATTGTGGCAGTGTTGCCCTGTAATCATTGCAAAGAGAGAAAGCATATACTCATATTTTATTTATTTTATATCTCGAGTGACGGATTGAGGGGAGTTCATTTGATTTAATGCGTGTTCGGCAAAACCTACTCCAGCGACTTCGTATAAGTTATAAACGCTATCCACACCCGATCCTTTAAGGGATTCAACATCTTCACTATAGCGAACAATCGCACTAAATTTACCCTTGTAATTCAATTGTTTTAGCTGTTCTACCGCAAATAGATTACCCGCATGATGTGGCATGGCTAATAAGACTAACTCTAGATTTGGTGCGTCGTCGAGCTTTTCCCAGAAATCCACATCGGCAGCATCGCCTTGTAAGACATTTCGTCCCTGCTTATTATGAAAATCAACGGCTTTTTGTTTATGCTCTATGCCTAATACTTGATTGGGATAGAGTGCATGGAGTTCATCGTATGCGCCAGAACCGATACGACCCATTCCCAAAATTAAAAAACGAGGATTTCCTACAGGAATAGGTTTGTCTTCAGGGTGTAGTTCTGCTTGTTCTAATCGTTGTAATCGACGTGGATTTTGCTGATACAAGCGATTTGCTAGGGTATTTAAAGGGGCTGCAAAGAGAAAACTTAAACTAATCGCAACCGCAATAATGACCATCCAATGTGGAGGTAACCAGCCTTTATAAGTGGCAACAGCAGCAACAATGAGTCCAAACTCACTGTAATTACTCAAGTTTAATGCAGTAAGTAAAGAGGTACGAGCACGTAATTTAAAGCGAGTGAGTAAGAATACAAATAATGCAATTTTAATGGGAACGAGGATCACTAAAATGCTGGCAAGACCGATATCACTTAGGCTCGGTAAGCCATTCAACCCTACGGTTAAAAAGAAGGCAATCAGGAAGACTTCTTTAAAATAAAACATTGATTTAGCAAGTTCTGAAGATTTTTTATGGTTTGCTAGAAATACCCCCATGATTAGGGCACCCAGATCTGGTTTTAGTCCAACGAGCTCAAATAAAGAGCCACCCATGACCAATGCCATGACTAAGCCAAAGAGAACTAATAATTCTCCATGGCCCACTTTATCAAATATACGATAAATGAGTGGTTTTGCTAAAGGTAACAATAACAAACCCAGTGCCCACCAAGAAGGAATAGCCCCTTTTGAGATCGTTAAAAAAGCCACTGCAAAAATATCTTGCATGATCAAAATACCAATGGCGACTCGTCCATAAAGCGTCTGCATATCCCCTTTATCTTCAAGAATTTTGACAGCAAAAATAGTACTGGAAAAACTTAATGCAAAGGCTAATAAAGCAATTTGGGTATAGGCTAAGTTGGTAAGCTGCTCGAGTCCAATCCAGCCTAATAATTTAAGTAATGGGATGAAAAATAACATCGATCCCATTAAATGCAAGCTGGCCCCAGCCCAAACTTCAGCCTTAAATAGACTGCGAAGATCCAGCTTAAGCCCGATGGCAAATAACAATAAAGTGACACCTAAACTGGCTAATGACTGTAATAAAGGTAAACTTTTTTCATCGATGCCAAAAACATACAGTAGAAAACCCGCAGCAAGATACCCAATAAGGGGCGGAAGGCCAATACGCTTAACAAGCATACCGCAAATAAGGGTGGTGATGAGAATAGCGGGTTCCATGATACTCCATTTTTGGTTAGTTAATTAATGCTAGAGGGGAGGAACTTTTCTGGTTGAATTATGTTCAGATAAACGAGTTTTAATCGTGGCAAGAGCGGTGATGCTTAGTCATTCTAAGCTCCCTTTCTTTCTATAAAAGGGCTCTCAACAAAGAATAAAACACGTTTAGCCTGATCCCACAAACTGATGAATAAATCATCATAAAAGTTCAACTGCCCCCAAGTGACGCTAAAAACGTCCATTTTATTATCACTATCATATTAATAAAAAAGCGAGTTTGAAATGGGAAAAAGACCTGAGTTTAACATTTTCTCATGGGTTTAGACTAAAGAGGGGGAAAGGTGGGAGTTTACGCGCGGTCATGACAACAAAAAGTGAGCATTAAGCTCACTTTATATTGTTTTTTATAACGTTTATTTAATCGCTAGGAGTGTATCAAGGTGTTTAGCAAAAGGTTGGGGTCTCATGAATCCTGTTACGGTTAATGATGACACTTGTTTTCCTTGCCGATTAAACATTAATAATGTCGGTAACCCTAAGACATTGTAATGTTCCAGTAGCGCAATATCGGTAGCATCATTTTTGGTGACATCTGCCTGCAGTAATACCATTTCGTCCATTCGCTGTCTGACATCAGCATCTTGAAAAGTAATATGTTCAAACTCTTTACAGGCCACACACCAGTCGGCATAAAGATCGAGCATAACGGGTTTACCTTGACTGGCCGCTTTGGCTATTTCAGCTTCAACATCTGACAGTGATTTGACTTTGATAAAGCCTTTTTCTTGTGGCGTATTCAATTGAGTATAAGATTGAAAGCCCAGTTGCTGCATGATGGATTGAAAACCAAAAGAAAAGACGGCCAATAAACTCAATATTAATAGTACAGAGCGCACGGTTTGTTGCCAATTAAACTGGGTGAGTTTATTTTGATGCATCAAGTAACCGATGAGGATGATGCCCCAAATAGCCCATAATACATCGGTCAGCGTGCCAGCCCAAATGCGCGCAATCAACATGATAGACACGGCAATGAGTAAGAAACCGAAAACCGTTTTAATGACATTCATCCATTGACCGGCTTTTGGCAATAGTTTGCCCCCTGATGTCCCCATGATCAGTAATGGAAGTCCCATGCCAATACTCAATACATAAAGGGCTAAAAAGCCAAGTACCAAGTCGCCGGTTTGTGCAATATAAATCAAGGCGCCAGAGAGAGGTGCGGTGGTACAAGGGGAGGCAACCAAGCCTGATATTGCCCCCATTGCAAAGACACCAATTAAATTGCCCCCTTTTTGATTATTGGACAAACTTGTCATTTTATTTTGCCATTTAGCTGGCAAGGATAAATTATATAAGCCAAACATCGATAAGCTTAAAATGACAAATAAAATGGCTAATACAATTAATACGGCGGGATGCTGTAAGGCTGCTTGATATTTCATGCCTGCCGATGCAACCACTAATCCTAATAATGAATAGGTAATTGCCATGCCTTGTACATAGGCCATAGAAAGGGTAAAGGCTTTAGCGGTTGAGAGTTTTTGACCTTGGCCGACAATGATCCCAGATAAAATGGGATACATGGGGAAGACACAAGGGGTGAGCGCTAAGCCAATTCCTAATACAAAAAAGCTGACTAATGTCCATAGTAAGCTACTGTTTTCAAGCATTTGGCTTAAACTGTCTTGCTTTGATAGTGATGCGCTATCATCACTTTCTTTGTGTTGTGATGGCGGCGTTGCTTGTTCATTAGCGGTATTTGCATTGGCAGAAGAGTCACTGACGGGATGAGGCGTAATCGCATTAAGTGGGATGTCCCGTGTGGTTGGCGGATAGCAGAGTTTGTCTTCGGCGCAACCCATAAATGTGATATTCAATAGACCATTATTTTTTGCATCGGTTAACGTGATGGGCAGAGTGACGAAGTCATAATAGACTTGCTGCTCACCAAAATAATCATCGAAATGGGTCTTTCCTTTAGGTAATGCAATGTTTTCAATGTCAGCATTGGTGGCTGAAAATGTCAGTTTATCCCGATAAAGATAATATCCCTTGGCAATGACAAAACGAATGTTAACTTGATTGCCTTCTTGTTTAAAATCCATGGCAAAAGCTTGATCAACTGGCAGTAATTCAGGTTCACTTTTTAAAAAGTTGAGTCCGCCTTGCTCGAAAAGCCCCTCTGAATAAGCCAAGGGGCTGAGTACCAGTAATTGAGCTAATAGGATTAAAATAATTTTTTTCATGTGTGAAGTCGTTTCTTTTATCCAGTCAAACATACTAAGGGAACCTTGATCACAACGCGTAATCAAGATGATGGATCATTATACTGAGTTTATTTCATAAAGGTTAGTCTTTGAGCAACTCCTCTTTTTATTGATGTGATAAGGATTGGATTTTCATCCGTTAGTTTTTAAAATTAGTGTTAAGATTAAGCATGTACCGTTATCGGGTGACACTTACTTATCAATCTTGTTTTTCATGTTGGGGGGCTAAAGACATATTTTAGTGTCCAAGTTCTCCTGCAACGTAAGATTAGACCCGGTAATACTGATTTAACTTTCACTTTTAATCATGTGAGGTCAGTGTGTTTCTACTCATTCTATTACTTTTTATTGTGTTACCCATTTTGGAGTTGGCAGTATTAATCCGTGTTGGAGAAGTATTAGGCACTTGGCCAACTGTGGGCTTGGTGATATTAACAGCCGTGATAGGGATCTCTTTAGTGCGTAGTCAAGGGATCAGTACCTTAATGCAAGCTCAAAAAAAATTGTCCAGTGGTGAAGCGCCAGGGCAAGAAATTGTTGAAGGCATGATGTTAGGCTTGGCCGGATTATTGCTCGTGATCCCAGGGTTTATTACTGACTTTGTAGGCATTTTACTATTAACGCGCTTTATTCGTATTCCTGTCGCGGGATTCTTATTTAAGCGAATGCAGCTAAAAGTCGTGGCTAATGGTCGCGGTGGAATGGGGGGAACACAACAGCAAAACCCTTTTGGTAATGATTCCCAAGGACAGACTTTTGATGGTGATTTTGAGAAAAAGCCTGATCCTAGTGATAAGCGACCAGAGAGCCATCAGGTGGAAACCAACAACCCCACGTCTTCAGATGATGAACCGAAAAAGCCAACAGAGTGATGTTATATCAATCTAAGTAAGTGATCATTCAGCGGGAATGTAAAATGCGGTAGGTAAGGTCGTTAATTGCTCCTGCTTGAACTGACATTCCCACCATCCATGGCGGTCGCGGCAGTTTGACGCTAATCGTTATCCTATATCAAAACAGACAACGCAGTATAACGTATTTTTAAACCCGCACTGAGTGGCTCTGAACTGCGCATTTACTTACTTAGATTGGTATTAGTTTGAGTCATTAGGCAAAATTCTTTTGGATTTTTAGGGTAGAAATGATCGGGTTGATGGGATAAGGCATGAAAGTGGCGAGTACTCTTATAAGGCAATTTCATAAACCCTGAAACGCCTTGGCCTTGAATTTTTTTCACATGACTTAAAATTCTGTCGAGGCTAGCGCGAAAAGCGGCCTGTTTACGTGGATTGAGAAGTCTTAAGTAGCTATGAATTTTCATGTGGTTAGGTAAGGCTTCAAAAATAATGCAGCCAGTATGATGAATTTTGTTTATGTGGCTCAGTTCTTCCATAATTTCAGTGGGCAGGGCTAAGTTCTCTTCAGGATCGGGACCATCTTCAAAATAAGAGTGTAAGCGAGACTTATTTTCGATAAAAGGCGCATCGCCGATTTCAAAAGGTAACTGTTGATCTGAGGCCAGTAAAAAAGGAGATTGGGTGCTTTTTCTTTCAATATGCAGAGTATCCTTGGCATTAAAAAAACAGGCTTTAAAAACACCTAAACGTTTAATGCCACGGGCAAGGGTTACCATATTATTGACTGCTAAGGTAAAAGCGTTTTTTTCTTGTGCATGTAATTGTGCTTGCTCATTCAGGCTTAAGTGTGCTTGATGGGAATAATATAAGTTAAAACTGGAATCAATAAAAATGCCGCTTTCTCGCCAATGTATGACTAAGCCTCCCACAATAGGGTATTGAGCGAGCCTGCCAACAGCCACAATAAAGCCTTTTTCATTATCACCCATACCGGCTAAAAAATTACGGTAATATTTCTCAAGCTCTCTGTCATCCATATGGGTAATGGGATCGTCGGCGTTATGTTCTTTTAAAAACGCTTTTCTTGAACTGTAGGTGACCGTTTCCACTTGTTGTGATTTGTGTTGGGTCCAAATGGGGATCGCAGGCTCCATAGGGGGCACAGGGATCTCAGGCAGATGTAGCCAAGAATTATGGGACATGCTCTTTAAAAAGTAATCGCCCGCTTTTAAGCGAATAAGCGGATCTTGACTGAGCATACCCGTTAATGTTTTTGCCAATTCAATGGGTAAACCTATGCTGGTGGGCGGAATAACTTGGCTGCCAAAGCGGCTTGCTTGACCCGATGCGAGTGCATAAAGAGTTGCTGCGACGCCTTGCTCGTCAAATCTTGGGCTGGATAATGCGCCATTAAGTTGCTCATCACCAATAAAGTACACATCGCCCATTCTTGCGTTGGTATGTTGCTGATCGCTAGACATGACATCCATCACATTGCCATTCACCGGATTATCATGTACATCCCGTTGGGCGAATACCGCCGATCCCCAATCGATGAGGGACAGCTTTTCTGTTTTGATATCGTACACTAAATTTGAAGGCTTAATATCTCCATGGATCAGCGGACGGCCGTGATGCAAATACAGCAAAATATCGGCCAATTGTCTGGCTATATTCATTAACATCGCGACGGGGAGTTTACCTAGGCGGCGGCAAAGGACGTCTAAATCTTCCCCCGGTGCTTTTTCCATCACCAAAATACCTTGTTTACCCACGCGCTCAAATTTTATGAGTCCAGGCACATTTGGGTGGATCACTTGCGACAACATAAAGGCTTCTTCTTCCAGCCTATCTTGCACACTTTGAGGTAAGGTTATACGGGAAAACTTAAACACATGGGCCTGATGTTCACTGTTAATGCCTGAAAAAACAAACCCATAAGCGCCTTTACCCACTAACTCAATATTCTGATAGCCCAATTTAGTCAGCTCTTGCCGACACAGGCGGATCCACGCCTTATGTTTACGGGCATTGTCAGCAGTCAGTAAATAAATAGATTGCTCTTCTGAAATATAAAAGTGTTGTAGCTCGGGTGTTTGCAAGGCCAATATCCAGTCATGATGGCAAGCTTATTGTTAAAGAGTATACCGCAGAAGCAGGGAATAAATATCAATGAATCATCGCTTGGTGAATACATAAAATAATGATGTTGATGAATCATTGAGTTAATAATTATTATTTTTTGTATTTTTAAAGTTTTTGTCGTTTCATTTTTGTTGGGTTTGTGTCACTGACTGTGGGTAATAGACCTTTGTATTATAACCAATTGTATTATTTAATTTGGCAGTTGGTTACATCCCCACCATTTTAAATATACAGGATGTTGTAATGTCACCCATATCCAGAATAGTCAGACGAATATCAAGTTCGTTATTCTTGGTTTTATTCATTTATTTTCAATCATTTAATTTGTTTGCATCAAGTTATTCTATTGCAAGTAATAGCCCTGATTCGCAAATCAACTTTCAGTCAAATATTGCGGCAGATGTGCTCATTCCAGCGCCAGCTGTTAATGGAGTATCGATGAATGTATTTAATGAGTTTGAAGTCTCAGGGCGCAAACTCATTATTTATAATGGTAATCGTGAAACAGGCTCTGCTGTGAATGCCGATGCCGCAAGCTTAATTGTGATTGAAGCGCCAATATTGTCACTGGCCAATCACATTGAAATTTTAGGTGCGCCTGCCGATTTACTTTTAGTGAGTCGTGGTTCAAATAAAATTTTGCGCTGTCATCAATGCAGTTTTGACAATGTGGGGCGGCTAACGCTCACTGTTGCAGGCTACAATAGTGTGTCAGCTATTCAAAATCATGGCGATATTGGTCGATTCACGACTAGTTATAATGGTGTGGTGGAGATTAACCAACTATCGGCACCGGGAGTGCAGTCATTAGAGTTAATTGCCGATAGGGTGCATACCAATGGTTTGATTGATTTAAATCTCAAAGCCGATAGCCATCCAGAAGGGGGCTTCATTGTTCATCCACAAGGGGCTAAAATTGTGGGATCTGGCGGCATTAATATTTATTATGGTGATATATCCATTAAATACAATAGTTTAACTGTCACTAATGTAGAGGTGAGTGAACACAGCTTAACCGTTAATGGTCAGCTATCTGCCGCGAGTATTGCTATTACCAGTTCTCAGCAAATTACCTTAGATCCAGCAAGTCAGCTCAATACCTCATCAGATTTACTGGCAACCAGTACTTATCATGATAATTTTTATGCGCCGATCGAAGGGATTTACATTCAAAGCATTAAAGCCAGAAGCAGTAGCGATGATCATGGTGTATCGCTTAATGGCCGATTGATTTCTGATAACATGATATCCATCAAGTCATTGGAGAATATTAGTCAAAATGCCAGCATTATTAGTCGTGATTTACGCTTAATGAGCAAGGATGATATTGTTCAGCAAGGCTATATTCAAGCCAACCTCGTTGAGATGGCGGCAAGACGCTTAATCAATACCGCAACCATAGAAACATCAACCTTAAATGTGGAAACTCAATACAATATCCATAATAGTTTTGGCGGTGACATCAGTGCAAAAACAGCGGTGTTAAAATCTCAACAGGGTTATGTGGTCAATGGTTCCCGTAGTGCTTACAAATCTTATCCGCTTAACACTCAAGCATTGCCCTTGTCGACGGATCTGACCTTGTTTTTACATGGTATTTATTACGATGTGACAGAGTCTGGCACGCTATCCAGCAAGCTCTCTGCCCATATTCGTGCCAACAGTTTATCCATTGATGCTAAGGCCATTGAAAACATCAATCCCTATTCGTTAACTCGCCCTTCTTCTTCGAGTTGGAATGCAGGGATCATGATCAATAACGCTCAAGCCCAGCAAGTTTCCATTCAAGTTGAAAATCAACTGGCACTCAAAGCCAGTCAATATATTCTTAACGCCTCTGCCATTATCGGTTTAAATCAAGCGGGTCAGTTTACGGTGAATACCCCCAAACTGAGTAATGAGCGATATCGTATTCAGCTTGAAAATTATATTTTTAATCAAATTACACTCAGTGATGATACTAGTGTTGAGCAAGATCAGGCGAATGTGGGTACGACTACCAAAGTGATTGCCTATTCGCCGCCTGCACGTTTGTATTCGTTTGGAAAACTGCTGTTTAGTAATGGTAATGATGGCAACAATGTCAAAGAGCAGCTCATCAATGAAATGTCGTATTTTGAGGTGTTTGCCGACAGTCATTTTTATCAAACTCAAATTCAAAGCATTGGTTTAGAGATCACTGAAAACTATGATGCGGTGACCTTAAGCAACGTTAAAGATTGTCTGCGTTACCGCACTTGTGACGGTGACAATATCAGTACCGTTGCTGAGGCTGAAACCTTAACGGCTTTTGGCGGCAATGTGTATGGTATTGATGACAGTGAACCTGCGATGTCAGATTTGGAAATTGATAACATTAATGGCCAAGAGGCAGCGATACAACAAGTGGTTGAAGCGCATTTGGCACCGTTTAATTATGGCACAAGAAAAACCGCAACAGGTGCATGGAGTGATGGTTATGGCCGAGCAAGGAATGTATCAATAGAAGGAGATTTATTGAAATTTGAGGAGGTCATTTATACTCGAAGAACTCGACAACCTGCAGGTGAAATAGATATTTTTGATTCATATGCTGTTTCGCATGTTCAAAGTATCCCCGAACTGTTGGGGGAGGAGGCAAAAGACAGAGAAGTGGGCGATACAGGTTACACCGATACCCAGTTTGTCGCGGCCAGTACTGAATATGTTCGGCGTTTACCATTACAATCAGATTCTAAAATGGAGATATTGAACTCTTCTACATTTGAGCTTTATACGATTAGTGGTACTAATGTCATTGTTCATTTTATTCAAAATATTACCAGTTATCACGGTGGACCACCGCCAATTGGAAGACCTATTAGGGTAAATAGAGAAGGTTTCATTTCCATATCCATCGACAAATTAATGACCTATTTGCCATAAGCAGTGACAAGGATATCCATGAAACACACTAATCAGATTTTGGTGGCTCATACATCGACGACACCCGAGGCGCCCTTGTGGCAAAAATTCACCTCTTGGCTACTCACGTTTGTGATGTTATTTCAAATCACATTGCCCGTGACGGCGCAGGCGGCCAATCTTATCTCCGACAGTTTTATTCAAAGTGAGGTCAATGCAAACGGCCAATATGAGCGGGTCAGTAATAGCCAGTATCAATTTGAAAAAGCTTACTATGTCGATGATGTGACCAGTCAGGCCACGCAAAATATCGCCACTTTTCAGCAAAAATTACTCGATTTTCGTAAGAGTGCGCTGCCATCGCCCTTGATGATCCCCATCATCAACGATGGGATCACCATGATATTGCCCCATTATCCGCTGGCGAAACAAATTGGTGACCCTTTTGTGCAGTCGCGTTTTATTCGCTCGCAAATTTTTAATGCATTAAACCGTAATTTAATCAGTAAAATCTATGCCACTGAAAAAATACAAATTAATGCGCTTTACAATAATGCCTATACCTTTAGTGGTACCAGCAGTGCCAAACTGGGCGACAAGTTAACCCAAGCGCAGGTGAACAGCTTTGGTAAAAACTTGATTTGGCCTGAGTTACGTAGCATTAATGGCGAGCAGGTATTAGTGCCTGTGGTGCATTTCACCGATGATAGGCTGAGTGCGTTAAAAGCAGAAGGGCATACCGTTGAGTTTTTAGGTGATGAGGCGCATTTTAATAGCATAACTGTCAATGCAGGCACTATTTTCACTAATCGTAATACTTTCATTAACACGGCGGGTGATTTCAATGTTAATCAAAATGCCAAAGTGGTCTCAAGTGGCGACTTAAATCTGTTAGTGGGCGGCACCCTACAAATATTATCGGGGCAGCTTACCGCTCAAGACAGCGTCAATATTATTGCCGATCAGTATGTGCAAAAAACCTTAGTCCACCGTTTTGCCACCCGTTTTGAACAAGGCACGCGTTTGGGCACCATTGCCAGCGTGAATGCCATTAATGGCAATGTCTCTATTCGATCTTATAATGACATTGTGGTGCAAGGCGGCACTATCGATGGCGATAATATCGTCCTCAATGCCGATGGCAACATCATGCTGCTGAGTCAGCGAACCAGTTATGTGCGTAACGAGAATATCGGCGGCTTTGATGAGATCACCTCTATTGTCAGCCATACTGCCTCTAGGCTCAGTGCCAGCGACAGTATTTACTTAATGGCATCGGGCATCATTCAAATTAATGCCTCAACCTTAACCGCCGATCGTGGCGTATTGCAAATACTCGCTCAGCAAGGCATTTACATCACCAATGAGTTTGATGAGTTTCAAAAAAATCGTCAAGGCACGGTGGGAGAAGTCACTCTTACCGAGCAAGAGTTTCAAACCATTGCCATTCAATCGGCATTAGAGGCAGGTAAAGGGGTACTCATCGCCTCTGACTTTGGTGATATCACGCTGCGAGCCACTGAAATCACCTCAGGCGATGGTACAAACATTAATGCTTATAACGGCGCAGTAAACTTACTGCTGGCCAAAGAGCAAGATCATTACTTCATGAACCGCGTCACTGAAGGCATGTGGCGCATTAAAACCGAAACCCAAACCGATACGGTAGATACCGCGGTTTATAATCGCATCATCGGCGGCGTGAAAGTGCAAGCCACCCATGGGGTGACCTTAGAGCTAGGGCAAAGTGAGGATGTCACCCTCGATGAGATGATGGCGCAGTTCGAAGATTCTGACTCACTCAGTTGGATGGCCGAGTTATATCACGATCCTGAGCTGAGTCAAAATGTCGAATTAGCCTATCAAGAGCTGGTGAATATTCATGAGTATGACAAGACCAGTAGTTTAAGCCCTGCTGCAATGGCGATTATCGCCATCGCGATGGCGGTGGTGATGGGACCTGCAGGCTTTGCAGCCATTGGCGCCAGTGGTGGGATTGCTGTTACGGGTTTTGCCGGTAGTGCAGCCTTAACGGCGGCATTGCAAGCAGGGGCATTGGCACTGGCGACACAAACTGCCATGAGTTTAGCCAATGGCAATAACCTGATTGAAACCACCAAAGCCATGCATTCATCGGATACGGTGAGAACGGTTGCAACAGCAATGGCCACGGCAGGTGCCTTAAATTATATCGGCTCTGTAGGGCCTTTCAGTGCGGTAGAAGGTGCAGGAGAAGCGGCACGAAATATGGTTGATTTAGGCAACCAGGCAGCGCAGTTAGTAGTAAAATCGGCCGTTAGCACAGGTATTTCTACTGTGATCAATGGCGGCAATTTTGATGAATTTACCGATACCTTTGTTCAAGCTTTACAAGTGAATGCGGTTAATCAACTCGGTGCCAGTTTAGCCGAAGATATTGAGTTTTATTCTCAGCATGAAGTCTTAGATGAAGTTCTAGAGTATATTGCCCACGGGGCTGTAGGCTGCTTGACAGGCGGATTGAATTCAAGTGATTCGAGTGATGGCTGCGCGGCAGGAGCCGCAGGCAGTATTACTGCGACTTTTGTGAGTAAAAGCTTTGATCATGAGGTGGATACCTTAACAGATAAAGAAAAAGCGGTCAGGCAATTATTAAAAGACACTTTAGATTTAGATCCTTTAGTTGAAGCGGATAGGCTCAGATTAGCGCAGCAGGAAGCCTGGTTACTGCAAAATAAGGTTGAGTCAGCAGACATACTGCATTTTAAAGAATGGCGTGATATAGGGACTCGTTTGGCTGAAAACCGTCAGCTTGCCGAAAATCTGTCTCGATTAACCGCAGGGTTAGGTGTATTTATTGCGGGTGGTAGTGCTGAAGCCATTAATGCGGCAGATGCCAGTGCGTCAAATACGGCACAAGGCTCACTCTGGCGGCAACTAGAACCTGTCTTTAAAAGTGCACTGGCGTTAAATGAAATCGCCAGTGATTTTGATGAAAAAGTGCAATATGCCGCCTCTGGCGTCTCATTAAATATTTATGAGATTGAAGCTAATGGCATGAAATTGCCAAAAGCCTTAAGAGAGGCAAATTTAGCGCCTGAAACAGTATTTAGCATACCGCAAGTGATGGTACTGACGAACATTGCGGCGGCAGAATCAGCCATTGAGGCTTATACACCTGATGTAACGTTAGATGGCGGCTTTGATCAAGCCGCTTATGAAGTCGCCAATGGTGACATGCCTGCTGCGTTAGATACGTTAGCAGAAATGAGCGATACTCTAAACAAGGCCAATGAAGATTTAATTGTTACTGTTGATGGGCAGTTAAAATTCTTAAATAAAAAGTTGACAGATCAGCTTGTCGCTTCGCATACGCAATTAGAAAAAGTCATTACGGATGCCTATTTCTGGGGTGAGGCTGGAGAGCGAGCGCTGGATATCAGTGGCGCTTCGGGTGTCGCTACAGCAGGTGCGGCGTTAAAATTTGGCGCAGGCCTTATTGCGGGAATAGCGAAAAAGTCACTTAACAATGAAGCTGATACCATAGCGTTTTTTGCAAGCAGCATACGTAAAACTAATGAGGAAGTTACAGCGGGCCTTGAAGAATTTGCTGATGCTGGTTTTAAGTATTATTTAGACGGGCTTGCTGATCACGCTGGTGATATAACCAAGCAAAAGCGGGTTATTATCGATGCGATACATGAATTAGCTGAGTTAAGTTCTAATTATACTAAGTGGTTAGGTAACTTAG
Organism: uncultured Shewanella sp.; assembly: GCF_947501665.1. Classification (GTDB taxonomy): domain Bacteria; phylum Pseudomonadota; class Gammaproteobacteria; order Enterobacterales; family Shewanellaceae; genus Shewanella. The sequence goes on along the minus strand of NZ_CANMWS010000020.1, from coordinate 26,065 downwards.
AAGGACTCAGTGTTGATGAGCTGCTGTACAAGTTCAGCACGGTAGCAGAGTCTCTGCCGCTAACCACGAGCATGATCACCCAGCTTGATAACTTTATGTTAGCGGCATCAAAAAAAGTTGATGGTAGCTTTTTAGATGATGCATTAGAGGCGCAATATCAGCGCTATATCGTAAAAAAAGAAGCGGCGCACCTTGATTACCGCGAGCGTAACTCATACCTACAATCCCTCGATGGACGCGGCGCCATGTTACGCGGCACCCGCTTTAATCAATATGCCAATGAGCAAAAATGGTACCCTTTTAGCGAGGTACACATTCAGCTGCCCGGCGGTGAGCGCCGCGTGATTGATAATTTAAAAGAAGTCAAAATGGGAGTATACAGTGTGATTGAGCGTAAATCTTACGATTTGGGCTTGCGCGATCCGGCTCATTTTGCTCAGTTATTGGATAATGAGGTGATAAATAAATACCCATCCGGCGCCACCTTCAAGGCGGCAAAATACCCAGATAAGAAATTATATAATACCACCTTGCTAGTCGATGGTTATGTATTGGAGCTGCCGGAATTTAATCGCCAGCTGAGTAATATTGTCGAGTTTGAGGCCATTGCGAGACAAAAAGGGGTCGAGCTGCGTTTTCGCCCTGAGCCACCTGTGGGTTGGACACCACCAGTTGTGATAGATTAACGCGTGACGATGCGTCACATTAAGCGCTAGAGGGAGACGAAAGTTATCAAAGGGGCACCCCGCCCCTTTGATGCTCCCATTAACGCCAAGATCCAGTGATACAGAGATTAAGTGAACAAGGTTATAATAAGGCCAATAGTATTTAAAATGATATGAGGATAATCATGTTAACTGAAGAAGAACGTCAATATATTTTAGATGATATCTCACCTTCCTTGATAAAGGCTGCAAAAGAGGTTGAGTTAGCCCAGCGTTATCAGTCACTGCTGACGCAATTTCCAAAGCGTGAGGGGGACTTTAATCCCAGACTCAGTAGTACAGAGCAGAGGGCCATCATCGCGCAGTATCCGCATCCGGTGCGCTTTTACAAGGGGCAGGGAGGCTATTATAAACTGAATCAGAAAAAAACAGCTTTCCCACATATAAGCTTAACGATGGAAATGCGTCAATGGGTATGCTGTAGCGTTGGCTTATGGTGTGACGATAAACGTATTGGCGGTGGCGGCTACCAACATATTGCTTTGGCTGAGCGCCTATCCCGCGGTGAAAGTATTAGTTGGAAGGACTGGAGTGAATCTTTTCAGCCTTGGACTTATGATGAGCAGCAGTTTAATACCGTGATCGCCGAGTACTTTTCTTTGTATGAGGATTTATGCCAGCAAATTCCGAATTAGCACGATTGTTGATATTGGCGACCTTAAGGCCGTGATAAATATTGTTAACAACAAAAAAGATAAAAATAACCATGTTAACCGAAGAGCAGCGCCAGTTTATGTTAGAAGAAGTGTCATCAGAAATGATAGCGGCGGCACAACAGATTAACTTAGCCGAGCGTTACCAATCATTACTGGCACGCTTTCCTAAACGTGAGGGCGATTTTAACCCCAGACTCAGTAGTACAGAGCAGAGGGCCATCATCGCGCAGTATCCGCATCCGGTGCGCTTTTACAAGGGACAAGGGGGCTATTATTTGTTAAACGAGAAAAAAACCGCCTTTCCTCACATGAATTTAATGATGGAGATGCGTCAATGGGTATGTTGCAACATTAATTTGTGGCGTGACAATAAACGCGTTGGCGGCGGCTATCAGTATATTGCCTTGGCAGAGCGTTTATCTCGCGGTGAAATTTTTACTTGGGATGACTGGCGTGTACCTACTCAACCTTGGACTTATGACGAGGAACAATTTAATACGGTGATTGCCGAGTATTTCTTCTTGTATGAGGATTTATGCCAGCAAATTCCTAATTAGGACTGGCTGCCTCATATTGAGCATTTAAAACCTAAGTAGAAGTAGAAATAGAAATAGAAATAGATAGCTTCTCATAGATTAAGCTATTCATAACCAGCAAGCACTTTCCGTTGATGAAATAGTACTTGCTGGTTTTTTATTGAAATAGAAATAAAAATAGGGAAAGAGTAATGAAAAAACAATTATCAAGTGCGATATTAGCGAGTTTCTTGGCAATTGGGATAAACACGAATGCCATGGCTAATACCCTTTCTTGGAAGTAAGAGCAAGGGGTGACAGTCAGTAAAACCAGTCAGTAAAACTTATGTGAACACCAGTTCGGGGCCCTTGGTTTTAATAGATAGTTTCAGTACTAATTCAGCACTAATTCAGTACTAATGAAATCATGAAAAATCCAGAAAACTGTGGTGGTGATAGTGATGCTCTGGGTTTATATATATTAAAACAAGGCGATTATACTAAGGAAGCATTTAGTGTGTTGCTGGCGGCGCACATGTCGAATAAAAAAATCAACATCTATCTTCAAGGCTGTGATGGAACATACCCCATCGTTGATTGGGTTCAAGTTTATGATGCTTAATGCTATTTAACCTGAACTCGGGATAAGCAGCGTCCTTAAATATCACTATTTTGGCCCCTATCTGTGTTGTGCTTTCTACTAATAGCGGGCTATTAGGCACGAACGCCCGCCTTGATATCGACAAAAATATCGGCATTTAGCAGAAAGTGAAACAAATAAAAACAAGCAAGCAAATTAAGGGTTTGATTTTAAATGTAATCAGATGTACATCTGACACTCATTAACCCGAGTTCAGGTTATTTTACTTGCTATTGATGTGGGTTATTAGCGCCAATAAGGGAAAAGACTCAATCTGTTTAAACAATCAAGTCAACCAGCTTGAGTCGACTGTTTTAGATGCTTTTACTGAATGATGAGTATATCGATACTCTCGACTTTGTTCGAATATTCAGAACAGCTGCCAGTACCATAAGCCATTATAGGTTGATCTGCGGCTTTTGCGGTGAGTGCCATAGAGTATATTGCTTGGCTGCCGGGCGTATTGACATTAAATGAAAAAGCGCTGTGATAATACTCATCAGCACAACTTGTAATATTCAGAATGTCTTTATTAAAACGAATGATCCCCTTACCATCATTATCTATTCGCACATTTTCAATTTTTCCGTTAGTAATTTTACTTATATCTCCAGCAGCATAAGCACTATTCACGCAGATGAAAAGTGCAGCTAATATGACTAATTTTTTCATGTTTTATTCCTAATATTGATATTTATTCCATTGAATTAAATATATTTTATCATGAATGCTATGGGTATGGGTATGGGTATGGGTATGGGTATGGGTATGGGTATGGGTATGGGTATGATCATTTATTCAAATAAGAAAATGAAGCACCTAACATAAGAGGTGCTTTTACAGATTGATTTGAAGCATTAGTCTATTGAATTTACAACTTAATTTTAAGTGACTTCATGGCGCGTAGGCCTAAGTTGTTAATATATTGAGGTGGTTCAATGATGCTACCTTGGGGGAAGTGCTCAATCAGAGCAGCGATGGCAATTTCAGCTTCCAATCGCCCCAATGCCGCGCCGGGGCAGATATGCGGCCCAAAACCAAAGCCTAATTGTTTGGGTTTACGATGAATATCAAATGTATCGGGGGATGAGTAGCGCTCTGGGCAGCGATGAGCCGCACCGAGCATTAAGAACACTCGATGACCTTTTTTAAGTAAGGTGTTACCGATGAGAGTATCTTTTGCAATGAGTCGACCCAGTCGATGAACGGCGCCGTCATAGCGTAAGCTTTCTTCGATGGCAGGTTTTATTAATGCAGGGTTATCAATGAGCTGTTGCAATTGGCTTGGGTGGCTCTGTAATTGTTGCCACAAATTACTGATTAAATTGGTGGTGGTTTCATGGCCAGCAAATAACAACATAATGCAGTTAGCGATAACATCATTGAGGGTGAAGTCGCTACTATCTTGTTGATATTGAATAATATTACCTAACACCGTTGTGGACTCACATACAGTTTGATTATTGAGAATGTTCGTTAAATAGTCGGCCATATCGATAATACTTTCTTGAGCTTTGATGGCACTGGAGGCACTTAAGGTGGAACCCATGAATTGCGCAATATCATCAGACCATTTTTTAATTAGATGAATATCAGAGGCTGGTACGCCAAGTAACCGCGCAATGACTAAAGCTGGCAGTGGGTAAGCTAAGCCTTGAATGATGTCATTTTGCTGCTCCTGTTTCATGGTTTGAATCAGCTGCTGAGTGAGCTGTTTGATCTCGGGTTCAATTGCCATTAGTAATTTGTGCTTTAAAGACGCATTAATTATACGCCTCAGCGGCATATGTTTGGGCGGATCTTGAAACAATAACCATTTTGAGAGGCCATTGATTAATGGTTGAATGAAGGCAATTTGCTCTGGTGGTAAGGCGGCAGTAAAGGTATTGACCCTATCGGATGAAAAGGCTTGATTATTTTTTAGAATATGTTCGATATAGTCAGGCTTAGAGATGTAGTAATGTCCAGATGTTGGTGATTGATAAATGGGAGCCTGTTGAAGAAGAGTGCGATAGGTCTCAAAAGGGTTACTGATAAAATTCATTGAACTTAAATCATATTCATCAGTTTGGCTCTGAGTGTTTAAAGCAAGGGCTGAATGTGAATTTGATACAACATCGGTGTGATCGTCCATGTGGCTTCCTTATTGTGTCTGGATAAATAAGCACTTGAGTCAATGAGTGCCCGAATAATTCGATGTTGAGTCAATATGCCTGTGCAATAGAATATTGAACAATACTTTATAGACTGACAGTGATTGGTTTTATGCTTTTGCTATGACGTGATTATTGGCTCGCATTTAATGTAGCATAGTTATGAGGGGTCTCGACATAGGTCTCAGTGAGCACTTTATATACACTTAAGTGTGAAAAATAGGCTGTTTATCACTATGGTTAAATAAAGAAGTATCGTCCTAGCAGTCATAGGGAATGAGCATGCTGTTGAATAAATTACAATTACCTTTGTGCTTAGCATCAAAGTCTAAGACGACTCTCGTGTTGTTTTTATGCTTGTTAATGATGGCTTTTCAGTCATTAGCGTTACAATACGAGCTGCCATTTTGGTCAAATAAACATGATGAAAAGCCAATGCCGGACTTTGCTAAAATAACCAATGTTATTCAGAAAAAAACTGCTTTTTTTAATTACTTAAGACCCTTCGTGGATAAAGAAAATCATAAAATAAACACTGAGCGTACTTTTTTATTATCGATGCAGCAGCAATTAGTGAAAGGGTATCATCTGTCTCATGCTCAAGCACGCCATATACAAAGTCTTGCAAAACAATATCAATATAAATTGGCCTCGATAGGGGTCAAACCGTTAATGGGGTTATTGGATAAGGTGGGGACTATTCCGTTTGCTTTAGTGCTTATTCAAGCAGCAAAAGAGTCGGGGTGGGGGACGTCTCGTTTTGCCCGAGAAGGGCATAATTTTTTTGGTCAATGGTGTTATACCAAAGGGTGTGGATTAATGCCTCGTTCGCCTTCAAATCATGGTTATTATGAAGTGAAGCGTTTTAAAAGTACGCAGGACTCGGTTATCGCTTATATGCATAATTTAAATGTCAATGGTGCTTATTTTTTATTTCGAAAAATCAGATCCACACAAGTGGCTAGGGGGAAAAAGCCCACGGCTGAACAGTTAGTGTATGGATTAGTACATTATTCACAGCGTAGGCAAGCCTATATTCATGAATTATTGCATTTGTTACGGGAAAATAAGCGTTACTTGAATTAGGTTATCATCCATTCAATATCATTCATCCCAATCCGGTGCAAAGTCAGGGTTGGCTATACGTTTATGTTTATCTAGTGAATCAATGAGCTTACATTCATGACTGGTTAATTCAACTTGAGTATACAGTAAGTTGTCTTCAAGGTTAGTCTGTTTCGAGGATGAAGGAATAGAGATTAAATTTTTGTTATCCATCCAAGCTAAGATGATTTGTGCTGGGGTGGCATTATGCAGATTCGCGATTTGTAAAATGGTGTCATCTTTAAGGGCTTGGCCTACGGCAAAGGGCATGTATGCGGTGATCAATATGTGGCGAGACTGACAAAAGTCGATGAGTTTTTTATTTTGTAAATAGGGGTGAACTTCAATTTGGTTAGTGAGAATATGCTCACGAGGGAGAAGATCCATTGCCGTTTTCATTTGATTGATGGTGAAGTTGGATACGCCAATATACTGTGTTAATCCCATGGCTCTCGCATTGGCCAGTAAAGAGAGGTATTCAGACATAGGAACTTGATTGTCAGGTGAAGGCCAATGAATTAAAAGTAAATCAACATAGCTGGTATCTAAATTATCAAGGCTGACTTTGACACTGTCGATAAAGCTTTTGGCTGATAGGTTGTTCATCCATACTTTGGTGGTTAAAAAAATATCATCGCGTGGGATCCCACTTTTTGAAATAGCTTGGCCAACGGGAATTTCATTTTGATAAATAGCAGCAGTATCAATATGCCGATAACCTGCTTTCAGCGCCATCGATACTGAATCAAAGGCAACTTGATCGGTTAGCCGATAGGTTCCCATCCCAATAGCAGGAATATGCATCATGTTATCGCCTTTATGTTATTTTGCCTCTAGTTATTATTTTAGACGTATTTCGAATCTTTATTGGATCTTTAAGCCGCTTTAGGCGTGAAGCTTGTTTATGGAGTGGGAAAGCAATATGTTAGCTGAAATCATCCTAATTAAAGTGATCTCAACATTGTTGGTTGTGATGGGCTTAGCGTTCATTGCAGAAAACAGCAGTACGCGTATTGCGGGTATTTTGTCTGGATTTCCATCTGGCATGGCGATTGTGATTTTCTTTTTAGGTTTTGATAATGGGACTCAATTTGCCGTTAGCAGTGTGGATCATACGATTTTAGGCAGTTTGTCTGCTATTGTATTCGCCTATATCTATTATCGTGTGGCTTTAGTGTGTCAGGAGACAAGAATATGGCTGCCTTTATTGGCTGCATTAATGGCGTTCCTAGTTTCTGGAAATATCCTCATCGATATGGACTTATCGATATTAATGCAATTGATGTTAGCCGTAATTGCCATTGTCATTGCTGCCCGTCTATTTAAAAGTGTGGGTGATTATGGCATAAAAGATAAAGTGGCATTGACACACAAAGTGCTATTTTATCGCTCTTTAGTCGCTGCATGTATCGTATTGTTCATTACTGGCGTAGCAGAATTAATCGGGGTTAAGTGGGCTGGAGTGTTATCAGGCTTTCCAGTGACATTTGCGCCTTTTTTATTAGTGATCCACAGTACTTATGGAAACAGAGTGGCTTTTACTTTACTTAAAAATTACGTATTTGGTATTGGCGCTTCAATTAGTTATGCTGTAGCAGTATTACTGTTTTATCCTTTGTTGGGAATATATTTAGGCACATTAGCGTCGTTACTGGCAGCGAGTCTTTACCTCGCTGTTTATGTTTTTCTGTATCAATATTGGAAGCGAAGGTAACAAGTTAACCCATCTTGATTTAGCGATATCGCTATAGGAAATGTAATTTATGGAAGCAAGTTTTTGGCATGAGCGCTGGGAGAAGCAGCAAATTGGATTTCACAATGATGCAGTCAATCCATTATTAGTGAAATATTGGTCTGAGCTCAAGATAAAGCCAGATGCCAGAGTGTTGGTACCGCTGTGCGGTAAAACATTAGATATGTGTCACTTGAGTGAAATAGGGCATAGTGTTTTAGGCTGTGAATTAAGTGAATTAGCTGTGACTCAGTTTTATGCTGAATATCTTGGTGAGCTTAAGGTTCCAACTCCCACAAAAGTAAATGAACATCAATATTTTGAGTTGAATAATATCAATATTATTCAAGGTGATATGCTAACGTTGTCGCCGAAGGAGATAGGCCTTGTTGATGCTTTTTATGATAGAGCAGCATTAATTGCTTGGCCAGAATCGTTGCGGCTAACTTATGTTGAAAAGTTAATGGTATTATTACCTTCAGGCAGTCAAGGTTTGCTGATCACGTTAGATTATCCTCAAGAGGTTATGGCGGGCCCTCCATTTGCTGTGCAGCATGACTGGATTATAGACAATATGGCTTCAGGCTTTGATATTGAACGGTTAAGTTGTGAGGATGTGTTAAGAAGCAATTCAAAATTTATTAAAAAACAGGTCCCTTGGTTAACGGAGTCTGTGTATCGAATGGTGAGAAAGTAATTATTTTTTATATTACGCCATGTGATTGATTAGCATGGCGTGTTTGAAGTGCTTTTTTAGTTATTTTGAGTTTGTAGTGGAGTCAATAGAATAAATATTAAATTGATGATAAACCAAAGATCTTTGATAAGAAATTGCCCTCCAGTCGTCAAGATAGATGTAGAAGATAGCGCACTATCCCAGCTAAAAATAAAAGTTTGTGTGGTTAAAAAAACCATGAGTGCGGGTAACATAAAAATAAGCATAAATTGCCGGAAAATAATGCCTAAGCACAATAAAAGTGTTGCCAGAATATCGTAAATACCAATGAGATTAGATGTTGTTTGAATACTCCACATTGAGTACATCCATGACATAAAAGGTGAGCTTGCAATCAAGGTTTGAATACCGTTTGCTTCTATGGCGGTGAATTTCATTCCTCCAATCCAAAGTAAAACAATTGCAATGGGCGAAAAATTAATCCAAATAATGCTTTGACTGGAGAGCTTATTTTGAAAAAGGAGCGTGATCCCTATTGCCAATAGCGCCCAATATTTAATTATTCCTTGTCCTGCCCCTATGGCAGGGAAGCCGCCAAGATCTGCTATCCAGACGGCATTATTCACCAGCGAGATTAAAGGAGGGATAGCCATACAAATAAGCAATATGGAAATCCCCTTTTCAAGTAAGCAGGTTAATGGTAATTGTGGTCGAAGGAATGAGGTGAGCAGTGACAAGCTACCTACCAGTAAGAAACACAGTCCGGCTAAGCGATAATAGAGGTTGTCAGGAAATAAATGGCTCATTGAGAAAAGGTCGATAATGAGATCAAAATGTTGATGGTGCCCCATATTTAAGATACTGCTTCCCAGCAATAAGCAAGATATAGACAATAAAAGATAGGTAATCAGGTGAAAAAGATTAGGTTTACAATTTGCAGAAATTAACATCAAAGGCTCTAGTTGAATGAATAATCTATTAGACCTTTAGAGTGGAGAAAGCTATTCAATTGAAAAAGTATATTTTGTGGACGAGTGAAACAGATAAAACTGATTTTATTAATATCCTTTTTAAGGAGGTCAGTTTTATCTGTTTTTTGCATTTTGTTAGAAGTTATATCTCACTCCGGTCGTGAGAACATGATCTTTTTCAAGTTCAATGTACGTACCAGCATCTTTGTAATGACCTTGATATTTTGCCATATGGCCATACAAAAGTGTTGATTGCGAAAGGGGATAATCAGCACCGAGAGTCAGCTGTGTCACGCTAATATCTGAGAATTGGCTTCTATCAGTATCATTATTGGTTCGAGTCGCACGAGTAAAGTATTTGCCTAAGCCTGAAGTATCTGCGCCGAATTCAGCTTTTAAATTGAGCCCATTGATTGAATAAATTACATTTAAAAAGTATGAATGACCTTTCATATTTTGCTCGTTACTTTGCTGACTTTGTGTGTATTGATATAAACTGCCGAGTGTCCATTGCCCTAATGTCATTTGTACTACACCTCGATATGCATCTACGTTTGCAATGCCTTTATTGAGTGCGGCTCCTAGATAATACTGGTGTTGTCTCAACTTTTTGTCACCGACTATGATATTAAGCGCGTATTGTTCCTCTGGGTTATCGATATCTGCTTGGTTATTATCTGTGACGAGATAAGTTGCATTGATACTGAAAATGTTGCTTAGGCTGGGCGAATAATACCAAATGGCATCCGCGCCGCGGGTTTGTCCTGCAACAAGCCTATCGATATCAGCATTTGTATTACCAAAAATATCAACGTTACCTTCAGATTGCTTGAATACGGTGTCATTGCGACCCACAAGTAAAGTACCTAATGTTTCACTTTCCAGGCCCAAATAGGTATTGCTTGCTTTAAGAGGATCTTTATCACCATCACTGTTTGTATTTTCAACCTGAAACTCAATTTGATAAATAATTTTTGTCAGTTGGGCGATCCCTTCATGTCCTCTAAGGCCAATATTAGAAAAGTTATTTTCTAATAGGGTGCCTGATTTACCATTTTGTGTTGTATCACCATTAGTTGAATGGGTTATGGCTAAATCGAGGCGACCATAAAAGTTAAGCTCATCATCCGCCATCATATTGAATGAAAATAAAGCGAGTAATACAGTGAAGCAAAATGTGTTAAACATAAATAGGTGACCTAAAAACAAAGGTGAAAATACATGATCTTGTGAAAAAGAATGATTTAAATAAAAAGGTTAAAAAACATGCTCCATGCCAATGGTGAAAATATTGTCAGTTTTTAAGGTCACAGGCGTGCTTGCATCAAGGTAATGCCCTTTATATTGCACATAATGGCCATAAATTTGTGTTGAGGCCATTAGCATATGGTCGGCACCGATTGTGAATTGTTTCATTTTGATTTGGGAAAATGCGTTATTGTGATCAGTTGAATTTGAATGATGATTTTTATTTTTTGTTGCATTCTTAAAATAATAACCTAGCCCAGCAGTGTCAGTTGCATACTCTGCTTTAAAATTGATACGGTTATAACAAAACATGAGGTTATAAAAGTGGCTATTACCTTTTCTGCTGTTTTCATTTTCTTGCAAGCTTTTGGTATGTTGAAATAAAGTCCCTAAGGTGAATGCGCCGATTTGTAATTGCGCAACGCCGCGGTAGGCGTCGACATTCGATATACCTTTGTTGTAAGCGGTAGAAAAATAGTAATTTTGTTTTCTAAAGTTCTTATCACCAAGGGTTGATGTGATGGCATATTGAGCCTGAGGATGCTCTACATCGTGCTGATTGTTATCAGTCATTAAATAAGTTGAGCTAAATTCTAGGACATCACCAAACCGAGGGGAGAAGTACCAAATGGAATCTCCAGTGCGACTTTGACCTGCAACTAAGTTATTAATATCGGCATTGGTACCATTGAACACATCGACATTACCTTCTGAATTTTTAAAAACAGTATTATTTCGACCCACTAATATGGTGCCAAGAGGGTCGTCGATGCCAAGGTAAGTATTATGTGCTTTAAGAGGGCTTTTTTCATTTTCGACGCTAGGGTTTGACAAACTCACACTCAACTTATAAATAATGCGTCGCTGAGCTGAGATGTCATAACCTCCTTTGATACCTATTGTGGCGTAGCTTTCTATTGTGGTTCCTTGTTTATGGCTTTTAGTTGCATAAGGTGTGCTCGCATCAGCAAGAGAGAAATCCATACTGCCATAGAATTCAGGTTCTTGCGCAATAGCAAATGAAGAAACAACCATAAGTAGCATGTAAAGTAGTGGGTTAAAGTGCGTTAACTTTTTAATTATAATTGTCATTGATTAATCTTTAACGTCTAGATCTATCCATTATTTTTTTACAAGCATCCTGTCTTGTATTTATTAGGGGAAGAATATTATCGTTTTATTAAGCATGGGACAGGTGTTAAAACATTTTTTATTGCTTTTATGCTTTAAATTAACCTTTAGTTTTTTTGGTTTAACAATTGATTATTCTTGTGTTCATTGTGGTGGAATAATATTAATTTAATATTATCATTAACTGTTTAGTTGTTACTTTTGGCATTTTGAGTATGGAAGTTAAGATAAAATTGAATGGCATAAGTTTTAGAAGGTAAAAAGCTTAAAAGATAAACATCCTTGTAATGTAAAGAGCTAAATTAAGGTGTGATCAGAAATGATAGTCGACACCTACAGTTAAGATATTATCGTTTTCAAGGGTATAATTGATCCCTGTATTAGCATAACTTCCAGTATAGAGAGTGTAGTGAGTGTAAAGATCTGTGGAGTTTGATAATACATAGTCAGCTCCAACGGTAATTTGCGACATTTTTACATTGGAAAAATGGCTTCTATCGGTTGTACTTCCACCTGTTGCATTTTTGAAATAATAGCCTAACCCTGAGTTATCAGCACCATATTCGGCTTTTAAGTTAATATTATCAAAGGAATAAATAATATTTAAAAAATAGCTGTAACCTTTCATATTACTTTCTGTGGTGATCAAGCTTTTAGTGTATTGATATAAACCACCTAGAGTGAAGGCTCCTAACTTGATTTGTGATACACCTCTGTATGCGTTGACATTAGCAATCCCATTATTATAGCTGGCGGAGAGAAAGTAGGCTTGTTTGATTAGGTGCTTATCCCCTAAAGTTGTTGAGAGTGCATATTGGCTATTAAGATCCACATTGTCATTATTGGACTGGTTTGCAGCCATTAAATAGGTTGCATTTATGGAAATTAAATTGGCTATTTTAGGTGAGTAGTACCAAATTGCATCTGCGCTGCGGGTTTGCGCTGCGACAAGGTTGTTAATATCGGCATTACTGCCATTAAATACATCGACATTTCCTTCACTGGATTTGAAGACAGTATTATTACGGCCGATTAATACTGTACCGTATTGATTACTTCCAAGCCCTAAGTACGTATTGTATGCTTCAACAGGAGTGCTAGAACCATCTGTGCTAGCGTTGTTGACTTGAAAACTCATTTTATAGATGAGGCTAATATCGTCTGTGATGCCTTCATTACCTTTAATACCAATAGCGGCCCAATTTTCAATGGAAGTGCCTGATTTATCATTGCGAGTACCATTATCTGTATTGGAGTTGACGATTGAATTATTCATTTCCCCGAAAAAAGTCATATCATCAGCGTGACAAATTAAAGAAAATAGACTTAACATTGATGAAAAAGGAACTAATAAAGTCAGTTTATTCATTATTATTCTCAGAAATATCATGTAACAAAAAATGATTGGAACATTAGCCAAAATAATGGAGAGGAATAATAAGGAATATTGGTGTTTAAAATCTAACTTTATTTATTAATTGATAATAAATTCAAGATTAAAAAACAAAACATTCATTATAATGATGTGAAAAAAGAACCTGGATAATATATTTTACGCTTAATGTTAAATGATATGTAACAAAGCATGTTTATTATTAACGATTGTTGGCTGAGTAAATAAAGAGATGAATGTTTACTTTTATTTGCTTTTTGGGGTGGTTATTAACCTTGGTGGGTTAAATGTTAATTGGTATCGTTTTATTGAGTAGTGGTTTAGTTGTTATTTAATAATAAAGTTAACTTACTAAAAATTAAAGTCTATCCCTATGGTGAATATTTTGTCACTCTCTAATGAGTTCGTTATATTTGCATTAGTATAGTGCCCTTGAAAAAGGCTTAATTGACTATAAAGGCGTGTAGATGAAGCAAGCATGTAATCAGCCCCAACAGTGACTTGTTTGACGAGAATATTTGAATACCGGCTTCTGTCAATGGAGCTGGAAGAACCGCCAGTTGCGTTGGTAAAGTACCAGCCTAGTCCCGATGTGTCTCTACCATATTCAGCTTTTAAGTTAATTTTATCAAGAGAATACTTGAGAGTGATGAAATAAGTGCTTCCTTTCATATTCTCTTCATTGATTTTTATGCTTTTAGAGCGTTGGTATAATCCCCCCAAAAAAATTTTTCCAAATTTTATTTGGCCAACTTGTCGGTAAGCATTGATACTATCAATGCCTTTATTGTAAGCAGTGGCAAAATAAAAGTTTTGTTCTAGAAGGCTTTTGTCGCCAAAAGTGGCTGTGAAGGCATATTGAGAGGTCGACTTAACAGTATTATCATCTTGATTTTTAGCCATTAAATAGGTTGTGTTAACGGAAAATAAGTTGATTATTTTGGGTGAGTAATACCAAATAGCATCAGCACTGATAGTTTGACCTGCAGCTAAATTACCGATATCGGCATTGGTTGAGTTGAAAAGGTCGATGTTACCTTCTGAAAACTTAAAAACAGTATCATTCCGTCCAATGAGCACCGTGCCGAATGGATTTTCTAATCCTAAGTAAGTATTATAAGCACTGATGGGGGTATCATTTCCATCGAGGGTGGCGTTATATACTAATGAGCTTATTTTATAGATAATGTTCACTTGCTGACTAATTTTATCTTTTCCTGTTATATCGATATAAATCCAATTTTCTAATGATGTATTTTTTTTCTCACTGAGTGTTGCATAGGAAGTATTTGAGTTAGAAATTGAGCTGTTTATTTCACCAGAGAATTGAATTTCATTTGCTTTAGCATTTAACACTAAAACAAAATACAATATAATTAGTTTATTTTTGTAAATTAATTTAAACATTACTAAACTCATTCAATTCTTTCTAGAATAAATAAAATTTATTTGTTGTCAGAATTTAAAAGTAAATATTCATCTAAAAACAATCATTAATATTTATTGTGTTAATAGGCTGATTTGTCGATTAAAAACTGTAGTCAATACCGACTGTAAAAATATTATCATTTTGTAATGAGCTTTTGGTGCCCGAGTTTTTATAGCTTCCTTGATACATAATATAATGTGTGTAGAGTCTGGTGGACTCAGACAACATGTAATCAGCCCCGACTGTTATTTGACTCATGTTTATGTTGGAGTATCCACTCCTATCAATACTGGTGCTCGTTCCACCAGTTGCATTAGTAAAGTATTCACCAAGCCCTGAGGTATCAGCACCATACTCAGCTTTTAAATTGACGCCATTAAGGTCATATTTAAGGTTGATAAAATAAGTATTACCTTTCATATTGCTTTCTGTTGTTTTAAGGCTTTGTGTTTGTTGGTATAAGCCACCCAATGTGAATTTACCTAATTTAATCTGAGCGACTTGCCGATAAGCGTCTATAGAGGCTATTCCTGCGTTATAAGAACTGGCGAGATAAAAATTTTGATCTTTTAATTTTTTATCACCTAAAATAGCAGTGAGAGCATACTGTGATCCAACATTAGCACTTGTATCAACACTTTGATTAGATGACATTAAGTAAGTGGCATTAAAAGTGATTAGATCCGCTAATTTAGGGGAGTAATACCAAATGGCGTCAGCACTTCGAGTTTGACCTGCGACAAGGCGATCAATATCGGCGTTACTGCCATTGAAAAGGTCGACACCCCCTTCTGCAAATTTAAATACCGTATCATTTCGACCCACTAAAACTGTGCCATATAAGCTTTCTAAACCTAAGTAAGTGTTGTAAGCCTTAAGGGGATCCGTGGAGCCATCTGTGGTGGCATTGAGAACTTGAAAACTCATTTTATAGAGTAATTTTAGGCCTGGATTCAGTTGTTCACTGCCTTTAATGCCTAATGTCGACCAGTTTTCTAATGAAGTGCCTGTTTTTTCACTTCGAGTACCATAAGGCGTATTTGCACTGGCGATGGCTACGTCCATATTACCGTAAAAAGTGGGGGCATCTGCTTGAACTGAATAGGAGGTCATTGCCAATATAGAGGTTAATAATCGCTTTTTATTCATGCTTCATTACTCTCATCATATAGTTTGCCAGTTGTTGTGGCTAACAGATATTCGATTTGTATTATTTGGGGCAGGATGAGACTAACGTTTAATTATGATTAAACATCTATTTTTGCGGTTTTTTGGGTAAATAAGGATAAAAAATGCAGAGTTCAAACTTTTTTTCTATCAAAAGGTTACTTTTTCTATATTTATATTTTAGTAATCGATAGATTATGCTTACAATTCCAGCATAAGATTAACTTTTATTCATTTTTAACGGTTTTTATTGAGGAAATGGTGTTGGATGTACTAACTTTGTTGGTTGACTATTGAACTGTCTACATTATTTTTTTTACTTCTATTATGTTTTTTTCAATTTATTCTTTTTTAGTCAATATGTTGATTCATTGCTTTATTTAAATTGAGTTTGCTATCATCAAGCTGTCACAGCTAACTTGATTATTGTGATCGTTAAATAGCATTTAGGTTTTTAACGTCTTTTACGATAAAATACGGTTTTATTATTGTGTTAGTTTTGGCTGTAGGTGTCACTTTGAATTCTAAAATTATTTCGAATGCGTATATGAATCGTTTTGCAGGTATTGGGCGTTTATATGGGCAACCGGCATTGACATTATTTGCTTATTCTCATGTGGCTGTTGTCGGTATTGGTGGAGTGGGGACTTGGGTGGCGGAGTCTTTAGCACGCAGTGGTATAGGTGAAATCACGTTGATTGATTTAGATGATATTTGTGTCACTAATACCAATAGACAATTGCATGCTCTAAAACACACCATAGGTCAATCTAAAGTGGAAGTGATGGCTGAGCGCATACGTAGCATTAATCCTGATTGCAAAGTGAATGAAGTGGAAGACTTTATTACAGTGGAAAATTTAAGTGAATACTTTATGTCTAAAAAACAGGGAGGAACACTTGATTATGTGGTTGATTGTATTGATGCTGTAAAGCCAAAGGCGGCACTGATTGCTTGGTGTAAACGTAATAAATTGCCAATAACGGTGATTGGAGGAGCAGGGGGACAAATGGATCCTGTTCAGATTCAGGTGGCTGATCTGGCAAAGACTTATCAAGATCCTTTATTAGCAAAAGTACGTAATGTGTTAAGACGTGAATATCATTTTTCTAAAAATACAGCTCGGCGCTTTAGCATTGAAGCAGTATTTTCAACAGAGCAGTTGGTTTATCCACAAAATGACGGGAGTGTCTGTCACACTAAAGCCACAGCAGAAGGGAGTATGCGCATGGACTGTGCTTCTGGTTTTGGTGCTGTGACTGTCGTCACCGGAACATTTGGCTTTATTGCTGTGAGCCGTGTGTTGATGAAATTAGCAAGAAAAGCGACAAACGTTGCTTCTTGTGAGAGTATTAGGATAGGGGAAAGATGAAACAGCTTTCTTTTAGTAGGGTATTTAATCAACGCTGTTTATTATCGCTTATGTTATGGATTGCGATAAGCTGTACTATATTATTAGCGTTACCAGACACAATGTTGTCATTGATACAGCTCGAAGGTGTGTCTTTGCAGTTTGGTCCTTATGCGGGTATTGGTTTACTTTTTAGTTATGCTTATTTATTAACAAGGCTTATTCATTATGGTTTGGATGAAGCGATTGATCGTCTTCACTTGAAACGCGAAAATGAATCCATTGTCGAGAAAATAACGTTACTGGATAGTCGTGAGAGGGCTCTATTACGGGAGTTTTTTTTACAAGGAGAAACCGTTTTAACTTTACCCCAAGAAGAGCAGACGGTTAAAAGTTTAGTCATGTGTAATATATTAGAATGTCTTGGTAATCAAAAGCACTATGCGATTCAAAGTCCGACATGCGAGTATAAAATATCCATGCGAGCAAGAGGGCATTTAAATCGACAAGTATTGCGTTTTCCTACCGGGGAACCTAACAAAGAAGAAATGCAGCAGCTATTGAAAGCACGGCCCGATTTTATGCATTCACTTCTTTCATCTAGATAACACTCATTATAATTAATTTAATCTGTGACTTCATAAAAGTTAGTGGCTTGTTCACGCTCTTGTTGGATTATTTGCACAGCCATTTTTGCACATTTACCGCATTGATCTGCAACACCTAAGCGATGCTTGACATCAGTCAAGGATTTATCTCCTTGATTTACAGCTTCTTTAATTTGGGTATCTGTGACAGCATGACAAATACAGACGTACATTAATAAAGTTCCACTGATAATAAATAATCTAAGTGTAAATGAAAATAATTATCACTGCTAATAACTGATTGGAATAATGAAGGTGCATTTTGAGCAAAACTGATGAGAGTGGCTTGTTTTGCTCTATTGTTTTTCTCTATTCTCTGGAAATATCAATAGCCTTTTTCAAAATCAATTTGGTGCAGTAAGCTTTTGCTGTTTATCCACCTTGAATAGTTTTGCGCAAAAATTTCAATGACTTGTTCAGGAAAGCTTGGCGCTGCAATGTGAGGTGTGATGGTGACGTTGGCGAGGGACCATATAGGATGTGCTTTAGGCAGTGGTTCTTGATTAAAAACATCAAGAATAGCATGTTGATTTTTATGTTCGCTTAACTGATTAAATAAAGCATCGAGATCGAGTACATTACCTCGCCCCAAATTGAATAAAACGGCATTGGGCTTGATTAGGCTTAATGTTTCCTCATTAAGAATATTTTGAGTCGCTGCTGTATTAGGCAATATGCTTGCAATCGTGTCTGCATGGGGTAAATAATGATTAATTTTACTCAAGGTATCAATACTATTAAAACCTGCTGCAGGTTTAGCAGTACGATTAATGCCCACTACCTGCATACCAAAGTGTTTGGCTGTTTTAGCGATGTGCTGGGCAATGGAGCCTGTGCCCAGCAATAACAAAGTTTGTCCTTGTAAACTTTTAAAACTAGCAGGTCGCCAAATTTTATGTGATTGTTGCTGTTTATATTTTTCATGGTGTCTATGATGAGCTAATAAGTAACCAAATAAGTATTCACTCATCAAAGGGCCAAAAATCCCTCGAATATTTGTCAGCTTATAGTCTTTTCTTAATTGAGGTTTTATTAGTGCTTCTATACCTGCAAAGGTCGATTGTAGCCATTTAAGTTGGTATGCATGGGGTAATAAAGGGGCGGCTAATTCTGGCTCTGCCAACCAAATATCAGCTTTTTGTACATTCATAGGATCATCATCGAGCAGTTGTAGATTGGGGAGTTGGCATGAAGTGAGTAATTGTCGATAACTGACGTTGGTTTTTGTAAGCAAGAATAACTTATGTTTCATTGCCCCTCCTTGGTCAAAGGGTTACGAGAAGTGACATTCATTATAACTTTTTGATTGGACACTCAATTTATAACAAGACTCTTTATGATGGGTTGTCGGTCAGTTTGATTTAAGTATAGAACAAATTAGCTTTTAGGGGGGAATAAGGATAAGGCTTTATCAGGATAATTAGTAAAAATCCCATCGACACCAGCTCGTAATAAATCAGACATATCATCAATATTATCCACAGTATAAACAAATACTTTAATACCTCTTTGGTGAGCATCGTTAATGATTTCAGGGGTGATAAAGTTAAGGCTTAAATGAATCGAGTCGGCATTGAGTGTGGTGGCCACCTTGGCGAGTGATAAAGGAATACCACTCATAATTGGTGCAATATATGCTTGTGGAAAAGCATGCCTGAATTCTGCTAAGAAAGGATGATGGAAGGATGAAATTAGTAATTGTTCTGAGGAGTAACCTAATTCACTGATGAGTTTAGGGTAAATTTTAATAAAGGGAGCCAAGCTATTTAAGCCTTTGAGTTCAATATTGACTCGACAGGAAAAAGGGCCTAAATATTCCATAACTTGCCAAAGAGTCGGTATGGGCTCTCCTCTTATGAGTGTACTTTCTATTGTACTAATATCGCTTTGTTCTATGAGAGGGTGATGCAGCTTGGGATTGTTAAGGCGTCTATCATGATAGACGTAGAGTTCACCTTTAACATTATGGATATCGATTTCAACGGCTCTAGCACCTAAATCGATAGCTTTTTTCATTGCGGCTAACGTATTTTCCGGTGCATGACCACTGGCACCTCTGTGAGCAAAAATTTCCATAAATGAGTGCCTTTAAATTGTTATTTTAAGTACGAATAATGTTCTGGCTATCTTTTAATGACGTATTATTAAGGTGAACTTCTAATTGAGGATAGGCCAATTCTAATTGATTTTCACGAAGCTTTTTAGTGATCAATTTATGTAGTTTATGGCGTAATGGCCATCGAGCACTCATTTCTTTGGCGTATGCACGTACTTCAAAATTTTGAGTATGTTGCCCAAAGCCAGCAAACCAAACTTCTGGTTCGGGTAGCTTTAGTGCATCTTCACATTCTTGTACGGCTTGATATAACGCCGCTTCTACGCGAGAGGGATCTGAATCACGAGCCACTGAAACATCGATAATAACGCGAGTAATAGGATCGCTTAATGACCAGTTAATTAACTGTTCAGTAATAAAAGCTTTGTTAGGAACAATAATTTCTTTTCTATCCCAATCAATGATAGTCGTTGCTCTTATTTGAATTTTACTTACAGTACCAGTGAGATCGCGAATAGTAACAGTATCCCCAATACGAACAGGTTTCTCAAATAGGATAATTAAACCGGAAATAAAGTTGGCAAAAATTTCCTGTAATCCAAAACCTAAACCGACTGAAAGGGCAGCCACTAGCCATTGTAATTTAGACCATTCCATTCCTAAGGTGGAAAATCCGGCTAAAATACCAAAAAAGACAACAAGATAGCGGCTTACTGTCGTAATAGCAAAGCCGGTTCCTGGACTTAAATCGAGCTTTTGTAAAACAATGAGTTCCATTAGTCCGGGTAAATTTGTGGCTATCATGAGGGAAAAACTGACAATAATTACGCCCAGCAATAACGATTTTAGTGTAATAGGTAATTGCTGCTCCATACCATTAATCGTGGTATTACTTGTCCAAAGGGTAACACCATCGAGTAACGAAAATAATGCTGTATGTGTTTGTGTCCATAAGCCGACTAAGCTTGCAATGAACGCTAGTAACAATAATGATCTTACTAATCCTAAAGACTGGCTTGAAATGGTTTCTAAATCGACTTCTGGCTCTTCATAAGTTTCGAGTTGTTCATTACTGGTGGAGGTGTTTCCTTCTTTTTCCCTTTGAGCAAGTTGTTCTGCTCGCTTAGCTTTGGCTCTTTCAAAAGCAATACGTCGCCGTTCGATTAACATCCAACGTTTTATGAGTTGGTAGGTCATTAAGAAACCTAAACCAAAGAGCAATGACAGTTGGAGTTGCAACAACATTTGAAAGGCGGTGTAATAGTAGCCTTGGAACGCTAAAATTGCGCATGCTGGCGGGACCGTCATTAACATCATCCACAAAAACTTTTGTATTAATCGCTTATTTTTGTCATTTTGATGGGTATGACTATAGCGCTTCGATAGCGAAAGAATGTCTTTGTAAAACCAAAATAACATGATGCAAAAAATGATGAAGGCGCCTCGACCAAGGCTGTTTCTGACAAGTGAGTTATCAAGAATTTGTGTAAAACCCATGGTGCCTAAGAAGGGGGCTGACATAATGACGAATTGCCGTAAGCGTATTTGGCTCGTTCGAATGAGTCCCCGAGGGCCTTTGAAGTGGCTAATTAATAAGCCTTTATCAAGTGCTAATAAAAAAGACATGCGATAGAGTAAATAAAATAGACCAATTGAGAGTAGTGCCATTCCCATTGCAGATGCGAGATTATGTGGGGATACGTATAAAATAATACCTGCGACGATGATGGGGGACGGCTTAATAAAACTATAACCAATAGAGTTGGCTAAGACTCTAAAAGTATTAATGAACTTATCTTGTGTTACGTTGCCAACATTGGCAAGATCACGCCTCACAGCGGCTTTAAATTTAGGGGTGAGAATATCTTGTAATACTAAGCTTAAAACTAAAATAATAATCCACCAAGACCAAGCGGTATTTTGTTCGTTAAATGAGCTTTTTAATTGTGTCCAAGGCGCTTGTTGGGTTAGCCATCGCCAACTTTGGAGCAGATCCGCTCCCCAAAGTTTACTGATGCTGGTGGCATTAGGGACCCAGAATAAATGTTCATTTAAAGTATTTTTTATGGTTAAGTATTGTTGAGTCAGCTGCTCATTACTGACCCTGAGATCGGCCAGTTTACTTAAATATTGATCATAGCTTTGTAGTAGTTGCGTTAAGAGTAGTTTTTGTGAGTTCAGCAATTTTTGTTGTAGAGGGGTGAAGCTATCAAGCTGTAAAAGTTGTTGTGAGTTAATATTGAGGCTTTGTTCAAGTTGATAACGGTCAAGCCGAGCTTTGGCAATTTGGGTTTGTAACTGATCTTGGTTAGGTGGCTTAGGTAAAGACTGTAAGATCTGTAAAAATTGCTCACCAAAAGCTGAATTGAGTTTCATCCATCCGATTTGTTGTTGAATACTCGATAATTGTTTTGCTTGAACTTGATATTGCTTCTCTGCTTTTTCTTGTTGGCCAACTATCAGACTAATGTTATTGGTCAGTTGTTGCAACAATAGGCCATATTTTTGATTATCTTGGCTGATCTGTAGTGTAAATGGATTGGTGTTTTCATTCGTTTGAATCTTACTGTCGGCAATGGCTGCAGAGGTTTTTTGTTGTCTTTGTTTTGCGATCTGTGCATTGAGATCTTCAATCAATGCTTCTTGTTGTGCTAACTGTTGACGGACGAGTTGCAGTTGAAGTTGGTTTAATTCGATACGTTTTTGACTACTGCCAAGCTCAGCTTCAAGTGTTGAAACCGTTTGATCATATAGGGTTCTTTGGACTGATAATAAAGAGGTTTCTGCACTTTTATTGTTAATGATAGGGTTTTTTTGGTGTTGTTGTAAATTATCTCTGGCATCGGTAATTTCACTGGGTAATTCGTCTCTACTTTTTATTAACCCATTAATCTTATTACCTAAAGTAACTTCAATTTCTTTTAATTCTGATAAGCGAAGATAGGCCATTGATGCTTGCTGATTAAGATCTTGTTTGTTTGACCAAGAAAGCTTAATGCTGGCACTGGTGAGCTGAGCAGCCAGACTTTGTTTATGTGCATTGAAATTTTTAAGCAGATCTTGAGCATTTTTTTCGGTGACTTTAAGTTTATTGATTTCTGCTTGTATTGAAGCAACTTTTTCTTCTGTTGTTTGAGTTTGGGTTGTATCAGCTGTTATGCCTATTCGCTTATCTAGTTGAAGAGGATCGGCGCCATAGGCAGAGAGAGAAATGAAGCAGAATATGAATAATAAAACACGAAACATGAAGAGGCTGCATTATTTGAGAAACACAAGTTTTATACTAGCTAAGTTCGCCTCAGAAAGAAATCATCCTTAAGCAACTTTTGTTGAACTTTTGATGATGTTGAAGCTAGTGTTGATTAATGGTGTTAATTGTTGGTTTTGTGTTGTTTTTTTGTGGTTTGTAACATAAGGAAAGAGGGAGTGGGAGCTTACATCGTTAGCCCCTTAATATCTTTAAAAGTGTAAAAGGGACTAACAGTATTTAGCTGTGTTTTATGTTATTGAATCTTAGTTATCGCGCTTTCGTTATCGCAAAGTGCTCACCCATACGGGTGACAGATTTTGGTGCAAGATCATCAGAAAAATGTTCAATGGCATCTTTTTCAAACAGCATTACCACAGTGCTACCTAATTTAAAGCGACCCATTTCTTCACCTTTGACTAAGGTGATGGCATCAGGTCCTGAGGTCGGATAGTCCCAAGTGAATACATCTTTGCCTGTCGGCGGGGTGACGGTTCCTGCCCATACAGTTTCAATGCTAGCAACAATGGTTGCGCCAACAAGCACCATAGCAATGGGGCCGATGGCCGTTTCAAAAATGGCTACAACGCGTTCATTACGAGCAAAAAGTCCAGGCACATTTTCCGCAGTTAATGGATTAACTGAAAAGAGATCGCCAGGTACATAAGTCATTTTTGATAATGTCCCTGTAATGGGCATATGAATACGATGGTAATCTTTTGGGGCAAGATAAATCGTTGCAAAATCCCCATCAACAAAACGTTTTTCGTCATCGCTTTGATCGCCCAATAAGGCTAAAGAAGAATAATCATGGCCTTTAGCTTGAAAAATGCGTCCTTCTTTAATGGGACCTAACTGACTAATTGCACCGTCAACGGGTTGAGTAATCGTGTTTTCTTGCTCATGTAAAGGGCGAGCCCCTGTTTTTAATGGGCGAGTAAAGAAATCATTAAAACTGCGATAAGATTCTGGTGCAGGCTCAGCAGCTTCATTCATGTTGACTTGGTATTTTTTTATAAAGCCTTTGATTGCAGCAGTGGTGATTGCTCCCATCTCTGCACTAGCGAGTTTCCCCACAAGGCGTGACAATAAGTGTTTGGGTAACAGGTACTGTAAAGCAATTTTTAACTTGTCCAATGTTTGATCCTTGTGCTCTTATTCGTCTGGGCCAACTCTGAAATGACGAGCGTGTCGTTGCTCATCTAAGCTGGCTATGATTTTATGATAATTTTGATAGCGGTCATTGCTAATATCACCTGCATCGTAGGCAGCTGTAATGGCGCAGCCTGGATCATTGAGGTGTTTGCAATCTCTGAATTTACAAGTGCCGAGGTAATCCCTAAATTCAATGAAGCACCAACCGACACGTTCTGCAGGTAAATGCCAAAGCGCAAATTCACGGACCCCAGGTGAATCAATAAGATCTCCACCTGTCTGAATATGTAAGAGTTTAGCCGTGGTCGTGGTATGTTGCCCTAGGCCGGAGTTTTCAGAAATATCACCGGTAACTAATTCTGCATCGGGCATGATGGCATTAATGAGTGATGATTTACCGACACCTGATTGGCCAACAAAGACACTGACTTTATTTTTCATTAAATCATGTAGTGTATCTACACCATGGTTTAATGTGCTACTGACTTTGTAGACGGGGTAGCCAATATCACGATAGCGTTGAAGCGCAGCTTCTATGTCGTCAGCTTCTTCTTGAGAGATCAAATCAATTTTATTTAAAATGATAATCGGTGCGATACCGGTATCTTCAGCGGCCACTAAGTAGCGATCAATAATTTGTGTAGTGAAGCTAGGTTTGACGGAGGAGACAATAAAAATTTGGTCGATATTAGCCGCAATAATTTTTACGCCATCGTAAAAATCAGGTCGTGATAGCTGTGAGTGTCGCGGGTGTACAGCTTCAACGACACCGACAATGGCCGTTGGGTTACCTTGATTCACATGTTGAGATAACCTTACGATGACTTTATCGCCAGTCACTAAGCTTTTAATATTTCTTCTTATATCACAGCGTGAGATTTTCCCATCTTGTGTTTCTACATCGGCATGTTGACCAAAACGGGAAATAATCGTGCCAGGTTGTTCAATCCCTAAAGAACTGTCTTGCAATTCTGTCGGTGATTCAGCTGTATCATGTTGCTGCAGCTTTTTTTTATGATTGGTCCGCATTCGGCGTAATTGACCATGGCTCAGTGGTTTTTTTTTGCTCACAGAATAGTCTTCATCATTTTTAAGGCTTACTTGTTTGTAGGTTTTTAAGCCTAACAAGGCTGGTGTCGTGTCACTTATACTCATTTTCTTTCACAATGTAAGATACTGCAGGAAAGTGGTACGAGTATAAATAAAGCAGTATGATACACGGTCTTAAAGAAAAAAGCCTAAATTTAGCGAAAACAGATGAAGAGGATGCTATGACTACCGATGCCAACAACCTAATATGGGTCGATTTGGAAATGACGGGACTGGATCCTAGTGTCGATAAAATCATTGAAATTGCAACAATAGTCACTGATAAGGAATTGAATATTTTAGCTGAGGGACCGGTATTAGCGATTCACCAATCAGAAGAACAATTGGCCTTGATGGATGAATGGAATCAGAAGCATCATGGAGAGTCGGGGCTAATTCAGCGTGTAAGAAATAGTCAAGTTAACGAGCAGCAAGCGATAGAAGAAACGATTGCTTTTTTATCTGAATATGTACCGTCAGGGGTTTCTCCTATGTGTGGTAATAGCATTGGGCAAGATAGACGATTTTTAAATCGATATATGCCAGAGCTGGAAAAATATTTCCATTATCGTAATATTGATGTGAGTACAATAAAAGAGCTTGTGAATCGTTGGGAGCCAAGTGTGATGAAAGGATTGACGAAGAAGAATGCTCATCAAGCTCTATTGGATATTCAAGAATCGATTGCTGAATTACAGTTTTATCGCGAAAAAGTATTTAAAATTTAATCAGTCGGTAAGTTTATTTACAAGAAGGGGTTGCAGTACAGCGAAATTCTCCTATAATGCGGCCTCAACTTTACGGTACTTTAAGTACAGTAGAGTTGAAAATGATGCAATATTAGCTCAGTTGATAGGGTTGAAATCGATACCTTAGCAATTGTTTTAAATTAGCATGCAAGATGCGACATTAGCTCAGTTGGTAGAGCGATACCTTGCCAAGGTATAGGTCATCGGTTCGAACCCGATATGTCGCTCCAA
>NZ_CANMWS010000019.1 GCF_947501665.1 uncultured Shewanella sp. | reverse complement strand
GGGAGCTGGATTTGAACCAACGACCTTCGGGTTATGAGCCCGACGAGCTACCAAACTGCTCCATCCCGCGTCCGATTGTATTCTCATTATTTTGGCTTTCTATGAGTAAAGAAAGTCATTGCGTGAGCTGGATTACTTTCTAACACTTTACAAGTTAAGACTTAGCAACGACCTTCGCCAATCTCTTTATAAAGAGTTGAGTTCGACTAACCAGCTACCAAACTGCTCCATTCACACGTCCGATTGTAAAACTAAATTCGTAGCCCTCATTAAGTTAATGAGACTGCCTTTGAATTCGTGCTGCAATATAACCATCTCCCCCACTGTTGACAAGTAATAATGTCAAAAAAGGGTTCGACTGCTGTTATATTAATCGCTAACGACATATTTGTCGGTTAATCATACAAACTTCACATATGAAACTAAAAAGGGAGCCTAAGCTCCCTTAACTACTTTCATCATATCAAGTCATATCACTTTGAATAAATGATTACTTCTCACTTGAATTGACTATCTTGCCTTGATTAATGGCAATTTTTCTAGGCTTAAGCGCCTCTGGGATCTCACGTTCAAGGTCGATATCCAGTAATCCATTTTCAAGATTTGCTCCCACGACTTTGACGTGATCAGCGAGCTGAAAAGTCCGTTCAAACTCTCGCTCAGCAATACCTTGATATAAATAGTTACGTTCTGTACTGGTTTCTGGCTTAATGCCTTTAACAAGTAATTTATCACCTTCATTGGTAATATCGAGCTCATTCATATTGAAACCTGCCACCGCCATAGTAATGCGGTAATGATTCTCATCAATCAGTTCAATATTATAAGGTGGATAGCCTGAGTTGGCTTTTTTCGATGCTGCATGCTCAGCCAGTTGAGCTAAACGGTCAAAACCAATGGCACTACGGTATAGGGGAGTTAAGTCATAGTTACGCATAATAATATCCTCGCAATTAAGCAATATTTAAAATTGTTAAGCCGGCACACGCCGCACTTAGTGCTTTATCACTGTCACCTTAATAAACCTGATTAAACATCAGTGACATGCAGCCCTTTCGGCACTGCTTTGATAAATTGAAGCCTATCATCGGCCTCATTAATGATATAGGGATAGCTTAAATAAAATTCAAGGTTAAAAAATAAAAAAATTGAAAAACCATTTAACCATCAGGAAAATGGTTTAAATATGTCTTTATTTTACATAAAATTAGATACAGTTAATGCTATCACTGATCCATAATTAGTATTAACATTACCTTTATCGTTAGCATCAACACCCGCTGGTACACTTGTGGCTTTAGTCATAACTGTCTCTTATTTATTGTTTTATTTATATTATTCAGTGAAATGGCCTAATTATCAATCCCATCACCTTTAAGCCCACTTTTTATAGAGCCAAAAGGCTTGTTCTTGATTGCCAAAATTTGGAGTGTAATCGGCGTTGCTAAACACGCTGGTATCTTCAACTTTAGGAGCGGAGAAAACCCACGCATCATCATTGCTCTTTTGTGCGATCAATTGCAGCTTGAGCTGTAATTGATAATTAATAATGGCATCTTTTTTCACACCATTAATACGCTGCTTTTCAAGGCCTCCTACTGGCTTATGCAGCAGAATATCTAGGCCTAGCGCCGTTTCCTGATAGACAGGAATAAAATTTGCCACTTCCTCTCTCGTTGCAGGAATATATTGAGACTTATGCCCTAAAGGTAATTTAGTCTCTTTAATCAGGCGCACTTGCAGGCGATAATCATTGGGCTTAAACCAGTTAGGAAAGTGTGCCTTGACGCTAATGCGACGATTGGGCAATTGATTCAGGCTCGTGCTCTGATAAGCACTTGTATTAGCACTGAGCCCTTGCTGCGCTAACAGCGGCTTTAACTGGCTAAGATCGTGATCCGACAGCTGGGTCAGTTCCAGTTGCGGCTGATTTAAATAACTCACCAAACGATAATAGGCTTCATTGGGTTGGTGTAGGTGGCCATAAAGGCTTTTATTAGGCTCCAAACCTAACGGGCCATTACATACCCAAGCCACTTGAAAGTATATGTTTTCAGAGTCCGTAAAAGGGCTTAATTCAAGACGTCGCACTGTTTAAAAGAAAGAGATTGAGATGCTTATTGCCTTTTAAGGCAGTACAACTTCGATATTGGTGTTTGTACGCTCTCCCTACGGGCTGGTTTAAAACACCGTTATACTGCGTTATTGAACATCAACTTAGAATAACTAAGCTATCAGCTAAATGCCTTGTCTAAAAGTGTTTTAATTCAAGCTGAATCCAGCACCTCCAAGTGGCTTGGGTATCGCAGCATCTCAATGCCATCATCAAGCCAGACGTAATAGCATTCTTGACACTACTTGTACCCGCTGTCTTTTTATTTTAATAAACCTTTAACCATAGCAACGCAGCATTGCCTAAAAAGACAATACTGCGTTGCTAAATCAACAGAACTTAAATTCACATGTGCTAAATCATAAGAAATGAAACCAACTAAAAGCCAAATCGGCCATATTGCGGGTGTAGCTCATCGATGTAGATCACAGGCGTCATTTGACTGATAAACTCATCGGCATCGATCAACCCTTGCTCACGCTCCGCTTTTATCAATTTAAGGCCTAGCTCTTCTTCAACTGTATAATCAGCGATATCCAACGCACTCTTTTCGGCAAACAATTTTTGATCTACTGCAGCTGTCATATACAACATTTTCAGCGGTAAACGATCATTAACGCTTGCTTGCTGAGCATAATAATCACCAACGTGAAACAGTGCACTGCTGTGACCCAGATTGGCTGCTTGCCATTTGTATTCATAGGTTTTCTCGAGCCCAATCATATCTTGATAGTTATTGTACAAAATAGACAGTGCGGGAATAAAATGATTATTAGCTGCTAGAGTCAACAGCTCAACAATGGCTTGTTTTTTTTGTCATCCAATGACTTATCTTCTTCAAGCCATGATATTTGTTGCATTAGAGGTATGTAGTAACCTTGATTGACCGCCTGCGTGACTAAATCAATATTAAATTGATAATCCTCGGCTGAACCTCGTTTAATGCGCACATTAGTATAGTACTGTGCCTTGACATCCCCTTGCTCGGCACGTGCTTTAAGCAAGGCTTCGCCTTTTTCAGCCCACTCCTCGCTACAGCGACCCGCTAAATAATATTTGCAGTCTTCATTATCAGGATCGAAACGTAGTGCTGCATAGGGGTTGCCCAATTTCGCTGCTTTTTCCAGCCACTCGGCACCAGACATAGAATTATAGGCTCCGGCATACAAGATGGTTTCACCGTACCAATACATGGCATCCACATTGCCCGCTTCCGCCAAAGGTAACAGTTCTTTGACTGCAATATCTAAACGCCTGCGCTGCAACGCCAATACTCCTTTAAACACTGGATTATCAGGGGTGATCTGGCTTGAGGCATAGACATTGGGGTTAGGCTGACTGACTTTAGCTTTCTTCAATAATTCCAAATAACCTAAAGCATTATTGTCACTGCGCAGCTTTTCTGCCTTCGTTGGCAATAGTAAAAAAATTAATACCAGTATACTAATCAGCAAACAGCCACCGATAATCTTAAAAATCTTCATGGCCATTAAAGTTTACTCTGACCCCACTTTTATTCTTCGCCTTTGGCGAGGCGTTCGATGCGTTGGCGCATTTCCATGGCTTTGACTTGGATTTCATCGTGGGTCATATCACGCCAGTAGCGCTCGGGGCGGCCAGTTTGTTCATCATGCTCGCGAGTGACAGGATCTTTTTGTCTGTGGATCTCTAAGATAGGAGTATCAGGCAAAGGGCGGCTGATATCCATGTAGCACTGAATGAAATCCCAAAAGGCCATAGCATCGCCGTGGGAGATGACATTCACCATGTTAAAGGAGCCAAAGCTTAAACGGCGAGAATCCTTATGCATCATGATCACACGCCAGCCCGCGCCTGTGCCTGCGCCCGTTCTGAGCTGATGCACATAAGGCACAAATTCACTGAAAGGCTTAGAGATAGTGCGGCGTTTGATCCCTGTTAGGGGAATATACTTCCAGCGGGTCAGCATGCCCGTGCGGCGATTAAACTCAAAATCCCGCACTAAAGTGCCAAAAATAATTTTAGTGATAGCCAGTGGAAGCTTAGTTATGCCAATCAGTACACTCGCAATGAACATAGGCAGCAGACCAAATTGAATCAAGAAATCTAATGAAAATTGAAAATCTTCAGGATCATTGTAATCAAGAAGCAAAAATATTAGCCCTCCAAAAGTAAAAATCCCCCCCTATCAAAGTCATATAACCACCTAAAGTACAAATGATGGCGAAAAAGTCCCGCGTGCCTTTGACTGTGCAAATTTTTTCATGATTAAAACGAAAGGGAATTTCATCTTCTTCTGGAGTGGAATCGGCGTGCGCTAATTCATAGCCGTCATTCAAATAGCCATCGGGAATGACATTGCGAATGTCATTTACCGCCAGCTCAAACATACCCGAAAAAGTATGCTTTTTATTGTGGGGCTGTTGCTTCCACATCTCACTTGAGTAAGCCGTGTTGGCATAATATTCTCTTGCTGAGGGTTGTTTCTCATTCCTGCCCTCAACATTACCTTTACCGTTAGCATTAGAACCAGCTGGTACGCTTGTGGCTTTAGTCATAACTGTCTCTTATTAATTGATATTCTAAATTCTATTGAGTCACCACTTTAGCGAGCTAGTGGGCATTAAGCCCACTCTTGATAGAGCCAAAAGGCTTGTTCATCATTGCTAAAGTCGGGCGTGTGATCGGCGTGGCTATACACGCTAGTATCTTCCACTTTAGGAGCGGGGAAAACCCACGCATCATCATTGCTCTTTTGTGCAATCAATTGCAGCTTGAGCTGTAATTGATAATTGATAATGGCATCTTTTTTCACACCATTAATGCGCTGCTTTTCAAGGCCTCCTACTGGTTTATGCAGCAGAATATCAAGGCCTAGCGCCGTTTCCTGATAGACAGGAGTGAAATTCGCCACTTCCTCTCTCATTGTAGGAATATATTGGGACTTAGGCCCTAAAGGTAATTTAGTCTCTTTAATCAGGCGTACTTGCAAGCGATAATCATTAGGCTTAAACCAGTTAGGAAAGTGGGCCTTGACGCTGATGCGGCGATTAGGCTGATTCACTTGGCTAGCATTTGTATTAGCTCTTGTATTGACATTAGCATTGGGGCTTATACCTTTCTCCTGTAATAGCGGCTGCAACTGGCTAAGATCGTGATCTGATAGCTGGGTCAGTTCAAGTTGCGGCTGATTTAAATAACTCACTAAACGATAATAGGCCTCATTGGGTTGATGTAAATGCCCATAGAGGCTTTTATTAGGCTCCAAACCTAACGGGCCATTACATACCCAAGCCACTTGAAAGTATATGTTTTCAGAGTCCGTAAAAGGGCTTAATTCAAGACGTCGCACTGTTTAAAAGAAAGAGATTGAGATGCTTATTGCCTTTTAAGGCAGTACAACTTCGATATTGGTGTTTGTACGCTCTCCCTACGGGCTGGTTTAAAACACCGTTATACTGCGTTATTGAACATCAACTTAGAATAACTAAGCTATCAGCTAAATGCCTTGTCTAAAAGTGTTTTAATTCAAGCTGAATCCAGCACCTCCAAGTGGCTTGGGTATCGCAGCATCTCAATGCCATCATCAAGCCAGACGTAATAGCATTCTTGACACTACTTGTACCCGCTGTCTTTTTATTTTAATAAACCTTTAACCATAGCAACGCAGCATTACCTAAAAAGACAATACTGCGGTAGCTAAATAAAAAGAGATTAAATTCTGAAACCTTAAATCATGAAAGTGAAGCGACTAGATGACTAATACTTACCATATTCAGTATGCAATTCATCTATGTAGATCACTGGTGTCATGTTACTGATAAATTCATCGACTTGCTGTTGAACGGCTTGCTTTTCATCCTTAGTCAATGCAAGGAAAGTATCTCCTTCTGCAAATTCAAATACTCTCATAATTTCGCCTTTGTATTGTTTTTCTAATAATGCAA
The DNA here is from genome assembly GCF_947501665.1 of uncultured Shewanella sp. Classification (GTDB taxonomy): domain Bacteria; phylum Pseudomonadota; class Gammaproteobacteria; order Enterobacterales; family Shewanellaceae; genus Shewanella. The sequence goes on along the minus strand of NZ_CANMWS010000019.1, from coordinate 120,082 downwards.
CACGATAAAAATCCAATTGTGCTTGCTTATTCCCTGACTCAGCCGGATCTAAATAAGTCTCGAAATAACTTACAAACGCATAACGAGCCCCCAATTTAGCAGCTTGTTGTCTAAGTTGTTCAAATTGCTCAGTTGATATTTCAGGCTTATATTCAAAAAACAATTCTTCCATTGCTGGAACAAAATTATTATTCGCCGCTAACGTTAACAACTCAGCAATGGCTTGTTTTTTTTTGTCATCCAATGACTTATCTTCTTCAAGCCATGATATTTGTTCCATTAAGGGCATGTAATAGCCTTGATTGGCGGCTTGGGTGACTAAAGCAATATTGTAGTCATAATCCGCTTTGGAACCTCGAGCACTGCGCACGTTGGCATAATACTGGGCCTTGACATCCCCTTGCTCGGCGCGTGCTTTGAGTAAGGCTTCACCTTTTTCCACCCACTCCTCACTGCAACGGTAACCTAAATAGCGTTTACAATCTGAGGTGCCCGGCGTTAATCTTAACGCCGCATAAGGATTCCCTAATTCTGCAGCCTTAACGAATAAGTCCGCTGCTTTGATAGAGTAATTAACATTCACACCTAACATAGTTTCGGCATACCAGTACATGGCATCCACATTGCCTGCCTCCGCCAACGCAGATAACTCTTTATCTGCAATATCCCTACGACCTTGCTGCAACGCCAGTACCCCTTTAAACAAAGGATTGTCCGGTGTTATTTGGCTGGAGGCATACACATTGGGATTAGGCTTACTCACCTTAGCTTGTCCCAACAGCTCAACGTAACCAAGAGCATTGTTTTGCGTTCGTAACTTTTGCGCCTCACTAGGCATTTTGCGATAAATAATCAACGCAATAAACACCACTAACGCCAACAAAAGAAGGAGACCGACTCGCTTAAATACTGTTTTTAGCATGTTTATTTTTCAACCTTAAACTTATAATTCTCGTTATTCTTTAATGTATTTTTTAACTCATTTATTACGAACTGGATATCACCTTGGGATCTCTAATGTATAGGGTTTTGCGTCAAGCGCGTTCACTTGCTGCAAGACCTGCTGTTTAAGCCCCTGATGTTGTTCATTAATTACTTTATCTTCAGACTCAGGGCCTGCATAATAAATCAGAAACTTAGATTTATATACGGTATAAGGCTGGCCATTTATCAGGTAGTCTTTAGCCTGTTTATAGATAAATACGCGTAAATTTTGGCATAAAACTTGGCAAGCACCATTAAATAATTTATAAGTTAATAATTTATCTTGTTGTTGTGTATGCACTTTTACAAAAAACGCTAACTGCATCCAGTTTGCTAATATCAATTGATACTTATCTTGCTGATTGACCCACAATTGCCCCGTTTCGCCGCCCATGCGCGCCAGCGTTTTTTCAAACTGGCTGCACTTGTTTTGTTTATCAATATCACTGGCGTTAGTCGCTGGAGTGATCCATTTAAGAATCTGCAACACGGCTTTTAATTGAGCGGCGTTATCAGCGTCGGTTTTATTGGCGGGTATTGAGTTCTTAGCATTTTGACTCTTATTACCAGTGTCGTCTTTTGCCCAAATGGACTCCCATGTCATGTCCAAACGCTCTTTTAAGGTGTAATGTTTGGCATTAATCAAACACGTGAGCAGCGGTGCCAGCGTTTCTGGCGGCAAATTTTCTACCCATAATTGAGTTTGTTTATATTGCTCGGTCAACATCATATGTTTAGCAATAGTCGGCGCATAGTCCTTCTCTAAGGTCTTCTTTTTATAATTCGCCAACACCTCAAAAGGCAGTAACATCCGATGTTAAACAAAAAGGGCCATGGTTAACCCTAAGGATGTGGCCATCGCTACCGCTGGCTTCCATTAAAAAACAAAAGCTCGCGGCAGTTAAATAGGTAAATAAGTTAGATAGCTAAATAAAAAACTTAAATGAAAGCAGGTTAACTAATATCTGGAAAACTAATGATCAAAGCGAGTATATTGCGGATGCATTTCATCGATATAAATCATAGGCGTCATTTGATTGATGAACTCCTCGGCAGCCAGTTTAATGTGATCTTTTTCACCATCTCTAAAAGGGCGGATTTCCTTCCTTACAATTGCCCATCCCATAGATTCGGTATTATTGTTTTTTCTGAAAATAATTTCCCTGACTAAAGCGAACTTATAAGCATTAAAAAATTTACTGTCATCTCCCTGTTGCAGCGCTTGAAAATCAAAATGAAAAGTAGCATTGATTGCCATTCGATTTCCTAATCTCGCTAATTTAAGCAACAGCTCTTCCGCTTGCTGGGGATTTTTATCCTTCGTATATTTATAAGATGCGGCTATTGCAGGTACAAAATTATTATTTGCCGCTAACGTTACCAATTTAACAATGGCTTGTTTTTTTTTGTTATCCAATGAGTTATAGCGTTCTAACCTTTTAATCGTTTCAATCAAGGGCATGTAATACCCATTATTAGCCGCTTGAGTGACTAAATCGATATTGCGTTGATAATCTTCCTCAGAGCGAGGTTTTTTTATCACATTGGCATAATACTGCGCCTTGACATCCCCTTGCTCGGCACGCGCTTTTAGCAAGACTTCGCCCTTTTCAATCCAGTCTTCACTGCAACGATAGCCAAGATACAATTCACAATCACGGGTAGTGGGGTCAAGTTTCAATGCAGAATAGGCATGCCCCGCATTAGCTGCTTTAAGAAACAAATCACCCGCTTCCTGTGTAGCATACACACTAGAACCTAAAATGGTCTCGGCATACCAAAACATGGCATCGAGATTACCCGCCTCCATTAACAGTTTTAACTTTTGCTCAGCAAGGCCGTAGCGACCTCGTTGTAACGCCAATACTCCCTCAAATAACGGATTATCAGGGGTGATCTGGCTAGAGGCATAAACATTGGAATTAGGCTGACTGTTTTTAGCCTGCTTTAATAGCTCCACATAGCCAAGGGCATTATTTTCAGTTTCCAGCTTTTCTGCCTTCGTTGGCAATAGTAAAAAAATTAATACCAGTATTCCGATCAGCAAACAGCCGCCGACAATCTTCAGGCTTTTAATTAACATTTATGGAGCTTCCTCTTATTATTTGATTTGCAGTGCATAAGTTGTCGCTTGGTGCTGAGTAATGCCCTGTTTCACCATGGCAATTTCAGCCTGCATGGCGGTTCTTTCAGCGACATTGTCAGGCAGCGGCCCGTCATAATAGATCAAATGTTCCGCTTGATTGGTACGATAGGCCGTGCCATCGCCGCGATCATGGCTCAGCTTTTGATAACTAAAAGCCCGCATATTCTGACATAGTATTTTCATTGCATTATTAAAATCAATGACACCATATTTAATGCCTGATTCATCTGGTTTATCATGTTTTTCAACAAACTCCGCCAGTTTATGCCAGTTATCGATAAAATGTTGCCATTTATCCTGATAGTTCACCCCATGGGCACCAGAGTTACGGCCCATGCGATACAGGGTTTTTTCAAACTGGCTGCACTTGTTTTGCTGCTCTTGATCGCTGGCACTGGTGGCAGGTTTTATCCACTCTAATACCTGTAAAATAGCCTGTAATTGCACTTTATTATTAGCACCTGTTTTTGTCTCTTTTACCTCATCATCTGACCAAGGCGAATTCCATTTATTCCACTTGTCCGCCACAGTATCATCATGCTCAGTTAATAGACAATCTAGCAGCGGCGCTAAGGTTTCAGGCGGTAAGTTCTCAACCCAGACTTTAGTTTGTAAAGACACTTTTTGTGCTTCTTCATCCTTTTTAATAATGTGTCCAGCAATAACAGGCGCATACTCTTTTCCCGTCACGGTCTTTTTATAATCTGCCAGTACCTCAAAAGGCAATAACATGGCATCGGCGTAAGTTAACCCCAATGAAACGGCGACCGTTAAACCTTGGTTTAAACGTTCAAAGGTCTCACCTTCACCTTTTTCATCACCCTTTTTATTACCAAGAAAACGAACATACTTAAACCCTGAGCTATTGAGTAGGTTTAACAAACTACCAATAAAGGCATCGATGTTATAGGGATTAAGACTGATAGCAATTTTACCACCCACGCCGGGGCCGCAAGCCCATTTAGCAGCAGTTATCAACATCAAATAACCACTGTCATACACTAATTTAAAGGCTGCTTCCCCCGCTAAACCAAAACTGGCTGACACTTGCCCTGAAATACTGCCAAGCGAGGCCAACGCATTAGTATTCGCCTTCATCTGCTCACTTGGAGATGTGTTATCTTGGCTGGATACCTTATGTGTTGAAGGCGGTCGCCAAAACACTTCGCCTTTAACGCTGCCCCCCGCTTCAATGCCTGCAAACAGTTTGGCATTCACGCCCGCTTGCCCTGCCCCTTCCAGTGCAGGCATTGCGCCACTGACATATTTGACTTTACCCACGCCGCCTTTTTTAAAGGCTTTTGACTGATTATAATCAGCATAATCATAAGAAGCGCCTTTAACGCCGATACCTGAAGTGTCGGCGGACTGACCAAATTCAATGCCTGCACCGACTTGCAAAGTTGCGCCCGCCATACCATAGACACTGGCACTCACTTTAATGCACATGTCACCGGCGTAATATTGCCTGTCTTCATTAGCACTTGTGACATAATCGAATACCAGTGGGTAACCTGTTACTTTGGCTTTTTGAGGATCGGTTGCTTTAGCCAGCGCCCCATTACTTTGAGCTAACGGAAACCAACGCTCAAAGGAGCATTGGGCACTGAGGATATTCAACTCCATCTTAGTTTCGACTTTAGCCGACAAGGTTTTATCGACACTGAGATTACCCAGATCGCTGACTTTATCAAAAGGCACACCAATACTGGCGGTATTTTGCGCGCAAAAACGAAAAAACTGCGCTTGGGCATTATAAATAATCCCTGAGTTGCCATCTTGGCCTTGATCACTTTCATAGTGATATTGGTCTTGCCAAAGTGCACCTTCTTGATTGCTCATCACCTTAGCAATACTCATGCCCAGCGTTGCTTCAGAGTTTTTTTTCACCTCTTTCATCAAGCCGTCAAAAGTCATTGCACCACCTTGTGCACCATTGCTGTTAGGTGCAGGCACTTTGGTGGTGATCACCTTAAGATGCTTTTTAGCCTCTTTGCCATAGTCATCTGTATTCGATAAGGGCATATACCACCAAGGGCCACGTAAATAACTGACTTTACCTTCTTCTGATAATAGGAAGCACTCCACTGGCTGCACATCTGCCACACCAGCTTTATTCACAAACTCACCTAAATGTTTAGCTTTTGTGCGCCATTGCTCTTCATCCCACAGCAGAGTATAAGACGCTAACCCTGTATGCTTGGGACTGAAAAAGTCTAACCCTGTCACTGTGTTCGCTGCCTTTTCGGCCTGCTGTTTTAAAAACTCGATACGCGCCAGCGCAACTTTTTTTACCCATAATATTTTTTTAAAATAATCCGGCATGGTCACGCCATGCTCACCCAATAAGCCTTTAAGGGCACTCAAGTCTTTTTTCAACGTGCGATCGATTAACGCCAGCAGCGCCTTGGTGGGATAATAGGCCCACTGAACACTGTACTGGCTTTTTTGCGTCAACAAGGATTGAATTTTAGCTTGCTCACTGGCCTTAGGATCCAGCTTATCGCCGCCAACTCCCGCATACAGGGCACTGACTTGCTCATAATCAAATTCATCAGCAAGGCTAAACCAACCTTCTTCACGCCAACCGGATTTAAGCCCTTTGGGCATATAATGCGCTTCTTCTGTCCCTTCTAATAACGCCAATGGCAAGCACTGCTCTTTCACCACAAAACCAAAATTATTCAGCTTAGACAATGGCCTAGTACCAGGAGAGTTCTCAACATAAAAATCCTTATGCTCGTTCCAAAAACGATTAATGTCTCCTTTGGCCCTACCATGGCTTTGATTAATTAGATGCTTTTCATCAATATCCAGAGTTGCACGTGATCCGATCCACTTTTTGATCGCCTTAGCAATGTTTTGCTGCCGCTCGCTGGTAAAGTACTCGCCCTTAGTGTCGTAGACAAAATGGGTGTTGTCGTCAGTTTTAATCGTACTGGCTTTTTTCTCTGCTATTTTTTGTAAGGCTTTACTTTCTCGCTTTAAAAAAGCAAGTAACTGAATAAGTATCGACTCTTTAGCCTGCAATCTTAAACGCGGCGTTAAAGCTTTATTCCATTGCTCCCGTTCTTCTTCTGATAAGGGCCAATCAACTTTAGACACATAATTTAAATTTGATTCAACATACTGCGCTATCTTTTCCTGATAATGAAAGCCCAAGCTTTCTGCTGTATTTGAAATAAACGCATCATCAACTTTATCCCGACCATCATCCATCATCAATGCAGTATGAAATAAAATAAGGGATTGATATTTTTCTTTATTTGTCTCTTCTAAAAAAGCTTCATGAGGTTTAGTAGAAAATTTTGATAACAAGCCTAGATTATTAAGATTTTGGCGTGTTTGAGCATTATCCTCAGTGATCGCACTGGCCATTAAGGCTTGCTCTTCTTTGACTTTATCCAGCGCTTCTTGAGTTAAGGCATACCAGATTTTTTTGCCTGTTTGCGGGTGGGCTGGCACATAGAGTATGTCAACATAGTCAATATTGACCCCACCACAAGTGGTTTTTTCCCCTGCGCATTCTTCAGGCGGCGCAATAAGATCCACACGCTCACCCAGCGCCAACTTACTCTGAGTGTATTCTTCAGGAAGGGTATTTTTACCTTGGCCGGGTAATTTGAGTGTTTGGCCTGCAAAAATCAGATCAATATTTTGTATTTCTTCACTGTTTAATTGTTGCAGCTCACTCACATCGATATTGTAGCGCTGTGCAATAACACTTAAACAATCCCCTTTCACTACGGTATAAAAATTATCATTTGCCATGTGTGATTAAATCCATTTAGTCCATACACTTGATTGCAATACATAAGGCGTGGGCGGTGCCACCCAGATCTCACTGCTATCGATTAAATTCGCGCTTCTTGCCCGCGTCTCACTATCACTAAGAGATTGCGATGCACTACTGAGCGATTGCATGTTTTGTTGCTTGTCTATCCAACTTAAGCTAACGGCTGGGCCAAGAAGGGTATGAATATCATTCACACTTAAATCACAGGCCACACTTTGCCAAATTTTGCTGGAATAGAAGCGAAATAAAATCACTTTACCTGTGATTTTGACCCGCATCAGGGCTTGTAAATGCTCAATGAGCCCGCCCTCAGCTAACACATCTGTGCCTTTGGGAGTCGAAAACAACACACCGCTAGTGCGCCAAATCGCGCTTTGTTGCCACACATTGAGTAATTCACTGTTGGCACTGATCCGAAAAATCACGGGGCTTTGTTCAAGCAAATACTCGAAGGGACTATTAACAAACAACTTTTGCAATTCAGGCTGTTTTTCATGAGTGTATGCCAGCTCCATGGCATCTTCGGCCCTTGTGGAATCGACCACAAGCCAATGATCGAGCCTTGAATCCAAGGCATCCATTAAAGACGATGCCGTTTGTGTGTTATCAATTTTTTTGTTATCTATTTTTTTGTTATCAATTTGTTTTTGAGCTAAGCTAGCCAGCATCTTAGGCCTCCTGTAAGCAGGGACAATCGGTTCGCGGACAAGACCCATCGGGCTGCTTTTGGCACAAGCTGGTCATGGGAATATCAGCGGCGGCGATCATTTCCATAGAAGCAGGTTCAAGCTGTAACTCCATCTCTTCTGCCACTACCGCATCAATCACTTCTTTGGGCAGTATGGGCGCTTTACCGCCATAGCCGCTGCCGCTACCCGCTCCGCCGCCTGAATTGAGATTAATCGCCGATCCCACTACATGCACGCCTGCGGGATCGATTTTGACAAAATTACCGCCCACTTTTAGCGTGACTTCGGCGCCCGCTTCGATGACCATTTTGCCACCGGACTTAAGGTGCACTTCTTTGCCTGCTTCCAGCAGGTATTTTTTACCGACTTTTTGCTGTTGACTACCTTTGATGTGTAAAGCATCATTTTTAGCCACTAGAGTGCGACTTTCCCCCTTCACGGTGAGATGATCATGGCTGTTGACTAAGCTCATGCGATCATTGCCCACTGTCAGATGTTGGGCGTTTTTAATCACATGGCGCTGAGTATCGGTGACTTTGGTATTCATGTCTTTTTGACCATGAAAATAAATGACTTCGTTACCCGCTTCATCATCAAAATACAACTCGTTACTGCCTTCCCCTTTGAGAGTTTTGGTTTTCAGTACCGTGCGGGCTTGATGCTCGGGTAAATCATAGGCAGGCGTATTCACCGCATCGTGACTGCGACCTGTGATAATAGGCTGATCCGGATCGCCTTCAAAAAAAGACACAATGACTTGCTGACCAATACGAGGTACAGCGGCCATGCCCCATTGCGCCCCCGCCCAACCTTGGCTTACACGCACCCAACCACTGGATAAATCATCGCCTTCACTGTATCTATCCCAAGGAAATTGCACTTTGACTCGACCAAATTCATCGCAATAGATCTCTTCTCCCTCAGGCCCCACCACAGTGGCAATTTGCTCACCATTAATCAGTGGTTTGGGATTAGGCTTAGCTTGCCAAGTCCCATTGGCAGGAATGATATGAAAATCATTATTATAGGTCGTGGGTGTGGTAGTATTGGTCTCTTCGCTCGCTGCCCCTTGCACGCCCTGGTGAGTCACGCGTGTCAGCAACCAGTCACGATTATATTCCTCCTCTAAGTGATCCACTAAATCAAATTTATAACCACTGCTAACCGCCATGATATTACTCTTGGCTTGACCTTGTTTGGCATCACGACGTAAATAATCTAATCGGGCTTGGGCATAAGGCATGCCCATATCATCACTTTTATAACGCCCAGGAAAGTCAAAATGTTCATAGCGCGTCTGTCCCTCTTCGGCTTGCTGATGTTCGTCATCACTAGCCATCACTTGCTGCAAAAAACTGTATTCAGGCTGCTTAAAACTGCTATCTTTGAGAGTCACGCTCGCTGGCCGCACGCTATGGGTAAAAGAAAACTGCCGCACAAAAGGCACATCAGACACACCGCCATTAATGGCATTGTAAGGAAACGGCTCACTGAGTTTAAGCAGTTTAAGGGGGCTATCACTAAACACCACAGTGTGACTGGTCGCGGTATGTTCAAAATGATAAAACAGGCCTTCTTCAGCGGCTAAGCGATGAATAAAGTCTAAATCTGTTTCACGGTATTGGACACAGTATTCACGCACTCGTTCGGCAAGGTTAGGCTCACAATTAAACGCAAAATCGTTTATGCCCATCTCAATCAATAAAGTCTGAATAATGGCAAGCACACTTTGCGCTTGAAAAATACGGCTATTATGCCTTAGGGATAAACGAGAAAATGCAGGCACCAATGTCAGATAATATTGCGTGTGGTGATGGCCGGTATCTCCTTTGGTAAAGCGACTAACAATACCATGCACTTGACGCTGTACAGTTCCATTCACCGACCATTGCATCAAACCACTCAAGTCCACCACATCATTAGGGTTAATATCACTTTGACGACTGACTAAGCTAAGCGTCACTTCAAAAGGAGCTGATAAGCTTTCTTTGAAGCGAAAATCCACTAAATTAAAGCGACTCTCATCTAACCCTTCTGCACTAAAATGGTAACGTAGGCCCGAGCCACTGAGCAGCTCACTGGCCGAATTCCCTGTTTGTGACGACATGATAAATTCCTTTTTATATTTATAGCTATACCTTTTAGGGCACGTTAACTAACGTATTCGCTTGGCTCACTTTATTGCTTTGCTATAGGCCCTTAACAGACAAGGCACATAGCGAAACAGTCATAAGCTTAAAATAAACATGTCACCATAAGCGTTATGGTGACGTGCTTATTTAAAAAACGCTCAAGGCTGATTTAAAGAGCCGCTCAAGGCTGATGTAAAAAAGCCGCTCAGGGCTGTTCTCTTATGCCCATAAACCGCTCAGGGCTCATTTACAGAGCAGCTCAAGGCTGTTAGCTGGCGGCGCCCGTTACCGCATCCAGCAGTGACTCATTGGGTTTACGCCAATCATCAGCACCTGTGGTGCCAGCGGTGAGGTGATCCCAATTGATCTTACGATAAGCAAGCGACACTTTAATCAGTTGAGTGAAATTAGATTGCTTAGGATCTTGGCAATGAGGCATTTGACACTCAATATTGACTATGGTCGCCCCTTCTAATGAGGTCACAAAAAATTGCTCTTGCTTGCCTTCAATAGAAGTACGGTACCACTTAAGCACCACATTGGTTAACTTTTCCCCTGTCGATAAGGCGTTGTACATTAACGGTACGGCTTTATTCAACGCGACAGTGAAAGTAAAAGGGCGATGTACCCGCTGCCCAGAAGGCTGACCCGATTGGGGATCGGTCGGTACATTCACAACATGGCTAAATTCTTGTACTAGCATTTCATTTTCATGGCCTTCAACAAAAATATCACCCACTGAATCGGCAGTAAATGCACCTGCAGTGATGAGTCCCTGAGTTTGGCCTAAGATAGAGATATAACATGGTGTTGGCACAGCTTAATTCCTTAACGATGTTTGTCAGTTAACACTGACTTGAGTCCCTAAAACACCCTTCAATATTGATAAAGGCTATTCATACAAAGAACGCCTTCCAATATATATTGAACAATGTTATCAACGTGTTAGATGTTATTTACCATTATGATTTCACATAATGTACTCACTAACAGCATTAGAATAAAGCAACTCACGTGCCAAGTATTAATACACTGTTTTTTAAGGTGAAATTTTTTATTGTCTAAGACTGTGAGCAAGTTATTGCTCAAACTAGGCAACAATTTGCTCAACACAGGCAATAACTTGCTCAGCCTTATCTCTTTATCAAACAATTGTTAACAGTGATCTCCCGTCGCCAAAGGAAGGTAAAGTGCCTTCATTTTCTCAAGGCTATATCTGATCAAGACGCTCAAAGCGGTTCTCACCGCCTACAAAGACGCAGCTCATCGCTTAAAGAATCTCAAGGCTTTCTTCATTGAGTTCAGAAAGACGCTCAATACTTTCCTCATCGAGTTCAGAAAAACGTTCAAGGCTTTCTTCATTGAGGTCGGAAAAACGCTCAAGGCTGTTCTGAGCAAGTGCTTGTTTCGCCCACTCCTGCTTTAATAACATGCGCTTAATCAATAATGACTTTAATTGCCCATCCAATAGTCGCAATTCTTGCTCAGCACGAGTCAGTTGTGCCTGCTCTAACATTTCATCGATATAGTAAGCCCTGCCTAACACAGGTGATAAGCTACTGGCATATTGATCAAGCTCGGTGGACATGTGCTTTAATTGCGTAATTTTTGAATTATTACTCGATAATCGATTAATTTGCTGACGAATGTTTGCCATGCGAGTTCTTGCTTTTGAAAATCGCTGATAATATTTATCCAAGTCAATCAAAAACTCAATTTGCTGAGGATAAATCAACAGTTCTTTATTGGCAGGGGGAACAGTTGAAAATAATTCATCGATTTGAGTATTAATACGTTTTACAGCCGAGGGTTCTTTAATCTCTGTAGGGGCCGCAGGCAAGACTTTAGTCGCCGATGTTTGCGTCACAATAAAGTCTACTATACTTTGAGGCTTTTGATACAAGACGCCCATTAAGCATACACAAGAGATCCCTAATACTGCTAAGCAAGAAAAAGATAAACCTCGCCAAAATAACAACTTTCGTTGTGAGTCCTTACTCTTGCTCTTAAGGTTGTTCAGTGTGGGCACCACGTTATGAATTTGATTCACTGCATCCAGTTTTTCAAAAATCAAAAAACCTAAGGTATCCAAATTCGGCACTAAATTGTCTGAAGCTGGATCCGCTTGATAGGATTTCACTAACTCAAATAACTGCTGGCAGGCATATTCACAACGATATAAATCACGCACATTATCCATAGTGCCAAGCAATTCTTTAAGATCTGGGGTCACACGTGTGACCATCCAATTGATGATCTCAGTGGTTTTTTCCATCGATGGACTCGACTCTTTACTGGCATGAGCAAGCACTGCCAACATCAGCTCTAATCCCGTCGCTAATCCTGACACACCATCGGTTTTACACACAGCAACACAATAATAAGCTGACGTGAGCAAGTCGGCCCCAGCATCCGTGGCAATGCTTTCCGCTAAACTTTTGATTTTATCCCAATCAACACGACCACTTAATGGGCTATAACGCCGATTAATTTCTGTACGCATCGCTTGATAACGACTGTCATCTCTGAGCAAGGCCGGTTTTTGCGTCACCTTAAAACGGTTAACTCCGGTTAGAATTTGCTCTGTCACAATAATACCACCTTTCAAAATGGCCAAATCAACCACCTTAAACCTAAAGGTAAAAGGTGATTAACCTAGCGAATAATCTAATCAATATAGGGTTTCGGGAATGCTGTAATCACTTAACAAACGGCTGGTAAATGGGTTTGCCGTATCTTGTGTGTGCAAACGATAGGTCACATCCCCTTTATCAATAGAAAATTGATAATCAATACTAGTACTGCTCGATCCCGTCATTCTTGCAGTATCTAATAAGCGAAAGAAAGCCCAAGGTCCATCATAAGCTAAACTTCTTGGCGATTGATTTGCTGCACTGGGCACTAAGGTGAGCTTACTTTCAGCCGACTTTCTCAATGTATTCGGCCAAACAAGTTCAACACTGCGTTGAGGACCATGGGAATACTCCACATATTGGCCATCAATATTAATCACACTACGACGCTTATTTGGGCTCATTTGCAGTGCTTCCATGGTAAATTGCACATCCAAATTACCTTGGCGATTAAAGAAAGCACTTTGAATTTGCTTCGCCTGCTCAAGCGCATCCATCACTTCTTGTCGAATCAACCCAGAGCGAGTGCCATCTTGACCAGACTCAGATTGAGCAAATTGCTCTAACGTATTGATATTTTCTTCGATAAACATTTTCATTTGCTGCTCATAAAACACATTAATTGTGCCCTCTGGGCCAAAGAAATGTTCAAAGTCCGCTAACGAAACCTGTTTAGTAGTTTGTGAATTAAAAGGATAACGGGAAGCCAATTTTTGCTGATACTCAAGGTAAATATCATTATGCCAACGGACTTCAAGATGTTTGATGGCACTTTGCAATACCACCTTCCAGCTCTCATTAGCCAATTTCACCATAATGCTATCCATCGGTTTAGGTAAATTCGTGGCAATGCGTTTCAACGCAAAAATAGGATCGGCATCATTGAGCGTTAATCTTTCTTGTGCCGCCTGCAAGGCCGCTTTACCCACATCAGGCGCATCTTGAATGGCTTTTAAATAACCATGCAGTTGCGTCACAGACTCCATCACCTCAGCCATATAGTTAGGTTGCGTACCATCAACCTTCTCCAACTGATTCAACTTGGCAAAATTACCATCAATAAGCGCAGCAATTTTATATTCTGGCGTGGCCATTAAAGCGGTTTTCGCATTATCATCATCGGGCAAGGTTGGAAACAGCTCAGTATTTTCTGATAGCGTATTAAGTATACGGCTAATTGGCTTACTGCCAGAGCTGATGGTATCTAATACAAAGACGCCATGATTAATATCCCTAAACGCTTTGATATCAAATTGATTCAAAGCACCACGCCATGTGCTGTTGTAGTCGCTGATATACTGATCGCGAATTTTATTACGCAACACCTTTTTATCTTCATGACTAAAGTCACTGGATTGTGATTGCCCAAGCACCCAACTATCAATTAACGCCAGCTCAGAAACCGAGTCAGACTTAGGAATAAAATAGCCCTTAAAGCCTTGCTTAGTCAGTAACCTAGGCACGTTTAATTGCTCAAAACTGCCATTAGCGGCACGATCACTAAACACTAACTCAAACGCAGGTCCCGTGGTGAGTTTTAAATCTAGCGGTCCTCCTAGTTCTGATGAGGCTGTTTGCTTTAAATTACGATAAACCCTTTGCTCAATAGGCAAATGACTCAATTCTTGTTGCGTACGGGCAATAAGCCCATCATAGGGACTGATGGCATCAATGGCCTCAGCATCTCCCGCCTGACGCATAGACGCTAAGTTAGTGTGCTCCAGCGCATAATCAAGGTGCGCCATAAGCTGAGATTGTAACTCGCGATTCCCTTCATAAGCTTGCTGCCATTGCGCGGCAAAATAGTCAGTGACAAACTTATTCTGGCGACCACTTTGATCCACCATCATTCTAAATACTCGCAATAAAGACAGCTTTTCATCACTGGCTTTTGAAGCATTAAGCATATCGGTAGCCACTTGTTTCAGCAGCGCAGGAATATAACGATACGCAAGTAAGTTAAGATAAGTCTCTTCCACTTTAGGGCCTATCACATGGCCTTGATATAAGCCTAAGTCAGAGATAAAACGTGGCTTTTCATGGAAAAAACCAAACTCTAACGTGGCCGAGCGGATCGTATTAAGTGGCGGTACAATGCTCTTAGCCACTTCATCAAAACTAAACTGATGATACTGTTCATTAAAACTATTCACTTTACTGAGAACGGCATCGGCTTGCTTGGTATTTTGTAAATAATAGCGATGCCAACTGCCCACTAACAATACTGAGGCAATTGAGCAGGCCACAAAGGAGAGTGCCATTAAACGCCGCTTTTGCTTAGCCACTTTAAAGTTATCAGAGGCCAATCCCGCTTCAGGGTAAATAATGCGTTTAAATAATGGCTGAGTAAAAAAGGCGGTGGAATTTTCACTTTTTTGTGCGCTGTTAATGGTTTCACTTAAGCCGTATTTACGTGATGCACTATCAACATAAGCATTGGTAGGCACCCCTTCTTGATACACAGACGTAAAATAGACACCACGCACTAAGGCTGAGGTAGAAAATTGATCTGAAGCTAAGGCCTCAGTGAAAAAGTTACGTAACACGCCATGTGCGCCAGCGATTTGACGAGAAAAACTATAAATCTCAGTGCGTTCTTCCACATCGCGACACTGTAATAATGCTCGGGGTAAACAGGCATTGATCCGTTCGATAAACACTGCAAAATCAGCATCAAATTCATCAAGCCAGCTATCAAGATTATCAACTGAATTAAGCGAAAAGGTAAAACCTAAAATTTCATCACGTTGGCTCTGGGTATAATGACGGAAAAAAGGCTCAAAACCTTGTAGTAGATCCAACTTAGTCAATGAAATATACACAGGTAAACGGGTTGATAAGGTTTCCATCAACTCCCGTAAACGGGTACGAATAAGCTGGCCATAAGCTTTTCTGTCAGACACGGTACCACTGACCATATCTGCAACATCAATCGCCAGTACAACCCCATTAAGGGGGCGACGATTACGGGTTTTTTCTAACCACTGGACAAAATGAAGCCATAAACGACGCTCCATTTCGCCGCTGCCTTCTTCGGCAGTTTGTCTTTGGGTTAATAGCTCACCATCAGGATCGATAAGCACGGCATCTCGACCCACCCACCAATCAAATGAAAACGGGTTTTTGCTCTTACGCCCAGCACTACGGCGAGTTGACGAAAACATAAACTGCTGACCAGATCGGTTTATCAAACTGGTTTTACCGGCATTTTCTAAGCCTAATACCAAAAACCACGGCAAAGTATAAAGATAATTCCGTTTATTTAAACTCTGTTTAAGATGGCCCATCACCTCGTTAAGCTCCACCTCTTGGCGCTCAACAATACCTTGAATAGGATCTTCAACCAGCTGCTGCTCTTTGACCTCTTGTGCCGCATAAGCTTTCACTTTACGCCATTGCAATAATCCCCACAACGTAAAGCAAGACAATGAAAAAATGGTACTAAATAATGCACGCGCCGCTACTGACGCAAAAGGCTTTTGCTCATCAATTTCAAGCCAAGGGCCTGCCCACCAAATAGCCACATTCACTAACACAAAAATCACCGCCAATAAAATCGGCAAGGCGGATTTTAATTCCGGTAACAGTTTCTTTAAAAAACCTTTGATTATAGACAATATATTACTCATTCCCTGTCCTTAGTTCACCGAGGTGACTTTCTGTAAATGCGACACCAAGGTTGGTTCCCAATCCGTTAAACTGGTTTCCATTGCCTGCGTATACAACTGATTATATTCAACTTTAGCCATAGCGGATAATTGATGACTATCCATTAATTCTGCGCTTATTAACCGCAAGTAAAACTGCTCTCTAGGCTCTTTAGTGCTGCTCATGCCATCATTTAACATGGCTAACGCCACCGATAAACCGCCTTGATCTGCCAACTCTAACGTTTCTTTACGTTTTTGCTCCCAGCTACTCATCACTTCACCACCCGCCATACCCGCACCGCTTGCACTGTCGAGCCACTGACGAGTATCAGGACTCACAAAAGGCACGCCACCTTTAAAAGACATGTCCATAAGACCGGGCACACGATTTAAAAAAGAATAGGTTTCTTCTCGAATGGCATTCGCCCATTCAGGGTGACCTAAAGACTGACAAATTTGCGCACTTAAATGATGCCCATCAAACCAAAAAGGAGCCAAAGTTAAACTTTGCTCTACTCGCCGTAAGAGTGCCATATCCGCCCCTTTGCTCAATAAAGTTTGGTATTCATTAACTCTATCAACGGCCACAGGCATCAAACGTGTTTCACCGCTGGCGGTTCGCTCTGGTGCACTGATAATCGAAAACCACACAGCAAACCGCCTTAAACGCAGACTCAGTTCAGTACCTAATTCAAACTCACTCAAAAAGTCAGACACTTTCTGTAAGGTTTGCTTAGTCGCTTTATCATTACTGGAGTCAATATTTAAGCTTGGTGGCGTGGGTGTACTCGCTCCTGCACTCATTTGAGCACTGCTTTGTTCTGCACCGTTAGAGACTTGCTCGGTGGACTGAACGACTTGCTTAGGCTTAGACTCCCCACTTAAGCGGCGTTTTAATGCAGCCTCTAAACTGGTGAGTTCATCAAGGGGGAGTTCATACTGCTTAGCAATAGTAATTAAGGCCGCAAGCGCCTCATTAATAGCCTGTTTTTCATCTGTGTCGCAAAATTCAGTGTCTATATTTTCAGCGGCTTTAACTAGACGTTGCATAATTTGCGTAAAGAATCGACGCCTTGGCAAAACACCTCTAGCCCCAGGCGCGGGAAAGCAGCTCTCCCAAAAACTTTGCATAAAACCATGTAAAATAAGCAAAGATAATGTAAATCGTTCCAAACTTGGTTGATGCTGTAAACATTGCAGTAAATACGTCACTAACTTTAAGTCTTTTGACTTCGTTTCCAGTAAGGTCACAATCCCGGTTTCGACTTCACGCCACTGAATGTCACCGTGGGATAAGGAGCCAATTTTCATCATTTGTGATTCAATAAAATCAAACAAGGGATCGTCAAATAAACGTTCGCCCACAGGATTATCTGCACTAATAGGTTGGGTAATTTGCGTTAGATATTCTTTAGACATGTTTACTCCTCCAAGCCACGACAACAATATTCTTGATAGCTAAAAGGATCTCTTTAATAAGGACAAGCAATTGCCTGATATACGCTGTAGACATGATCATTCTCCCTTGACCTACCAACTGCATTCTCGGCGTAATGCCTTTAATGACTGTTCCATTTGATGAGTGTCAAACTGCAACCCATCTATCCATTTGTGCTCAGATCCTAAGACAAATTCTTTACCCAATAACATGGCCTTCATCGCAACAATGGCTTGCAACCCTCTCCCTGTTCGCAAAATGTAACCCGAATTATCAACCATCCAATCTTGGGTGGATTCCCCTTGAGGCGTCTTAATGCTGATAGCCGTGCTGCGAATATTAATCGGATCGGCAAAAATCAATTCAACTCGGCTGATATTATCAATACAACTGAGCATCATGATAGGTCGAGGAGGAATGGCGCCGATAGCTTGGGCAGTCGCCCAAATATTAGGATCATCATCAGGCGTATTAAAGGCATCATTTAATAAAAAGCCACGCTCGTTTTCACGATTGGCTTCGTTATCAAATGCACGCTTCCACTGTTTAGTATGGGGATCATCAGCCACAATTTCCGCTGGCTGCTCACTGCCCGTAGGCGTGACAAAAACCGTATCAAAACACAATAGGCGTTCTAATTTACTGGGTATATGCCGACATTCAAGGGCATCTTCAAGCAAGGTACCTTCAGCATGAACGACAAATACCGGACAAAACAACAAGGCCAGTAACATTCCTTTGATCTGTGCCATCATTAACTTATCTCCAATTTTATGCATTTATGTGCCAAGGTCCTTTTAGGCAAGCCCAAACTATTGGCCGCACGGCCACGATCCCCAGCAAAAGCTGTTAATCTAGCCTCAATCACCGCCCGCTCAAATTGTAAAACCGCCTCTTTGAGATCGTCGATTTGGTCAAATTTGTGGGTCATCGAAGCCAGTAAATGGTTTGAGAAGGTGTCCTCTTTTTCCAGGTTTGACGACGATTCAATATCGGTATCGGGCTCAATATCCAATGTCGGCAATGCACTTAAGTCTATTTCTTGGCCATCTAAGGTCAGCGCACAAGCGTATTCAACAATATTTCTCAGTTCACGCACATTGCCAGGGTAATCATGTTTCGATAATCGATCGATTGCCGAAAAGCGAATACCCGGCACTTGTCTTTTTTGGCTGGCATTAAAACGATGAATAAAGTGCTCAACCAATTCCGGCACATCAGTCACTCTGTCTTTTAAGGTAGGAATAGCGATGGGAAATTGGCATAAGCGATAAAAAAGATCTTGTCTAAATTCACCCGTGCGCGATTTTTGTTTTAAATCCACATGAGATGCGACGATAAGTCTAAAATCTGATTGGGTTTCTTTCGCCGCGCCTAGCGCTCTAAATTGACGACTTTCAAGCACCCTAAGCAATTTAGTCTGCAATAATAGCGGCATATCGCCTATTTCATCCAAAAATAAACTGCCACCGTCTGCGGCTGCAATGAGTCCTTCTTTCGCATTATCGGCCCCAGAAAAGGCGCCTTTCTCATAACCAAATAATTCAGATTCCAGCAAATTATCAGGAATAGCCGCACAGTTAATCGCAATAAAAGGTGCATGTTTACGTTTAGAATAATCATGAACGCCTCTTGCCACCAGCTCTTTGCCTGTACCCGTTTGTCCTTGGATCATGACCGCTAAATCAGACTGGCCCACACGCACTATCTCTTTGCGTAAAGTTTGCATCAGCTCACTGTTGCCCACCAACTCAAGACTCAGAGCCTCAGCCTGCTCCTTATCAAACTTTTCTTTGCGAATAGAAACGATTGAATCCGACAATAAACTTTGCTGCCTATCTTGATGACGAATCGATTCAAGCAACTGCCAATGACGAGTAAATACCGCCACAAAGTTTTGCCAATCGGGACGCTCAACCAACTCAGCAGCCATGGATACGGGCAAGTCTAAGACTAAAATCCCCACTACGGCGCCTTTATCATTATTTAAAGGATAAATAGCCAAGTGCTGATCTTTTTTCATATTCAAGGTTAATGCCATAAAGCCACTGTGACCTTGCCAATAAAGCAAGGTCTCATGATCCAGCACCATGGTTTTTTGCGACTGCAATGCATGAGAAAAAGGATGTTCAAAATCATCCACTTCCCACTTTACACCGCTAGCAATTGATTGAAAATAATCAGGCTCACTTGCCACCACAGCAAGCTCACGCCCATCGACTGTGGGTAACAGTAAAAAAGGCATGTCTGTAGGCAATTCAGCACTTAAGCCATTCAAAAACTCATTAATTAACGGCGCGACCTGACGACAAGCCAATAATCCTGATGCTCGCTGTAACCATTGCTGGGATTGCACTAGATAACCTCACCCACAAATTCGCCATCAGTGAATCGTAAATGAATTTGCTCGACATCTTCTTTATTTGCCAGCTTATTCAATAACGCCAATGACACAGGCGGTAACATTTGACCATCAATAATGGCCTCTAACATACGAGCGCCATTTTCAGCGCGGGTAGAACGCCGATAAATCTCATCCACTAAACTTGGATCGATACTGACATTCGCCTTATATCGCTCAACTAGCAAGCTTTCTAATTTAGCCAGTTTGTAGCCGATAATATCTTTTAATACCGCTTCACCTAAGGGTAAATAAGGCACAATCTCCATTCGCGCCAATAAAGCAGGTTTAAAGAATTCGGCGAGTTCAGGATAAAGTGCATCATCAATGTACTCCGGCTTGTCTGCATTATCGACAATACTTTGATAACCTAAGTTAGACGTCAGGAAGAAAATGATATTTTGGCAATCAATTAATCGCCCTTCACCGTCTGCCAGCTCTCCTTTATCAAAAGCTTGATAAAACAGGTTCAATACATCTGGGTGCGCTTTTTCTACTTCATCAAGTAAAACAATAGAATAAGGCATTTTACGTATAGCTTCAGTTAATACTCCGCCTTCGCCAAAGCCCACATAACCAGGTGGTGAACCAATTAAACGCGACACGGTATGCTTTTCTTGGTATTCAGACATGTTAATGGTGGTTAAAAATTGCTTGCCACCATAAAGTTGCTCTGCAATTTGCACCACAGTTTCAGTTTTTCCCACACCACTTGGCCCCACCAGTAAAAATGCCCCTTTAGGCCGTCCGGCTCGGCGTAAATCTGCCCGTGCGGTCAACATATTGCGATGAATGCGCTCTATCGCCACGTCTTGACCTTTTAACGCTTCGCCTAAAATCATGGGTAAATGGGTGATTTTATGCAACTCGTCAGTATTCATTTGCGACACAGGCACACCGGTCCAATCAGCAATAACCGCAGCCACTTGCTCCGCATCCACTTCTGGGTAAACCAGTTTGCCACTGTGAGAGAGCTCATCAATACTCAAGCTCAATGCTTGCACTTGAGAGCGAATATCATCAAAATTATCGCTATTGTCTTCATCTAGCAGTTGCTCACGCAGCGTAAGCATACTTGACACCAGCTCTTGCTGCTGTTTCCAGTCGGCTTCTAATTGAGCATAATCATCAGCTTGTTGATCCGCTTTAACCTTAAGCTCACTTAAACGCGCTTCATCAATCACTTGGCCTAAGTGTTGCTGACGCTCAAGCAAGCTCATTTCTTTTTGATGTTGATAACCTAAACTTTCCAACTCGGCCATGCCTTTTGGCGGTGAGCTTAAATTAATCGCAATTCGCGCACAGGCTGTATCTAACACATCAATGGCTTTATCGGGAAGTTGGCGATTGGCCACATAACGGGCTGACAAACGAGCCGCAGCTTCTAAAGCAGAATCATTAATAATGACTTGATGGGCTTTTTCATAGACGTGATGCAGACCACGTAAAATATCCACCGCTTGACTGACACTGGGCTCATCCAATTTCACCAATTGAAAACGGCGAGTCAGAGCAGGATCTTTTTCAAAATACTTTTTATATTCTTTCCAAGTCGTCGCACCCACCGTGCATAACTCACCGCGAGCCAGCGCGGGTTTAAGCAAGTTCGCCGCATCTCCGCCGCCCTCTTGATTACCCGCACCAATCAAGGTGTGTGCCTCATCGATAAATAAAATAATCTGTTTTGGTGAGGCTTTGACTTCATCGATTAACGCTTTTAAGCGCTTTTCAAATTCCCCCTTCACAGAGGCGCCAGCCTGCAATAAGCCTAAATCCAATGACAATAAGCTGACATCTTTGAGTCTATTTGGCACTTTTCCTTCAACAATTCGTCTTGCGAGCCCTTCAACCACCGCACTTTTACCCACCCCGGCATCGCCCACGACAATGGGGTTGTTCTTACGGCGACGACATAAAATATCAATCATCAACGCAATTTCATCGTCACGACACAAAACAGGATCCAGCTCACCTTGCCTAGCAAGCTCTGTAAAATCTGTGGTGAACTTAACAAGCGCACTGTCAGTATTATTAATCAATGCCGCCTGATTACTTTGGGTTGCAACACTGGCAGATTCGGCCGAGTTTTCGGTAAGCTGCACAAAATGCTTACGTAAATCTTCACGGTTAATACCGTCAAGCAAAGCCACTAAATTAAACGGTAAATAACGTTCAGGTCGCATCACAGCGGCAGCGAAAATCGCCCCCGAACGCAGCGTTAATTCTTGTAAGTCTGTGGTGGATAATAACCAAGCATCTTGCAATAACTCCACCAATAAAGGCGAGAAACCTGGACGGGTATCTAAGTCTTCTTCCCGAGGCAGTGAGTCACCTAAATATTGCTTCACTAACTCATGATCGACATTGGCCTGCTTCAGCAAGACACGCATATCGCTCAACGGGTTATCGAGTAAAACAAACAATAAGTGTGCAATGGTCACTTCACTGTTTTGACGACTAATACACAATGAAGCAGCTTGCTCTAATCCCAGTTTGCTCTGTTGATTAAGCTTACCGATCAGAGTCGATAATTCGATACGGATCATAAAATTTCCCTATTTTAAAATCTGAAATAATTGATTCAGCACACCAGATGATTTCTGATTTAATGACACTGAATAAAAAGTAAAAATGACGCTAAGCAAGCAAAAGAAACCCGCAAAAATGGTCCACAACGGCAGTTGATGGCCAATTTTATACTTGGTATTAACCACATGTTCAGTGGCACTGGTTAGCTGCTCTGGCTCCTCATCTTTTAAGCGACGAATGGTTTCGTAAAGCTCAGTATAAATTTTATCGAATTCTTCGCGGCCATTCGCCATCACTTTATAGCGACCCTCAAAACCTAAAGAGAAACATAAAAAGATAAATTCTAATAAATCTTTATATTTATGGGATTCACTCTCAAGCCTTTGTAAAATAGTGAATACTTTTTCACCACCCCAAGTCTCATTATGAAAACGCGTCAACAATGAATGTTCAGCCCACACGCTTTGTGACCCCCATTCGGTACTCATTACCGCTTCATCAATGAAACAACATAATAAATAACGATAAGCCAGCACAATGGCATGCTCATACCCCGCAGCCACCAATTCTGTTTCAATGGCAATAATATCTTCAAGGGTTTGCTGATAAAGCTGCGGCACATCTTCTAACCCCGTCAACTTTTTCACTCGTAACGCCATGCCTAACAAAGGGGTGGCTGCATCGATCAATAAATTGATACTTTCGCCACGCAGCTTAAACCAATATTGCTGATCGCCGTCCATATTCTTGGCATGATCAAATAGACTTCCCTCTAAACTCGCATCAACCTGTTGTTTTTGTGGTTTGTCATCCATTGCTATTCGCTCCTCTTATAGCCAACACATGCAACCAATATTGTTGATCAGCATCAATTATTTGCTTAGCATGACCAAATAAGCTCCCGTCTAAACTGGCATAAACTTGCTGTTTTTGTGGTTTATCATTCATCGCCATTCGCTCCTCCATTAACTTCTTATGGCCCAAAATTGCAATTCAAGCTCTGAGAAATCACCCGCAACATGAAAAGCAAACCCCGATGAATTACTGAGCATACGCCACTCAGGGCTAGCACGATCCAGTTGAAAATAAGTAAAGCCTGCATGGTAAGGTAACTGACGTGGAGCCACAGGTAGCGGTGTGAGTGGTACCCCTGGCAGCTGCAGTGAAATAAGCTCACGTATTTTCTCAACCGACGCCACTTTCGTTTGCTGAATAAATAATTTACGCAAGTCATCAAGGGGCATTTTGGCTTTAACGGCTAAAATAAATTCTGCTTCTTTGACCAGATCGGGGTCTTGCACAGGGGCAATTTGCAAACCGTACTTACGCTGATGTAATTGCAACGACACCGCTTTGGGCTCAAGCACAATACTCAAGGACTGACGCAGCAATGTCATAATAGGAGAGAACGACTCTAGAGGCAGCTTATGGTTATAGGCCTTAAACTCTGGCGCTGTGCGGCTTTCATCAGTAAAGGTAAACAGCTCACCACAAATACTGACCAAGTTTTCATATAAACGCTCAGGGTGAATACGCTTTTGTGTTGCCATATGCTGTAAAATAGGATGCATGCGATTCAAAGATTGCAATAGCATAAAATCTGACACATCTGCCACGCCACCTTGGCTCGGCATACCAATACGTTGTGCTATATTTTTAGCTCGCTCTTTCATCAAGCCGGCCATTTCACCAATAAAGCGATGTAACCTTGGCACCCCTGTAACATTAAGATGGCAAGGAATAAAACTGTCATCGAGCATCACACTGCCATCGGGACGTTTTTCTAAAATACGCGCAATGGCCAGTGAGGTGTATGCACTGCGATCGTCTTTTTCAAGCATTAACCGCATACGCAGTGGACTCACATCTATGGTGGTCAAATCGCCTTGATCCGTATGCACATCCCTTACCTCAAATCGGCGAGATTCATATCGACTGGCATCCATTTTATCGGCATGGGAAATTTCAGTCACCGAATCCCCTTTAATGGGTAAAGCCAAATACACAATTTGGTTCGCTAAGGCGCTATCTGTCACTTCTAATGCATCAGGCAACACATCTTCTTGAGGCATATTAAACACAGTGCCATCAGGCATCACGCCCACTGCATGTTCAATGGCGATACGGCCAAAACTTAAATATTCAGGGTTTAAACTCAGTTGAGTAATACCGTATAAGTAGCCTGTCGATTGAGACGACTTTGTCTCAACAATATATTCAAAATAACGCTGCTGTTGTTGAAAATGCTGAGGTTTAATAAATAAACCTTCATTCCAAATCACTCGGTTTCTCGATGACATAATTATTCTACTATTTCTAATTTGAGCTCATGCTCAGTAAAAAACATGAGTAAGTGATATTCTCGGCCAATCGACTTTACCTTGACGACTTTTTTCCACTGCGCCACATTAGGATCGCTATATTGCGCCATCACGCCAATATAATGGGTGTCAGGTTTCAGCTTTAAGGGCTCAATGAACTTAAATTGATCCGGGAAAATAATGTAATCACTGTGCTTAAGATAGTTGGAACCTAAAGCGGTTTCATGATCTTCAACTAAAGCATCAAAATCCGCCGCCATAAACAGTGAGTCGTCTTCCAGTAAAAACACTTGATACACTACAGGTGTCGACTCGCCATTCACATTAGGGTTAAGCACGTGATCCCCCACCATGCTATAAGTCACTTGGGTCGGTAGGCTTTTCGGCGCGCCCACTGGCGTATCAGGATCCCATATCACCTGACCGGCTTTTTGTGTGGCTTCCCATGCCGAACTACATGCTCCCAATTGAATTAGCACGCTTAAAATGAGTCCTAAACGTACATAGCTCATTAGGCTAACCGCTGTAATTCACGTAATTTTTTATCGTAAGCCTGATCGAAAATTTCCCAGAACAATTTCTCAAAACCTTGCTGACGATTAGAAGTTAACTCTTGGTAATAACTCTCATACATGTTCCATGCCCAATGTTCAGTAGACTGAGTTTGTACGTCACTGGCACGGCGATATTTTTTAAAGCGTTTCATTAATCCTTCAGGCGAAAAGGCTTCTAGAATATGCCCTAAAGACTCTGTGATTGCGGTTTGTACCGCGGCATTATGTAATTCAATGGTTTTTAAGCTTTCTGCTATCGCGGCTTGCGACGATAAATGCACCGCACAAGACTGATTGTCAAACAAGGTTTTCATGGTATCTTCATACCCTAAACCAAGCCTTAATGGATTATCTTCTATGGGTTGTAAGTTCTTATTAATATGAGCGTAACGGCTATTATTCACACTCTGGTGTAATGACAATAAGCCTTTAATCGTGGCTTGCAGTGAACTGCCCATTTCCATGGCCACGGCTTGCATTTGATTAGAGTCATTTTTATTACCGACTTGAACCCCTAATCCTCTAAACAATGGTCCCACGGCTAAATGGTTCATACCTGTACCTAGCTCATCATTCCAACTTGTACCAGACTCACTGCTTAGCTCTGATTCAAGTAAATCAAGTGTTTTCTCATCCATAATAAATTTATCCATGCTAGGTTTTTGTTTAAGTGCTATCGCTGAATCAGTATCAAATTCAGAATCCGCTTGAACAATAAAGTCTTGACCTTGCCACTGTTGATCTTTACCCAATAAATAATCATCTTCTGGCGTCTCAGCCTTAACGACAGGGAGGTCATCTTGCAGTAAATCTAAGGTCTCTATTTTGCTTGATTGAAGCGCATCTAAGGCTTCTAAAGGGTCATCTTTTATCACGGCTGCAGGGGCTGCAACCACAGGCTCAAATAACTCATCACTCAGTAAATCCACATCATTTTCAGTTTGGGGAAATAAATCTTCTAACGCTTGACTGCCTTGGTGCTGCTTACCCGCTGCCAAAGCGAAATTGATACGTACTTGGTACTGACCTAAAATCAGGGTGTCGTTATCGTTAAGTTTGACTTTTTTCTCAAATCCTATGGGTAAAGTGGCACCGTTGATATATACGGGACCGGCCAATTCCATTAAACAAAACTCACCATCAACTTTAAGCAGCTGACAATGCTGTGGTTTGATATTATATTCGCTGTCATTGAGCACCCAATCAGCACTCGCAGCTGAACCAATCACGCCACCCGCTTCGTCAAACTTATGTGTCGTCGCCAATCCAGATTCCAATAACTGGGTATTCACAACTTGAAATGTAATTGATTTATGCAATGACTTGCTCCTTATCTATTGCCTGATCTGGATCAGCACTTTCTTTTTCTGCTGGGTTTTACTTAAAAAAGATGACCAACCCAATTGCCCACCTTTTTCATCACCAAGGGTTAACATAGGGGTTGCTTCTTTCGCTAAGGTCAATTCTAAGTCGTAAGCCATTTGCTCCCTTAGCACGACTTCCATCACCTTACACAAGGGCTTAAATTCTTTACCTGAAGGTAAAAAGTCTTGAAAGGTTTCAAAGGACAGATCGTCAATACAAATAACAAACTTACCCATGACATCAGTCACTTTCTCACCAATAACCGTATCTTCACCTAAACTTGAATTGGCTTTCCCTAACAGAAACTGTTGCGTCTTAGGGACACGTACTTTTCGTTTTTCCCATTCTCTAATTGACACATTCTTTAAATCAAAACAGTGAGCAATAATCCCTGATACGGTTTGCGGCGAGCGACTGCGCCCTGCCAACATGCCCGCATAAGCCAACATTTTGCACCAATTAATGGACGTCTCACCGCGCAGGTCCTCATTGGATAGCCCCACCAAAGAGAACACTTGTTTTGAAAAAGTGTCACTCGCATTATCTTGAAATCGAACGTAATAACGATATTTTCGCCAGCTTTTATAAAATAAAGAAATGAGCCTATGATTGAAAAAATCTAAAAAATTACGCTTCATCCCTTCATCTTCAGGATCCGCGATTTGATCAAGAAGATAATTGGGTAACGGTGACTGAGCGCCATTGAGACCTAAAAAAGTGGTGTCTAACTGTAAACGGTTATCGAACCGTCTTGTTAAACTCGAGACATCACTACTGGCAAAACCTAAACTGGGATCGGCTGTAAAAAATAGCTGGCCTTGATTTTCCCAGTCGCGACTATCGGCATCATTACCTTCAAGACGATGTATCAGTTCCACCAGTTGAAAAAAGTTATACGAGCGAACTTTTTCAGGCATCCTTGCCTGCCATTCGGGTGGCGCTAAATTAACGGCTGCTGCCCGATCTGTATATTCCATGTATATCTTTCCTGATTATCGGCATTCACCACCACTAATTCGTGAAACGAATTAATGCTGGCATACAAAGAGAAGAAACGGCTTAGCACCGACCCAAATAAAAATAAATCTCCTTCACTGCCAAATGCAGACTCTTTAAGCGTCACTTCAGACTGTAATCCTCTAACCGGTAGCCCTTTGACAATACGCTCTGTCGGACCTGAAGTAATATTTAAAATGCCCGCTAACCGTTGTTTGGCTATCATCTCAGCCTGTCTATCCACCAATGCTTTAAAATCATAAGCACGAATAACAGAGCTCAAGGCATCTTTTGATAAAAGTGAGAGGTAATTCAATGATAAATTAGAAATAAGCGTCCATAACAAACCACCATCTAAAGGGGGACGTAATGAAGCTGACGGCTCCGTGATATTTTTAAAGGTTACAAAGCTTGGGGTTTTATCTGTAGCAATACAAATATCACCTTTACCCAGCTCTCTTGGTAACTGTCTATTTGTGCAGGTTAAACGTAATGAAACCGCTTCGGTCATATTCACCATATGCGTTTCATCACTGCGCACAAAAGACATCAAATGCTCAAAGCCATCATGACGAATACTGCTACGTACTTTTATACGATAATATAAGGCTAAGCGATGACGCGTACGCTCAATTTCATGTTGAAAGCTCTCAAAAGGCGTATAAACACGATTTTGTCCACGAATTCTCCCCGCCTCTGAATCTATCCAACCTTGAACATGATCAACGCTAAAAATTTCATAATGCCCCGCTTTTCGACTTGACGGAATAATAGGATATTCTGTACGGCGACCATTAAGTTCAATAGGATCGGCATCATGCTCAAATAAATTAATCGCCGGCACACAATAAAGTTGCATACTGCCTTTATTGATCCGCACATCTGAGGGCAAGGTTTTTGAAAAGGTAAACCGCAACGTAAAATCGCCAGACACATAAGCTGGGATCACTTTATCAATATTAGTCACATCAACAAAATGAAAGGCTTCAGGAAACGTAAAATACTCCTGTAAAATACGGTAGCCTTCATAGACGTTCTTAGGATAAGGTAAAATCGCATCTTTTGACCCAAAACCGACCGCTTTTAATGAATTGCGCATCAGCGTATAAGCTTTACCATCGGCAATTAACTCTATACGTTGCAAACAGTTATTCAGCCATAAATACAAAGTTTTCGCACTGTAATCATCATTACCTAAATAAAAACGAAGATCATTTAATCCTATTTGTTGCAAACTGGTTTTAGCTGATGAGCTCAACACCACATCGATGGTTGACGACTCACGAGAATGAGAGGAAATAATATCATCAATGGTAAAAGGATAAATATCCACATCACGACATGTTCTAAACTGGCAGATGGTATCCGCAACGGGATGACTTTTCATTTCACAGCCACTTGAGATCAGTTGCTTTTCGTCCATGCCCTCATTAGGGGAGAAAGCCACTATGGTTGTGCTGGGAACTGGGCGTAAATAATTCGGCCACAGCATATTGATCATTGAATGGGTCAGCTCTGGAAAATCATCATCAATTTTTTCACGTAAACGCCCGGTTAAAAAAGCAAAACCTTCCAATAATCTTTCGACATCAGGGTCGGTACTCTTACCGTGTAAATAACGGGCTAATTGAGGATGCATATCCGAAAATTCTTTACCTTGCTCCTTTAAAAAAGCAAGCTCATCCCTGAAATATTTATCTTGTGACACGACTAAATCACTCTATATTTTCGGTTATTATCAAGAAAAAGCTCTATTTGAATTTTTTCATCCATGTTTGCTACGACCAAAGTTCCCAAAATACTAAATGTCAAACTCATAGGATTATTTTCATCATTAAAAACAGAAACCTCTACATTTTTAATACGAGGTTCAAAGCGTTCAATACACTGCTTGATCGACAATCTAATTTGTAACCCTAAATCAAAGCTACTCAAAGAGGTATCATTAAAATCGAGTAATCCATACTCTGGGCAGCTTTGTGATTCACCTATGCGCGCATTAAGCACTCGAGTAATGCTACGTTTAATTGAATCCATGGTCTCATCCACTGAAGAATGATCCACCGATACTCTCGGCGCATCAGGGATTAAGCGCTCAAAGAAACTACTGCCTCCTAATCTTTTTTCTTCAGTGTCAAACACGTGTTATTACTCCTGATCCAACTTACCTACCAGTGATAATTCGAAATTAGCACCCATATACTTGAAATGAGGTCTAACCGATAAACTCACTTGATACCAACCTGGATCGCCCTCAACATTTGAGACCGAAATATTAGCGGCACGTAAAGGCTTACGGCTACGAACATCTGCTGGTGGATTTTCTTGGTCGGCTACATATTGCTTGATCCAACCATTCAATTCTCTTTCAAGATCCTGACGCTCTTTCCATGCACCGATCTGCTCACGCTGTAGCACTTTAATGTAGTGTGCTAAACGGTTAATGATCATCATGTAAGGAATTTGCGTGCCTAACTTATAGTTAGTTTCCGCTTCTTTACCTTCTTTAGTCGCAGGGAAAACTTTAGGTTTTTGAATCGAATTCGCCGAGAAGAACGCTGCATTATCACTGCCTTTACGCATCGTTAAGCTAATGAAACCTTCTTCGGCTAATTCGTATTCTTTACGGTCAGTGATCAAAACTTCTGTTGGAATTTTTGACTGTAGTGCTCCCATAGTCTCAAACACGTGCACAGGTAAATCATCCACTGCGCCACCACTTTGAGGACCAATAATATTAGGACACCAACGGTAATTAGCAAAACTATCAGTTAAACGTGTCGCTAAGGCAAAGGCCGTATTTCCCCACAGATAATCTTCATGGCTTTCACTGACGTTTTCACGGTAATTAAAGCTATTAATTGGATTATCAATAGGATCGTAAGGCACACGTAATAAGAAACGAGGCGCTGTTAAACCCAAATATCTCGCATCTTCAGATTCACGTAATCCGCGCCATTTAGTGTATTTCGGTCCTTCAAACGTAGCTTTTAAATCTTTTAAGTTTGGTAATTCTTCAAACGACTTAATACCAAAGAAATCAGGTGCAACTGACGACAAGAAAGGCGCATGAGCCATGGCCCCCACTGCTGAGACGTATTGCAATAATTTCATATCTTGAGAAGATGGCGTAAACGCATAACTGCCAACGATGGCCCCTATTGGCTCACCACCAAATTGTCCATAACCTGATGAATAGACGTGCTTGTAAAGACCTGATTGCGTTGTTTCTGGCGCAAACTCGAAATCATCTAATAGCTCACCTTTCGTGGCATGCAATAATTCAATTTTAATGTTTTCACGAAAATCGGTACGATCAACCAGCAGCTTTAACCCTCTCCATGCTGATTCAATTTGTTGTACATCTTCATGGTGTAACACTTCATCCATTTGCGCACTGATTTTCTGGTCTAATTCAACCAGCATTTTATCAACCAATGCTTTGTTAACAGGCTCAGAAGACTGCTCTGATCCTAAAATATTTGAAATAAATGCCGCCACTCCTTTCTTGGCAACATCATAACCTTCGTCAACAGGATCCATACGCGTATGCGCCATGATCTCATCGAGTAGATTACCGCCTTCTAAAGCAGCATTGTCAGTTGTTTGAACTTGACCTTCCATGTGGTGATATCCCTCTAATAAATTTTGTAAGTCAACATGAGCTAAATTCAACTTGTCACCTTAAAACTCAGTAACAAATTTAATCTTGAGCCTCTTGAAGTTCGCGTAATAATTGTTCACGGGAAGCTTCTTCAGAAAATAATTCTTGTAAGCGAACACGGAATGAAGGAATGTTACCCAGTGGACCTTTTAATGCGACAAGTGCTTCACGAAGTTCAACCAGCTTCTTAATCTCTGGGACTTGTTTTGCCACTTCATCTGGCGTGAAGTCTTTCAAAGAGTTGAATGATAATTCAAAAGGTAGCTCGCTTCCTTCTTCATCAACCAGCTTATTGGCCACGCTACCTGAAACAGATAATTTGCTTTCTTTCATGACAGAAGAAAAGTTAGTTTTGTTGACTGAAACAGCTTCTCTATCTTCAAGCTGAGTAGACTCAGCATGACCTTTAAAATCGCCTACAACTAATAATTTTAACGGAAGTTC
This sequence comes from uncultured Shewanella sp., assembly GCF_947501665.1. Taxonomy (GTDB): domain Bacteria; phylum Pseudomonadota; class Gammaproteobacteria; order Enterobacterales; family Shewanellaceae; genus Shewanella. The sequence continues at coordinate 88,340 of NZ_CANMWS010000019.1, read as the reverse complement.
CATTTCCGCTTGTGCGTCCCCAGTTGCTGGAACATATTTAATATTAATGCGCTCTTTCGGCGCGACGGTTCCATCTTTAGCCATTACAATCTCCATATCATAGATAGTATCAAAAAATATATTTGGGTATGATAGCCAAAAAAACATTGTATTACATAATGATACAAATATTTCATTCAGTACTAATCATAGATAGTGAACGCAAGAAAACCCTGTTCACTAATAAAAGATTAAAGATTAATTACTGCTTAGTGCTTAAACCCGTTTATTGAGAAAGTATCTTACTTTAATGATTTTAAAAATCAACAGACCAATATGTTTGGTAAGAGAGCAAACACAAGGTAATATAAAAAAAACAAACCTAATATTAAATATCATCTATATATTAAAAAGTAAAAAAGTATTAATAACCGCCCCCTTGAAATTGATTTCCACCATAAAGAAAACCATTAAAGCAAAACCAAAGATAAACAATAAAAAACAACAATATAGACAGGAATAGGTTATTTTAAACTTGATCTTAGCTAATCAACATCAACTATTAAAATGCTTAATTTATTAGCAATACACATTTGATACCATCACTGAAATGGAAGCAGAAACACCAACAACCTAGACTAAAGTATAATAACTCATCGTAATAAAAAAGAAAATTAAACAAGGTTGAAAACAAAATAATAATAATAAACCCTATAAAAACGTGTAATTAGAAAAACTGAAATAAATATCAAAATAAATATTACACCCCATTATTTAACATAATATTATTAATAAAACAGTCTCAAGAAATCCACATGAGTCACAAAAACAATAGCAAGGATAAAGCTAATGAGTTAGCATATCGAACAATACTCTATTTCCCCTATAACGATAATATTATCGATGGAATCACACCGATAATTTATTTAATTATCCCTTTTTAATTAAAAGAAATAGACCATGATTACAGTCAAAGTCAGAGATCTCTTACACGCAACAGTAAAGATCTCTATTCTGAATTTCACTAAAATAAAGCCTTTTCATATTAATCTTATCAGTCTAGGAGCCTAACGGACTAGAAACCAGACTCTTACTGGGTAATAACAGTGTACAGTAAAGAATTTGACATTCTCGATGGCGGTATGGGTCGTGAACTTAAACAGATCGGTGCCCCCTTTAAACAGCCCCAATGGAGCGCTCAAGCCCTCATTGAAAATGACACATTTGTCACTCAAGTTCATGATCAATTTATTCAAGCTGGTAGTGAAATAATAGCGATTAACAGTTATGCCTGTATGCCTTTCCACTTAGGCAATTCAGTTGTCGAACTGCAGGGCGCCAATTTAATAAAACAAGCAGCAATGCTTGCTCGTAATTGTGCTAATAAAAAAATAGGTACTCAGGTTGCCGCTTGCATCCCTCCTCTTTTTGGTAGCTACCAGCCCGATCTGTTTGATGCTCAAAAAGCCAATAGCATATTAAAAATACTGATTGACAATCAAAACACATTTGCAGATTTCTGGTTAATAGAAACCATTAGCTCCATTGAAGAACTAAAGCTGGTTATCAAAGCCTTATCCGGTAATGAGAAACAAAAATGGTATGCTTTTTCACTATCTGATGATGACACTATCAAGCCACAGCTTCGCTCTGGAGAGCCACTTAAAAAGGCCATACCAGTGGCGGCCACCCATTAGGCATTTGTAGGTAAGCCTTGACTATCTTATAGGTTTTCACCTTATACAAACACATAACCCCCCTAATAAGACTCAACACAGTTGAAGTGAGTAAAATAACACTTTGACTTGTTTAACGGTAGAGAACATTAGAAAATACTCTCTTCATTCTGGTAAGTTATACTCAAACTAAGCCACTACTTAACCTACGGGTTGCAACCTAAATCTTCAGGAGTGATAAATGACACTCGATTTCTCAATATGGATTTTTTTCCCACTGACACTCGCTATCATTGCCATTTTATTGCAAGAATCCAAAGCTGCATTTGCTCTATTAGCCCTTTTTTTTATTGGGGCTTTATTTGAACAAAAACTCAAAATATTAGGGCTTGTCAGTATTCTTATCGGCTTATCTTTAGCCTATAAAACCCCTTCTTTTCGGCCTTTTTGGCGTTACGTCAGCTTATTTATCATTAGCCTATGGTCATTCGCCCTGTTTTTCCATTTAGTACCAGGATTTAATAACTTACAAGTGTTAAATAAGGTTACAGCAAGCGTGAATAGCATGCCTTTTTCCATGTATCTCAACCTTGATAAACCTATGCTCATCTTTACCTTAACACTGGCGTATCCACCACTGCTCGGCAAAATAAAAACGGTCAAATTTAAGCCCATTATTTTCACATTAATGCCATTATTTGCACTGCTGCCTATTGCAACAGCCTTAGGCGCACTCAAACCTGAACTATCGCTACCCCATTGGTGGTGGCTATTTGTTTTTAATAATTTAATCTTAGTTTGCGTCGCTGAAGAGGCACTCTTTCGAGGTTTTTTTCAACAATTATTCAGTGAAAAATGCGGTTGGATAATCGGGCTTATCTTAGCCAGTATCCTCTTTGGGTTAGCTCATTTTGCAGGCGGGCCATTATTAATGGTATTTGCCACACTCGCAGGAATTGGCTATGGACTCATCTTCCATTTTACAGGTCGATTATGGGCAGCTATTCTCTGTCACTTCATCTTTAATTTTGCTCATTTAGCCTTTTTTACTTATCCAATGTTAGGGCCTGCTGCTCTTCATTGATCAAATTACGTTTAGTGGATCCTACGGACAGCGCTTGTCGCTCCTTTCTACGGCGTTATCGCTTATTTATGGACGACCCCATGGATGGGCGGGAGGTAGAGTGACGTTTGAACCCAAGCCGAGAACAACGACACCGCACAAGCTCTGCCTTGTATAAAGAAACGACAAACTGCTGCATAAATACTCACCAAAGTTCAACAGGTCCTAACAAGGTAGAACAAATAGCCATTGAGGCTTCAAAGCTTCAATGGTTATCTTTTTTAAACAAGGTAGGAATCCCCTCATCGTGAATATTTATGTCCTAAAAATAGATTTACAAACGCTTACATAATACTACTCATCAGAGCAACTCAGTATTATAGATAACACTAAGAGAATGTTATAATTGCTAGATTCATTTCTGGGTTGGCATTGTTGATGATGGTAATAAATACGAGTAATAGTCATTACTTCACAACAAATGATGGCGCATATTTACATTACCTCGAAAAAGGAACGGGTCAGCCTCTAGTCTTATTACCCTCATGGAATATTTCTTGTCAGATATTTAAATATCAATTGGAAGCTCTTAGTCATCAATATCGAGTATTAGCGCTCGATATGAGAGGACATGGTCTCTCTGAAAAAGTTTCCCATGGGTACACTACATGTCGCTTTGCTTATGATCTTCATGATTTCATAGATTACTTGCACTTAACAGAAGTCATATTACTCGGCCATACCTTTGGTGCTGGTGTTATTTGCTCTTATTTAGAACTTTTTAATTCAAGTTCAATCAGTAAGCTCATCTTTATTGACAGAACTGCCGTACCAATAATTAATCCAAATTGGAGCCAAGAGGACATCAAGAATTATGGCCCCACCGCTGATGATAAAGCGATCTGCGAACTATGCGACTTAATTTCTCAGACTAAAAATGACTATTATATGGAAGTATTCTTTCACACTTTAGTCAATAACCTCACTAATAATGATAAAAAACAATTAATCCTCAAAAACAGTAATACCCTACCGAAAAAAGCCGCGGCATCTTTGCTCTATGATACTTTCTACCAAGACTGGCGTAATGTGTTTCCTGCCATAGATAGACCAACATTGGTGATTGGTGGCCAAGCGAGTTTAATATCAGCATCCTCACAACTCTGGACCAGCAAACAAATCCCCAATGCACAATTAATGATATTTAAAGAGAGTGAAGGAGGTAAACATTACCCTTTTATAGAAAACCCAAAAAAATTTAATCACGTTATCGATCAATTTATAAAACAAACTAATAGCATTGCTGAACATTAACTTAGCATCACTAAGTTATCAGTTTTAAGAACCATCATTGATGATAAAAAGGTCACTGATACAGGGCAATTAACCCCCCTTATTTAACGGCTTTTTATTCAAGTTGGAACTTGGTTTTAAAAGTATTACGAATATTGATTAACGTAACCCCTCTTTTGTTTTGATCAAAAATAAAGCAATTATTGTTATAATAATAAAGAATTCACTCTAGCTTATTGAATATATAATGACTATTGACTCATCTTACAGCCATTATTTTACCACTCATGATGGCGCCCAATTACACTACCTAGATGTAGGAGAAGGCCCTCCTTTATTGATGCTACCCACATGGAATATTAGCTGCCAAGTATTTCAATATCAACTTGAGGCATTAAGTCAGCAATATCGCATGATAGCACTCGATATGCGGGGTCATGGGTTATCAGCAAAAATAGATTATGGCTATAAAGTACATAGATTTGCTAAAGATCTTGATGAACTTATTCAATATTTACAACTCAGGGAAATTACTCTTCTAGGTCACAACTTTGGTGCAACCGTTATCTGTTGCTATTTAGAGCTCTTCGATGTGTCCCCAATTAGTAAACTCATTTTTATTGATAGGGCCGCCGTTCCCATGATGAATCCACTCTGGACCCAAACAGAAATTCAACGGTATGGACCGAGTTCTGATCCTAAAACCATCGATCAATTATGTCATCAAATTACCACCAGCCAAGATGATCATTTTATGCATATTTTTTTTAATACTATGGTCAACCGAGTCGCCAAAGATGAACACAAACAATTAGTCCTTAAATGCAGTGACACTCTGCCTAAAAAAGCGGCTGCAGCCTTACTTTATGATGCTTTTTACCAAGATTGGCGTAGTTTGTTTCCAAAAATCACATTACCGACGTTAATTATCGGTGGGCGAGCCAGTTTAATTTCAGCCTCTTCCCAAATTTGGACCAGCCAGCAAATCCCTAACGCCAAACTTGTCATCTTTGAAGAACATGAAGGTGGTAAACATTTTCCTTTTGTTGAAAATGCTACATACTTTAATCAAGTCATTGATAGTTTTATCCAATTATCTTAAACAACCAAGCTATCCTCAATGAAAAAGCATCTGAATTAAAAGCATATTTACTCACACGCTAAAACTTATTCATAATAAAAAACACTACGGCTCTCTAAGTTTGATTTTTATTTTTGTCTTCAATAGTTAAATAATAATTAATTTACATCAATTAGTTATAAATGATACATTTTAAAGCAACAGCATAAATCTCATTAAATACTGCTCACAACTAGCAGCATCAACCAAGATTAAAAACGAATAACAAATGAATAAATAAGGATGTAAATGCAAAGCTCAAATATTCAATATGGGCAACGGGTGATGGCTGTATTAATTTTCATTTCACTCATTATACATTGGGAAATCCTTACAGGTATTGCCTCTTTCAACTTCTACTATAACCTCGCCGCCATCCCTTGGGTTTTACTCTCAGTAAGTACCGCATGGGCTTTATGGGCAAATCGTATTTGGGGTTTTTGGTTGCTATACCTCACATTGGTATATTCCACCGTTGCCTTATCAATACCAATTTTACCTTTTATTTCAAACTTATTTTCATTAACCGTTAGGCCTTGGATCATGATAACGATGAATACATTAGCCTTGTTCATCAATATCTGGCTGCATATGCAGCATAATAAAGTGAAGAAATAACACATTACAAAAGAGAACATTCAATCATTAAATTCAACAAAAAATAACAACATATAAAATAATCCATTAATTTTAAAAATATATTTTGGAGTATCCATTGATTAAATATGTTTCCCCCATTTTACTACTGCTCTCCTTTACAGCAGCCTCAACAGAAAATGAAGCGCTTAATATCGATCAAGTTTCTGTGCCAGCCTCAGATTTAGCTTTTCCAAATGACAGAAATATTCAACCTACCCGTAGTAGTTTTATGATCCAAAACTATGTGCTAATGAGTAACGACTTAGGAGAACGATGGGGTGTCATTACCATACAAAATAATAGTGCAGGTCGGCGGACCTTATCAGAAAAACATCTCTTAGCGTTACTCGCCGATGGTGAGCGAATTTTTCCACATCATTTCTCCCATTCTTTTAAGGCACATGAAACCCAATCGATCACCATTGCTTTTGGCGAAAATAAATTCCCTATTCTTTCAATTTACACACTCTATTAGGATCTGTTGCCCTCTGTGGTATAGCCATCTGACTTTAAATAATCTGAACTCGGGATAATGAGTGTCAAAGAATATTAGTAATCCATTTAAAGTCGTTACGACATGGGTTTGTAGCATCTCAATGTAGGGTTCAAAACTTTTATTTCTCTGCCAAATAAAACAAAAAAGCAACCTTAACTAGTTGCCTTTTTTGCATCTGAGATAAAAATGTAACCAGCATGAGTTCATAGTACATCTATGTAGGGTCCAAACACCTATCTCTATGCCAAATACAACAAAAAAGCCGCTAATAAAATTAGCGGCTTTTTTGTGTCTGTGATTTAATGCATTACTTTTTTATATAAAACTCAAATTGAAGTGAGTCTAGCTCTGGTACTTGTCTTTCATTGGATTTGTTCATTTCGTTAATATGGTAAAGTGTGGCATTATTTTCTAGTTCGTTGTCTGTGTATTTAACAAGATTAATATTCACTGCTAGCTTGTTAATATTATCAAATTCGGTTTGCATATCTTCTGGTAAGGATAGATTTGGTAATTGAGTTTGGGCCGTACTGTGAATGGTCCAGCTAAAGGTATCATCAGCACATTCTGTACCACATAAGGTGACTTGGGTTAAATCAATAGTGTTTTGAAATAAGCTTAAGTCAAAAGCGGTACTATTAGCTTCGGTAGTGAGCTGATCAGCAGTGGCTTCAATACTCTGTAATTGTGCTGAGTTTAAGGTTAACATTGTTGGTGTAGTGCTAAGTTGACCCTGTGTATCAAAATTTCGTCTGCTGATTGTAGTCATTTCTATAGGGCTATCCGCATGCAGAGTTTGTTTTTTTTCTGACCATGTTATTAATTGTGATTGTTTATGAATTGCAGGATAAATAAAAATGTTATCCCATAAGTTATCATATGCATTGTGGTAATGTTTCAGTTTTTGGTAACCATAAGGCGTATAAATATAGGCAACGGGCCATGCTGAAAGATCACCAGTAGAAACAAGAACACCATCGGCACTGAAGTCATTTAAATTTAAGCGATATGCGGCTTTATTAGCTAATTCAATTAAGCCGCCTCGTGCACTTTGCTGATTCGAGGAGATCAGTTTTACGTTAATTTTACTTTCATCTTTCTCGTAATTTACAGTAATACTATCAAAGGTGTTAAGTCCAATACTAATACCACTTCCGATAATAACTGTCGACGTTGGGGCTTCACCTTGTAATTGAGATAAGTCGATCTGTGTCTCAGCTAACTCACGCTCTTGAGTGGAGGGGCGGAACATTGTGGTGGAATACAATTGTGTCACTGAAAGATTAATAAAACTGTCAATTTCAGCAACCTGCTTTTTTTCTTCAGTGCTAACATCATAGATTTCATTAAAACGGATATAGCTGAGATGAGCACTGGTGTCGCCCCAGTCAATATTAACTTTGCCATCATCATTCGGAGAATAATCACCAATTAAGTTGCCTTTATCATCATGGACCAAAAAACGTGCTGTCGTATCGGTGTGGGTTTTCCCTTGATTGTTTTTTTGTAATGCAGTGAGCGTTAATTGTGACAGTTCTTCTGTAGCCACTGGCGTTTCATTTTGTGATTCAGTTTGCTTGGCACCGTGATCAGAACCACAACCTATAAGTAAACTGCTGATTAAAAAAAGAGGAGTAATAAGAAGGCGTTGATTGATTAAGTCCATTGAAAATATTGTTGTTAATTCCTGATAAGAACAATATATCAATAAGTATCAATAAGTAACATTGGGCTAAAGTCGTTAATGATATTTTTTAAAGTGATTAAATAAATTCATTAACAAATAAAGTAAAATCATCCCAGTGATTCTTTATTGTCTAATTTGGCTAAATACCGCTATTAAGCGGCGCTGCTTATCCCGAGTTCAGGTTAAATACAAAAAGAGACGTTTTCCCTCTGAATTGACATGCTACAAACCCATGTCATAACCATCTTAATTTAGATACAAAAAAGCCCATCATTTCTGATGGGCTTTTTTGTTTTATTTGGCGGAGAGATAGAAATTTGAACCCTACATATGTGTGCTATAAACTCATTCTTAAATTACAGGCATAAAAAAACCTATCTTTAAAGATAGGTTTTTTTATTTTTAATATGGCGGAGAGATAGGGATTTGAACCCTAGATGGGCTACAAACCCATGCCGGTTTTCAAGACCGGTGCATTCGACCACTCTGCCATCTCTCCAGTGGCGCTGATAATAGGGGGTTATCATGACGTTGTAAAGCTTTTATGAAACCAAGCGATTAAAAAATCAACCAACATGGTTTTTACGCATAATAAATCAGCATATTGCGATGTTTTACGTCAGTATTTAGAGGCTGAGGCTCTTTATTTTGCTGAGGCTCTTATTTGACAATACACTTTATACACTGAGGATCGTAAGCTTAACTGGCTATATTTTGAGTACTATCAGCAGATCCGGTATTATCACTCAGATTAGCAAGCAAAGTTTTCAACTCCAGCAGTGAATTAATTTGATAAGTAGGTCGCACTCCCTCTGCTAAAGGTTCATCAAAACGGTTAAGCCAACAAGTATCAATTCCCACATTCATACCACCTTTAATATCAGAGCTTTGGGTGTCTCCCACCATAAGAATACGGCTAAGATCCAGTGGTTCAGTTCCTTGTAAACCTTTTTGTCTTATCTTCTCAAAAGCATATTCAAAAATGCCCACATGAGGTTTGGCTAACCCCACCTCTTCTGAAATCACGACTAAAGAAAAAATATCCAATAAGCCCATCTTTTGTAAACGGATCGTTTGCAATTGAGTAAACCCATTGGTAATAATGCCTAAGTTCACTTTGTCTTTTAACCCATTGATTAATGTTTGAGCTCCAGGCAATAAAGCACAAATATCCGCCATAGCCGTCAAAAAACCTGTATTTAACGTTTGAGGAGTGACTTGTAATCTATCCGCCCATACCGTAAAACGCCTCTCTTGTAATTGCTTCGCAGTAATCTTTCCCGCCTGATAATCCCCCCACAGTGGTTTGTTGACTCGCTGATAATCTTGAAAGTCTTGCTCAGTAAAAGTCACACCATAACGAGAAAATAGCCTTTCTAAACCTTTAAATGCATCAAAATGAAACAAGGTGTCATCAGCATCAAACAAAATCCATTGATACTTCATGAATTGTCCTTTTAAACAAAGTATTTCAGAGGAGGGTAAAATAACAACTGGCTAAACCAAATGCAAAGCCATAAAGTATTTTTAAAGTAGAAGTGCACCACTATTCAATAGAATAAATGATGCTTTAGCGCCAGATAAAATAACATCAATCAAAAATAATAAACAAAGAGGCAATGACCCCTAATAACCCTAAAGCAGAAAGATCAACGGTCCAATCAAAAAAAGACTTCTTAGGTAAATGATGGTGGGCTCCTCGAATACCAATGCCCTTTTTTCCCTCCAAAGTTATTTGAATTTGCTCCATGATTAATTGCATTTGTCCTATTAATGCCTTTTCAGGCAAATGTACTAGATTCTGGGAAGGCAAAAAAACTTTGCCTCGATATTCAATCCTACCTGTAGATACGATAGTATCGTAAACGTCGGCATAGTTAATAGCACAATAATGGCCATTATCATCACAATTCAGTACTGATTTTACTGCGATAGCTTTAGCATATTCTTCAAATTTATTTTTCGTCACCATTCTACCTCTTATTACATGGGCGTCATTAGTAGGTAACAGTTAACTTCCTATTTAAGCAGTTCACTCACAGGTATGACTTTACAACTTGAATACAATATATCATAACGATCTACATTTGTTTTAAACCATCTCGTTATAAAATAGTGCATATTGATAAGAGAATATTAATTTAAACAACTCAGATGGAATTAACCTTTATACGCTTTACTGGCTTGCTCTAATGCTAATATATCTGAGCTACATATAAAGGGTCTTAATTTCATAAACTTAGATTCGCACCAATCATACATTTTTAAAGCAAGTAAACGTTTAATCACATCTTGAGAAAAACGATAACGAATATGAGTTGCAGGGCTTCCTCCCACGATACTGTATGCAGGGACATCTTTTGTAACAACACTATTCGCGGCAATAATGGCTCCTTCTCCTATATGAACGCCAGGCATTATCATTGCCCGCATCCCTAACCATGCTCCATCATCAATACAGGTATCCCCTTTACCCAGATAACTCTCTTCAATCATATCCATAAAAGGGTACAAACAAAACCAATCATCTCGATGAGTATGGTTCCCCCCCATCAAAATAACGACCTCAGCACCAATACACACATAGTTACCAATAATCAGTTGATCAATATGCCATTTAGCTTGCCACTGACGACTCACTTCGTCTCCGTGTAAATACCTTACAACTGAAGCTTCAAAACCTTCATCATAGGCATCACTATAGTAACTGTACTTCCCTTTTAAAATAATATTAGGGTTGGTCACAACATCATGTAACCGTTGCACTTTAGACCAATGTTTATTGTTCTTCATTATTCAATACTTTACTGTTTATCATTGACGGTTTGATAAGTTTGCGTCAGCCAGTCATAACGGTAAATAACCCCTTGCCACTCATATTGCGTTCCCTTACTCGTTTGTATCACTTTAGCATTATCCGGTAATCGAGTCAGACCATTACTGTACTCTACGCTAGTTGTAATTTGCTGAGGGGGAGAAATCACTTTCGGCTGACTTGGCCTCATAACAGGCTGGTTCCAACCAAAAGGAAAATATCGAGAAGCCCCGTAATAGCCTGTTCGGTTCCAAGGATATCCCCACCCCGTCCCCCAACGAGAACCATAATAGCCGCCATAAGGATACCAACCATTATTCCAACTCGAGCCGATCCCGATACTCCAACCCACTCGACTCCCAGAGCGATTATAATAAGGCTGATGATATCGATTCTTATAATAAGCTCGATTATAAACATATTGATTTTTATGTTGAGCAGAATGATGATGCGAATTCATTTTATGATCAGACTGCTTATATTGATTCGATCCACGTTGATTATGACTATTTTTCCCCTTCTGAGTCTCAGAAGAAGCAAACACTGCCATACTAGGAGCAAGTAACATGAGGACAATAACAAAATGGTGAAAAATACGCATCCTAACCTCCTACAACTAAGCTAAAAGCTATTAATGGAGTACCTGTACCCGTGATACTTGAAGATGCAGGATTCAGCTGAAATTCAAAGCCTTTTAGACAAGCTCATTCATTGCGCCTGCATGAATGACATTTCCATCATCCTTGATGGTCAGCTGAACAGCGTGCCTAGTGATTCTAAGCTGATGTTCAGTAACGCAGTATAAGAATCTTTTAAATCAGCCCTTTGGGAGCCTGTAGAATTACCTACTTCTGCGTTGTATTACCTTAAAAGGCAATAAGCATTTCTGCAATAATACGCCTTGAATTAGGCATTTTTACAGGCTCTGAAAACAGGCATCTTCAAGTATCACGGGTATATAAGTATAGTTTACACACAAATGGGGTTCATTCCCTCACAAGATAAAGGATTTTTAATTTAAACAATTGTAAATGATAAAAGTAAACAGGATATCAAAGCCCAATCATGCTGGACAAAGGTGACTTAGCCATGGGGAAAATGCTATAGTGCCGCGCATATTTCCCCTAACATTAGAGAATATTTCCATATGAGTTTTAAGGATTTGCGTAGTTTCATTGACCACCTTGAACAAAGTGGTGAATTAAAACGAATTAGCTATCCCGTTGATCCTCATTTAGAAATGACGGAAATAGCCGATAGAGTACTTAGGTCTGGTGGGCCTGCTTTATTATTTGAAAACCCAAAAAACCATTCTATGCCCGTTCTGGCTAACCTATTTGGGAGCGCTAAGCGCGTTGCAATGGCCCTTGGAAAAGAAGATCCTCTTGCACTTAGGGATGTCGGTGATCTATTAGCCTTTTTAAAAGAGCCCGAGCCTCCAAGAGGCTTTAAAGATGCTATAGCAAAAATCCCTAAATTTAAACAAGCCTTAAACATGCCCCCCAAAACGGTGCGAAGCCCTGAGTGCCAACAAGTGATACTCACTGGTGAAGAGGTTGACCTAACACAATTACCTATTCAACATTGCTGGCCAGGTGATGCCGCACCTTTAGTCAGTTGGGGCCTAACCATCACAAAAGGCCCCAACAAAGACAGGCAAAATTTAGGCATTTATCGCCAACAGTTATTAGGTAAAAATAAGCTCATCATGCGTTGGCTCGATCATCGTGGCGGCGCATTAGATTTTAAAGAATTCAAAGAAAAGCATCCTGGTGCTCCCTATCCCGTCGTCGTCGCTTTAGGCAGTGATCCCGTCACCATTTTAGGCGCCGTCACCCCCGTACCTGACTCAATGAGTGAATATGCATTTGCAGGATTACTGAGAGGCGAACGTACACAGGTCTGTAAAGCAATCAGCTGTGATTTAGAAGTGCCAGCCACTAGCGAAATCATTTTAGAAGGATATATTGATCCCACTGAAATGGCTGAAGAAGGCCCATATGGGGATCATACTGGTTATTATAATGAAACAGATGAGTTTCCAGTCTTTACCGTCACTCACATCACTCATAGAAAAGATCCTATTTATCATAGTACCTACACTGGCCGTCCCCCTGATGAACCAGCGATGTTAGGTGTCGCACTTAATGAAGTTTTTGTGCCCATTTTGCAAAAGCAATATCCTGAAATTGTGGATTTTTATTTACCACCTGAGGGCTGCTCATACCGCATGGCGGTTATTTCAATAAAAAAACAATATCCTGGACATGCCAAGCGCGTCATGATGGGCGCATGGTCATTTTTACGCCAGTTTATGTACACTAAATTTATCATTGTGGTGGATGAAGATGTCAATTGTCGAGATTGGCAAGATGTTATTTGGGCCATCACCACGCGTATGGATCCTAGCCGCGACACCGTTATGATAGATAATACCCCCATCGATTATTTAGATTTTGCTTCACCCGTCTCAGGACTCGGCTCTAAAATGGGCTTAGACGCCACCAATAAATGGCAAGGTGAAACCACTCGAGAATGGGGTACGCCAATTGTCATGGATGATGCCATAAAACAAAAAGTTGATGATATTTGGCAAGAGTTAGGTCTTGATGATCCGATTAATTCACCAAACATTAAATAATAAAACCCCTGCTATAAGTAGTATACGCCACTGACATAGATGGCATACTCAAGGAAGTTAAATGAAGACCATTCGCTGTAAAATTGAACAAGTTTCACCTTTTAACGATGCCGTTTTTCAAGTGACACTGAAACCACAAACCGCCTTTGATTTTAAAGCTGGGCAATACTTGTGTATCGTCATGGGTGAAAAAGATAAGCGTCCTTTCTCTATTGCCAGTGCACCTGATGCTGAGCATATCGAGTTGCATATCGGTGCAGCGGTAAGTGAAAGTTATCCAATGCAAGTAGTGGAAAAGCTAAAACAATGCCTGCAAGACAATACCGATATTGAAATCGAAGTACCAGGTGGCGTGGCACATTTTCGTAGTGACAGTCAACGCCCACGCTTACTGATAGCAGGTGGCACTGGGTTTTCATACATTAAAAGCATTGTTGAGCAACAAATAGCCTTAGGACAAGCCATAGAAACCCAACTGTATTGGGGCTGTCGTACACAAGAAGCCATGTATTATGAAGGTATTGCCAGACAATGGCATGATGCTCACCCTTGGCTGCATTTTATTCCCGTCGTTGAAGAAGCGAATGCTGATTGGCAAGGTAAACAAGCCAATTTATTAGAGCAAATCAAAACTGACTTCATCAGCCTCGTAGGTTTTGATATTTATATTGCAGGTCGTTTTGATATGGTCGGAGCCGCCAGAGAAGTTTTTCGTAGTATGGGCGTTGAAGAAGATCATCTCTACGGTGATGCTTTTGCATTCATCAAATAACCTCTCATCCCTTCAGCCACCCATCCAATGGTGGCTGAAGCGTATAATGTCTTCCTTTAGCTTAACGGTTTTAAAGGAATGCCTTGATTTCTTTAACACCCAGAGTTCCGAGTTCAGATTAACTCATTCATTAGCAAAAATATTCCCATGCTCACTATTACCGTTAACAACGTATTTTTAGTTAAATAAATTAATATGCACGCTGTCGCTGCAGCGATGATATACGGATTATCCATATTGAGATTAAGGGTCTTCCCTTCTTTAAGAAATATTATCGGCGCAATAATGGCAGTCAATACAGCTGGCGCACAATACTCCAGTAAACCTTGTATTTTCTCCAAACGTTTAAAGGATAACTTAGGTTCAAAAAACCAATAACGACTCATAAAAACCACCACAGCCATCATGACTATCATCAACCAAATCATTTAATAGCCTCTTTGGTGAATTTGGCATATAGCATCGCGCCAATCATGGCAAGTAACGTTGAAATAAGTAAGCCACCTTCAACTTTATATACCTGACAGCATACCGCTGATACTGCGGCAATAAAAACGCATATAACAACAGAAAAATGCTTTACCATAGGCACAATAATGGCAATAAACGTCGCCACAATAGCGAATTCTAATCCCCATTGATTAAGCGCTGGCAATGCATTCACGGCTAAAATACCAAAGAGTGTCGATACATTCCAACACAAGTAAAAGCTCACTCCAGCCCCTAACAAAAACCATGATTCTACTCGCTTTGTGAGTGCCTTTTTCTCTTGATTAATTGAAGCAATGGCAAATAACTCATCGGTTAACAAAAAACCTAAGCTCAACCGCCAACGCAATTTAAGTGGGCTAATACTCTGCCTTAAGACTATTGCATACAATAAATGACGTGAGGTGATAAGCAAAGTCGATAATAAAATCCCTCCTAATCCAATACCTGATTTCACCATACCAATAGCCGCTAACTGCGCCGCCCCCGCAAAGATACTTAATGACATAAATTGCGTTGCTAATGGTGATAAACCGGCATCAATGGCTAGAGATCCAGCTAACATTCCCCAAGGGATCACTGCGATGGATAAAGGCAATATCGCCATGACCCCTTTGAAGATTGCTTGATGGCGTGATATCTCACCAGTGGGTAATGAAGTCGAAAACGTATTATTGAATATTGTCATATTGAAAATCACAAAAAGGAACTATTTCAATATATTAAAATAAAAAGCCTGCCTATTATTGTACGATATTGCTCCCCACTGCTTTTGCAAAACGCCCTGGCGTCACCCCATGCGTTTTTTTAAAGTGCCGAGAAAAATGACTTTGATCATGAAAGCCACACTCCAAAGCCACATTTAATAAAGAGTCTCCCATCTTTATCAATTGTTTAGCTAATCTCAACCTCAATTGTATTTGATAGGTATGAGGCGGTAAACCAAAATGACGCTGAAATTGGCGTAACAAATAACAAGGACTTAAATTCACTAAATTCGCCAACTCAATTAAAGAAACATCCACATTAGGTTGATCATCTAAAAACTGTTTAACTAATAACATTTGCGGCGTTGCAGCAACATTAAGTCGTTCATTTGGCCGAGTTTTACTGTGGCGCGCCACTAATTTTATTAATAATGAATAAATGAGTGTTTCCCGCAACAGTCGATTTTCGGAATCATTCAAGGTCGTAAAACTCAGTCTAAGCATATTCGCCATGTACTCATCATAAACCACCGCCTCAGGAAAATAAGGTGCTCCATGATTAAGCCCAAGCTCTCGGTCAATGGATTCAAACAACTCAGGAACAGGATACATAGCGCGATAAGACCAACCAAATTCAGTGGCGGATTGCCCGCTATGCACTTCGTCAGCATTGATTAAAATGATGCTGTGCTGCGGCGCAATATGATCACCACCCGTTCTAAAAAAACGCTGCGCTCCTTCTTCTATCACGCCAACCGTATAACCTTCATGACTATGACGCGAAAAGTTTTGTTTATGATAACTGGCATCGAGTAACTCAATGCCGCCTAATTCTTGAGTCACGTGATAATCTGCACGCTCTAAAGGCTTCTTTTTCATTAACGACAACTTCAAAAAATAAGAGTCACATCATCATACCTAAAAGTAGACAGCTTGTTTTGTACAAAATTGTGCAACTTTTTGAGCTGAAGCTTCTTCAAGCACAGATTATCAATAATAAAATTTTCTCTTGAATATAAATTAACTCACCTGAACGCAAAATAATAAGTTTTAAAAATCAGACTGTTGAAATAAATATCAATCTATTATTGTTTATTTTCAACTTAGCAAAATGTCGACATTTTACCTATATCAGAGCAGGATTTCATATTGAATAGCGAGCGATTAATAGAAAGCTCAACACAGATAAGAGCAAAAATTGCAGCATTAAGCTGTACTGTTTATCCCAAATTCAGGTTAACGAATAAAAACAACAATTAATCTTGAAGAGTCATTTGGTATAAAGTGCAATCTTTGGCAATATCATGAACACGACCCGTAATTTTTTTCCCTCTTGCCTGCGCCGATAACAACATACTGATTTGAGCGGTTTTAGACTCTTCTATCCAGCATTTGCTAGTGCTAATCCCCCCGGGATCACTGGGACATTTATCACAATGATTCGTGTCACCATCACTACCTATGACTCTTAAAGTGACAAAACCATCCCGGTATGCAACATCACTAATAGAACCTTGGTTAATCGCATCCGATGCCAATAGTTGACCTGATAATAACGCGCCCATGCCAAGCACTATTCCTTTCAATAATCGCATTTTTTCCTCAATAAATAAAACATAACCAAACACTATTATACCATCAAAATTTAACCCCTTATTTTTTAATTTACTCAATAAGTTCCACGGTCTTTTCTTCGATAACGATGGTTTGATCCATTAAATCGATTTCGTTTTCATTCAACTCCACTTCTTCGCTCCCCCCATCAAATAAGGCCAAACCTCTTTGTACAATGCCATCATTACAACGACCTTGATACTCAAGCCAGTGCACTGTATTACCAACAAGATATATACTGCTCGAAACAATAAGAGAACCCAAAGGCAAAATTAAGCCAAACGTCGCCATACAGATCCCACTTAATTGACTGGAATATTGACATGATTGTAAACTGCCAAGCTCTTGAGTATGTAAATCCCATTGTTGGGTTTCAGTATTACAAACTGTATATCGAGCGGATGAAGAAGAGACAAGTTTCGGCGAGGGAGTCGATACAGGGCGAGGAACGACAACACATGCTTGTAACATGAGTATCCCCAATAAAAAGCAAACACTCTGACATCCTTTTCTTGTTATACTGTCTAAAAACATAATTTATCTCTTAAATAATTCCCCCTAATTAATAACATAATCACTACATATATTACATTCAGCTTTATGATTAAATCATATTAACGGTAAAATCACCTTCTAATCTGCTCTTTGGCTTCTTTAACATTATACTGGAATGTAAATCCAATTAATAAAAAGTCATTATGAAAGATACTAAGACTAAATTCTCTTCCCTCACCCTCAGCCTACACTGGATTATCGCTGTCTGTTTTATTTGTTTACTCAGTGTCGGTTTTTATATGACAAGCTATAATGCCTTTGTACTTTACCCTATACACAAATCCATTGGTATCTTGTTATTTACCATTATTGTTTGGCGTGTCATTTGGCGTTACATCAATGGCTGGCCAACGCCAGTTAGTCAATACCCTTTGTTAGAACGATTTTTAGCAAAAGTGGTCCATTGGCTGCTCATCATCGGTATTTTACTTATGCCTATTTCAGGTATGCTAATGTCTGCCGCGAGTGGACATGGATTGTTCGTTTTTGGTCTTGAATTGTTTCCAGCAAATTTTGACTCAACGGGTAAAATTGCTCCCATTGCAGCGAATATGGGAGAGCTAGGTGAAACCCTTCACGGAACAGGTGCTAACATCATGGTGGCGGCGATTAGTTTACATGTTCTTGGCGCCCTTAAACATCATTTCATAGACAAAGACGGAACACTAAGTCGCATGCTAGGTAAAAAAATCCAGTGATATTGCCATGGCAACCCAGCATAAAAGGTGAGCTTGGTTGCCATTCACTATTGCGCTAATGTACTCGCTGCTGGCCTTAACCAACCGATATCTTCAAGTAACGCCCCCGCTAAACCCACATCGGTTGTATGCTCTGTGAACTCAGGCTCCATTAATGTATTAGGAGTCACACTTTTATCAAAATGAGAAACTGATGACCCAAGCTCTACTGAATTAGGCGCATACATTTTAAAAAGCCCCAGTTCATGTACTCCCTCGCTGTATGCACTTGCATGCAATGTCACGTTTTCCCCTTGCCAAACCAAATTATTATCACGCGTTGCAGAGTATGCTCTTTGTTCATCCGTTAAATTGAGCCAGGTACCTAATCTCACGCCATATAAATAATGATCCCAGATATCATGATATCGGACCTCTTCCCCATTGACTTCCCCTAAGCGTAAGCTGCCATCAGCCACATCCACTAACGATATAAAGCCTAAACCATGAGCCATCTCATGTAATACTACCGTCAATAAATCCATATCCTTATTATTTTTTCCATCTAAACCTAAATACCAATTGATACCATTCAAGCAATCATCATTATAATCAATATTGGAGTTAAATCGTGCATCGATATCTGCATTTTTAGCGAGTATTTGGCCGCTTAAACTATTCGCTAACGCGCCAACATACCAAGTATCAGCTTGAGGTGCATTATCAAAATTTGAGTGAATATAATTCGGCTCTGCGGAGCCTAAAACCCCTGAATTTTCGCTGCAGGTCAAAGGGGTAAATGAAGCATTAACATAAATGGTCACATCACTCAGCAACTCTTTTCCCCAAATACGCGCCGCTTCTAAAAATACATTTTGTCTTTGCTCACCCAATGTCGTCGCCATATTGCCCCCAACAGCTTCAACTGGAGTAGGATCATAAAACCCCTCTCCAGATTGATTTTCATCTCCTTGAAAATCTGAACTACAAATAACAATATTCGCTAATTGTTCTCCATTATTCACGGTGCTACTACTAGTGGGCTCATCCTCGTCATCTGAAATACAAGCTTGAATCTCTGGTCCCTTTAACGATGCTTCTATTAACCCTTCTTGTGCTGCCATATTGTCAGGCAAGGTTAATACTTCAACGGGCACACTGCCATAATAAATTTTTACTTCACCATAGGAATTAACATAAGCCGCAGTTGCAGGTAGAGGATGCATCGTTAACGCCATACTGAGGCTTGAGTCATCATTTTGAATAACTTTGGGAGTTGAAACTGGCAATAATGCTTGAACTTGTTGCTGTTCAGAACGATTCACAAGCCTTAACTGGCCACTTTTTTTATCTTGGATCAGTTGCATTTTATCTAGCTTATTTTTCTCGCTCACAATGGGTCCATCGTTACTGACCGCCATTACAAAAGAGTTCAGACCAAACAAAATCAATACACAAACAGTAGAAATCACAGTAAAATATTTCATCATTTTCACTCAAATATATTCATCTCACTTTGTTTACCGATGAATACTCCTGATCAATAAAACCTGCGCTTAACTAGCTAAGCATGCTATTTGCTTAAAGTGAGCAAACAATAATGCCTACAGACTCACGTGACACAAGATAGCAACCACTCGATAAGCAACAAATTACCTCATTTACCCAACCCCTTTAAAGGCGCGAAGTTCAAAAAGTTTCGGTATTTATTGTGATATAAATGACAAACCGTCTTTACTGATAAACAGCAATTAAACCGATATATAAATTTATTTTAATGTTAAGAAAGAATAAACAGAGTTGCCTGAAAACGCACTCGAATAATTGCAAGCAAATATGTAAAGTGTGTTTACCTACCCTCATCATGAACATGACTCCCGTGAACTTAATCGTCTTAGTCCCCAATCCTGACCTAAGAGCTATCCTGCCCTAAAATAGCTAAATAGCCGCTGAACGAACAAAAAATTATCAACTAAAAGTCAAACCACAAATAAAAGCAAAAGTTTTTCATTTTTTGCTTGCTAAAATAAAATGATCGGGGTACCATGCGCTCGCTTTCAAAGATGGGTCGTTAGCTCAGTCGGTAGAGCAGTTGGCTTTTAACCAATTGGTCGAAGGTTCGAATCCTTCACGACCCACCACTCTTTATTATCTGTTTATCTTTATCCTTCTAAAAAAACACATTTTATACGTGATAACTTTCGTCTTTCACTGCGATTCACTCATACCTGCTTTAAACATACATCACCTCTCTCACCACAGACTAAAAACCTTAGCTACAATTACTAACAATAAAACTTGTTAGGAGAAGGGGTTTGGCTACAAAAGAAATAACATCTCAACTTCATCAAAAGTACGTTGATATCTTTGATGAGCATATGGCTGCCGAATTCGATCATAAAAATATTAATGACACTATGGCGACCATGAGTGAGGATCCTTACGTGATCAACATTCCTACATTACGTGGTGGAGATAATTATCAAGCAGTAAAACATTTTTATAATACTGAATTTATTGGTCAATTTCCAGATGATATGGACATTGAAGTCATCTCAAAATCGTTTAATACTGATCTTCTGGTCACCGAGCTTGTCATGAGTTTAACTCACGACAGAGAAATACCTTGGCTGCTACCCAATATTTCTCCAAGCTACAAAAAAATATCGTTTTTCACTATTGTCATTGTCAATTTTAAAGATGAAAAAGTCGACAGCGAGCGCATCTATTGGGATCAAGGTTCAGTACTCGCCCAAGTCGGACTCATTGATGAGAAAAAATTGCCCGTTAATGGGCAGGCCTGCGTTCATAAACTACTTGAATTAGTGAAAAGCAGACGCTAAAACCTGTTAATTTTAACGATAAAATTAGGCACAAAAAAGCCGCTGATAATAAAATCAGCGGCTTTCTAAGATTAGGTTGAGTTGGCCGATAAGCCGGGTCCTGTCGTGGACAGTTATTCATCTAGGCCTGCAATCGCTCACAGGCTCAAGCGATCTACCCGGTTCCAACGCGAGCCACGCCATACGGAACCCTATTTGATCTTGCTTCGGGTGGAGTTTACCTTGCCATGGACTATTACTAGCCATGCGGTGCGCTCTTACCGCACCCTTTCAGCCTTACCTATCCAATAAATTGAATAGGCGGTCTCCTCTCTGCTGCACTTGTCGTCGGTTCACACCGCCCAGACGTTATCTGGCACCCTGCTCTATGAAGCCCGGACTTTCCTCCCCGTCTTACGACGCGGCAACTGTCTGGCCAACTCGGCGCGGAGTATACCTGTATACCCGTGATACTTCAAGCTGCAGAGCTGAAATGAAAAGCCTTTTAGACAAGATCATTAATAGCGCCCGCATAAATGACATTTCCATCATCTAATGTTTAAGGATGAACAAATGTCGTGATCACATGGATGTGAATGAACGACCTTGATGGTCAGCTAAACATCGAGCCTAGTCATTCTAAAAGTCCAATCTTAATGCAAGTCACAGCGTTCAAATGATACTGTTATAAGCAATGCAATTATAAACCTGATGCTAAGCCATGTTTATACAGTGCATTTTTCTTCAATCCATAAATCTCTGCAGTAATCGCTGCCGCTTTCTTTAAAGGCAGCTCTTCATTTAATAAGGTTAATGTTTGCATTACCTTAGCAGGAATAGCTTGCTCATCACCTTCTATTTTAACCTGACGGAAACCATGGCACATAAGGACAATTTCTCCTTTTTGCTGATTGCTGTCTTGGCTCACTTTCGCTAATACTTCCGCTACCGTGCCTGACAGAAAAGTTTCAAACACTTTGGTCACTTCTCTTGCCATGACCACTTGCCGTTCATCGCCAAACACAGCCGAAATGGATGTTAAACTGTGTAAAATTCGATGAGGAGACTCATAGAAAATAAGCGTGCGTGGATCTTCTTTTAGCGCCGTTAATTTATCCACTCGACCTTTTTCTTTTGAAGGTAAAAAGCCTTCAAAAGAAAACCTGTCAGAAGGCAAGCCCGATGCACTCAACGCCGTGATTGCAGCGCAAGGTCCAGGCAAAGGACTCACATCAAATCCAGCAGCACGCACTTGAGACACTAAATGATAGCCTGGATCAGAAATGAGAGGCGTTCCCGCATCTGAAATCAGCGCAACAGACTCGCCATTGGATAATTTTTGTATGATCCCTTGAGCCCTATCACGTTCATTATGATCATGTAAGGCCATTTTTTTTGTCTCAATACTAAAATGACTTAATAATTTACCACTGTGTCTAGTATCTTCACATGCTATCAATGAAACTTGCTTAAGTACTGTTATTGCTCGAGAACTTAGGTCTTCTAAGTTACCTATTGGCGTTGGAACAATGTAAAGTGCGACCGATAGGCCCATATCTACCTCTGTATAGATTTTCAACAAGACTTTCGTCAAGCGTAAGAGAAGGTTAAACTACTGGCAGCATCTTACCAGAGTAAAGACCTGTGTTAAAAAGCCTGAAGACAACTAAATTAATTTCTATCGCTGTGTTATCGGCAGTTTTGTTCGGTTGTGCAACCCCAACCGGCCCGGTAAAGACTGAATCGACTAGCATTTCTTTAATCAGCGCCCCTTTAACATCGGCGCAATACTTAGCGAAAGCCAAAGCAGAAAAAAATCAGCAACTGCGTCAACGTTACTTGTTATTAGCCGCTCATGCCATGATTAATTCAGGAGATGACAGTACGGCAGAACAATTACTGAACTCTATGAAGGCCACATTATTACCCATTAATGAACTTCAAGCCGAGTATCAATATCTCACAGCCAGAGTTCTGAAAATGCAGTCCCGCTATGGTGAAGCCATTAAAGTATTAAATTATCCAGCCAATTGGCAGCTGGCAAAATGGCAATGGGTCAGTTATTACCAGTTAAAAGCACAGCTTTATCAAGAGCGTAATCAGCCCATAGAGGAAGTACGCCAATTAAGTTATCTCAGTCAATATTTACCCACATCACAAGCGAATGAAGTCAATGACACGATTTGGCGAACCCTACAACCTCTTTCAGAAGAAACACTGAAACGTTTCTCCACCGATAGTGACGATTCTATTTTTGCAGGCTGGTTACAACTCGCCTATTTAACCAAGCGTTATGCTGTTGATCCAAACCAGTTAGTGAGTCAATTAAGTCGCTGGCAACAACAAAACCCATCCCATCCTGCAACCCGTAAACTGCCTACGGATCTTGAAAATGCACTGAATGCCAAACCTTACAGGCCGAGAAATATTGCAGTATTATTGCCCTTAACTGGAGCCAGAGCCAATATTGCCAACCCAGTAAAACAAGGCATTATGTCCAGTTATTTAACCCAAAATGATAAAGATGTGACATTCACTTTTTATGATACCGCACAAGATCCCAAAGCCGCTTATAACAAAGCCGTCGCGGCAGGTGCTGAATTTATTATTGGCCCATTACTGCCAAACTCTGTCGCAGCATTACAGACAAATGACGCTTCTATAAAGCAAGCTACAGGCAATAATGAAAAAATCATTCCACAGCTGTTTTTAAATACGGCTAAAAATCCCTCTTCCAATAAAGATACCTTTTATTTTGCCTTATCACCTAGTGACGAAGCCAATGATGCCGCTAATCGGTTATTTAAAGACGGTATAAAAATCCCATTAATATTAGCTAGTAATGACAAAATGGGTCATAACATGGCTGATAGTTTTAACAAAACTTGGCAAGCATTGACTCACACCCCCGCAGAAATTCACTATTATGATGCGGGTGATAAAATGAAGGTCACGGTACAAAAAGCATTAGGTGTCATTGACAGTAAGGAGCGTATTGCCGCTCTAAAACGCGTCCTCAATTTATCACTCAAAGCCGATTTTCGCTCTCGACGTGATATTGATGCCATTTACATGTTATCAGCAAGCCATGATCTGGCCTTATTAAAACCTTTTATTGATGTCAATTTCAGTGTTTTTGCTCAGCCAGTCCCTTTGTACGCCAGTAGCCGAAGTCATTTAAAAGATGGTGGCAGAGAAGCCGATGAAGAATTAAATAACCTGACGATCAGTGATATTCCTTGGCTTATTCGCCCAGACTCAGATACTCGAACGGTGAGTCAATTGTGGCCCACTTGGAGCAACAGTCAAAAACGACTTTATAGTATGGGTTATGATGCTGTTGATCTTGTCGATAAACTGGCTCAAATGAGAGCATTACCTGGCTATCAATTAAATGGCTTAAGCGGCACCTTATCGGTTAACGACAAAGGTATAATCAATAGACAATTAAGTTGGGGCCGTTACCAAAGAGGTAATTTAAAACCATTACCATCAAAATGAATCAGGACTAAAAAAGTAAAAATGTATTATTTTTTGTGAAAAGTAAAGACGTGTTATTGCTCATACAATAAATTGCATAGCAATAACACAACTTGCTTAACCTAATTTGAAGCATGACAAACAATATCTTCTAAGCAAATAAAACGAGAGGCTCTCAAAGTGGCTAGACCTCGCATAATGTCGCATTTTGGGTATATACTCAACGTCATAGAGAGTCACTTCAGGATATTAGTGTGCTTAAAGGTTGTCATGGACAAGCAAGTGAACAAACAGCCATTATCTATTTGCAACAACAAGGCTTACATTTAGTTGCGAGAAATGTTCGTTTCAAATTTGGTGAAATAGACATAATCATGAAAGAAGGTACTGTTTGGGTATTTGTTGAAGTAAAATATCGTTCAGATTTACATTTTGGTGGTGCAATGAATGCGTTAAGTCAAAGGCAGCAACATCGTATAAAGCGTGCTGCTAGCCATTACTTACAATTAAACCAAATAGATGCAACTTGTCGATTTGATTTTATCGCTATGGATCCGAACAACATTCAATGGATCCGCGATGCATTTTAATTTTATCGTCGCTTATGTTCAACGATCAGCTATGGGGTTGCCCATAAAATGAAGTGTTCATATAGCCATTACGCAAACAATCGTTAAGGATTTATCCATGTTAGACCGTATTAAACATAGCTTTACCGAATCCATTCAAACCAAAATTGATGCTTCTGAAGCCTTACCTGAGTCCATTGCCAAAGCCGCAGAAATGATGGTTAATTGTTTACTCGGTGGTAATAAAATCTTAGCCTGTGGTAATGGTGGCAGTGCTGGTGATGCGCAACATTTTTCAGCTGAATTACTTAATCGCTATGAAGTTGAACGCCCCCCTCTTCCTGCTATTGCCCTCACAACAGATAGCTCTACCTTAACGGCTATTGCCAATGATTACAGTTATGATGAAGTGTTTTCAAAACAAATTTTAGCTTTAGGGCAACCTGGAGACATTCTATTAGCTATCTCTACCAGTGGTCACTCAGGAAACGTTATTAAGGCCATTGAAGCTGCACTGAGTCGAGATATGACGATTGTCGCCCTAACAGGCAAAGACGGTGGGCCTATGGCAGGGTTACTTAGTGTTAATGATGTTGAAATTCGCGTGCCTTCCAATGTCACAGCCCGCATTCAAGAAGTTCATTTATTAGCCATTCATTGCCTTTGTGACAACATAGACAGAACCCTATTCCCACAGGATGAACAGCAGTGAGAGCTTGGCTCCCATTAATTTTGCCGCTTTTTTTATTGCAAGGCTGTGCAGGCGCCCTCGTCGCTGGTGCCGTCAGCGGCGCTATGGTCGCCAATGATGAGCGTCCTGTCAGTACACAACTGGATGATACCAATGCTAACTTCAATATCGCCAGTGCGCTTTCTTCCCAACCAGACTTAAAAAATCAAGCAAATATTTCTGCCGTCGTCTTGAATAACAATGTACTCTTAATTGGTCAAGCACCCAATTCAATGTTAAGAAATAAAGCCATTAGCGTTGTTAATAAGCTGAATTTAGGCGGGAAAATTCATAATCAAATTCGTATTGGTAACCCAACGTCTTTTACCACACGAAGTAATGACACTTGGATCACGACAAAAGTCAAAGGCCGTATGCTCGGTGAGCAAAACTTAGATATGACCAACATAAAAGTTGTTACTGAAAACGGAGAAGTTTTTCTTATCGGCTATGTTGCCAAAGAACAAGCGGATCTCGCGGTAGAAGTCGCTCGCAATACCTCAGGCGTTCGAAAAGTAATTAAAGTCTTTGATTATGTGAATTAATCAAAGCAATAAACAATAAAAAACCTGCATATGCAGGTTTTTTATTCCACTTAAAGCCCGTTACACTAATAAACCTATTTTTTCATACACCTTTTTCAGAGTAACTTCGGCACGTGCTTGTGCCTTTTCAGCACCTTCATGCATAATTTGGTTCAGTAGGGTTTGATCGGCTCTAAATTCATTATATCGCGCTTGCAATGGTTCTATCATACTCACCACCGCTTCACCTGTTGCGCCTTTTAAGTGCCCATACATCTTGCCTTCAAACTCACTTTCTAACGACGCAATACTTTGACCTGTCACGCCTGACATTAAGCTTAAAAGATTCGATACCCCAGGCTTATTTTCAACATCAAAACGGACTACTGGTGGCTCTTCACTGTCTGTCATGGCTTTTTTGATTTTTTTCATGATTTTCTTGGGATCTTCAAGCAAACCAATGACGTTATTACGATTATCATCCGATTTAGACATCTTCTTCAGCGGCTCTTGTAAAGACATCACTTTGGCCCCTAATTCGGGAATAAAAGGCTCAGGTATGGTAAAAGTATCCCCGTAAGCATTATTGAATCGAGTTGCGATATCTCGGGTCAATTCAAGATGCTGCTTTTGATCTTGCCCTACAGGCACTTCATTCGCTTGATACAGCAAAATATCTGCTGCCATCAATACTGGATAACCAAATAAGCCCACATTGATATTACTGGCATGTTTCTGAGATTTATCTTTAAACTGGGTCATCCTATTGAGCTCACCCATTTGAGCATAACAATTTAATGCCCAGCCTAATTGAGTGTGCTGAGGCACTTGAGACTGAATAAAAACCGTACTTTTTTTCGGATCAACACCGCAAGCTAAATACAAAGCTAAGGTATCAAGACAGGCTTCACGCAATAATTTAGGATCTTGACGTACTGTAATGGCATGCAAGTCAACCACACAATACAAGCAATCATGGCTATCTTGCATCGCTACCCACTGGCGTAATGCGCCCATATAATTACCTAAGGTTAACTCACCTGAGGGTTGTGCCCCACTCAGTACGATAGGTTTAGGCTGTGACGTGGTCATTTTCTTCATTACTCCATAAGTGCATCAAGTAAACAATGTAAAGACTCGATGCATCAATTAAAAATTACAAAATTACAGTATCACGGGTATAATATCACGTAATTGATGACATACCGCATTCGGGTCACTCAAACTAATATCTTCACCGTAATTGTATCCATAGGTCAAGCCAATTGCGCCGACCCCCGCCGCTTTTGCCGCAAGAATATCATTTTTAGAATCGCCAACCATCACTAGCTCATTGGGCTTCAAATCCCAAAGTTTCAATAAATGTTGCAAAGGAAGCGGGTGTGGTTTCATTTCGGCAAGTGAGTCACCCCCTAATACAGATGAAAAATAGTCACTCAAACCAAATCCTTTCAATAACGGGATCGTAAAATCATAAGGCTTATTAGTCACAATTGCCAAACGAATATCAGCCTCATGCAAACGCTTTAACACCATTAATACATCATCATACAATTGGCTATGTTTCTGTAAGTTTTGCTGATAATGCCATTTAAATCTGGGCATCATTTTCTGACAGTGTGCCTGACTATATGCGTCCCCAGCCGAAAGAGTCAGTGCTCTTTGCATAAGGACTTCAGCCCCGTTACCTATCCATGAACGAACTTGTGCCTCACTGCACAAGGGCAAGCCAAATTCAGCTAAGCAATCTTGTACCGCCACCGTTAGATCAGATGCACTATCAACTAGCGTACCATCTAAATCAAAAGCAACGGCTTTGACTTTGCCCGTTATTGGTTCACTCATATTCAGCACACCTACTTTTCTTGCGTGACAGACGCTAATTCTTGACGCATTGAATCAATGACAGCTTTATAATCCGGCTGATTAAAAATCGCTGATCCCGCCACAAACATGTCCGCACCAGCACGAGCAATGTCAGCAATATTATCCACTTTCACCCCACCATCCACTTCAAGGCGAATGTCATAACCACTCGCATCAATAAGACGACGCACTTGACGTAATTTATCTAAAGTGGAAGGAATGAAAGATTGCCCCCCAAAACCTGGATTCACTGACATTAATAAAATCACATCAACTTTATCCATCACATGATCGAGGTAATGCAGAGGTGTAGCAGGATTAAAGACTAAGCCCGCTTTGCAACCCGATTCTTTAATTAATTGTAAACTACGATCAATGTGCTCAGACGCTTCAGGATGAAACGTAATAATGGATGCACCTGCTTTTGCAAAATCAGGAATAATACGATCAACGGGCTTCACCATTAAGTGCACATCAATATCAGCGGTAATACCGTAATCCCGCAGCGCTTGGCAAATCATAGGCCCCACGGTTAAATTAGGAACATAATGATTATCCATCACATCAAAATGAACCACATCGGCTCCCGCCGTCAATACAGCATCAACATCACTGCCCAAGCGAGCAAAATCGGCAGAAAGAATAGAGGGGGCAATTAAAAATGGGCGCATAGTCAAACTCATGGTCATGTGTAAGAAGTAAGCTATTTTACCCCTTAACCCCATAGAGACACTACTTTTTAAAATACTTTTTTTGTTACAATTATGTTTTAATCGATTTTCAATTTGTTATACTGATGCCTCGCAAAGGAAGGCAACGAAGGAAATACCATGTTAAGGAAGCTTAAAAAGTTTTTAAACATGAAAATCACCATTTTTTTCATGAGTTGCACTTTAGGCATAACGATATTCATACTCAGTTCAACAAGTATATCGACCCTTATGTCACCCAGTCGTTATTGTGCATCGCAAACAGAAGTATCCAGTAAACATTTACCGCACGGCCAAGTACAAAACCATTGTAAAACAGCTCAAACATTAACTTGGTTAAATTGGTTAACGGGTAATAGTCTTACTAATCAGCTACATTTTATCGACTTTTTGGAATTGCTGCACGGTAACAACCGTATTCCTTTGAGCCAAGTGACTTCAATCAATAGCCATCAGAGCCTACATTTATGTTAAAAAATTTCTGGCACCTACTGATCAGCACACTTGCCGCTTTTTTTGGTGTGCAATCCGAGCAAAATCGCGTACGCGATTTTCAAACAAAGTCCATTGTCCCCTTTATCATTATGGGGGTGTTCATTGCGATCATATTTGTCGGTAGCTTACTCTTTATCGTCACCCAAGTATTAGGATAAAAATCAATAAAAAACCTCGCAAATGCGAGGTTTTTTTATTTTTTCTTTTTCGATTTGAAACGCTTTTTCGGCGTTAGCTCAGTAGCCTCTGCATGATAAGCATCATCGTATAAAGCAAATAACTCATCCACTTTTTTACGAGCACTGCCTTTTTGGCTAATATTGCGCTGCACTTGAACATGGGCAAGTTTCGCACCATGATAAAGCTCACGAGTTAACGGAATATCATGATTACTGATTAACACCGAGATCCCTCTATCTATTGCTGTATGTCGGGACATTTTTGCCAATATAGCTTGATCATCCAAACTAAATCCAGCCCCCACATAAGTCGTAAAACTGGCTGTTGTCGATAAAGGCGCATAAGGCGGATCGCAATATACCACATCACCTTTGCGTGTCATGTTCATGGCTTCCTCATAACCCACACACCGAAATTCGGCTTTTTGTGATTTGATTGAGAAAGCGCGGATCTCTTGTTCTGGAAAATAAGGTTTCTTGTAAGAACCAAAAGGCACATTAAAACCACCTTTACGGTTATAGCGACACAAGCCGTTGAAGCCAAATCGATTCATATATAAAAAATATACTGAACGCTCAAAAGGATCGCGGCTTTGATTAAAACGTTCACGGATTTGATAATAAGCGGTTTCATTATTCATCTCATCAACAAATAAAGCTTTTGCAGCACTAATATACGCTTCTGGATCTTGCTGAACAATCTTATAAAGATTAATCAAATCTTGATTAATATCACACAATAGATAGCTATCAAAATCAGTATTTAGAAATACGGACCCCGCCCCAACAAAAGGCTCAACCAATCTATTACCTTTTGGCAGGTATTGAGATAAAGCTTCAATCAGTTTAAATTTTCCACCAGCCCACTTTAGAAAGGCTCTTTGTTTTTTGCTCATTTAAATTGACTGAATACCCTAAAAAAAGAAGCACATGATTGTACTCTCTTTATTACTGAATTTCACGACTTGGAACACTGACTTGTAGTTGATATTCACTCAAACCGGCCCAACGACGTACCCATGGCTTATTAATTTTATATTTTTCAATTAGATATGCAGACTTTTTATTTGCAAATTCTTTTTTATCAAACTCACCCACTAAGACTAACCAACCTTGTTGATATCGGGCAATTCTCAAGCCCTCAACGCCCTTAATCTTTGTTAATAAACGATAAAGTGTCTCTATCTTAGTCACATTAGCCAATTGCAACGTATAACCTTGTGTTGGCCTAACACTCAATAAAGTTGGCCAAACTATCGGCGGTTGCACTTTGGCAGCATCAACTGCTGTTTTTTCAACCTGCAGACTGTTTTTATTTGTCGCTACTGAGATGGATTTCTCAACTTGATTTCTATCGCTATCTCGTGGCATAGCGATTTTATTCACAGTAACGGGTTTCAATGAAGGCGTCTGTTCAATAACACCGGAGCTCTGTTCTTCTTTTTCCCGTGCTTGGGTTGCAAATTGACTGGGAGAGGAAACACTAAAAGCTTGAACATTGGATGGAGTTGCGACCTGAGCATCGGCTGTTTCCTCAATACTTTTATCCTGTTCAATAACCGCTTTGACTTGAGGCTCACTCACCTCTGAAACCGATACCGCACTTGAGGTCACAGCAGCATCCTTTCTTGAGGCAGTAAGCTTGTTTTTTTGATGTTCCACCGTTATTAGCATGACCGTATCATCATGTAATGAATCTTGTGTCTTATTGAGTAAGTGAGCCTTATTCACTTGGCCATCAATGGGCAATTTTAGCATCCATAACCCAACTCCTGTTATTGTCACGACACTCAAAACAACCACGACTAAAATCAAGCTCACCCATTTAGGCATCACTCTCATATACGTCTGAGGATCGGCGGCTGTTGACGTCGGCACATTCTGTAGCGAAAGCTCAAATAAAACCAATACTTCCTCTGGCGTGCCCGACTGCTCTGATAATTTGTCATACAAACTATCGGCATCCATAAACGTCTTCTGTCCATTAGCGGATAAGAAAGCCTCATATAAAGACTGCCTTTCAATTAAAGACAAGGGAGGAATACTGATCGGCAATAAATATTCGGCTTGTACCAAAGACAATTGTTCAGTGATAAAAGACAAAAAATGGTTATCGGAAGTACAAACAAGACTGATGGCGGTATTGGCAAGTGTTAATTGACTAAGTGCTAAGCACTCACCCCACATTTCTGTAGGCATATTGTCCGCATCATCAATGACAATACACACTGACTCAGGCAATGAATCAACAACTTGTAATAAACTCTCAGATAAGGTTAACTCATCATCAAAAATAGGTTCTTTAAGCAGTTGAATCAGAATTTTTCGACGGATTTCATGACTATCACAATGCTTCGGGCAAGTCACTAAAGCAAGGCTATGCTCATCCAATGTATCAAGAAGTGTTGTTACCAATGTCGTTTTGCCGGAGCCTTGTTCCCCCATTAACAGGATTAGCTGCTCGCCATATAAACTAATATGCTGCAGCCTCAATAACAAGGCTTCTTGGCTAGGTAATAATATTGACTCTGATGGTGTCACTTGTCATCCATATTCAAGTTATGCGCCGCCAATTACCTCTCTCAATATGGCTTCACTCACGTCACTATAAATGCCAGCTTGGCCAATAGCAGTAGGTAACACTAATCGAATTTTACCTTGTTTCACTTTTTTATCACGCTGCATATGCTCAATAAAATGTGAAAAAGTCATTGAATCTGGTGCCTCAACAGGTAAATCAAAAGCGATGAATAATGCACGAATTCTTTCAAGATCATTCTCTTGAATAAGTCCCATTTTCACAGCCGTTTTTGCTGCTAATAGGGTTCCAGCAGCAACCGCTTCGCCGTGTAACCAAACACCATAACCCATCTCAGCTTCAATCGCATGACCAAAAGTATGCCCTAAATTTAACAAAGCACGCACAGCCTGCTCAGTTTCATCCAATGCAACGACTTCAGCCTTAATTTCACAGCAACGACCAATAGCATATTTAAGCGATTCATCATCAAGACGTTTTAATTTCTCAATATGACGCTCAAGCCAAACAAAAAAAGTTTGATCCCAAATAATGCCGTACTTAATCACCTCAGCCATTCCTGCCGCAAACTCTTTAGCAGGCAGTGTAGTCAAACAGTCAGTATCAATCAGTACTAATTTAGGTTGGTAAAAAGCACCAATCATATTCTTACCTAAAGCATGATTAACAGCTGTCTTGCCACCAACAGAAGAATCAACTTGTGCTAACAAAGTGGTTGGAATTTGGATAAAATCGACACCGCGCTGATAACAAGCCGCAGCAAAACCCGTCATGTCACCAATCACACCGCCCCCCAACGCAATTAATACCGTATCCCGGCCTAAATTTTGTTGTAGCAGGGAAGTAAAAATCGCGTCCATTTGTGCCAATGTCTTATATTGCTCACCATCCGGTAAAATAACCGGCTCAACGAGCGAAGAATGGACCAACAAAGTTTGTATTTTCTCAAGATACAAGGGCGCGATTGTCGAATTAGTCACAATCAAGACTTTTTTATTTTCGAGATGGTGAGCAATACACTCACCATTACTCATCAAATTCCGGTCAATCACTATCGAGTAACTACGCTTACCAAGCTCAACCTGAATTTGTTTTGTCATGATTTAAAAACCTAGCTGATCAATAATTTGATTTGCGACAACTTTTGCACTTTGTTCATCGGTTTTCACGATAACATCAGCAATTTCTTCGTAAAGTGGATTACGGATCGCAGCTAAATTCTCTAAAACTTCTCTTGGATCTTCTACTTGTAACAACGGACGACGCTTATCGCGCTGAGTACGCGCAACTTGCTTATCGATTGTTGTTTCCAAGTATACGACTATCCCGCGAGCAGACAGATTATTTCTGATCTCCTTGCTTTGGATTGAGCCGCCTCCGGTCGCTAATACAATTCCTTGCTTTTCAGTTAAGTCAGCGACGACTTGTGTTTCACGAATGCGAAAACCATCTTCGCCTTCGACATCAAAAACCCACGCTATATCCGCACCAGTGCGGCTTTCAATCTCTTGATCTGAATCGTGGAACTCTAAGTGCAGCATCTGCGCTAGATGTCGACCAATGGTGCTTTTACCAGCGCCCATAGGTCCTACTAGAAAAATATTACGTTTTTCGGCCATTTCTTATACGTCTGAATCTTATATGAAGTTTGCCTACATCGATTTGAAAAATAAAATCGACCTTAAATGTTACCTTGCTCGCTTGAGACTTGACCACTGATTATCTCAGTTAAATAGGCTTAATGGCAAGTGGTGAAATTAAATTCTCTTCAAAATCTTTAAAGTATTCTTGTTGAATACTTTAAAATCAACGCGTTACTGCAAGTAAATTTATATAAGAAGAGGAAACTCCAAACACATACAAATTGTAAAGAATAGCACTTTAAGAAAAATATTAGCCTTAAGTGCGATAAACAATAAGATACGCCCCTAAAAGTAATCAAAGTCAATCGCTCGAATTATACTCAAGCACAAAGGTCTTTCAATACGATAAAAGACCTAATTCTATTCTTTTTACTCCGCAATAATTTTAGGAGTCACAAAAATGAGCAATTCACGCCGCTCATTGCTTTTAGAGCTATTTCTAAAAAGAAAACCTAAGTAAGGAATATCACCTAAAATAGGCACTCGACTCGAACTATTAATCATGCTTTTTTGGTAAATGCCACCTAATACAATGGTTTCACCATGGTTAACCAACACCTGTGTGCCAATACGTTGTGTATCAATTGTCAGTCCTCCTTCTGTATCGAAGCTAGGCGTATCATTGGTTATCGCTAAATCTAGAATGACCCTGTTATCAGGGGTTATTTGTGGAGTCACACTTAGCGATAAAACGGCTTTTTTATAAGTCACGGATGTTGCACCACTGGATGTTGACTCCTCATAGGGAATCTCAACACCTTGCTCGATATAAGCGGCTTTCTGATTAGATGTCGTCAGCCGAGGACTTGAAATAATTTCGGCCTTATCTTCTTG
Source organism: uncultured Shewanella sp. (assembly GCF_947501665.1). GTDB lineage: Bacteria > Pseudomonadota > Gammaproteobacteria > Enterobacterales > Shewanellaceae > Shewanella. Next base: position 53,726 of record NZ_CANMWS010000019.1, on the reverse strand, counting down.
CTCTAATGCAGTCAGCTCTAAATCTAAAATCGTACCATCGGTAAGCTTAGCCACATGAAAAGCAATACTGGTTGGATTGAGGCCGACAGGATTGGCCGGTAAGTTCACATTTAATCGCTCTGCAATAGGTGGCACTTCACCATTGGTAATTTTTTCTGCTCCAGCAATCGTTCCTGACGTTCCTGCATCACCTTGCTCATCAGTGATCCCCCAGCGGATCCCTAAATCTTCACTCACATTATCCCGAACCGTCACGACACGAGATTCAATTAACACTTGTTTAATTGGAATATCAAGCACCTCCACTAAACGGTGAATGTTATTCAAACTGTCCTCAGTATCTTTAATAAGCAATGTATTGGTTCGCTCATCAACAGCAACACTGCCCCTTGGAGACATTAAACTGGATGTCCCATTTTTTAATAACACAGCAATATCGCTAGCTTTAGCATAATTAATTTGAATATATTCAGAATAAAGCGTCGATAATTGAATAATATCTTGTTTATTTTTTAGTTGCTGGCTTTCCCGTAACGCAATTTCTTCACTGGGTGCAACCAATAAAATATTCCCTTCAATGCGCTTATCAAGTCCCTTTGTTTGCAGTATCAAATCTAATGCTTGATCCCAAGGCACATCATCTAAATGTAAAGTTATATCACCTTTAACAGTATCGGTTGTCACCAAATTAAAATTATTATAATCAGCAATAATTTGCAGCACCTTATTAACAGCGATATTTTGAAAATTTAATGATAAGGTGCGCCCTGTATATTTTTTCGATTCACTTCCGATCCCCGGGTTCACGTCCTCGTCAATAATAACCTTTAATAGACGCCCTTCTTGCTGCAAGCGATGACGATAATTGCCTGCTACTTTAATCATAAAGCGCGTCATATCCGCATCTTTAAAGGTTTCAACATTCATCACTGGCGTTACAAAATCTTTAACATCTAAGGTATAAACTAAATCAGTATCAATATCTGTATTATATAATTGCAGCTCAAGCTGCGCGCCCAACTTATTCAAGTTGGATGCTATATGGCTATTACTAAAGTAAATATCGACTTCTCCACCGCCACTATCGGTTCTTTTAAAGTCTATCTTTTCTACTTTATTAATAAAATGCGACTGACTTGCCATCGCCATTGTTTCATCACTAATAATAAGTTGATAGCGATTCCCTTCAATCAAGGGGTTAAAAGCTTTTACCTTGTTTAAATCGATAATAATATCGAGCATACTGCCATGCTCTACGGCTTTAATAAAAGCCACTCCCATTTGATTAATAACCCACTCATTTTTATTTAAAGCAGACACACTATTATCAAAACGCAACAGAATTTGAGCGGGATTGGCTTGCAATTGCGTTTTAGGCTCAGCTGCTAAAGCAGATTCAAAAATCAACTCTAATACAAATTGATGAACAAGTTGATTGTGATATTTAACCTCCACTAAGCGATTTCTATCAGCTCCTACCGCGCTAGAACTCAATAAAAATAAAATGAAGATGTAAAAAAAACCTTTATTTATCATAATTATTCTTTCCCTGAAAATGGTTTTTCTTTGATTTTGTTATAGGGGTTTTTCATCCACCAACGTCAAATGACTACTTCTATGTGTCCAACATCCTCCACCATCAGGAATGAGTTCAATGATCTCAATACTTTTTTCTGTGATCACGGCAATTTGTCCATGATAGAGTCCTAAGTGATCCCCAATCGATAATCGATGAACTTTGCCATCATGACTTTCTATCAAGGCCCAAATTTTCGGCTGTTTATCAACATGGGGATCCGTTAAGGTCCCTCGCATTTTTAAATTATCTAGCGCATAGGTTTCAAGATGCGCTTTTTGACGATGTAATTCAGGCTGCAAACAGTCTTTTGTGGTATCAATCACTTCTTCGGTGAGTTTACGCACAGGCAACACATAAGGACTCCGCATTCCCTTGCCTGAATAATCAAAATGTTCAAACTCTGGCGTTGCTTTTAAAGGCGCAATATGAGCGGTATGTTGCTGCTTAGTTTGCTGAACAAATTGCTCTAAATCTGTCTTATCACTACAAGCAATATTAAACAATAATGCACACACACTACACAGAGTCAGTGACTTTGTTTTTATCATTTTTTAGCCTTCTTTTGCTTATCTTGGGTGTTAGCCCCTTCTTTAAAACGATAGGTTTTTGCTAACATCTCCATTTCAAGCACTTTAGAGCCACCTTTCTTCAAGGTAAAATCATGTAAACTAACAATACGAGGCAATTTCGCTACCCCACTGACAAAATACCCCAACTCGTGATAATCCCCACTCACAGAGATTTTAATTGGAAATTCAATATAAAAATCTTGTTGTAATTCTCCGCCCCACTCCAGACTCTTAATGCTCAGCCCAGAATCTGTTGCCACAAATGTCACATCGTCAATCAAGCCTGGCATTTCATTTTCTGAAGGTAACATCTTTAATAACTCAGAAAATTGCACTTCCATTAATGCCAGTTGTTCTCGGTAATGTGCTAAATTGGCGGCAAGCTGATATTTATTTTTAAATGATGCTTTTAAATTCTCTTCTTTTTTTTGCATAGAATCTAATTGATGAGTCGCATTGGAAATCACTAAAAAATAACTAACAATACACACAAGCATCATCACAAGTATTGCAAAAAACACCTTCACAGCCTTTGGCCAATTGCCAACATTTTCAAAATCGACATCTTTAAACTGATCAAGATCAATCCTCATTGGCGATCCTTAGAAGTACTCTTCTTATCATCACTTGCAGCCGCATTCACAACTGACACTTGTAAAATAAAGCGCTGCAATTGCCTAGAGGCTTCATCATGCACTGCAATCAATTGCATATTCGGATCGTGTAACCATTGTGACGCTTTTACTTTTCGCATCATATTAGCCACATGGTTATTTGATTCACTTCGCCCTTCAATCAACAATGCAGAGCCATTTTTTTTAATGCTGGATAAATACACTCCCGCAGGCACCACTTTCACTAACTCATCCAGTACCCGTGTAGGCAAATTTCGAGCTTGTTGAAGATTCAAAATAATATCAGTACGCCGCTCAATATCTTTTTTACGTACACGAATTGATTGAATTTCTCCAATTTGCTCATCAAGAAAGTTAATTTCAGAAAGTAAATAATCATTACGCTCTTCTTGCTCTGAAATTAACCCATTAACAACCATTAATGAGAGATAGCTCACCAAAACAGAGACTAAAAACACCAGTAAAAGTACTCGAATATACTCTTTTTTTCGCTGTTCTCTCGCTTCTTCCCGCCAAGGTAATAAATTAATGTTTGCCATAGTTCCCTTATATGGTTCCCTTATGTCATTCCGTCCCCATCAACACAAAATTAAATAGGCCACTTACCATAACTTCTCAATGCTAAACCAAAAGCCAGCATGTACTTCGGCATGTGTGATTGCAGTTGCTTTTTAATTGGAGGAGAGGCGACCAAGTGCCCAATCAAAGGATCAGCAATCAATGTTTCAATATTCAAATCATTTTTAATTCTATCCGCCAAGCCATCAATATTGGCGCAGCCACCACACAGCACAATATTATCAATACGCTCTCGTTCACTCACCGTATAGTACAGCTGTAAAATATGTCTAATTTTTTGTAATAGTTGCGTTTGAAACGGAAATAAAACATCTTCTTGATAGGATTCAGGCAGCTCTCCTAGGACTTTTGACTTTTCAGCCTTATCAAACGTCAGATTATACGTTGACATAATTCCTTGAGTATAAGCCTCTCCCCCCGTATCTTGGCTTCGTACAAATACCGTTTCCCCTGACTCAATCATCGCAAGCGTAAGCATATTGGCACCAATATCAATCATAGCCGTGACATGCCCATGGCCATCATCAGGCAACTGATGCTTAATAAATTCAAACGTTCGACCTAAGGCATACCCTTCAATATCCACCACCTTCACTTCTAAATTAACATCATCTAACGCATCCACTCGGCTGTCTATCGTATCGGTTCTGCAGGCACTTAACAGTACGTCGACATTGCCATCTTCCAGCTCTTCATTTTCCAATAATTCAAAATCGATACTAATTTCATTAAGTGGATAAGGAATAAGGCTTTCTGCTTCAAGTTCTATTTGCGCTTCCATTTCAGCTTCCGTTAAAGAAGCATCCATTTCAATCACCTTGTTAATCACCGCAGAACCGGATATTGCCACGGCAGCAAATTTAATATTTTTAGGTAAAGTGCGCTTAATAAGACTCAAAACATCCACCAGGGTCTTTAAATCTTTTATTTCTCTGTCAACCACCGCCCCTTTAACTAAAGGAATAGCCGCATGACGTACTATGTGATAATCCTGCTCTTTTTTGCTTAATAAAATAGCTTTAACTTCATGAGAGCCTATATCTATCCCTACCATTAAGGGAGCAGAATGCAACCAAGTTTGAAATTTTGACCAAACCACTTTTGAAAACCATTCATTTGAAAACCATTGTTGAGATAACATAGTGTTCATTACTCTTATTAAAAATAAGTGCTGGGGCTGATTAACACAGGACGGCTTAAACGGAGAGAATCAGGTCGAACTACAATCAAAGCAAACTATCAGACAAATGCCTGAAAAAGAAAAATCCAGCCAACATATGGATACTCTTTTAAATAGGTAAAATAGCCTCTATAAAACGACACCACTTACCGTATATTTATCCTTCTTACTATCATTCAGCCTAAGACTGATGTGAAACAGTTACTTTGCAATCACTAAGATGAAGATAAGTATTTTTTCTTGTCATAAAAATAAGTAAAAAACACCCTCTTTTACTTACTCTATTTGTACAAAATATTCTCTATATTTACAATTACTAATTTCAAATCGACTCTATACAACTTAAAAATAAAAAACACTTATGCCTCTCTGTCAACATGATTTTTGTTGCTTCTCGCCTCAACAAAAAACCAAATAACATAGATAACCATATAATATTAAAGCTATTTAGTTAACTTCAAAAATAAGTATTCATTCTCATTCGATAATATAATAATGCTAATGACGCGGCGCATTCTCCAAAAAATAGATTAACACAAGCTTAACCCACCCAATGCTGAAACTGGCATCTTCAACTACCTTAGGTATATACTACTGGGCTTATTTATTCTGGGTGGAATTATTCGGTGAAGTGGTTTAAACGACTTACAATTGCTTTTTTTAGCTTGGCTCTATTGGGCATTATCGCAGTCACTGCAGCCTATTATTATGTGCTGCCTGATCTTCCTGATGTGAACACTCTCAAAACCGTTAAACTTCAAACACCACTGAGGATTTACACCAGTGACGGTAAACTCATTTCTCAATTTGGTGAAAAAAGACGTATTCCCCTAGAATTGAATGAGATCCCTAAGCCATTATTACAAGCTTTTATTGCCACTGAAGACAGTCGTTTTTATGAACATCAAGGTATCGATCCTATTGGGCTTGTCAGGGCAGCATTAGTCATGATCACCACAGGTCAAAAGAAACAAGGCGCCAGTACCATCACTATGCAAGTGGCCCGTAATTTCTTTTTAACCCGTGACAAAACCATTATTCGTAAAATCAAAGAAATTTTTATCTCCATTCATATTGAGCAACTTCTCACGAAAGATGAAATTCTCGCACTCTATGTCAATCGTATTTACCTTGGCCAAAGAGCTTATGGTGTCGGAGCTGCAGCACAAGTTTACTACGGTAAAGATGTCGCGGATTTAACCTTGCCAGAAATGGCAATGATCGCAGGCCTACCTAAAGCCCCCTCGACAATGAACCCCATTACATCACGAACACGTGCACTGAGTCGCCGTAACGTTGTGCTAATGCGCATGCATGATGTGGGTTATATATCAGATCAACAATATACAGATGCCATCAAGCAACCATTAACCGCCAGCTATCATGGCGCAGAAATTGATTTTTATGCACCTTATGTCGCAGAAATGGCAAGAGATTATTTAGTCGCTAAATTAGGTGAAGAAGAAGCTTATACCGGTGGCTATGACATTTACACCACTGTCGATTCAAAATTACAACGTGATGCTCAACAAGCCCTTAGAAACAATGTATATGCTTATGATGAACGCCACGGTTATCGAGGCCGCACCAAAATATTATGGACAGATGCAACACCTAGCATTGATGAAATCACGGCCAAACTGAAAAAAACAACGGCCTTTCAAGGATTGCAACCCGCTGCCGTTATGGCTGTTGATGATAAAACGGCAACCGTACTGACCGCCAAAGGAGAAAGTATCAGTCTCCCCTGGGACGGCATAAAATGGGCAAGACGCTTCATCACCAATAAAAAACAAGGTCCTTCTCCAAAAGCAGCCACCGATGTTTTAGCCATAGGTGAGCAAGTTTGGATTCGAAACAATGGTCAAATTTGGCAACTCTCTCAAGTCCCACTGGTATCCAGTGCTATTGTCTCTATTGAACCACATGATGGTGCTATTAAAGCCTTGGTCGGTGGTTTTAGTTTCTTTCGCAGCCAGTACAATCGCGTCACTCAAGCAAAACGTCAGTTAGGTTCCAATATCAAACCTTTCATCTATTCTGCTGCACTAGAAAAAGGTTACACCCTCGCCACGTTAATTAATAACGCGCCGATTAACCAACCCGATACGCGACAAGGCATTGCATGGCGTCCTAAAAATTCTCCAGATGTCTATGGCGGCCCAACACGATTACGTTTAGGACTTGCACAATCCATTAATGTGATGGCTGTACGCACCATGCGCTATACAGGACTCAATACAGCCATTAAAGAATTAACCAAATTTGGCTTTGACCCTGCTGATTTACCGCGCAATGAATCCTTAGCTTTGGGCTCAGCATCAGTGACACCACTGCAAGTGGTTACCGCTTTTTCTACCTTTGCAAACGGAGGGTATCTCGTTACGCCTTACTATATCGAGCGTATTGAAACGGCAACAGGTGATATCATTGAACAAGCGAATCCCACTCTTGCTTGCACGCCAAGTGCAGAGGATACAGCCAACACAGATACAGACACCGATAACCTGTTAGCAAATAGTCCGAGTATCGATACAGCAAAAACCACACAAGATCAACACAGTGATACGGCTGCTGGAATCCGTCATTGTGGCGGTGAAAATGCCCAATTTGCTCCGCAAATCATTTCTCATCAAACAGCCTTTTTAATTTCTGATGCCCTTAAGAGTGTTATTTGGGGGGGCGGAAACTGGAGTAAAGGTACGGGCTGGAATGGCACCGCATGGCGCGCATCTCGTGACGTGAAGCGCCACGATATTTCAGGTAAAACCGGTACCACCAACGAATCTCGCGATACTTGGTTTAGTGGCTTTAATCCAACTCTTGCGACAACAGTTTGGGTCGGCTTTGATGATCATAGCCAAGAACTTGGCCGCACCAGCTGGAATAATAATGGCCCTAAAACCCAAATATTTCAGGCCGAATCCGGTGCTAAAACCGCAGGGCCAGCATGGAATGCATTCATGAAAGACGCCTTAGCTGGGACACCTGAGATCCCCTCTTCTCCCCCTGCAGGCATTGTCTCTGTGCGCATTGATTTGGCCACAGGAAAACTCAGCCACAAAACCGATTATACCAGTCGATTTGAATACTTTATTGCTGGCACTGAGCCCACAGAATACGCCACACAGTCAAATGATGAGGGCAGTATTTTTATTGATAACTCAGCCGATGATTTGTTTCAATAATTAACCTGAACTTGGAATAATGAGTGTCAAAGAACATGCTGAGGTTCCTCCTCGGCATGTCACCAAAATAACCTCAAACTCATATTTCCTCTGCAAACGTCTGCCATTAGACTAATTGCTATGTTAAATAAAGACAGTCCAAGATGATATTTTATTCATGTTTACATCAACAGTTAAGATCATCAAAAATCACGATTCCACACTGCAGCAAAACAAAATACCAACAAGTATTTGAAAGCTAATTAAAAACGAACCTAATGAATCACTCAGCGCAGAAATGTGAGAACAAAAAAATAAAGATATTAATAAACAATACAATAGAATAATTAAATCCATAGTAATGTGGATCTAATTTATCAAACCGTCATTCATATCAAACAAGTAAAACAAGATGTTAGCGCTAACACTTTTCCCTTTTTATCAAGTATTACCATCTCAGTATTCAGCCTTTTAAAACCTCAAAAAAACACATACAAAACAAAAAAATAACACAGAAAAAACATAAAAGTAATTAATAACTATTTGATATTAGTTAAAAAATAATAATATTATTTCCACTCGCATTTAATCTAGATAATAACAGATTAAGTCCATTTCTCGATTCAATGAGCAAAACATGAACACCCGTTATTTATCAGGTCTACAGCTTGATTTTCGCTTGAACAGCCACACAGGCAATACACAAAATAAAAATGGAATTTTATCATAATGAATACCACTGACGCAGCCCTTCAACACACGAGTCAATTGACCCAACTTGCCCCCCACGAAGTCGCGAACATGACATTAAGCCAATGGAAACAAGCGACGCGTTTTGACAGTGTCGATATCGGTTGGATTGTCATGAGTATCGGCATGGCCATTGGCGCAGGTATTGTCTTTTTACCTGTACAAGTGGGCGTGATCGGATTATGGGTTTTCCTTTTCTCCGCCATCATTGGCTATCCTGGGATGTACCTATTTCAAAAGCTGTTTATTAATACCTTAGCCGAATCCAAAGAATGTACCGATTATCCAGGGGTTATCAGCGGTTATTTAGGTAAAAATTGGGGTGTGGCATTAGGCGTGCTTTACTTCATCATGCTCGTTATTTGGATGTTGGTCTATTCACTCACAGTCACCAACGACAGTGCATCCTATTTACACTCCTTTGGGATAACCCAAGGTTACCTTAATGACAATATCTTCTATGGTTTAGCTTTAATTTGTGCCTTAGCCTTTGTTGGCTCTATCGGAGAACGATTCTTATTTAAAATATCTGGCTTCATGGCTGTGACTGTGCTCGCCTTAGTCGCCATAATGGGATTTATACTCATATCTCGTTGGGATCTAGCCAATATTCCTGCCATGGGCACTTGGAGTGAAATGATAAAGCAAGCCATTATTACTCTCCCTTTTACGTTAACCTCTATTTTGTTTATTCAATCATTAAGCCCAATGGTGATTTCTTATCGCTCCCATGAAAAATCCATAGAGGTCGCGCGTTTTAAAGCCTTTCGCGCCATGAAAATCGCCTTTACTGTCCTTTTTGTGTGCGTATTTTTCTTTGCTGTATCTTTCACCCTTGCTATCAGTCCCGAGCAAGCGCGCGAGGCACAAGCGCAAAATATTTCCGCACTGGCGATTATAGCCCATTACTACCCAGGCAGCTGGGCAACTATTACTGGTGTTGTGATCAATATTTTTGCTGTTGTCACCTCTTTTTTTGGCGTGTTTCTCGCCTTTCAAGAAGCCTGCCGAGGACTGGCGATGAACTTGCTACTTCGCCGCTATCAAGCTGAGCAAATTAACAGTAAGAAAGTCAATCATGCTATTACTGTATTCATTATTTTGTTTGCTTGGGGCATTATTACCTTAAATGCGCCAATTTTATCGCTCACCTCTATTTCCAGCCCTATTTTTGGTCTCGTGGGTTGTCTCATTCCGGCCTATTTGGTTTATAAAATGCCAGCGCTAGCAAAATACAAAGGCCCAGCCACTGGGTTTATTATTATGATAGGAATTTTGTTGTGTATCTCGCCCTTGTTAGCCTTTTTGTGATTCGCTATTTGTCAGTAAACAACAGGAATAATTCCAATAAAAAGGACGCATGTTAGCGTCCTTTTTACTCACCAATACAGGATAAGAACAAGTTACAAACGACTCACGTCCACTTTCAGAGTATCTAAATGCGCACTGATAACCGAAGGTCCATTGCTATCGGCTCGCCCACCTAAATGTTTTGCAAAAAATTGCTCCATGGCCACCACATAAGCCAGTTTATTTTGGCGCTTTAAAAAACCATGGCCTTCATCTTTCGCTAAAATATATTCCATCGGCAATGACTGCTTAAACATCACCTTGGCAATATTATCCGACTCTTGCTGGGTCACTCTCGGATCGTTCGCCCCTTGTACTAACAATAAAGGCGTTTTAATTTTATCCACAAACTCAATGGGAGAGCGGGCCAACATATCTTTTCTATCCGCTGCAATCAGTGGATCCCCTACCGCATTATAAAAACGAGCGAGATAAGGACGAAAACGCTCAGGAAAGGACTCAAGTAAAGTAATTAAGCTAGACGGCCCCACATAAGACACCGCCGCACGGTACACATCAGGCGTAAAAGTGATCCCCGCTAACGCCGCATAACCACCATATGACGCCCCCATAATGCCCACACGTTGCTTATCCGCGATGCCTTCATCAATTAAAAATTGTACACCATCGGTCAGATCATTTTGCATTCCGCCCGTGCCCCAGCTCTTATTGCCCAGATTTAAGAAATGCTTACCAAAACCGGTGGACGCACGAAAGTTAGGTTGCAACACCGCATAGCCTCGATTAGCAAGCAGCTGTGCAACCGGATGAAAATAGCCCGACGATAAGCGCCAGTAATCCCGTGCCCAAGGGCCACCATGGGGTAAAATAATGGTAGGTAAGTGCTGCGTTTTCCCTTTGGGTAAGGTCAAATAAGCTTGAATAGTCACGCCATCACGAGCTTGATAAGTAATAGATTGTCGATGAGAAAGCCGCTCAGGAGCGATGGCGGGCTGGGTTGCTAATAACACACTCACGGTTTCAGTCTTAGCGTTATAGCGGTATTCACTGCCCATATCCACATCACTGCCCACATTCAATTGCCAAAGGCCAGTGGTTTCATCCAAAGAATGAATGCTTATTTCAACATCTTCCTTAAAATGCGTATTAACCTTTGCCCAATGATGGGCAAATTGCTCAGTTAATGGGTAAGTGCGCAAACGCCCCCCATAATAAGACACAGCCACAGGCACGCCATTTTCATTAAATGTCACATCATAAACATCTGACTCATTTAAAGGATCTTGATGTAGCGTGGTCAGCTTCCCCGTTTTAAGCGCAACACGAATAAGCTGCATCTTATCTCGACCATCAATGTTGGCACCGATATACGCCAGCCCTTGCTTTTCATCCAGGCCATATAACTCAAGCTGCTCACCAAATTGAGTGGTCAATAATGCCTTCCAAGCATTTTTTGATTGAATATACAGTGTTGACGTATTATTTGGATTATTGCCAACTCCCACAAGAGGTAACCCCTGACTGCTCACTTTTACCTCAATTAATCCATCCTTATTGATGAAAACAGGACTGATATTCGTTGTATTTACATTCAAATGATACAGATCAGAGCGCTCAACATTATCCTGATTGGCCATCACCACTAAGGTATCAGGCTTATCTTTCACTTGCCCGATATACTCGTAAGTTACTTGATCATTGTCCGTTAGTGCTTTCATGCTGATGTTGGATAAGATTCCTTGTCGTTGCGAGTTATCCTCATCAAAGGTTAATTGATACAGCTGAGTATTCTCATTGCCCTCAGTATCTTTGACAAAAAACAGCGTATTTTCTTGTGTTGACCAATAAAATGCCTTGATGGGATCTTTTGATTGAGTCACCGGAACAGCCGTTTCTTGACGCTCACCCACCGCCATTAAATAAATATTTCTGCTTCCCTGATATTCTTTAAAAAAAGCCAACCATTTTCCATCTTTTGAACCTTTCAGCCCACTCACAGCTTGCTCATTAAAAAAATGCTCTACGGGAATAAGCTCAGCTTCAGCCTCTTGCTGTAAACTCATCTCATTCAATCTGCCATCTTGTGCGCAACCCGTTAGCCATAAACACAGCAAACCCAAGCCGAGTAATCTCCCTACCGTCCCTATTTTTATTTTCAACATTTCCTTTATTCCTCTTAATTGCAGCGGTCATTCAATTATGTTTAACAACATTTGAAATCATCATATAGCAGAAAATAATTATTGTAAAACAATAATTATTTATCGATTAACACTAATGTGAAATCATGCTATATTGACAGCATCATCAAAAGAGCATATTGAGATATGAAGACTAATACTGATAATAAACATAATAAAAACAGTAGTATAAAAACTAATAACAACATGAAAAAGCTGATGAAAATCAGTGGCGTATTTCGAGTTTTAGTGATATTAGCAATGGCTGTCATTGTTGCCTTTTTAGGCTATAGCTATATTGACAGTGATGAATTGCGCTTAGGCGGTAACCCCCTATTTCATGCTCTCTGGTTCCATGAAGGGGCTAATCGTGGCATCTTATTCACCATACAATTCCCTCTCTTTTTTGCTCTGGTATTAGGGGTATTCTGGATGCAAAAATTACTGGGCTATTTTCAACAAGGCCAATTTTTCAGTAGCCAGACCATGAACTGTTATTTGTGGTTAATTTGGATAAAAATAGTGAGTTTCGTCTATAAATTTATTCAACCATTAATGATCCACCATTATTATTCTGTGCTTGAGCAACAAAGCCCATTACACTTAACAGGCCACTTTCCACTTCAATTGGAAATCAGCTTTGACAGCATCACCACACTCTTACTCTTGCTTGTGATTGCTTATTTATTAAAGGCTGCTAAAGACATCGAAGCCGAAAACAAGGCATTTATTTAACGAACCAATCAGGTTTATCACGCACCATGGAAATCATTGTTAATTTAGACGTCATGATGGCAATTCGAAAAGTCAGCTCCAAAGAGCTAGCCAAAGCCATTGGGATCACCGAAGCGAACCTATCTTTACTTAAAAGGGGTAAAGTCAAAGGGGTGCGTTTCGAAACCTTGGCCACTATCTGCCAATATTTAGACTGCCAACCCGGCGATATTCTCGAATTTAAGGGCAATAGCATAGAAATAGAAAAGTAGCACAAACGACACTCACACATTCAAGTCACACCAAAAAGGACGCATCAAAGCGTCCTTTTTGGTATTAACTATCAATTGTGATATTAAATAAAACCAGTTAATCCCAATGAATAACGTAATCCAAATGGATCTCGGGTCGTGGTATACGCCGCTGATTGGCACGAAATAAAACACCACCGAGGGTATCATACATTCTCGGCCACCAACGCTCTAAGTATTGCACTCGAACTTGATCGCAACTTAATACCAGCTCCCGCGAGGTTAACGGTACATCAGTTGAGGAAAAATGAGGATCTTTTTGATGCTTGAGCCAAGCTAATTGATCGATTTCATCAGTGCCACTCATGCTATAACTAAAATTCTGGCGATCAAAGGGCGGAATGACAGGATCGTTGTGACTCTGGCCGAGATGTCCTTCATATTCACCACACAAATAGGCTTCAACCGCATTGATAATATCGGCTTCACTGGCTACAGGATGGCCTTTAATGCGTAATTGCCAGCTTATAGTCAAATGATGATCCTGATGGTAAGTCGACACATGTTTGTCAAACTCACCGTACACCACCCAGTCGATAATATAAGACAAATTGGCCGCTGGCAGGCGATAGCCCTGACGCCGATAGGCCCAGGCCGCCGCCCCCATGATCAACCAAGACAGGCAACCTGCAGTATGATATTGGCGCTCCTTGCAATCATAATAAATTTATATTTGCATTTAATTTGAGAAAATCCAAAGAGCACTTTTTGTTTATTTCATATGAATATTATGTGAATAAAAGAATAATTATCCAAAATAACGACTAATGTGAAATTATCAACTAATCAGCCATATAATTCATAACAAACATGACAAATTAACAAAAGCAAATTAGTTTAAACTTATTTTTTACATATGTTAGTTTTTGCACACAATTGAAACTAAATTATTATATTTAACAATAAAAAATTAAAATTAAAGGTTAGTAATGTTTAGAAAAATATTAGCACTATATCTTTTTGCCGTAACATCTCCAGCTATGGCAAATGAAGAGCCATTGACTGTTGTATGTGAAAACTGCATTTATTCAACTTCGATGGAAACAACTGCTAAAGCACAAGCAGTTTTAGATGAAACAGTAATAGTATATGTTATTAATATAGAAGAAGAAAAAGTTGAAAAATTTGACGTTACCAAAGTACTCTCTGGATCAACTTCTATCAACAATGATACTAAAGGCGAATCAAATAAAACAATTTCTCATTATACTACTACAGCGGTGAATATTGGTGTTGATTCAGAATATCAAGAAAACTTTGATGACATGATGGCTGATAGAAGAGAAATTCAAGCCGCAATTGATGCTTGGCAATATGATGATGATGGAAGCGTTGAAGATGATAATGATGATATAAAACCTATTGTATCCTCAGTAGAATAATCAGAAAATTTATAGCGAGAAGTGTCACAGGAAGCAAGAGCGAAAACTGAAACAGGCATAATTCATGGCATTGGCCCCCATTGCCAAGTAGGCGACACTTGTCACTAAGTGCCGCCCCTCTAAGAACCCAGCGTGCAACTTTCACTCCATACTGTAGGTCCAATAGTGAGTGAATTTCACCACTTTGTGGGTTGGACTTATGAGAGGGGGTTAGTTTGATTTTATCCACACTTTTTGTTGGATCAATGAGGTTAAAGCAAATGGGCGGCCGTATTTACGACCCGAGCCTTATCACAATCTTGGACCGTTTCCTGCAAGCCGATCCCCTCTTCTTGTTAAACCAGAGTCAAGCGCCAAAGAACCTGCAAAATTACAATCGCTATTCGTATGTATTGAATAATCCGCTGACGTATACCGATCCGAGCGGGTACTTTTTTAAAGCATTAACGAAAGCGGCAGGTTTTGGACTCGCAGGCATTGAAGGCGCGTATGTTTCCCACAAATCCCATGAACTCATCGCCAACAGCCAAACCTTAACCTCGGTGACTATTGCCGCCGTTGGTGTTGTCACCACAGCATTTTGTGGCCCTTGTAGTATTGGGTTTACGGCATTAGCGTCAGCCAACTTAACCTATTATCGCACTGGGAGTATGCGAGCAGCCTTGACATCAGGCGCTATCACAGGAGCGATGTCGGCAGTATTTTATGGTATAGGTGAAGCCTTTACTATTCAAAACTGCGCTAATTGCTATATGACAGAGGGCGGAAAATACGTATCAGAAAATGGTAAGCCTATTCTTACCATGGGAGCTCGAGCAGCAAAAACCATCACTCATGGCTTTGCTGGTGGGGTTATGGCAGCCGCTCAAGGCGGTAATTTTGGCAGTGCCTTTCTCGCTGCAGGTGTGAGCCAAGCTTTTGCACCGCACTTTATATCAGTATGCAACGATTGATAAACGAGTTGAAGACTCTCGATGGCATGGGTGAGCAAGGGGTTAGCTTTGATTTTGGGCGTACAGCCATTCTTGAAAAGAAACAGGCGCCGCACTCGGTGCACTGTCTCTCCTATTTTATAACAAAAAACAGTGGCGGAACTCTTTATAAGCTCTTCATGATAAAAAGGGCTAATGAGTAATAATCTAATTTACTAATAGAAAAGATGAATTGTTATATTGAGTTGTCTCTGTATCATACCATCTAAATCGGAATAAATTGCGACATTTATTATTTCGCATTTAGGTTATCTCTTTTATTAAATTGAGTGTTTTAATTTTTACAAGGAATAAATGATGAAAAGGATTTTATTTAGCAGTTTGTGTTTTATTTTAACCTTGCCAGTTTTTGCTAAGGTTTCCAATGTGTTTTATTCTCCAATAAACCCATCTGAACATTTTATTGTGGTATTGAAATCAACTGTCAGTTCTAAAGGATATTTATTAAATAACAAGCTTCAGGCCAATGAATTAATCCGTTTCACTGATCTGGAACTTCGTTCCGTATTTAATCATGCATTGAATGGTTTTGTTGTAAAAGGCAGTATTGAGGATATTTATAAATTAAGTGCCAACGCCAATGTTGATTATATAGAACAAGATCAAACCTCACGTGCTTCAACACTTGAGCGACAGATTAATCCTCCTTGGGGCTTGGACAGAATCGATCAACGTAATAAAACCTTAAATGGAGAATACACTTATGATCGAAATGGCACAGGAGTAAATGTATATGTTCTGGACACTGGGGTCAGAGATTCTCATAATGAGTTTGGTACCAGAGCAAAAGATGGCAGGGATATTATTAATAATACCAATAATATCAATGGAGATTGTAATGGACACGGTACCCATGTGGCGGCAACGATAGCGGGTCAGCTATCGGGAGTGGCTAAACAGGCAAATATTTTCTCAGTGAGGATACTCGATTGTAATGGTAGCGGTTCTATGTCTAATATGGCAAAAGGGATTGATTGGGTGGTGGCCAATGGACAAAAGCCTGCAGTCATTAATATCAGTGCGGGTGGTCCGGCTATGAATTCAGTGGATACAGCGGTGAAAAATGCTGTTGATGCTGGTTTTACTGTTATTACAGCTGCAGGAAATGATTCCAGTGATGCGTGTAATAAGAGTCCAGCCAGAGCGAAGGAAGCATTAACAGTTGGGGCTATCGATTCAAATGACAGAAGAAGTGGTTTTTCTAATTATGGACAATGCGTTGATGTGTGGGCACCAGGAGAAAATATAAGATCAGCTTCACATGTATCAGATACCAGTTTTCGTAATTCCAATGGTACTTCTATGGCTGCTCCTCATGTGGCTGGTATTGCGGCTTTATATTTACAAGGGGCAAGGACAGCCAGTGCAAAAAGTGTAATTAACGCGATTATGCGAAAGCCAACCTTCGGTAAAGTAACGGACAGAAAGACCTCTGATACACCTAATTTACTTGCTTATTCATTAGCGACGAATAATCGTTATGGGATTATGCATCGTTATTATAATACTAATGGGAAGGATCATTTCTTTACTGCAAATTGGTCTGAACTACAGTCGGCACCTCAAAGTGGCTGGGTGTATGAAGGCATCCTTGGTTATGTTGAAAGGTGGAGCAGCAAAGGTCAGCCTTTGTATCGATATTACAATAGTCGCGGTATCGATCATTTTTATACTACGAATTATAATGAGTTAGGTGACGGCACGGCGAACTGGAAAAAAGAGGGAATCGCAGGCTATTTACCTGCAAAATCAAGTCAAACAACCAATATTTATCGTTATTGGAATAGCAGTGTTTCAGATCATCATTATACTACTAACTGGAGTGAGCTGGGATCAGGCACCGGAAGCTGGAAGTATGAAGGGGTAGCTGGGCAAATTTATAAACAACCTCAGGATTAATAGGGTGATAGGAGCATAGGGTTAATATATTAACCTTATGCTCGACTTTTAAATGACCTTAAAGAAAACGTGATCCGCTCTTACTTATTGGGTATCTAAGCCATAAGGAAGTGTATATAAGGTATGCCATTGGCAGCGTTTATCACATGGGTTTACTATTGGGTTGATAATGAGTTGAATAAAATCATTACAACCCAAATACGAATCAAGCAACCCACAGTTGTTTTTATAGGGTATTCTTAGCTATTCTCTATTAATACTTATCACTCGCCTATTCAATATTCTTTCTTTTTCTTCTTTTTCTTCTTTTTTTCTTTAAAGCGACAAATCGACTAGGCTTAATCTTAATAAAAAAGTACATAATGAGAAATAAAAAGAAAGGAGAGACAATGCCAACTTATCAAACGAAAACTAAGAATACACAAGTGTACCAAGACTCAGTAATACATCAATTAACTGAGCAAAAACCTTCAACAACGATTAGGCAAAAGGTCTCTAAAGGGCCGGGGCACAATATTGCTCATTTACAATTGAAGCCGAAAAATACAGATTTACCTGATCATTTAAAAAACGGTATGGAGCACTTATCAGGCATGAGCCTGGATCATGTCAAAGTCCATTATAACTCATCGAAACCAGCCATATTTCAAGCTCATGCGTATGCACAAGGAAGTGAAATTCATTTAGGCGCTGGTCAAGAGAAACATTTGCCTCATGAACTGGCTCATGTTGTGCAGCAAGCTCAAGGGCGAGTCAAACCCACCAACACAGTTGGCGGTATGGCAATTAATGACAATGCCGAACTTGAAAAAGAGGCGGATGTCATGGGCGCTCAAGCACTACAAATGCAGCCTAAAGAGAATAAAAGTCGTGTCAAGTCCGGTTTTGGGGTTGCCGATAATCGTCCTGAAGCCATTCAGCTCAAGGCAATCAAAGGCGAAATAGAAAAATTACATGGAAGTTGGCAGACAAGAGGAGTGTCAGTTACACCAGCTACCATTAATAACACGAGAGTAAGGGTTTCACCCGTTGACAATACGAGTAAAAACTTATTAGACCCCAACAATGGATTCATATGGGGGCATTTAATAAAAGCTGCGTGGGATGGAGGAAACGATACAGGAAGATTGACATTATGGAATAACGCACGAGAGAATGCTTGGACAAATATTGAGCAAAATGCACAAAGAGCAGTAAACAATATCAATGTACCTGATGGAACTTATGAGGTAAATGTGAACACAACTGACAAACCTTGGGGGACGACAATTCTTGGAGGAAGCGGAAAATCACCTAGCTATAATCCAAAATGGTTACAGACTGCAGAAAAGATAGATGTTAATAGGGCACCAATAGCAAATGTGCGCAATGCTTTAAATACAGTAGTGACTGCAGTAGAAATGAAAGTTCATGATGGTGGAAAACATATCTATACATCTGGAAAAGTGAATATGGGGAAACCATCGGATTTGACAAAGTTAAAAAAACAATAATCCTAATGCAGAAATAGCGACACTTTAATGAAACTCATAACAAAACCTAAAAGCGATTGAAAACGTCTTTAAGTTCAATTGATATGAGCTGATTGATTAAGTGGGTCGGTTATTATGGCAATCTAAGCAGAACAGATGATTACCTTTAAAACTGCCTATTTTCCATAATAATTGGACACATAACGACTTCAGTACTCAGTTGAAACTCACCTTTTATGCCCGTAATACTTCAAGGTGCATGTTAATATTTAGCGCGCTATAAATTAAGAATAAGCATCACTTTGATGCTTGGGTTGATTAGAGGCTTAATTTGGTTTTATCCACACTTTTGCTAAATACCAATATTTTTATCGATATCAAGGCGAAGGTTATGCCTAATAGCCCACTATGAGTAGAAAGCACAACACAGATAGGGGCCAAAATAGCGATATTGAACGGCGCAGCTTAATCTGGGTTCAGGTTATTTAATCACACCACAAGCAAAGCGTGTCCCACCACCGCCAAGTTTAGCTGGATTATCTGAGTAATTATCTCCACCTAAATGGATCATCAACGAGTGACCTTTTAACTTAGCTAATGTCAATTTAGGGGCAATAACAGATCCACTAATTTGATCTTGCTGATTTGCATACAATACAGGGAGATCCCCTAAATGCCCATTACCATAGGGCCCTAAATGAACGTTTGTTTTTTGTGGATCTAAATGCCCACCAGCGGCATGTCCATTATCGGCACAGCTGGGCTGTGTATGTACATGAAATCCATGAAACCCAGTTGGGATGCCAACTAGATGTGGAGTAAGTAACAAACCTTCTGGGGTATCTTTTGCAGTGATATAGCCTACTGAATGGGCTGTCATATCGCTAGTTACCGTACTCATCATAATTTTTTCGGTTTGTTGATTTAGTGGGCGAATATCAGCCGATACCGCCTCATGAGTGTTCACCGCTGACATACTACTTGCCATGCTGGTTGACACCAATCCCACACTCATTATTGCGCCCAGTAAAGCAGTTAAAGGTCGCTTAGTCATAAACATCTCCTAATACTTGTCATTAAATTAAAAAATGAATGGATCACACTCAATTTAAGAAAGGTGCAGAATGACTTAATCGATTATATAGCGCAAAGGCCTGTAGCACTCTTTACAAATGTTCACAAAAGTAGTGGCCATTTATTTCAAATTAAATAAAGAGTTAGGTTAAATAGACAAAACTAAGATAAATAAAGGTTAATCATAAAATAGAAAACAATTCATTTAATGATACGAACAACTCTCCCACTCCTAACTCTCACTCCTCCCCTACTCTTAGCAACAGGCATAAAGCGTTAAACAAAAACCTTATCTCTGTTGCCCGTGAAACGCGCTTATTTGATGCGAAACCCCTCAAAATGTACCGTTTCAATATACTCCCAAGTCACGCTTTTCACTTGAGCTTGTACAGGGCCTTGCTTTAAGTATTCAATTAACGCCATTAATTGCGGCTCTTGCCCGGTAACTTCGACTTCAACGTCACCATTTATAAGATTTTTAGCATAGCCATTAAGCCTCAGCGCAATTGCAGCCTCTTTTGTCGAAGCACGGTAAAAGACGCCTTGCACTCGACCCCACACAATCGCTTTTAACGTTCGTACCAGCATTCTCACCTCCTAAAAATGTCAATATGCTTTTCTCAAAGAAAACTGGTCATATTGCACACTAAAGTCTAAAAGTTTTCAGCTAGCAAGCTGCAACCCAATAATTGCATTCAAGACTTCTTTTGGCATTACAGGCTTACCCTTTTTTCTGTCAAAGCAAACGACGGTCGTTTTTGCAGAAGCAATTAACTTTTCATCAATGAAAATCTGTTGTTCAGCTATGATCCTAAGTCGTCCCTGAACAGTAAAAATGGTTTCAAGACGGAAATTATCCTCAGAGTACAATGACGCCGCATACTTTATATTGACTTCAGACATAACAAAATCAATACCTTGCTGCTGATAATGAATAAAGGTAATCCCTAAATCCTGTGCTAGCGCTTGATGCCGAGCATGCTCAAAATAATGCAAGTAATTCGCATTATTCACGATTCCTTGGCTATCTAGCTCATAATCTCTCACCTGAGCATGCCAAATACTTTTTTTAACCAACATCATTCACTCGCTATTAGAATTACATAATGCCTGATCTTAACAAGAAAGTGCATTTCGCACAGCTTTAACTTAATCGTGCCATCGATAACTGAAAATTGGCGGGCTTTGCACATCGACTGTCATCGTTTGCGAATGCGCTTCATTAAAACACGACATAAACTTCACCCTATCAAATAACACTTTAGGGTAATATAGCGATGAAGATTAATAAACAAAACCCAGTCATGGTCACAGGGGCAACGGGTTACGTGGCAGGTGTATTAGTCAAGCGGCTACTCGAAGAAGGGATCACAGTTCACGCACCCATTCGAAATACTCAAAATAGTAAAAAATTAAATGATTTAATAGCATTAGCTGAAAAAAGTGAGGGGGACATTAAATTTTTTGAAGCAAACTTACTGCAAGAAGGTTCTTATACCGCCGCGATGCAAGGATGTGAAATTGTCATCCATACGGCTTCACCTTTCATTATGAATACGAAAAATCCCTCAAAAGATCTCATTGAACCCGCCTTGGAAGGGACAAAAAATATATTACACAGCGCCAATCAAATCACATCCGTTAAACGAATTATCTTAACCAGCAGCTGTGTTGCCATTGCTGGCGATAACGCTGATATAAAACAATCACCCCAAGATATTTTTACTGAAAGCGACTGGAACCAAACCTCGTCACTTCATCATCAAGCTTATTCTTTTTCCAAAACGTTAGCAGAAAAAGCGGCATGGAACATCTATAGAAATCAATCTCGATGGAAACTCATTGTACTTAACCCTTCAGCTGTCTTTGGCCCAGGACTGAAACTTCATTTACAGTCTGAGAGTTTCAATACCATTCGCCAAATGGGTGATGGCACAATGAAAATGGGAGCCCCTAAATGGGGGCTCGGCGTCGTGGATGTTCGAGATTTGGCAGATGCACATATTAAAGCCGCTTTTATGGCTAACGCAACAGGTCGCTATATTATTTCAGGCCATAACACCACTTTATTCGATTTAGCCCAGACGTTAATCCCTAAATACGGAAATCAATATCCCCTACCCCGTAAACCGCTACCTAAATGGCTGCTGTGGCTCATTGGCCCATTAGCTAATAAAGCACTCTCTCGTAAAATGATAGCACGTAACGTCAATGTTCCTTGGAATGGCGATAACAATAAAAGCAAACGAGATTTAAACATGCATTATCGACCGTTACAGCAGACCATGGAAGATTTCTTTCAGCAATTACTCGACCATAAAGTATTATAAATTTTCACGGTTCTGAGGGGATCTTGTATATACTCAATAAACAATAAATTGAGATAAAATAAGGCCCTCATGATCCAAACGTCCTCTCAATACAGCTACCTCTCTCGACAAGGACATTATATTGTGAGTCCAACCTGGAAAACATTACTCAACTTATTGGGAAAAGATCACACCTTAATTTTAAAGCATGCCAAGCTGCCATCAAATCTATTTTCTCAAACAGAAGCCTACTTAAACACTGATGGCTATTTACGTCTTTGGTATGCCATAGAAGATGTATTTAAAAGTGAGCACTTCCCACTCCTTGCAGCAAATTATATGACTAGCGATTTTTTTGAGCCTCCTTTTTTTGCCGCCTACTGCAGTCCGAATTTGCGTATTGCTTTGCAACGAATTATTTTATTTAAGCCCCTACTATGTCCGATGAAATTAACAATAAAAGAGACTACAACATTATGTCATGTGCATATTAGTCATCAACAAGGCTTAACGAGCATGCCAGATGCAATGCTCCTCATTGACATGGTTTTCTTACTTCAATTTGCCCGCATGGCGTTAAGAGAGCATATTACTCCTTATGCTGTTTCAGCCCCCTCCACACAATTACTGACAGAGGACTACGGCACATTTTTTGGTTGTTCGCGTCATCACTCATCTAATATTGTCATCTCTTTTCATCAAAATGATCTGAATAAGCCCTTTATCAGCAGCAATGCTCGAATGTGGGAATTTTTTGAACCAGAACTACGAAAACGCCTATCAAATTTCAATGCAACAGAATCAATGAAAGATAATGTTTATCAACAACTTTTAGAAATGTTACCCAGTGGACAAACAACCATTCAAGCATTGGCTGAGAGGATATATATCAGCCCAAGGACAATACAGCGACGTCTGAAAGATGAAAATACAAATTATAAAAAAATCTTGTTACAGGTAAGAGAAAAGCTCGCACACCATTACATCACTCAATCTAATATTCCATTTTCACAAATTGCACTATTACTGGGATATGAAGAAACCAGTTCTTTTTTCAGGGCATTTCATATATGGAGTGGTACAACACCTGAAGCACAAAGAACTCAGGCTAAAATGCGAAATAAAAAAGGCCAGTAAGGTAAACTCACCAGCCTTAATTAAAAAGGTTTTCAGCAAAAAATGCTAAGCCACTTTTTGATCTTGCTGCGCATCCTGACTCGCTAGGTATTCATCAAAGGTGCCATGAAAGCTCACCAGCTTTTTATCTTTTACATCAATAATGCGCGTGGCCAATGAACTGACAAACTCACGGTCGTGACTCACAAAAATAAGGGTACCTTCAAACACTTTAAGGGCATTATTGAGTGCTTCAATCGCTTCCATATCCATATGGTTAGTGGGCTCATCCATCACTAATACATTGATATCCATCATCATTAACTTACCAAATAAAAGACGATTTTTCTCACCACCCGAACAGTTTTTGGCTTTTTTATTAATATCATCTTCTGTAAACAATAATCGCCCTAACATTCCTCTCACCATGAGATCGTTATGCTTTGGCGTACGCCACTGCGACATCCAATCAAATAAATTCAAATCATTGTCAAAATCCACAGTACTGTCTTGTGGGCAATAGCCAATAGCCGCATTTTCAGACCACTTAATCACGCCTTGATTATGGGAAAGTTCATTCACTAAGCAACGTAATAGAGTGGATTTTCCAACGCCGCTTTCACCAATGACAGCCAGCTTAGCACCCGCTTCAAGGATCAGCTCACCACCTTCAAATAATATTTCATCATCAAATCCATGGCCGAGTTGTTCAAGGATCAAGGCTTGGCGGTGCATCTTCTTGCCCTCTTGAAAACTTAATGATGGGGTCATACGACTTGATGCTTTCACATCATCCAGTTTAATTTTTTCTAATTTCTTCGCACGTGAGCTGGCTTGTTTAGCTTTAGAAGCGTTGGCCCCAAAACGATTCACAAAATCTTGTAATTCGTCCATTTCAGCACTCTTTTTAGCATTACCCGCTAGCAACTGCTCTTGAATTAACGCCGCCGCTTCCATGTAATATTCATAGTTACCTGGATAGATCCTCAGTTCGCCATAATCAATATCGGCCATATGAGTACACACAGTGTTTAAGAAGTGTCTATCATGAGAAATAATGATCATAGTGCACTTACGTTTATTCAGCTCACCCGCTAACCAGTTAATAGTGTGTATATCCAAGTTGTTAGTGGGCTCATCAAGCAACAAAATGTCAGGATTAGAAAACAGGGCTTGCGCCAGTAACACACGCAACTTCCAACCCGGCGCCACTTGCTGCATTAAACCAAAATGCAAGTCTTCTTCAATACCGGCCTCTAATAAAATCTCACCGGCTCGACTCTCGGCGCTATAGCCATCCATTTCAGCAAATTCACTTTCAAGTTCGGCGACTTTCATACCATCTTCTTCGCTCATTTCTGGCAAGGCATAAATACGATCCCGCTCTTGTTTCACTTCCCACAATCTAGCGTCACCCATGATCACAGTATCAATGACACTGTATTGCTCAAAGGCAAATTGATCTTGACTTAAGGTACCCACTTTGTGACCCGGCGTGATAGAAACATTACCCGACGTCGGCGACAACTCACCACTCAAAATTTTCATGAAAGTGGATTTACCACAACCATTTGCGCCAATTAAACCATAACGGTTTCCGTGACCAAATTTGGCTGAGATATTTTCAAATAATGGCTCTGGGCCAAATTGCATTGTGATGTTCGCGGTAGAGATCAAAGGAATGTTCCAGCTGTTTACTGACAGGCCTATTTTCTGAAAACGGCATATTATCGAGCCAACTCAGAATAAGATGTGCGTAAGTATTAAATAAGAGGCCGCGAATTATACAGAAGTTATCGCTAATATGTCGAGGATTAAGCGGGTTTAGGAAGCAAAACAGACTGTTTATTGTTATTATATCAACCTATATCGACATAATATGAAAATAGCACTTAAATGTTATTAAGATATATTTTCTAAGCGCATAACTTTATCAGTTAGTTAGCTTAATTTTGACACTTTTATTTGCGGTATTGGGAACATTCATGAGCGAACTACAACAAAATAATCCATTACATGGCTTAAAACTTGAAACCATGATCACCGAGTTAGTCGATTTTTACGATTGGAAAATTTTATATGCCGCTCTGCGTTTAGAATGCTTTAATCTTAATCCTAACATCCCAGCATGTATCAAATTTCTAAAAAAAACAGAATGGGCTAGAGAGCGCGTCGAAAATTTTTATCTGTACCGCTTCAAGCGTATGCCAAAATCCAATGCTGGCCAATTTAAACTCAAACCTCGTGAACGTGGCTTTGCCAACGGTATCATGCCTCGTAAACCTCAAGCGCTAACCTTAGAGCTAGTCGCAGAAATGCGTGCTAAGGCTGAAGCTGATTATAAAGCAATGAGCAAACAAAAAAGCGCTGGGCGAAACAATAGAGGGCAAAAACCATCAGTGAATACTCGAGAGAAGCGAGCGAAACCATCGCAGGACTCAAGCAACCCTTGGGGTAAATAAGTTCGCCTTTGCCTATCGTTAAACTAGAATAATCAACACGTAAATCGACAATATCACTCTGCGTACTGATTATTCTTTTTTTTATTTTTAAATCTGTGGAATACTGACTAAGCTAAATAGGCCCGTTCACGATTAACCGTCTAGGCTTTAATATGTTATCTAAAATATTGGCTCTTGTTTTCTCATTTTGTGTCTATTTATACACACCATTAAGCCAAGCTATAGACAATAATATCACTGGTATTTGGGTAACTAAAACGGCTATTCCATACTTAGTTGAACATACTAAAGAGCATCCCTTTGGCGCACCAGTAACACATGACAAACATAAGCTATTAAAGCGATTGCTCACTTTAAAATGGCAACTCAAACAAGATAAAGACGGTCTGATCACTGGAACAAACCAGTGGATAAGTTATGATGAAAACAATCAAAAAGTCATAGAGGGAAGCGAATCTTTCATAGGAGCTTATCAACAAGGACATATCATACTCACAGAGTTTGCTGACAACAGTGCTCATGTCACTTTTGATATGAACTTACAAGAAAATCAATTAATAGGCATCGCATACAATTTTACGGGTCCCAAAATGATCGCTTTTCCTTTTACACTCATTAGAGACACTCCCCATAAAAATAATCCATAGGTCCAATAACAATTTCAATATGATGTGATTTAATTTCAACCGTCTATAATTAAAATACTTTTTAACACGTCATGGACAGCACATGAAAGAAAGTAATTTACTTAAATTCCCTTTTATTTTTGTCATTCTACTCACATTACTCATTCCACCACTCGCTCAAGCCACACAAAGAAATACCGATACAACCAATATTACAGGTACGTGGTACACAAACAAAAAATTCAGTTATCTCGTTGATAGAAGTGAAAACCAACCCTTTGCAGCACCTAATATCCGCGAAAAATTACCCTTTCATGAGCGATACATGACAGTAGAATGGGAGTTAATCCAACGTTCAGATGGCATTATTACCGGTAAAAGTAGATGGACTTCTTATGATGCAAAAAAACAAAAGTTAATGGACGGTACAGATATTTTATTAGGGGGGATTAACAACAAGCATATTATTCTGTCTGAAACTTCGGAAACCCATGCCCAACTTATTTTTGACTTTCAATTGGATACCCCTAATAAAATGAGTGGGATTGGTTACAATGTGATAGGCCCAAAAGAAGTGGCTATGCGCTTTGAATTAGTCAGAAAGCAATAGATAGGTATCTGCAATATCCCCGCCATAGCATCGACACTATTGCGAGTGATAATATGAATAAGTCAGTGGCTTACAAAAAACGTAAGCCATTTATTTTGCTAATTATTATCGACCGATCCCATCCGCACCACTGGGATCGTCTGCTGAACTCGCTGCAGAAGAAACGGCAGGCCAATCTTTAAACGTGGATAAGTGCTCTCTGACGACAGCTTGAGCAGGACCAAATGCCCACATTTTCTTGCCCATCCAATTAATATACATACCAGACTCATCCGCTGCTCGCTCAAAAGGATCCCGCCGTAAGTTAAATAATAAAGGGGCATTTAATACTTCTTTCGCTCCCCCCCAACCGTGAGGTTGAATAACAAAATGTGCTTTCCAATCGTTATAACGAACCGCTTGTAACTGATCTCGTTCATAATAAATTATTTCAGAACGCTTAGCTTCCCCCTTATCTGTTAACGTTCCCATTTGATTATAGCCGTCTAAATGCGCTTTAAAGCCCTTATAACCCGTTAGCATTTTTTTCGCTAAATCCTCAGGGCCACCCGCTGCAGCCATCAAGGTAGGTAAAAAGTCCATACCACTAAATATATTATTATTCACCTTTCCCGCTGGAATAGCTTTAGGCCACTGAATCAGCATAGGTGCCCTCACCCCGCCTTCCCAAGTCGTGCCTTTTTCTCCTTTAAAGGGTGTCATGCCACCATCGGGCCAAGTCATTATTTCTGGCCCATTATCGGCGGTAAATACCACTATGGTATTGTCCGAGACACCTAAATCGTCAAGCTTTTTCAGTACTTCTCCAATATGGTCATCCAACTCTTTCATCACGACTTCTTGCAACCCCCAACCATTTTTACCTAACATGGCTTCATATTTTGGCGATAAATGAGTCCATACATGGCCTCTTGAAGGACAATACCAAGTAAAAAAGGGATTATTTTCTTTAACCGCTTTTTCAATAAAATTCAGCGTGTGTTTATTCACTTCATCATCTAAGGTTTTCATCCTTTCTGTCGTGAGCGGACCGTCATCGGTGATCTTTTGCTTTCCCTTACCCGTAGACCAAGAATGCACTAAGTTTCTCGGTGCAAACTTTTTAATGGCTTCACCCTTTGGCCAATCAGGATCTTCGGTATACTCCATGGCATTCAAATGATAAAGCCAGCCCCAGTACTCATCAAACCCATGCATCGTTGGTAAAAATTCATCACGATCGCCTAAGTGATTTTTACCAAATTGCCCAGTCACATAACCTTGTGTTTTTAATAACTCTGCAAGTGTCGGTGTATTGGGCGTCAGCCCAACAGGATCCCCTGGTAACCCCACAGAATGTAATCCCGTTCTCACAGGATATTGCCCCGTTAAAAAAGCTGAGCGTCCTGCTGTACAACTAGGCTCGGCATAATAATCCGTAAACAACATGCCTTTTTTTGCAATACTGTCAATATTTGGCGTACTGACTCCCATTAGCCCATTGTTATAGCTACTGATATTGGAAACCCCGACATCATCAGTAAAAATAACCAAAATATTAGGTTTATCAGTACTAGAAAAAGCCACAGAGACAAATAAGCTCTGTAGTAACAGAGCCATAAATAAACAAGTGATTACTCTCATTTGAATCGCTTCCTTTTAGATCGTTATATCATTACGGTCATCATTGCGCTCATCATTGTCATCCATCGGTTTTTTGGCCTTTTCGGCCTGTTCTTGTTTAAACTTTTTCAACACCATCATACCCACTAAAGCAAATAAGACTTCTAAGCCCATATACGTGATTAATAGCCAATGTGCCATACCATCTAGAATCAAGCTCAATGCTCTTCCTACAGCTAACCCCCACATAAACACAATAAGACTATATAATGCAGGTGACGTTAAGCCTTTATTGGAAGCGCCTAAGATCCAGAAAATAATTAAGGCTAAATACAAACCCATAACAGCACGAAAAATATGAATACTATTGATAGTATCCACAGGAAAACCATATAACCAAGGAATACTGGTTTGTGGTGCAACACCATAAGATAATGCAATAGGAAATAAACCAATCACTGAGATAATTAAAAACACTTTCGCCTGGAACATCGATTCGCTCCCAATTAAATTATTTTAAATAAATCTAGCCTTTAAAAGAAACAGTCAAATAATGAATATTATTGGTTGAAAAACGATATTGCTGCGTTAACCAATCAGTATCACCATGACCTAAATCCATATATTGATAAGCCACACCGATTAATTTATCACTTTCTAATTTCCATTCAGCTCCGAGACCAATTCTTAAGGTTTCATCAAGGGGCATATCAATGGTTCGATTTTCCGCACCATCAATGGGGCTTTGATCATAATGCACCCCGCCAAAAAGCCGCCAACCCGTAAATTGATAACTCGCCGACACGCCTCCCCCTAAGGTGTCGTCATAATTTCTATCGAAACTATCGCCAAATTCGCTCCATTGCTCCCAATTCAAACTTGCATTAAGCGTTAATGCTCGATTTACTTGGTAATCCACACCCAAAGCTGTCATCGCTGGCCACACTAAATCATGTTCAAGAACGCTATCCGGTAATTTTGATAAGTCATGGTGAACACTTGCATTATAGGTAAGCCCCATTAGTACATTATCTAATACTTGATATTGCGCACCTAAAGCAAAACTCACATTAGTATCATGATCTGAAGATTCATCCCCTGCAGACAATGTAAATTTCATTTTGGCATACTGTGCTATACCTGTGATCCCAAATGAGAAATCTTCACTGACTTTATACGCAATAGCCCCATCCAAATTAACCACTGTAATTTCAGAGCTATCGATCACTCCAGCACCAATCAGCCCATCAGAATAAGATAAAGCCAATCCACCGGGTGCATATAAAGCAAATCCATAATACCAACGCTCGTCAATTTGACTTGCCATTGATAAATGAGGAATCAACATCTCTGACGATGCACTTAAACTGAGTCCAGAATTTTGTTCTTCGTATTTTTGATTAATATCAAGATATTCAAGGCCTACTTGATAAACCAACCCCTTAACACCTGTGATCCCTGCGGAATTAGTGATCACAGCGGCCGAATCTTGGTTATTGGTCACACCTTCAACCCCTGCACTACCAACACTGTCTGCCGTCCCTATTTGTGAAAGTGCCAATCCTGCCGCCTGCACAACAGCCGTAACGCTTAAGCTGCACATTCCAACCCATGCTATAAACTTATTCATTTCTTCCCTAACGTTATTTTTATTACCCCCTATGTTATTTAGTTGTTAATAGACAAATTAGCAACTCCAATCATCTCGTCGGTCAATTTGAAATAAACAATCTGAAGCTAAATCAAAATCAATTACACTTATTTTAACGGCATATTTATTTATCCAATTTAAAAGTGAGCGTTAGAAAAATTAATTAACGCCTCCATCATCATAAGCGGTATTGGGCATATTAAAAGAAGCATCTGGCGCTCCGAAACTGCATAAAGGGCCATAAGGATAATCTTCAGTGTAATAATAACCATAATTCCCGTAAGCGTCGGTCATCCCATTGCATTCATCTAAATCACCATAGCCTGCTTGAAAATACCAATCTTCAACAAAAATGCCTCTCACATGTGTTGAAATAGGTGGAAAAGGATCATTCGATCCAAAAAGGGCTTCTCGCTCTGTGGTATAAGTTATCCAGCTTGATTTTGCTTTTCTGGTGACTCCAGCTTCCACGTCATAAAAGTAATGCCCATATATAGGAAAGCCATCTGGTGCAAAACCAATAACGGGAGAACCACTCGCATCAATACTTTGTACATTTGGATCTAAAATATCATCCACTTCTACATTCGACAGTCCATGATTATCAGAGTGATAATGATATCGTCCGGCAAATGAATGGCCTGTATATTCATCCAATACCACATAATCAGGATTCGCAGCCGGAATAGCGTACCAGTCAGCAAATAATCCACATTGATCCCGTGTGCCTAAGCCTATTTGAAGCGGAGTAGTAAACTCAATATTATAACAAAAAGCCGAGTCCATATCTAAATCGACTCCATTAAGCATGATCCCATTTAATGTGATCCGCCCACCTTGCTTACGAACATAAGTTGCTCTATTTCCTCTATTAGGATGTCGAGGCACCGTTAGCACATAATCAAGCACATTAGGGGCAACCTGAGAGGAAAAATCCGTTCCCGTTGTTGTATTGGCTCCCACATCATGATGTGGAATATTATTGCTGGTAAATGTACACGTATTATTATCCGCAGTAATGGTTAAATAACTGTCATAAATTTCATTCTGCTGAACATCATGGATCCTTGCCCAATAATTGCCCACATAAGCAGCACAATCGGGATTACGGTTAATAAGAGTTGAATCTGTAATATCCCCTTGGGGATTAGGCGTTAAATTATTATCAGGAACAGCCAATGTGATTTGACTCAGTACTTGCATAGGTAAAAAAGATAAAACAAGCACTATCGCTATCGAGGAAGCTTTAATACTGTACATCATTATATCCTTATAATTCCAACATCAACGTATTTAATAAATAGAACAAATACATATGAAATTAACAACTTAAGAAACATTATAAAAATGTCCCTTCCATGCTTTATTAAAAGCCAATATCAAATATAGTTCAAAAATCAAATATCGATATTCAAATCAACAAACCATAATGACGAACAAAAACAAAAAAGGCGCCGCTTTTTTAAAAGCTGCGCCTTTTAATAAAAAATAAAATCAGGTTTTATTTTTTACTGGCAATTGCTTGAGTCACTTGTTCAATTGATGTGCCACCTAAGGCTTCACGTTTGGCTAAACAAGACGCTATCGTTAAACAGCCATAAACATCATCAGCAATAATGTCAGCAAAATCTTGTAACTCGGCTAATGGAAAGTTTTCAAGTGGTTGCTGTTTCGCAATTGCGGCCACCACCACCTCACCGACCACATGATGCGCCTCTCTAAAAGGCATTCCCTTAGCCACCAGATAATCCGCCAGCTCAGTCGAGTTTGCATAACCTTGCTGCGCAGCTTGAAGGGCTCTGTCACGATTAACCGTTAAACCATTAAGCACTAATGCCGCCATTTCAAGGCAAATAGACCAAGAGTCCATCACATCAAACAGGCCTTCTTTGTCTTCTTGCATGTCTTTATTATAAGCTAATGGCAGAGCTTTCATTGTGGTCAAAATGCCCATTAAACTGCCATAAACACGGCCTGTTTTACCACGAATAAGCTCAAGTGCATCTGGGTTTTTCTTTTGTGGCATTAAAGAAGAGCCAGAAGTCACTTGATCGTCTAATTCAATGAAGTTTGCTTCACCACTATTAAAGAAAATCAAATCTTCCGCCATACGGCTTAAGTGCATCATACTAATACTGGCATCACTACAGATCTCAACCACGTGATCCCTGTCAGAAACCGTATCTAAACTATTGAGCGTTGGTGATGCGAATCCAAGCGATTTTGCCAGCTTAACTCTATCCATAGGATAAGCCGTCCCCGCTAATGCGCCGGATCCTAAAGGACAAGTATCGGCACGTTTAAGTGCATCTTCTAAACGGCTAATATCCCGTTCAAACATTTCCACATAAGCTAAGCACCAATGGCCAAAGGTCACAGGTTGTGCGCGTTGTAAATGGGTATATCCAGGCATCACAGCATCTAATTCACGCTTAGCAAGCGAAATTAATTCACTGCGCAGTTGAGCCAACAAGACCAGCAATTGCTGACCTTCTTTTTTACACCAAAGTTTGAGATCCGTGGCCACCTGATCATTACGCGAACGACCAGTGTGTAGCTTTTTACCTAAATCACCCACCTTCTCAATTAACGCTTGCTCAACAAAGCTATGAATATCTTCAGCGTCGGATTGTAAAATCAACTCAGGCTTATCAGCGACTTCTTCAAGCAGTTCATTTAGCGCACCTTGTAACTGCTCACATTCTTGCGAGGTGATCACCCCCACCTGATGAATGGCACGCGCCCAGGCAATCGAGCCGACAATATCTTGTTCAATTAATCGATAATCGACGGGTAGTGAGTCATTAAACAGTTTGAATAATGCACTACTTTCTTGACTAAACCTTCCACCCCATAATGCCATGACAACGCCCTCTATTAATCTGTTACGCTCACTGCCATTGATACAGTGATTTATTTAATAAATCAGTAAGCTTGAGCCATAATAGACACAAGCATACTTACGCTTTATTTAGTTTGTAATGCTCTGATCCGACTTGATAAAGAATACAAACGAATAAAGCCTTCTGCATCTTTTTGATCGTACACATCATCTTCACCAAAGGTGGCAAACTCTTCAGAATAAAGACTATTAGGAGAGCGCTTTTTAACAGCTTGAGCTTGGCCTTTATACAGTTTAATCACCACTTCACCGTTAACTAATTGTGCAAGCGACTCAGAAGCGGCTAATAAAGACTCACATAAAGGCGTAAACCAGCGACCATCATAAACAAGGTGCGCCATTTGTGCGCCCACTTGCTCACGCCATTCACGACTGGTTTTATCCAATACTAATTCTTCAATGGCTCTTAATCCTGCAAACATCACTGTACCACCAGGCGTTTCATAACAGCCACGTGATTTCATGCCCACTAATCTGTTTTCAGTAATATCGATACGACCCACACCATGTGCACCCGCAATTTCATTTAATTTAACCAATGCAGCGTAGGGGCTAAGGGCTTGATCATTCACCGTTGTAATACGGCCTTTTTCTATCTTTAATGACACATACTCAGGCTCATTAGGCGCATCTTCAGGGGCCACCGTCATGGTCCAAACGCCTTTAGTCGGCTCATTCCATGGATCTTCCAGCTCACCACCTTCATGAGAAATGTGCCAAGCATTCGCATCACGGCTATAAATTTTAGTGGCCGATGCCGTCGTGGCAATATTACGCTCAGCGAGGTAGTCCAATAAGTCTTCACGGCTCACCATTGACCACTCACGCCAAGGTGCAATCACTTTTAGATCTGGCGCCAGTGCAGCAAAGCAGCCTTCAAAACGCACCTGATCATTACCTTTACCCGTACAACCATGACACACAGCATCAGCGCCCACTTTACGTGCCACTTCCACTTGCGCCTTGGCAATAATAGGTCTGGCCATGGAGGTTCCTAATAAATAAGTGCCTTCATAAATCGCCCCTGTCGCGATAGTAGGATAAATATAATCTGCAACCAGCTCTTCTTTTAAGTCAACGATATGACATTCTGACGCACCAGAAGCTAAGGCTTTTTCTGTTAAGCCTTCAAGCTCTTCTTCGCCTTGCCCCACATCGGCACAAAACGCGACAATCTCACAATTATCATAAGTTTCTTTTAACCAAGGCACGATGGCAGAAGTATCCAAACCACCAGAATACGCTAATACGACTTTTTTAACGCTAGGAGATTGCTTTTCAGTAGACATGTTCTTTCCTAAATTCTATTAATTATTCAACTAGTTATTCTTTAAGCCAGTAAAGTCACTAATACGGCATTTTGAGCGTGCATGCGATTTTCAGCTTGCTGCAAAATCAATGAACCTTCACCATCCACAACGTCTGCGCTGGCTTCGACGCCACGATAAGCAGGCAAACAATGCATAAAATATTGTGCCCCCGCTTTTTCCATCATGGCTTGATTGACTTGATAGGGCTTAAATTTAGCCTCAATATCACTCAAGTCAACGTTATCACCCATCGAAATCCAAGTATCAGTATAAATGGCATCGTGATTGTTGATATCATCAAGGTTAGATGTGATGGTTAATGTTCCGCCATGTTCCTTTGCAAGTGCTTGTGCTTCACACACCACTTGCCCATCAGGAAATTGCCCTGGTGGACACAGCACGGTCAAATGAGCCCCTAAAATAGCCGCGCCATACATCAAAGAGTGAGTAACATTGTTTCCATCACCAACATAAGCCAACCTCACTTGACTGATATCATCAAATTTTTCTGAAAGAGTGAGAAAATCAGCCAATCCCTGACAAGGATGATAAAGATCCGATAATGCATTAATCACAGGCACACTGCCATGTTCGGCTAAACATTCAATGGTCGAATGTAAAAATGTTCTGGCCACAATGGCATCAGCCCAGCATGAAATATTGCCGGCAAAATCAGAAACAGGCTCCCGCTTACCTAATGCACCATTTTGCTGATCAAGATAGAGGCAGTGCCCCCCTAATTTATTAATCCCGATATCAAAACTTACACGCGTTCTCAGTGATGGCTTTTCAAATAACATCACCACGCTTTTTCCTTCAAGCGCCTTATTATATTGAGCTGGATTCGCTTTAATGTTTTTCGCTAACGTCAGCAAATCCAAGAGTTGTTGCTGACTTAATTCTTTAATCGATAATAAATGTTTCATGCTCTTACCCTTGACGGTATTAATGGAGACGTTATGGTTGAATTTGCGTACCAACCGAACCACCTTGACTCAATACGGCTAATTGTTCTGCATCTCTCCAAGACGCAATTTGCACGGCTTTGCCCATTGCTTGAGCCACTTCAAGCGCGGCTTCTACTTTCACTTTCATCCCTTTTTCAATGACGCCTTGCTTAGTCAGATCACTAATTTGCATTGCATTTAAGCTGGCAATTAATTGCCCCTTTCCATCAAGCACCCCCGACACATCAGACAACAATACCAACTCACCCGAGACTAACTTCGCCAATACCGTGGCAGCTTGATCGGCATTCACATTGAGTAAATCGCCATTTGAACTTGCCGCAATTGAACTCACAATGGGCATCCAGCCTTGTGATAAAATAAAATCCAAATAGGTCGCATCATTGGGCGTCACTTCCCCCACCAAACCTAAGCGCTCATCTTTGATATTCGCATGGACTAAATTAGCATCACTCAGACTCATCCCCACACACGTCACGCCCGCTTTAATGGCAGCAGCTTGTAAAAGTTTATTTGACGTACCCGCAAGTGCACCAACAATCACAGGCATTTGTTCTTCTGGGGTCACTCTCAACCCCTCTAACTTTTCGGTGGTCATGCCATTGGCAGTCAGTTGCTCTTCAACTAAATAGCCGCCACCATGCACCATAATCAAAGGCTGTCCATTGGCTATCATTTTAGCTGCCGTGTCCATTAAACGGGCCATACCCATTTCACATTGTAATAATGCACCGCCCACTTTAAGGACCATAGGCGGCTTTTTTGCAAGTTGAGTTTCAATATTCGTTACTGACATAGACTTATTCTCTTCCGCTCATTAAGTTAAAGCTTATAATGAATCTTTATGCATTGCAGGGCTTGACTAGCCGCGCCTTTCATTAAATTATCAATGGCACTGGATACGACAAGGTAATGGTTTTTTTCATCATATTTCCATCCCAAATGACAATGAGGCGTATGCACGACATCATCCACTTTAGGAAATTGATTCTGTTTAACCGTAACTAAGGGCGAGTCTTGATACACACCATAGGCCTTTTCTATATCTTCAATTTGAGTTTCCGGTTTCAATTCAACCGTAATCGTGGCCAAAATACCCCGTTTAAAATTCCCTAAATGAGGCGTAAAAATGACCTCTTGTCCTAGATGAGTCGCTATTTCTGGCTGATGACGATGACCCAAAACACCATAAGGTGTTAAGCTGACTTCACAAAAACTCGTATGAAGTTGTGCTTTTCTTCCGGCCCCCGTCACACCGCTAACCGCATTGATAACAGGCAGTGTTGATGTCATCAACGACGCTAATGGTTTTAAAGCAGTCAGTGATGCCGTTGGGTAACACCCCGGCACCGCAATCATTCTGGTTTGCGCTATTTTCTCTTGATTCCACTCTGCTAAGCCGTACACTGCTTGAGCTAACACCTCAGGGTATTCATGTTCAAAACCATACCATTTAGGGTATTGCGCAATGTCACTAAAACGATAAGCACCACTTAAATCAAATACTGCCAATCCATGTTGATAAAACCATGCAGCCAAATGCAAACTCACTTTATGATCCGTTGCCAGCACAACAGCATCACACTGCGTCACAATATTATCTTTAACATCCGCAGATAGCGGTAATAGCGCTTGAGTAATATGACTATAATTAGGGTAAAGTTCACCTAACGGTTTATCTTTATCTAAACTATTTTCTGACACATACAAACCTTGGATTGACAAGGTCGCTTGTTCATGGATAAGTGCGGTTATTTGTGCTCCGGTATAACCACTGGCACCGATAATAGCTATGCTTTTCATAATAAATGATTTCTCAAAATAACACGTAATAAAAATGAGGCGAATGTAAACTCAGCACGCGCCTTAATACACAGTCTAGCTGAAAGGATTATCGTCGTAGCTGAAGGTCTAAATCGTAAAGCTGCTGCTCTAGACTGTACATTAAGTGAAATAGGGTTACTCTCATTTGTAAGGCCACCGAATATGGTACTGATATTAGCTAAGTGCTAGACTAGCATAATTAGTTATTTATGCAATAT
The DNA here is from genome assembly GCF_947501665.1 of uncultured Shewanella sp. GTDB lineage: Bacteria > Pseudomonadota > Gammaproteobacteria > Enterobacterales > Shewanellaceae > Shewanella. The sequence continues at coordinate 16,334 of NZ_CANMWS010000019.1, read as the reverse complement.
ATTTGAATATGTATTTTAAAAGAGATGAACTATGCTAACTTTACCAGACATTAAAACCTGCTTTAGCCAGCTAATCGCTGCACCTTCTATTAGTGCTCTCGAAGCCGAATTAGATATGAGTAATCAAAAAGTCATTGATTTATTGAGTAATTGGTTTTCTGATGCTGGATTTCAATGCCAAAACCAAGCCGTAGCTAATTCCCGTGACAAACACAACTTTCTCGCTCAAATAGGACAAGGAAAAGGAGGGTTACTGCTCGCAGGCCATACTGATACTGTCCCCTTTGATGAAGGACGTTGGAGCCAAGATCCTTTTACGCTCACGGAAAAAAATGATCGTTGGTACGGATTAGGGACCTGTGATATGAAAGGCTTCTTCGCTCTCGTACTGGCAGCAATAAAAGAAATCCCACTCAATGAATTAAAACGCCCCATTTATATTCTCGCCAGTGCTGATGAAGAAACCACAATGAATGGAGCAAAAGCCTTTGCTGAAGCCAAGTCCATTGCCCCCGACTATGCCATTATAGGCGAACCTACTAGCCTCAAGCCTGTTTATATGCATAAAGGGCACTTAACACAAGGTATTCGAGTAACCGGAAGGAGTGGTCACTCTTCCGATCCGAGCAAGGGTCTAAATGCAATCGAAATTATGCACTTAGTTATTTCTCAGCTATTAAAACTAAAACAATTCCTCAGCGAGCATTATCACCAAGCCGCATTTAGCGTACCCTACCCCACTATGAATTTTGGTCACGTTCATGGCGGTGATGCTGCAAACCGTATTTGTGGTTGTTGTGATTTGCATATCGATCTTCGCCCTGTTCCGGGTGTCTCCATAGAAGAGCTTGAACAGCTCGTCCTAAAATATTTAACCCCAGTATGCAATCAATATCCTGGGAGTATAGAAGTCGCCCCACTTTACCCTGCTTCAGAATCTTTTGAAGGTCAGCTTGACGATCCATGGACACAAATTGTTTCAAAATTGTCAAACAACCAAGCGGAAGTTGTTAATTATGCAACTGAAGCGCCTTACATCAAACAACTTGGTTGCCAAACGTTGGTACTGGGCCCAGGCAGTATTGATCAAGCCCACCAGCCTGATGAGTTCTTAGATCTCGATTATATCAACCGAACAAAAGATTTAATAAAAGACCTTATTTATCATGCGTGTATGAAATAGCTTTGCATAACATATTGAGTAAAATAACTTATTTTACTCAAGCAATATCTGACATTATCGGTGTGGTTTCTCAATCATCACCGATAATGAATAAAGACAAGATCAACGACATTCAAACATTCCAGACTCATCAAAAAAGACTATATTTAACCTGAACTCGAAATAATGAGTATCACAGATTATTTAAATTACAATTAAAATCAATACATTAACTACAAATCTTGTTTTATTTAGTTCACTTTTTGCTAAATGCCGATATTTTTATCGATATCAAGGCGGAAGGGCATACCTAATTTAGCCTGCGATGAGTAGAAAGCCCAACAAAGATAGCGGCTAAAATAGCAATATTTAAAATGAGTCAATATCCTCATATTGACCCAGCCCCTCAATTCTCGGTATGGTGATGAGTTCGCGAATTTTATTCGCCAACAAAATAACAACAATAATAACAATGGACCCTTATATTGAAATAACTTTATATTAACGTGCTTGGAGTCTTTTTTATGGTAGATATGTACGCATCCTTAAGGTCAAATGTAGGCACTTTAGGGCAAATTTTAGGTGACACAATACGCACGGATCTCGGTGACGACTTTCTTGATAAAATTGAACAAATTCGTCATTTAGCAAAAAGCGCTCGTCAAGGAAAAGAAGGTGCACGCGAAGAAATGCTCACCTTACTCAACGCCCTTCCCGACGAAGAATTGGTTCCTTTTGCTAAAGCCTTTAATCAATTTTTAAACTTGGCCAATATTGCCGAACAATTCCATACAATTAGCCATAATTGCGATCAACTTGTGTGTGTCCCCGATCCCGTTGAACAAGTCTTAAATCATATGCTCGACAGTGATATTGACCACCAATCTATGCTCGATTGCCTCAAGAATCTTGATATTGATTTAGTCCTAACAGCCCATCCAACGGAAATATCAAGACGCACGCTTATTCAAAAGTACGCCGGTATCGTCGACACCTTAAGCAATTTAGAAAATCAACAGGTAAGCGAACGAGAAAAAAAGCAATATCATTTGCGTCTACGCCAATTAATTTCCCAAATTTGGCACACCAATGAAATAAGAGAAACCAGACCGACCCCAGTCGATGAAGCCAGTTGGGGATTATGCACGGCTGAGACCTCATTATGGCAAGCCATTCCAGACTTTTTAAGGCAGCTCAATACATTAGTTGAAGAGCGCACAGGCGAACAACTGCCTATCGATATTGCCCCAATTCGATTCTCCAGTTGGATGGGGGGAGATAGAGATGGTAATCCATTTGTCACCGCCACCGTGACTCAAGAAGTATTGGACAGAAACAGACTTTGCGCAGTAAAACTCTATTTAAAAGATCTCAATAATTTATACGATGAATTGTCGATGCCTAAGGCTAATGATGCGCTAAATGCCAACACACATAATGCCAAAGAGCCCTACCGACATGTACTGAAAACCTTATTAAGTCAGTTAGAAAATACACAACACTTTCTAGAATCTAGACTCAATGGTCAGCCAATGACCTTCAATGATACCCAGCTTATATGGCATAACGACGATCTAAAACAACCATTAATGTTGCTCTACCACAGCTTATCTGACTGTGGCATGAAGCTCATCGCAAACGGGCTACTCCTTGATATTTTACGTCGCATCGCCTGCTTTGGCGTACACATGCTCAGACTGGATATCAGACAAGATGCTCAACGCCATGCGGATGTCATTGCTGAACTCACCCGTTACTTAGGCATGGGCGACTTTAATCATTGGACTGAAGATGAAAAACAAGCTTTCTTATTGCGAGAATTGACCAATAAACGTCCATTACTTCCCCACCAATGGCAACCCTCAGCTGAAGTGACCGAAGTCTTAGATACCTGTAAACTTATCGCACAGCAATCGCAGCAAGCCCTTGGCTCTTATGTGATCTCAATGGCAAGCCAACCATCAGATGTACTAACGGTATTATTATTACTCAAAGAAATGGATTGTCCGCACCCAATGCGTGTCGTGCCTTTATTTGAAACCTTAGATGATTTAAATAATGCCGCAGCTTGTATTACCGCCCTGTTTGCTAACGATTGGTATCGAGGCTACACCAAAGGCCATCAAGAAATCATGATAGGCTATTCTGACTCTGCCAAGGATGCTGGTGTCATGGCTGCCGCATGGGCACAATACAATGCTCAAGAGCAATTGGTTGCTATTTGTCAGCAGGCCAATATAAAGTTAACCTTATTTCATGGGCGTGGTGGTACTGTGGGTCGAGGCGGCGCGCCAGCCCACGATGCGATTTTATCCCAACCGCCAGGCTCTGTCGATGGCCGTATGCGGGTCACCGAACAAGGAGAAATGATCCGCTTTAAATTTGGCTTACCCAAATTAGCCGTACAGAGTTTAGCCTTATACACATCAGCCGTCATGGAAGCCACTTTATTACCACCTCCAGAGCCCAAGCCTCAATGGCGTGAAAGCATGCAACGATTAGCCAAAGACTCTGTTCTAGCTTATCGAGCCATCGTTCGTGAAGAAGCCGACTTTGTTGATTATTTCCGTGCCGCGACGCCAGAGGTTGAATTAGGTAAACTTCCCTTAGGTAGCCGCCCCGCAAAACGCAAAGTTGACGGCGGAATTGAGAGCTTAAGGGCGATCCCTTGGATTTTTGCTTGGTCACAAAACAGGTTAATGTTACCTGCATGGCTTGGGGCAGGAGAAGCTATTCATGCTGCAACAGAGCGAGGTGAGCTGACACAATTACAAGATATGGTGCAAAACTGGCCTTTCTTTAAAACCCGTATTTCAATGCTTGAAATGGTGTATGCCAAAGCTGAGCCCAAATTAGCCGAATATTACGATACCTATTTAGTGCCATCACATTTGCACCATTTAGGAAAAACATTACGAGAAAGGCTAACCTTAGGTGTCGAGTCAATATTATCGATGACTCAGTCAGATGATTTAATGACGCTCACTCCTTGGAATAGAAAGTCCATTGAGTTAAGAGATCCTTACATCGATCCACTCAACTTTTTACAAGCAGAGCTGCTATCTCGTACTCGCAATCAAGACGCACCATCCAGTAATGCAGAGCTAGCACTCATGCTAACCATAGCTGGGGTGGCCGCAGGAATGCGAAACACAGGCTAATCTGCTATCCCTTCTCTAACGTATTAAGTTAGGGAAGGGATATGATAAACTGCGTAAAAATGCCTTACCAATAGGTCCACACATTGAAATCAATCTCATCTCCCCTGTTATTACTGCTACCATTACTGCTGTTTTTAAACGGTTGCATAAGCCAATATAGTGTCAGTGAAAGTGAATTAACCTCCTATTTATCAAAAGAAATTACTTATGATAAGAAGCAAGGCAATCAGATGCTTGGCATGGAAATGCGCATCAGTGATATAAAAGTCAAACTCGGTGAAAAACCCGATACTATGGGCGTATCAGCGACCACCCATATCACCATTAATAACCCTTTAAAGCCATTTGATGCGCAGTTATACGCTAAATTTGAAGCTAAACCTTGGTATGATGTTGAGAAGCACAGTGTTTATTTACACCAATTAAAATTGGTTGAGCTGACCACGGATAATAAAAAAGTAGAGAAGCTCATTCAGCCTCTCTCTCCTCAATTAATGCATTATTTGACCCAATTTTTATCAACACAACCTGTTTATGTGCTTGACACGAATGACACCAAACAAGCACTTATTGCAAAAATGACGAAACGCATTGAAGTCAAACCTGGAGAGATATCGCTCATTTTTAGTGACTAATACTGTTTGGATAAACAGCAGCGTTAACACTGCTGTTTATCTTATGTGTTGCTTCATTGAAAACAAAAACAGCAAACTATTTGCTAAAACGCCCTATAGAGCTGTAATCCACAATAACCGCCTCACCAGCTAACTCACGCCTTAGCATATCGTAAGCCACTGCAGTACTTAAACTTCGAACTAAACCACGAGAACGCCTAGGCAGCTTAATCATCTGACTATAAACGCCTTTATTCGTCGCAAGTGCAATCGCTACCGTACCAACAGGTTTATCGTCAGTGCCACCACTTGGGCCCGCTATTCCACTTGTTGCTAACGCATAATCGCTGTCTAAAATAGCTCTCGCGCCTATCGCCATCTCTTCCACTGTGGGTATTGATACCGCACCATAATCATCCAAGGTTTCTGGTTTCACATTCAGCACTTTCACTTTTGACTCGTTACTGTATGTTACTAACCCTTGCTGTAAATAAGCCGAACTCCCTTCAAAGTCCACCAGTTGACTGGCTATCATGCCTCCAGTACAAGACTCTGCAATACTTAAGGTTTTGCTTGAATTAATCAGTGTCGAATGAATTTCTTCAGCGAGACTGGCTTTTCCATGAGCCACAATGGCATTCCCCAATAAAGCCATCACTTGTGCTTCAACCTTGGGTAATAGTGCAATGGCCTCTTCCCCTCGAGCAAACAATTTAATCTCTATGTAGGGCATAAAAGAGCGATAACCTAAAGTCACGCCTGTGGGTAAGTTAACATCGGATAACTTATCAGCCAGACTCGACTCTCCTTGCCCAAGCGTGAGCATCTTTTTCAATGCCACTTGACTCGTTAAATCAAATTTATTGTTAATAAAAGGAATAAATTGATCGGTCACCATTTGCTTAAACTCAAAGGGCACACCAGGCGTGAAGAACAACCATGCGCGATTTAATTTCACCGCAAAACCGCAGGCGGTGCCCACAGGGTTATCAATCATTATGGCTGTATCAGGTAACAAAGCTTGTTTCAGGTTACTGTGCGCCATGGGTCGATTGTGATGAGAAAACCAGTCTTCAAGCCGTTGTCGCCATTGCGTATTTTCAATTAACCCAACATCTTTAGCCAATGCCATGGCTTCTGCTGAAAGATCGTCGCTAGTGGGTCCAAGCCCACCATTCACTAAAATAACGTCAGCTTCTAAACTACGCTCCTGAAAAACTGCCACTAAATCTTCAAGCCTGTCACCAACAGTAATACGGCGCTCACATTCAATGCCTTGTTCCATCATTACATTGCCAAACCAAGCGGCATTAGTGTCAACAATCTGCCCCGCTAATACCTCTTCCCCCGTACAAATCATTTCCAGTTTCATGCTATTCCTTACCCGCATCAATAAAGATCCATCAACGTTATACCTATCCTAGTACAACTTCAAGATAGAGATAAAATTAACATTTTGATTTAGCTATCAGTCATTGAAGGTAAGTCTAATATGAGAAAAGTAAGCAGATAATGGATATAGTTAATGTAAGAGAAATGCCACATGAAGATTGTTAAATGTAATCACACTAATTCACACACAAGTCACAATAAAAAATAAACATTTTAAAAACAGAGTGTTAAACAAGAGGTAAAAATAAAAAACACACGACCAAATTGTAATATTTAAGTATGCACAATGTTGACACCACTAAAGTCTAACTCTATTCTAGTAACCATGCTTGATGGGGTAAAAAATATGGAATTTACCCAATTTTGCATTCTCTATTCAATAACCCAATCCGCATTAAACGGATAGACAACGGACAATAAACGGACAGAAGTAACAATAAGGACATTGAGTTGGTCATCCCGTTTCCACCTCGATACACAATTAAAGCCTCACACTGGACAGACTTCAGCCTGACATGCTGATGTGGTCCGCTGCGCTTTAATGTCTTCAAGCTTCCTCTACGTCACCCTATTTTCGGCACTCAAAGAGCCATTAACTTTGTGCGGTAGCTATGCCTAAAGAAAAAGAAATTGAGTGTCACTATTCACTCATAACTTAAAAACGACAATAGCCAATGAATACTAAAACAAAAACACTAAAAATTTATACAAGGGATTGAAATTGGACGTCACCCGCCCTCACCGTAACAGCTGGGAAATTACCAAAGATGTGATTTTTGCCCTGTTAATGCGCGAAATAAAAACTCGGTTTGGTAGCAATCGACTCGGCTATTTTTGGGCCATTGCTGAACCTGTTGCCCAAGCCGCTATTCTGGGTATTATATTTTCCTTAATCGGTCGCTCAAGTGTTGCCAATATTCCTGTGGCCCTTTTCCTCTTTACCGGTATTTTACCTTTTAAACTCTTTGGAAAATTACTTACACAACTCAGTGCCGCTATTGAAGCGAACAAAGGCTTATTAAGCTACCGACAAGTCACCGCCATCGATCCTGTTATGACAAGGATTATCATTGAACTTGCCACCTTCTTAGTGGTTTATTGCCTTATCTTTAGTGTTATGGCTTGGCTAGGGTTTGACGCTTGGCCAGATGACTTACTGGAAGTAATAGGCGCAAGCTTATTATTAATCATATTCACTATCGGGTTGGGGTTACTGCTTTGCACCGCTGCCACTTATTGGTCAGACAGTAAAAAGTTAACTCAAATTATCACTCAGCCATTATTTTTTATTTCAGGTATTTTTTTCTGTGCAGTGATGATCCCGCCGCAGTATTGGTACTTATTTGATTGGAATCCCATTTTTCATGCTATTGAACTGAGTCGAACCGGTTTTTTTTATGCCTATGAATCCCCCATTGGCAGTTGGCACTACTTAAGCTGTTGCGCACTCATCAGTATCAGTATTGGCTTGGCCACGTTTCATTTATTTCAACAACGGTTTATCAGCTCATGATATATTTTGATAACCTCAGCAAATCTTACACCACCAAACAAGGCCGTCATTTTGTCTTTAAAGATCTCAGCCTTAATTTACCTATAGATAAAAATATCGCCGTGCTCGGCCCTAATGGTGTAGGCAAGTCCACACTCATTCGCATGATAGGCGGCGCGGATACCCCCACTCGAGGGCATATTCATTCGCCATTAAATATATCTTGGCCTTTAGGCCTACAAGGCGGACTTCAAGGGTCAATGAGTGCACGCGAAAATGTCCGTTTTGTGGCCAGAATACACGGCTATAAACACACCTTACCCATTGAGCGAAGAGTGCAAGATTTTGCCGATATTGGGCACTTTTTTGATGAGCCAGTCAAAAATTACTCCAGCGGTATGCGCTCTCGTATTACTTTTGGCCTCACTATGGCCTTTGATTTTGATTTTGATGTGCTGCTTATCGATGAACTTGGCGCCGTTGGCGATGCGAGTTTTCGTCAAAAAAGTGAAGCCATACTCAAAGAAAAATTTAACCAAACTCGGCTCATTATGGTGAGCCACTCATTAAACGAACTCAAACGTCATTGCCAAGCGGGTCTGGTTATTAAACAGCAATCTTTGCTGTACTTCGACACACTGAGCGATGCCATCAATGAATACCATCATACCTATGTAAACTGATTATTATGCCAAGTACTCTTAACAATAAAGCACAACACAGCAAAAGTACGCCACCAAGACTCAGTCAAGTGGAACGTAAAATACGCAAGTTACGCCGAGATCCCAAACTATTTCTCGCAGATTCTAAAGCCTACATACACACCAGAAAAACCATTTACCAAACAAGGGCAAAGCTAGGATCATTTGCACTAGTCATTGTGGCCTCTTTACTGATTGTCATTTACTTTAGCCTTATCGCCTCGCCACGCTATGTCAGTCAAACGCAATTTGTGGTGAAACAAGCGGATCATAACCCGATCCCACTCATGGGACTGGCGGCGATTACAGGCAGTTCTGTCAGTATGCGCGATGCCCTGATTTTACAAGAATACATTCGCTCACCTGAAATGGCCCTTGCACTCGATACTCGCATAGCGCTTAAACAACATTACCAAGCAAAAACCTGGGACATCATCAGTCGGCTCTCATCAAACAGCAGTAAAGAAGAATACTTAGACTATTTTAAAGCGCATATACAGATCAGCTACGATGAAATGTCAGAGATTTTAACCATTGAAGTACAAGCCTTTGAGCCTGATTTTGCACTGCAAACCACCCAAGCAATACTGGCCATCAGTGCCGATTTTATTAACCAGCTAGGCGAAAGCATGGCTAAACAACAACTGCAATATGCTGAAAAAGAGGTCAAAAGAGCCTATAACGAATTAAAAAAGCAACAAGTTCAACTCATTGACTTTCAAGATGAATTCAACTTATTTAATCCTGAGCAACAAAGTACAGCCTTACTTGAAGCCATGAGTAAATTAGAGTCGAAAATAATCACTCAGCAAGCCGAACTCAAATCATTAAGCGCATACATGCAAAATGATGCCAGCGAAATCATTGCCAAGCGATTTCAAATCGACGCGCTACAATTACAATTAACACAAGAAAAACAAAAGCTCACACAACAAGATAAGCCCTCGCTCAATAAAGTGAACCTTCATTTTAAAGATATTGAACTCAATGCAAAATTGGCCGCCGATTTATATCAATCGTCACTTATCAGCCTTGAACAAATACGGGGAGATGCCTTTAACCAATTAAAGCATTTATTGATTATTGAGCACCCAAGAATCGCCCAAGACAGTCTCTACCCTAAACGCCTCTACAACATCATTACTTGGTTTGTTGTACTCCTATTACTGTATCTAGTTGGCCGTTTAATGATTGCCATCATCAAGGAACATCGCGAATGAATACCCTATTGCGCACTGTCATGTGCATTATCAGTCTATATTGTATTTGTGCTCATACCATTGCTGCCAGCATACAAGAGGATCCTACCGCTGAGCTCACTCCCAGTATTAGCGATACACATGTCACGCAACGCTATGGAAACTGGCTATTTGAAGGTGGATTTAAACAAACTGCCTTTTCGGCAATTAATCCGCACTATGCGATTACACAAGGCGATCAGTTACTGATCCAAGTTTGGGGGGCCATCGATTACCAAGAAACCGTCACCGTGGATCCACAAGGTAATATTTTTATTCCTAAAGTCGGTCCCATTAAAGTACTTGGGATCACCAACAGTCAACTCAATCAAGTCATTTTGAACAGTGTAAAACGCGTGTACAAAGCCAATGTAGAAGTGTATGTGTCACTCATGTCGAGTCAAGAAGTTAAAGTGTTTCTCGCTGGCATGGTGGTCAAGCCTGGGCTGTATCCAGGTCAGAGCGCTGACAGTGTGCTTCGCTTTATCGATCAGGCAGGCGGGATCCGTCAAGACATCGGCAGTTATCGTAATATTCAAGTTAAACGTCATAATCGCACCTTAGCCGAAATTGATTTATACCAGTTTTTACAACAAGGCATCATGCCATCCCTGCAGTTTCAAGACGGTGATGTGATTTTTATTGGTCCCAAACAAGGGGAAGTGAGCCTAGAAGGAGAAATTGGCTTTCATGGACAATACGAACTCAATGCACAATCCTCGCTAAAAAGTATTTTAAATGCTGTGATCATAGATGAGCGGGCGACCCATATTACGGTCATCGAAGCCGACCAAGATACATCACCCCTTCTCCCATCGGTTGAAACATTCGAAGAAGATACATCACCGAATACAGCTGCGGATACAGTAGCGAGTACAGCTACAAATTCAGCAGTAAAAACAGAGATGGCCCCATTACCTTTACCCAGCAGTAGCAATCGTGCGGTGAATGCCAAGCAATATACTTTAGCTCAGGCGGCCAATGTGAAAGTCAATCCGGGTGCCTTGATTAAAATCAGCTCTCAACTCAGAGCCCAAACCATCAGCGTCGATGTGATTGGCGAGCATAATTCTGCCCAAGAAACAGTCCTTCCTTGGGGAGCGAGCCTTAAGGATTTACTGGACAAAACACAATTTACCGCGTTATCCAATACAGCAGCAGTGCAACTTTACCGACCTTCTGTGGCCAAAAGACAATATGACATGCTGCAAGCCTCATTGTCTTCCCTTGAGCAAAGCGTACTCACAAAACGTTCCGATACCAAAGAAGCGGCAGAGCTACGAGCTGCCGAAGCAAAAATCATTTTGCAATGGATAGAAAAAGCCCGCCAAGTAACCCCTAAAGGCCAAGTCTTATTAAACGATAATAACGACGTTAGCCAAATTATTTTACAACAAGGGGATCGCGTGGTGATCCCAGCCAAACGTCACTTAGTGATCATTCATGGTGAAGTCATGTTTCCCACCGCCATTGCCTACAATCCTAAACTGGATATTGAAACCTTCATTAACAAAGCCGGCGGTAGCAATCAAGACATTGATGACATGAACGTACTCATCATGAAACCCAATGGCAGCTTTATTACCGTCAATGATGATCTTGATGACAGCAGGCTCATCGGCCCCGGCGATGAAATTTTTGTGTTATCCAAACCCGATGAAAAAGGCTTTCAATTTGCCAAAGACATCACCCAAATTATTTTCCAAATCGCCATGTCGGCCGCAGTGGTATTGGCGATATAAGTACAGTTAAAAAGTCGATGAGAAAAAAACTAAAAATAGCCGTTATTGTCCCTATTTATTCAGCAAAGGAATTGCCAAGATGCAAAGTAATATTGTCAATTTAGTTACGCCAGACAGCAATATTCATCATGAAACAATGCAGAGTATTAAAAATACCCTTAATCAACAAAGCCAAGCACTAACTCAGCTGGCTGAAAATATTTCAATCAAAGAATATACACAAGCATTAGCATTAATGAATGATTGCCTTGGCCATATTATCATCTGCGGCATGGGAAAATCGGGACATGTGGGCCGAAAAATAGCAGCAACCTTAGCCTCTACGGGTACACCTGCATTTTTCCTGCACCCCGGCGAAGCATTTCATGGCGATCTCGGCATGATCACTCACAATGATGTTGTCATGTTAATTTCAAACAGTGGCGAAAGTGACGAAATTTTAAAGCTCATTCCATCCCTTAAAATCTTTGGTAATAAAATCATTGCCATTACAGGTAAGCAAGGCTCCACTCTGGCAAAACATGCACAAGCCACATTATTAATTGACTCGACACGAGAAGCCTGCCCCAATAATTTAGCGCCCACCACGTCAACCACACTCACTATGGCAATAGGTGATGCATTGGCTGTGGCATTAATGGAGCAAAAGCAATTTAAACCACAAGATTTTGCTAAATACCATCCTGGTGGCAGTTTAGGGCGGCGCTTACTCACCAAAGTAAGCGATGTCATGATCACGCATGATCTGCCACTGGTTTCACCAACAGACAGCATGTCAAATGTCATCATGCAAATGACCCAATCCCACTTAGGTCTAGCGATTATTCATAATAATCGAAAACTCATCGGCGTGATCACAGATGGCGATCTACGTCGTGCCCTAGTTAACGGTATGGAACTGCAACAATCCATGGCACAAGATATGATTGCAAGCTCCCCAATCACAACCCCTGTCACAATAAGTGAAAATGCTCAATTACAGCAAGGTGAAGACTTAATGCGGGAATCTCATATTAAACATCTTGTGGTGTTAAATGACTCACAACACATCACAGGTGTTTTAGAGTTTTTTCAATAACTAACCAACACTAATAACATTACTTCAATGCCAATATAGAGAAAACAAAATTGAAATTAAATCATGTTATGTCTAATGACTTATCCAGCGGTATTTTCACAGACTTGATAAATTATAGTCGTAAATATAGTAATAAAGAAGATGAAATAATCGTCTCTAATAAACCAACTGAAGGCTGTGATGTATATCATTATCATCGTCCACATTTGGAAAAAAAACTAGTAAAAAATTCTGTTGTTACAGTTCATCACGATCTTAATGATAATGATAAATGGCATCTATTTGAAAACTTTGAATCGCAATATAGACAAGCAAACAAAATTATCTGCTTGAATACACTTCAAAAGAAGTTTTTAACTGAAAAAGGAATAAGTAATACTATAGTTATCCCCCATGGTTATAATGAAAATATTTTTGATGCTAAAAGTAAACCTTTCAGGCAGGTTGTAAACTTAGGAATTGTTTCAAAAAGATATGGGCGAAAAGTCAAAGGTGAAGCCCTTCTATACGATCTAATGAAGCGCTTAGATAGGAATGTTATAAAATTTACATTTGTAGGGAAAGATAGAACTCAAGATTGTTGGAAAGCAAGAGATCTTGGTTTTCAAGCCAAAGTTTTTGAACGTTTACCTTATAAAATTTTCGGAAGCTTATATGATTCTTTAGATGCGCTTTTAGTACCCAGTATATTTGAAGGAGGGCCAGCTAATGTACCCGAAGCTATATCAACTGGCACTCCCTTAATAGCTAAACGAGTTGGTATGGTTGCAGACTATTTAAATGATACTCGTGGAATATTATTAACAGATAATCCAGATTTAGATGCGATGAATATTAATAGATTTGCCAAAGACAGAGAGTTTCAAGAAAAAATAAAAAAAGAAGCATACCTGCATGCAGATAAAGCTTTAACATGGAAAGACGTCACTGAAAAACAATTTGAATTATACAGGACAATTTGTAAATGAGTTACTCTAACTTGAAAATATTTCTTCCCGATACTATTCATTTTCATGAAAGAAACTTTAAGAGCCTATTTGATTTCTTTTCTCGCCATGATTTAAAAATAACAAAGAACAATGACATTAACTCATGGTCAGCATTATATGGTGATTACAAATCAAAAGAAAAAGAATTATCACCATATAGTTGTAAAATTAAAACACTATCAACAAAAGACAAACTTAACTTTACATATAAAGGTAAGAATATTTGGGGAATAGCAAGAGCAGAGTTATTAAGTTATTTCTTACCTAAAATCGAATATAATATATTCACCACAAAAAAAGATGATATCCAGCAGCTTGAATTAATGTCTAAAGTTTGTATTAACACCGTAGTAAACTGCTTTTCTGCAACAATGTACTTTATAGATTATTGGAAAAAAAAATTAGAAAGCATCCAAGTACACAATTATGCTTTAATTTTTTCAGGCAGCCAAATTTATAATAGAACTTTATTAGAGACATTGAAACATTCACAAACAACCCCAGTTGTAATGGAACATTTTTTTACAGGAAATGAGTATTATTTTGAAGAACGATACACACCAATTGCAAACTCAAGCGACTTAAAGCATTTATATATAAATAACGATAAGAATAATAATGACAACGATAGAAAAAGAATAAAAGCCATCAATAAGGTTTTATTAAGCAAAAACAGAAATGTAAAAAAAACTGGTAATTTTCTACATTTAGACTTTACGGAAGGTAAAACAGTCGCGCTTATTGGCCAAGTTGTTAATGATTTCTCTATCATAGAAACAGCAAATGAATATTTAAACCCTATATATTTCTATAAAGATTTTATAGAAAAATCAATCAAGTCAGGACTTAATGTTGTATTTAAGGCTCATCCTTGGGAACATAAAAAAAATAATGTAAAGAACTCATTCACAAAGAATATGATATTAGCATGGGCTCAAGAAGAGCTAACAAAAGAAGAAAGAAACAAACTAGTTATAACTGAGGATTCTGATATTTCATCACTTTTTTTGCAAGCTGATTATGTCGCAGGGCTCTGCTCTCAAGGGCTATTAGAATCTGTTTTCCATGGATTTAAACCGTTACAGTTTGGTAATGCTTTTTTCGGAGGCTATGGCTTTACAAATGACTACAATAATATAGATTCTTTTATAAAAGATGTAAAAGAAAAAAATGTCGAAGGGACTTTAAATCTATCAGAATATATAAAATATGAAGATTTCATGGTAACTTCACTAGAAGGTGAATTAGTATCTATACATAAAAGTGGGATATTATCTTTAGAATCAAAATTAAGACAATACCCGCTAATCCCTCTTGTGGAAAATAAAAAACCCATAATATCAAAAAAAATTCATAACGAATTAGAAGAAATGACTATTGAAAAAGTAGAAGAAATAAGTCGTACAATGAAAAAGTTAAAAAAATTAAAAAAACAACCAAAAACATTCTTCAAAGATTCAAAATATAGTATTCTTAGAAAATTAACAAGGTAATATAATGTATGGAAAGCTGGTTTAAACCATTTGACTTAAGAAAAACTGATGAATACGATAAAGTATCTGCTAAGTTAACTAAGTTCGAAGATAAAAAATTATTACATTTCAATATTGAAAGTGTATTTTCATCTGCTGATGATGTGAATGAAAATAATCTAGGTGATATATTCAATTCTAGTTACGAAACTCACCCTATATTTCTTTCTGAGTTATCAGACGTACTAGTTGGTCCAAAACCTAAAGGTTTACCTAGATACTGGCCTATGTTCACTAAAGATATTTATGTATGGAATATCCTAAGTGAAGAAGCTAAGTTTAGACTTAAAAGTCAAGGTGAAATAAAACTTGAAGATGATTTAATAAAACCTGCAAGCTCTGTACCTTATAATCTAGAGTTAAAAGGAACATTCGTTTGGCTTTATATATTCGATAACATAGATCACTTATACAGAGAAACATTACCAGCAATATTATTATTAAAAGAAAGCTCGTATGAATTTGATAAGTTGATATTTATTGTACCAAAAATCAATTCCGAATTAGAAGAAATACTAACAACTATAGGGGTCAATGTAAAAAACATTATTAAATTACCCAATACATGGTTCAAAGTTGAAAAAATAATCATTCCAAGCTTCATAACTTTCGGTCACTTACATACACCTTCAACTTGGTATCTAAAAAGTTCAAAATTATTAAGAGAGGAAATAATAAATAAAAATATAGAATCAACTAAAAAACCACCAAAAAAAATATTTGTATCTAGAGAAAATGCAACACAAAGGAAAATTTTAAATGAAAATGAAATAATTGATAAATTTAAAAAAATGGGGTTTACTGTTATCGACCCAGGTGAGATGAGTAAATCTGAGCAAATATTGTTTTTTAGTGAAGCAGAAGAAATTGTTGGCCCTCATGGGATGGGGATTGCTAACACTATTTTTTCTAATAAATTGACTCTACTTCTTGAATTAATGCCAACAGATTGGAATAGAGTTAGTTATTTTAGAAATGCACAACTACAAAATGCTAGTTATGGGTGTTATTGGATGAATCCCATTACCCAACCCAACTCAAGAAAACAAAAAAGAGAGTATTTAATTGACTGCGAAAATGTAATTCATCTTTACAATAGACTAAAAAAACTCACTAGCGATAATGATTCGATAAAATCCACAGATTTAAATAGTTATAAGTGCTTAACTAAAAGTTATCGTATATTTTGATGGGTAATTATCCATGATGCTTTTTACACTCTTTTTAAGCGCA
>NZ_CANMWS010000018.1 GCF_947501665.1 uncultured Shewanella sp. | reverse complement strand
TAAACCTTAAACCTTAAACCTTAAACCTTAAACCTTAAACCTTAAACCTTAAACCTTAAACCTTAAACCTTAAACCTCAAATACAGTATATAAAAACAAGGAGATATAAAATGAATATTGACTATGTTGAGTTTACAAGCTTACTTCAATAACATAAGACTCAGTTCATCATGGCCGAATAACAGTAAGTTTATCAACTAAAGATTCTTTTGTTGAAATAAATAATAAAAATAAAATCGTCATTAAATATTATGTTAAAAAAGGAAATTAAATTATATATAAAAAGAAAAAAACAGGCTGTATATCGATATTTTAGAGAATATAATCTCAAAAAACTATTTAATACCGTTTTTAACGACTAAGTCAGTAATGATGTATTCTTTTATGAAAAAATTTAAAATATTACTCTGTATTTCTTTTGTGTTAACAGCTTTAAGTATATATATAAATTGGTATGTAAATAAAGAATTATCTCAAAGAAGTTATACTGGTACATATCAAAACTGTCATAAAATATGGGCTTCACGTGGTTTGTATGAAAATAGAAAAGAACAAAATAGTATTGTGAGTTTTCAACGTGCTTTCTCATTAGGTGCTATAGGTGGAGAGGTTGATTTTTATTATGATGTCAAATTAGATGACTTTATTGTATCTCATGATAGGCCAAAAAAAGATAAAAATGGTGTGAATATTTATCAAAAAAAACTCACTCTGAATGAGTTGCTAATCGCTACCAGTAAAAATCATTATTTCTGGTTTGACTATAAAAATCTAGATAGATTAAGTGCCGATGAAACAAAAAGAGCCATCACCCGTTTAAAAAATATTACCGCTCAAGGGGATTTACGTAATCGCATTTATTTAGAAGGTTCTAACCCTTTAAAGTTATCCCAATATACTAATGCTGGGTTTAACACTATCTTAGCTGTAGGGTTACTCCCCTCAGATAATATATTTTCTGGCTTTGTCGCTAAAGTGTATAAAGTTGTTTATTACTTTAGTAATGTTACTGCATTAGCTATTCAATATGGTAAATTTGATAACCCTAAGTACTCGTCTGAAGCGATAAACAGTTTATCCAATATCCCTCGGTTTATATTCCATGTTCCAGTTGATGAAGCTTTAATTAATTCATTAATAAAAGACAGCAACGTTAGAGTTGTCTTGGTTGGAAGAGATTTAAGTGTCAATAAATATAATATGAATGTTTGTATCTAAAGATATTACCCTCTACCAGTGATAAGGAACATCCTTATCACTGGTAAAATCGGCTAGCATATGACTGCACTTAACAGTAAATTGAAATAAAAGTCATTATCGACCCTAATATTTTCATATCAATAATAGATTTATCATTTTGAGAAAATAGAGGTGAATACGTAATGAACCAGGACAAAACTGTCATCCATTTCTTTACCCTAAACCTTAATTATAACATCGATTTTCTCTATCAGGCCTCAAACTCCCAAACTGATAAAATTAAAAAATCGATTCCATAATATACATAAATATTAAGTGGCTTTATTAATTACAGCAATACATTACCGTAAAGATATAAAATCATATATCAAACTGCAAAGCCAGCCCTAAGTGTCAAACACGCATCTAAATCGCCTTATTCTATGATTTTAAAGATTAATGAATAGCGGTACTCACCTCAATTAAATTAAACCACTGGATCCTTAACCCTAGTTAAATAAGTTGTGAAGTCGTGTTATTCACTCTACTCTTGATAAATGAAATAACTAAGTGCACACACCTAACGTAAGTACAATGCCAATAAATAATACAAGGAAAGTCATTTTGAACGGGTTAATCACATTTTCTTCTTGGAAAAAAGCAGGCGTATTTCTTATCTTAAACTTTATACTACAAGCTGCTATTTTATTCTTCGTGTATCCATTAGTCTCTTCGACCGTTGAGCCTCTTGATGTGCAAATTTCACTTAACCCCGAGATCATAAAAGGATTTTTTAATACAATAAGTTTGACTGGTCTGGAGATTTACCGTTTAAATGAAATGACTGTCGATATGGTATTTCCATTAATCTACGCATTTGCTTACTCACTATTGCTTATTGAGTTAATGAAATCATGCCATGTTATCCATTCAACACTGAAATATATTGCGTTACTCCCTTTTGTCATAGCCCTATTTGATGTGCTTGAGAATATCAATATCATCCTTGCTATCAATCAATTCCCTGAAGTTAATCACTTCATATACAAATTAATTTTTGTTGCCAACTTATCTAAACACATTATGACATTAATAGTACTGTCCGCTCTATTGATACTCATAGTGTGCTTAGCTGTATCAAAAGCAACCCACCGTTTAATGAAGAAAAATAGCTCACGCCCAACCGGGTTATAACCCTGTGTATTGACAAATATTGTTTGCTAAATATTGAGTTGTTCCCAAAACCTGATAGCTAAGCTACTAGATTTATTTGAGTAAACGAGTCAAACAAAAAAGTATGCATATCAAAGTCAATAACTTAGATTAAAGTTGAATAGCTTCACCAACTCAATAAGAGGAAAATATTTTAAATAGATTATAGTTACAAGTTGATCGATTACAGGATGAAAAGCGTGTTTATTCGTACCACTGTCGTTTTATCATTTACTCTACTGTTACCCTCATGTGTATTTTTACCCAAAGTCTCTCCCAATCACCCCCCTTATGAAGCGTGTTATACCGTCACCAAGAAATTAATCTTAGAAGAAAAAGTCAAAATGAAATATTCGCTCTGCCGCACTGAAGACCTCGCCCATACGCCCATCTTTTGTTTGGCCTTGAGTGGCATTGTTGCCTCAACAACCGCCATCGCTTCAGGGAGTATCGTCTTAGTGGGTAATACCCTTCATTGGTTAGAATACAAAGCAAGATGCCATTGAGCATTAACTTTCAATGGTATTGAAATATTGATTAAAGACAATTGATCTTTCTAACGCCAAATATCCCCTTTATGCATCATCCGTCTATCTAACCCCCTAAACTTAGGCAGGAACCTCTGTTCGATAACGAGTATTTTATATAAAATACAGTCTATTAATCATTAGTCGCGTTACTGACTAAACAGCGTCAGTAACGCGTGAGCTTAATGCATATACGCATTCACCTAAAATTCAGCATATAAGGACATTTGATGCAAACATTTATCGTATTATTGAAAGGAATCAATGTAGGTGGTAATAACTTACTTCCAATGAAAGACTTTGTGGCACAACTCAAAAAAGTTAATTATGAAAGTGTATCTTCATATATTCAAAGTGGCAATATTGTCTTAAAAAGTACAGCAAATCCAACAAAAAATATTCAAAGCCTTGTCTTGAACCATTACGGCTTTACGCCAGAGATTTTTGTATTCACTGAATCCACTTTTGTTCAGTCAAGCATTCATAATCCGTTTAATGAATGTGATGGAAAATGTGTTCATTTTTACTTCTGCCAAAATAATATTGAGTTAGTTCAGGAAAAAATTGATACATTTTTAGCTGAAACAGAGCAATACACAGTCAAAGGCAATATTTTTTATCTATATGCACCGAACGGTATCGGTCGCTCAAAGCTAGTGGCCAATATCGAAGCCTGTTTAGGGCAAAAAGCGACAGGTAGAAACCTAAATACGATAAATAATATTAGCTCAATGGTAAAAAACACCTAACCATTGCCGCAACAAATAATCAAACGAGTCATCAAACCCAAAGAAGGTTTTTCGCATCTCAAAGTTGCCCATCGAATTAAAGCATGATAAATTTATATAATACAGTGAATTAACTATATTCGTATAACAAAAAATAGACAAGGACGTATTGGGGATCCTTAATACACATTGCCCGATTTATTATTGGCTCTAGCGAGCCATATTATGAAATATTTCCTAAGTGACCGCACATCGCGAGCTTATGGGTTTATTCTGTTTGTGGTACTTTTACAGCCTCAACGCTTGGTTGGAGCATTGGATCCTGTTACAACTCACAGCCCATTATTGAGAATGAGCGCAGCTTGATTAAGAAACACTCAAACTCAACTACCGATTCAACCAATTAAGGAGCATTCTTTTGAGAAAAGCGTTGAGAGATAAAATCATTGCCGTTTGCAATCAAAAAATAGAAAAGAAAGGCGCTGATGTTGGCTTGTCTTTCTATGCCTTTTTTAAAAATAAAAATGACAACCCCAATATGTTAATGGAAGCCGCTAGATGGTGGATTGAAACTCATCAATTGGATCATTTTGAAAAGGCAGTAAAAATTAAAGAAATGGTACAAGCAGGTGTATAACCTTAACAGTAGCTGCTTATGCAGGCTTAACAAATCTCAATATGGGTACTGAAACATAAACACACTCTGCAGCATATTCCTAAAGAAGCCTTCTGTTACCAACATAAAATATTCACTTTGCCACATTCAAAACCTCATCTATAACCCCATTTTTACAGGGTCTTCAGTGGCATTGTTGCCTCACAGCCGCCATCGCTTCAGGTAGTGTCGTTTTATACCAAGACTATTAAGGAAGTGAGCTGTCTGAGGAATTCAACATACAGCTAGCAATATCGTTAATGACTCCTGCATTAACAAACAGTACCACTATCCATGAAGGTCGCGGATGTTAGAAGCTAGTCATCAGGTAACATGAGTCTTTTTATCCCTATAAAATAACTTGAAACATTTCAAAAGTCAGTACCGACTCAAAAGACCACTAATATTGAATGGGCTTATTGCAATTCCCTAAACAACTAGTCAATATCCACTTGCACTCGATGAGCCTGCCTGCGAATAACAATGGCAATCAGTAAATATAACAAGCCAAGCCCCACCGAAATTAAACCTAACCATAAAAAGTATTCTACGTATATCGTTAAACTCTTTTCTAAAGTCAGTTGATGAGATGTCGCAACAAATAAAGCTGCCAGCTTACCCGCCACTGCGCCACCAATAGCGACCGTTAAAAAAAACACCCCTAAACAAAATGCATTCATTTTTTTAGGAAAGTAAAGTGATACCATAGATAAAGCAAATGCCGATATTAAAATTTCTCCAATAGCAAAACAGACCAAGGCGCTGACCACCCAATATAAATCAACCTTGCCTTGATATGAGAAGAAAATGCCTGCCACCACTAATACCAACATGCTCGCTCCTGCGATTACCTGGCCTATAGCATATTGAAATGGAGCAGTTAATTTCATATTTTTTCGTTTCAAAATAGCATAGCCCTTCGCAATGATTGGACTCAATACGATAATAGCGACACCTTCTGCAATAATCAGATTCCCAGGACTTAGTTGGAGCCCCAGTAAATATAAATTCACATGTTGATCGGCAAACATCAAAATCGTTGAAAAAATCTGGTTATATATGACCCAAAATGCAATCGACTCTAGTAATAATATAATACCAACATAAAATTTAAATTTAACTGACTTTGATGGAGAGGATTTATTGGCTAAAAATAGATAACAAAAGATAAAAACACTAAAAATAAGCAATGCATAAAATGATATATTAACATAATGAAGAATGACGTTAAATAAAACAATTAGTAATACTACTATACCAAATATAATCATCCACTTTGTAATCATAAATGGTGCTTTATCCATTTCATTGTTTATATCATCAAATATATGACGTTTAAATAAATAATTACTTAGCCCAAATATCATACCCAGTACAGATAAAAAGAAAGCTAAATGGTATGAGGCATATAAAGCAACTAAAGGGGTGATGGTTAATGCGGGAATGCTTCCGATATTAATAGACATATAAAAGTAAGTAAATGCCACTTTGGACTGTGTTGCGTTTTGACCATATATTTTTGCCACTATAGCAGAAGGTGTTGGTTTAAAAAAACCATTCCCTATTGCTATCAATGATAATGCCATAATAATCATATTCATTGTTACTGAAATAGATAATATGAAATAGCCCAAAATTAAAATAATACTTCCCAGCAATAAGCCTCTCTTTAATCCAATAACACGATCAGAAAGTAGCCCTCCAATCACAGGCGAGGTATATAACAAGGCTGTGAAGATCCCAAACACCATATAAGCTTCTTCAGAGGGTAACTTCTGCTGAGTAATAAATAGCATGAATAGTGTCTGAAACCCGTAAAAAGCAAAACGCTCCCACATTTCTATAAAAAACATGGTATTAAATTTTTTCTTATTCGCTATTGCTGTTGACATTATCCATCCTGAATATTATTAACTGTTATTATTCAACAATTAAAGCCATAAAAATGACTTTACATCTCCCTCTCACCAGCAGCGGTTTCTTGCTATTTTTCTGCTTCAATAATATAGCGCTTAATACGTACGCCCGCTCTCTCCCGCATTTTATAATGAATTTTACTCATATAACTTTCCATTACCTGCTTAACAAACTCACCTCTTACTGAAGATCCAAGATGCCTAAACTGGGGTACCCAAGATTGAAAAAACGCCGTCAAGTTATCTTGAGTTTCAAAATATTCCACATGATGTATTTCATCCACCCTTGGTAAATAAAATCCGGCTTCTTCGATAAATCCCACCATTTCTGTTAACGTGAAGTGATGGTAAGGATCTTGAAAATTCAAAAAATAAGATTGCCATTGAGGAGCTTGCTGATGCTCAAACACAGTATCCCAAAAGTGTTGATGGTCCACTTGAAAACCACACACGACTTTTCCCTTGGATGTCAGATGTTGATAAAAATCATGCCAAATTTTTGCTTGCGCTGCGACCCAATGCAAACAACTAAACGACAAAATAATATCAAAGCGCTGATCAAATGCGATTTCATCGGCGCTCATTTGCAAGAAACTCAAATTAGCTTGATCAGCATGATGAGTTTGAGCAAAACGAACCATATCTTTGACTAAATCAATGCCAATTACCTTTCCATGGGAAAGATGCTCGGCCACATAACGGGTGATTTTACCATCACCACTACCAACATCGAGAATGGCATCACTTTCACTATAATCACAACGCCTTAACGCTTCCATGGCTTGTCGCCACTGCATATCTGACACACTCGCGTATTCTTGAGCGCGCCATTTATCATGCCTCACTTTACTGTCCATTAGCTTGGCTCCTTAAAGCTAACGCATCATTATCATACTTAACACAGTTTAGTTTATGGTAAATGAAACTCAGTAAATAAAACCTTATTCAATCAATTAAAAATGATGTTTTATCCTTATAGCGCTAATGCTAACCGCCAAAAACATTATCATTTCAAATAAAAAATATAATACAAAAGGTTAAAAAATATTAAGGGTGCATTTGTCCCTCCTCTGTGCCTTCATCGGCCAGTGACATAAGAATGGTTTGCTATACTGAATATTATTCTCTGCTTTTCAACAAGAATATGGATCCTATTGCTAGCCAATTTAAACACTGCTCTGCATTTTGTGATGATATTCTCACCGATTTAGATGCCACCGCCATTGCTGAACTCATCAAAAAGCGAGACATCTCAGCTGAAGAAGCCGAAATCGCTACCCTAGAAAGAGCAATGAAAGTCAACCCCACACTCAATGCCATTGTTTCCCCTTTGTTGGACGAACAATCTATTATCAAATCAAGCAACCTTAAGGAAAATAAAGGGATATTTCATGGGGTGCCCTCATTCATTAAAGATTGTGAAGAGGTAAAAGGCTTGGCTACAAGGCACGGTACTCGAGCCTTTGTGCCACAACTCGCAAACAATCATTCTCCCTTCGTTGAACAATACCTGTCTCTGGGTATGAGTATACTAGGCAAAACCACCCTTCCCGAATTTGGTTTGACGAGCGTCACAGAATCATCAGCAACCGGCAATACTCTCAATCCTTGGCATATACATTATTCACCCGGTGGATCTTCAGGCGGCTCTGCTGCATTGGTCGCAGCTGGCGTTGTTCCCATTGCCCATGGTAATGATGGCGGAGGCTCTATTCGAACACCAGCATCATGTTGCGGTTTAATCGGATTAAAGCCTTCAAGAGGAAGACTGGTACCACCGGAAAGTCAATCTCCCATAGAACTAGCCTGCCAAGGCGTGCTCACTCGCAGTGTTAGAGATACGATTCACTTTTACCTTGGCGCAGAAGGTTACACAGCCCCCTCTCTTCCGCCCATTGGCCGAGTTACGATCGAAACGCATCAGCAACTCAAAATTGCTGTTTTCATTGATAACGCAAACAGTGAATTCAGTGACAGTGAATGTATTACTGCAACACTGAATGCTGCCCGTTTATGCGAAAAAATTAACCATCACATTGAATTTATTTCATGTCCTTATCC
This sequence comes from uncultured Shewanella sp., assembly GCF_947501665.1. Lineage (GTDB taxonomy): Bacteria > Pseudomonadota > Gammaproteobacteria > Enterobacterales > Shewanellaceae > Shewanella. The sequence continues at coordinate 122,589 of NZ_CANMWS010000018.1, read as the reverse complement.
CCAAAAGATATTCCAGGACTTGGAACTACATTATGGCTTTCTTGCCTGTTTGATTAATCAATCCTCAAGGCTCAAATTATTGAATAAATGGTCCTCATCAAAACTAGAAAACTACACCCGTGGATTAGAAAAGTTATTCTTACATCGATGTATTCAATATCCTTTTTCAATAAAAAGACTACGCCATTACCAAGATCACTATGCCAAAATATTTGAACAATTCGATATCATATTAAGTCCAACTAATGGCACGCCTCCTCCTAAAATCGGCGACATTGGTCCCAATAGTGATTTTGATGTGACCTTATCAAGGTTAAAACAACACTCAGCGTTTACTGTTTTTCAAAATATTGCCGGCGCGCCAGCGATTTCATTACCCTTAGGAATGAGTCAATTAGGTTTGCCCATAGGCGTTCATTTTGCCGCCGCATATGGACAAGAAAGTCAATTACTCTCATTAGCTTTGCAATTAGAAGATATGCAGCCCAGAACCTGCTTATCCAAAAGCTCTTAACCCTTATGTTTCTAACGCCTGTAAATACACAATTTCATCATGGTAATCGGCCACGCTTTCACGATGTGCAACACTAATAATGGTGCAATGAGGCAGTGCAGTATTGAGCAGTTGATAGAGCATTTGTTCATTACCTTTGTCCAATGACGAAGTGCTTTCATCCAAAAATACCCAATCAGGCTGACAGAGAAGCACTCGAATAAAGGCCACTTTTTGCTGCTCCCCCAAAGATAAAATCTCACTCCAATTCTTTATCTTATTGAGCTCAACTTTCAGCCGTGGTAAACCAACCTTATCCAATAAATCACACAATTCCTTATCACTGATCTTGGGCACGTCTGGATACATTAATACTTGCCGTAACGTCCCTAACGGAAAATAAGACCGCTGTGGCAAATACATCACAACTTTATTTTCTGGCAACGTCACCACACCTGAGGCAAAAGGCCAAATACCCGCTAATGCTTTAATAAAGGTACTCTTTCCGACACCTGAAGGGCCTTTAATGACATAGTGTTTATTGGCGTCAAACGTCATATTCAAGCCATCAAATAAGGTGTGACAGGTTTGCGTTTTCAACGTCAAATCTGTCACAACGATACTGGTATCCTCATGCTCTTTCCGTTTAAAGAGGGTATCATTAGCATAAGTGTTTTCCACTTCCTGCACTTTATTCATAAAAGTGGTTAATCGCATGACAACCGAACGCCACTGAGCCAGATCGGTATAAGCATTAATAAAAAATGATAGGGAGCTTTGTACTTGCCCAAAGGCAGAATAAATTTGCTGTATTCCACCAATTTCAATGGCTTTAGAAAAATACATAGGTAATGCAGCAAGCAAGGGAATGATAATCGAAATCTGATTAAAGCCTGCGGTAAAATAAAGCAGCATTTTCTCACGATTAATCACTCGCAAAGTAATATCAATCACCTGATTGAAGGACTGTAAAATACTCTGTTTTTCTTTACCCTGAGCTTGATAAAGAGCAATGTTTTCTGCATTGCCACGAATACGCACCGCATTAAAGCGAAAGTCAGCTTCCTTTTTCTGCTGTTCAAAATTTAATGGGATCAACTTCTTACCCATTTTATGGGTAATATAAGTCCCCACAAGACTGTAAATGAGCGCAATCCATACCAAGTAGCCCGAAATATGCAAAACCCCCATACTACCCAAATTGATAGCTAATGGACCTGATAACATCCACAATAAGGTAATAAACGAACACAAGGTCACCACTGCATTCACCACACCAAGAAATATCGATGTGGTTAAACTCACGAATAAATTAACATCTTCTTGAATACGCTGATCGGGATTATCGGTGTATTCATCAAAGTTCTCAATATAATAATAAGCTTGCCCTTTTAACCATGTATCAAGCACATATTCAGTTAACCATGCTCGCCACTGTACGCCAAATCGGGCTTGTACATAAAACTGATAAACCGACGTCACCACATATACAGCCGCAAGCCCGATAAAAACAAGTATGAGTTTCAGCACCAAGGCTTTGTCATATTCCTGAATCGCATCCCAGAAATATTTATACCAATAAGTTACCGCAACATTCATGGCGACTAAAAACAAGGTCAATAATAGTAAGGTACATAGATAAAAATACGCTTTCTTTTTATGATCGGATTGCCAATACAATTTAACTAAACACCAAGTGTTTATCGAACCCCAGGCTTTTTCCTTTGAACGTTGTTTTGTTTCACTCATTAGTCATCTGCTCACATTGGCAACAAGTCATTTTGAGTGTATGGTGAATAAAATTAACTGCCAATAGGCAGCCCAATTAAAAATAGTCATCCCAATAAAAAATGAAATATAGTAACAAACTGGTACCAATATTCGCTATCAAATGGTCATATATTGCAAGAAAAAATCATATTACTTTAATAACCCGTTAGCTCTGCATAACCCAAACCATTAAAGCCTCCTGTGGCTTTTACTCTCCCCTCCCAATAAGGAAAGGTTAATTGATTACGAGAGTCTTGCGTAATGCTTTCTATGATGATCGCTGGGCTACCCGGCAATTTAAGTTGCCACTTACGAGGATATTGACGCTCACCTAATGTCACTGTCTCAAGCACGGTCAATTTTATACGCTTTCTATCAATCTCGCTCGCTTCGCCGTTAGCTGCAATGTGTGTGCCACTGCAATAGTCATAACCTTGTTCCTTTCCTCGAATGCAAAACAACATAAGGCCCTTATCGTCTGCTTGTTTATCCACTAAGCTAAACCAGTCCCAACCTAATTGGCTTTTGTCAAGTAAACTGGCGGACCATTCTCTGTCATACCATGCATTGCCAGTAACTTGATAGCGCTTACCGGCAAACGTTAACTCGCCAGTTACCTTTAAAAATGGGTAACTAAAATAATAGGAAGCATGACCACCTTGGGTTTTCTGACTATAGCCATTCTCTCCGTGTAATGTCATAGGGCTGTCACTTAACGTCAGCGCCACTTGATAGTCTTCCTGCGCCGCAGTGAGTGTTAGTGGTAAAAAAGGCGCTGTCATACTGGCTAACTGCCAATCATTAATCTCAGCCTTAAACGGTGAAACGATTATCTCTGCTTGCCCCGCTCTACCAAACCGTTCAAACGCCACATGCGCTTGCTGGTGCTGCATCGCAAAGTGCGCAAAATAGAGGTTATTATCCCACCAGCGTGAATGCAAATGACTCGGCATCAAAGTGCGAAAAAGTGTCCATTGCACTCCAAAGGTTTCGCCAGTATCACTTTCTACATTTGCCGTCACATACCACCATTCAATGCCTTGCTCAGCATGAATACCATGATCTTTGGGAAATACCAGCCGAGCTCCTTTTTTAACCGCAATACCACTCTCTATTTGAAACGCTGATGAGGTCGGTTTTTGTGTTTCAGGCTGACAAGCAGATAACAAAAACACTAAAAAAGACAGTAACAAAGGATATAATAGCCCTTTCAACATTATTCACCACTCCTAGCGTCTAAATGTATGAGTTTACGAATCGGCAAATAGGCACAGACAATCGATACGCCAACCAAGGTTAAGCAGGTCACGAATAAACTCATCCCATCTAAATAAAAATGAATACTCCAACCAAAGGCAATCGGCATCACAAAGGTTAATAATGCCCAGCCCAGTGCAAAGCCAAGCGGAATAGCAAACACGGTCGTAAAACTGACCACCCCGGCGGTTTGTAGTAATTTCATCATTAATAACTGTCGCTGCGTGACACCTAAGTTGCGTAATATAATCAATTGCTTTAATTGATTAGCACTTAAACTCAATAAACTCGTACACAGACTTAGCAGTGCAATAGCGAGAATAAAACCATTGAGCGCTTTGGTGACCACAAATGTGTCATCAAACAAGGCATTGGCATATTCTTTAAAGCGTTTATTGGGCACAATAACGGTACTGTCTTGTTTGAACTCGTCAATTAACCGTTCACTAAAAGCGGCCAGTGTTGTCTGATTATTGAGGCGAATGGCATACCCCAAATAATCACTGTTTAGCGCGGCCATTTGCTGCCGTTTTTCCAATGTCAGCAGTAATATACTGGGATTGCCATAATCGTAAAAAAAGCCCGTTATACGGCAATCGAAACGCGTATCATTTTGCTCAAACTCAACCATACTCCCTAACGTCATACCAAATTTAATGTGACTTTGCTCATTCGCCAAACAACCTTTATCGCTGAAATTTTCAGGGCCTATTGCCATACCCGAAGTCAACGAAATATGCTGATAGTGATTAATACTGTTACCGAAGCTGGACAGGTGTGCCGGTATATCCTTCACCAGCTTATTACTCACGCGGCCATCACTTTGCATATAAATACTGAGTTGGGCGACTTCAGGCAACTGACTGAGTGTTTGTCTCAATGTATTATCAAGCTGTGTAGAACGTAAATAAATATCGGCACTCAGCTGTTTTTCAAGATGGGCATGTAACGTATGACTAAAACTGGTCACCATTATTTGCATGCCTATCGCACTCCCCAAAGCAACCAAAATGGCAATAATGGCAATATGTAAATCTTTTAAATGACTTCGCGTATCAGCATGTAGCCATTGAGCCAGTGGATGAGTAAAACTAATGGGCAACACCACCAGATTCGATAGTGCCTTAGGCACTAATAAAATAAATATCAACAAAATCATAAAACACAGCAGTAGCGCTTGATATTCACTCACGGCGAAATGAAATAACCAGATAAATCCGGTTGAGGCCGATAGCAATAAGCCGTAAAACACAATCGAACCTTGCCTCATCACACGCTTATTTTGCGCCAGTATTATCATCGCTAATGCAAAGATGTTCAGTCCAAACCCCAATAACACATTTGACCATTGCCAATGGATCACAAGTGCCTTATCCAATTGGTATAAGCCAATTAAAGTACGATTAACATCAAGCACCAGTGTATTGGCAATGAAATAGCCACCAACAGTGCCTAATAGCGCAGTCACAAGACTCACCATTATCAGCTCAATAATCAGGCTTAACTGAATACTGATTGAGGTACAGCCTAACAAGTGCATTTGCTGTAATAATGTTGTTCGTGCCGTTAAGGTGAGTTTGATGGCATTAAAGCTTAAAAATGCAGCAACAATATAGCCCAGCATGGCCAATGCTGCGAGATTGAAAAAAAAGGCTTCAGACAATACATCAAATGCTTGCTGCTGAGCATCAATAAGCTGCGCTTTTCCTGCGATCAATTGTTTGATATGAACGAGTTGCTGCTCGGTGACATGTGATAGCTCAATAAAGCTAAGTTGCCCATTTGCCTGAAGTAAATAATCGGCATAGGCAAGATCGGTCAGCGCCCATAAGCCCACATCCTCCATAAAGCGAATATGAGGTTGCGCCTGCCCTTTTTTCAGCACAAAAGTACCTTGGCTGTCTGACTGACTATCAAGGCGATCAGCAAATTGTGGATCAACCAATATTGTCTCAAAAGAAAAACCCAACGCGCTATTATTGGGATCCTTTTGAGTATATCGGTGACTAAACTGAGGATGATTTAACCATTGTAAAGTATCCACACCTTGAATCGCTAAACGTCGACCTTCACGGGTCGTTAACCTCCCCCGCAGTACAGGTTGCGCATTGAGCAAGCCTTCTCTTCGTAAACTGAGCCAAACATTGCCATCGATATACTGCTTCCCCATCAGTGGCTTAATTAAATGAGTGACTGGATTATTGATAAGCGCTGAGGATCCCTGATAGCGTGTTTTAGCTTCTTGATTCAAGCCCGCAATGGCGGTTAACAATGCACTACCTAAACTAAATCCCAACAGAAACAAAGCCATTAACCAAGGGTGTCGACGGTAAAACCTGATATGTGTGACTAAAATCAATCTAATGTCATTACGCAAAACAGCCATCTCTTAGCACTTTAACTTGATCAAAATAATCCGTTAACTGATGGCTATGGGTCACCATTACTAGGTTGATTTTTCGCTCACGGCATAAGCTTGTAAGCAGCTCAACCACTTGGTGAGACCGGGTTTGATCTAAGTTACCTGTGGGCTCATCGGCAAAAATGATCTGCGGTCTATTTAGCAGTGCTCTTGCGATCCCGACTCTTTGCTGCTCACCACCAGAGAGTGCTTCTGGTAATGCATCTAGCTTGTTTTGTAGCCCCAATGCATGAACAAGCGGTTCAAATTCACTCGCAGCTTGTTTTGGAAAGTTAAGCTGGTATTGAAAAAGAATATTTTGCTTGACGGTCAAGCAATCGAGTAATTGATAATGTTGGAAAATCAAGCCTATTTTTCGACGATAAAGTGCGAGCGCTTGTTCATTCAAGGAAGAGAGCGTTTGGTTATTCACACTCACCCAGCCACTATCGGCTTGCAACAAGCCCGCTAAAATATGCAAAAAAGTCGTTTTCCCTGAGCCACTATCACCGAGTAATGCAAGGTGTTGCGCTGCTGGTACAAACAAATTAAGCTGATTTAAAATGGGATGTTTATTGTCGCCATCAGCACGACTAAAACACAAATCCTTGACTTCTATCACGATAACTCCTTGTTAGTTCGTTAATACCTATTTGATTAAGATCACTTCAAAAGAGAAAAAGGAAATTAATGGATCTAAGTTTATCGTGATAAAAAAGATAAAACCAGTTTCAGATCATATAGCTAAATCAAAATACCGATTATCAACATCAGTAAAATGCATCACTCAGAGACCTTGCTAGATTGCATTAATACTGTTTGTAATGAAAACAGCGCCTCATAAAATGCGCTTACCTTATTGAATTCAGAGTGCAACTTGGATTTTTGTTGCAAGGGAGAAGCTGGGCTCAAGTTGACAGCCATTAATGAAGGAGCACTTTTTTTAAGCTGATTGTCTAAATACAATTGCAATATTTCATCATTCAACTGACTCAAGGTTTGCTTGACTCTGACAAGTTGTTCACGCGCTTTAATTTGTTTGCCACTCATTGATGAGTTAAGGCATCTCGATTTGTCTTCAAAAGGCGTTTCCGCTTGATTTTGATTATTTCTCTGAGTGTCACTGTGCCAACCTAAGGAATCAACTTGTTTTTCTAACACCGCAATAAAGCCATCCAAATAAGTACGATCAATGTGATCCATATGCAGACTCTCTGGCCCTGTTTTATTTCTGTCTATTTGATAATTCACACCAAAATTTTTAGCCATGTCCATCACTTCATGTAACGAGTGAAAAGCATAAGCACAGCCTGAGTGATATTCCACCCTAAAAAATGCCATTAAAGCTTGAGACAGAGCCGTCAATTCTTCTCTCTTTCCGCCTGCCCAGCGAGCCAATTTAAGCATTTTCACCACAGAAGTCGACTGCCCAGCCCATAAAAACAATTGCTGTTTTCGAGCAAATAAACTCGATAAGGCCAATTCATTTCGGCAAACATTATTTTGCCCCACTCCTCTTACTTGCTGACTTTGTTGCACACTCATATCAAAAAAACACGCTTGCACTTCTCCCTGCTCTGCCCACCCTATACTCACACTGCAATCTGCTTTTAAATCGATATCAAGCAAATCTTGACCAGCAGTTTGAGGAGCCCCTATTTGCTGGGCGCCGAAATAGCCAGCTAAATCAAGAATAAGAGCGACTTTTTTTTCAAGTGGATACCCTTGAGGTTCGTTGAGAATATTCATGGGAGCATCTTGGGTAAGCGAAGGAGAAATAAAGCTAATATTCAATCCCTGCGGCTCCCTTTCTTGCCTTAAGCATTGCTGATATCGATCGAAGGGTTTAGCCAATTGCAGTTGACCGTCTTGATCCATACGTAACAAGGTATAACCGCTTAACAACTCCATGGTCACATCATAAAAAACGGAACCTTTATCTTGTAACGCTTGAATAATTTTTTCATGGATCTGATGAATTAAGCTATTGATTAACACATCAGTGTATGGATTATCATAAACCGCTAGCGCAAGATTTTTTTCGTATGCTCGACACGGCGCACTTTGTACCCACGCATCTAAAGCGATAGCAGCTTCATGCCAAAACAGATATTCACGCTGCAGGTAATCTCGCCCCGTTTGAGGAGCCATATACTGATAGTTAGGTTTATCTTTTCCAATATAAGACTCACAGTCTAACCATCGACTTAATGGCTTTTTATAAGCAATAGGCAAGGCCATGAAGTTACTAAGAACTTGTTTTAAAACGTGATATAAAAGTTTGTCAGTGAGTGCTTCGTTTTGTTGCTTTTTTTCCATTGCAGTTAACTGGTGTTTAACCTCAATAAGCATTTCACTGAACACTTCATTGACTAACTCCGTTAAGGTTTTCTGAGATGAAACCGCATTATTCACTGCGGTACAGGTATATTTTTCTCCCGCAATGACTAACATCTCTTTTTCTCCTTATCATCCATACCTGATTATTGATGTGAATCTTTAATGAATTTTAACAAAGCAGGAAAAGTACCATTAAAGTGATTTAAATCCACAGGCGCATTCACCCCATTAATTCGGCCATTTTGTGAGTGCTGCCATAGACACCAGGTTTTTTGGCATATCCCCTCATCTACCCAAAGGGCCGGAAGCTGAATTAATTTGGCTTGATAAGCGGCAACCCATAACGGAAATCGACTAAAACGAGGATCATTTAAATATCGCTGGGCAAAAAACAAATCGGTATAAATAATCGGTCGTCGTTGAGTTTGTTTTTCAACAAACTCGAGCCAAACTAAACTCCGTTCGCGCAATGCCACTTCACTCATATTATCGGTAATTTCAATATCCAATATAGGAGGGAGATCTGTTGGCATAAATTGCTTAACCACCGACAAATATTTCATCGCTTGTTTTTGCGGATCGTCGGCTGCATAAAAAAAATGATATGCGCCACGAATGATTTTATTTTGCCTCATCCCATGCCAATTAACATAAAACTGAGGATCGACATAGGTTTCACCTCCCGTTGCTTTTGCTATAGCAAAAGGAAACTGACTAACATCTATCCTTGGCCAATGAATTTGTCCTTGGTAATGGGATACATCAAATCCTTGCACAAAATGTTCATCTGAAGATAAAGGTTTAATATACAATTCGACAAGATACCAGACAAATATAATACCAAAAATAAAAAAGAGCCTTTTCTTCCAACCGACCTTATTTATTTTATTACTCATAACCACACTTATTAACATTAAATGATAGCGTTCATTGAGCAGAATATATGCCAAACCAATAAAATGGAATTTATTGACCAGTAAAAGTTCACTGTTGGAGTAAAATATCTTATAATGGAATATATCAAATAATACACTTCATTATATTAAAGTTAATGTAAAATCAATTAACCCTGAAAACCCCTCTATATCAACATTAGGATCCAGACATTCAAACCCTAATTTCATTAGTACTTTTTGAGAAGCTATATTATCAGGATAAACCTGTGCTAAATAATGCTTTACCCCTTCATTTTCTAATACATTCATCAATAATGTTAAAGCATGAGTCGCAAAGCCCATACCTTGATACTCTTCACCAATCCAATAACTTAATATTGCTGTCATAGGCTGTTGTTTACCGCCAACCAACCCAAAAGCCACCCCACCTATAACACCTAACACACTGTTTTCAATAAAAAAACGCCACTTCTGCAGCGAATAACTCCCTTTGATAAAACACGCCATCTCCTCAACTGTTTCGATAGGTTCAATTGCTAATCGCTGACAAATATTATTTGTCATCATGGGCAACATAGCCTCTGCAATATTAGGATCAGCAGGAATTAAGTTAACCTCTGTTAAGCTTTTTTTTTCTATTGAAGAAGTATACATATGACAACTCAATTATTTGTTATTAATCCATGTAATTAATAGCATTAAGTTTGCCAACCTCATTATATGGTCAAAACCATCCATTGATATTGACAAATAGGTTAATATCAGCCATATATACTCAGTTAGCGATAAGTTTAATATTCAATATATTAATAAAACAGAAAAAACAACATCAGGATGATAATAAAAACATCAAAATCCAGTTCAATATAAAAAAAACGCCTATTTTCAACCAAAATATATTTATTAACGGACAGAAACATCCAAATAATTAATATGGCCTACTTATTGAGTTATTTTTAAATCATCGTAGTATATTTAACTTAATAGGAATAAATGATGGTAATACCAGAATATTTACCTTTACTCTCAAAAATAAAACAGCTTTTTATCCATGAAGAATATATGCCCTCAGATAAAAAAAAACTCATTCTTTGGGCAAATAAGCTTGCTATATTACAATTACAACAAAATACGCAATCCCTCTCTCAAGCTCTCGTTGAGTCGCTTATAAAAGAAGCGGCAGAGGTCATGACAATAATCATCTCACTCAATACACAATTTGATCGCACAAATAATCCAAATAAACAAAATTTAACTGAATTTCATCAGATAGTTGAAGATTTTTACCAACAACTGAGTCAACTGACGCAGATTTACACTGAAACTCAACGGCAAGCGTTATGGGTTAAAAGCCAACAGACAAAACAAACAAATAATGATCAGTCACCTTCATTATTGGACACAAAAGAGAAGCAAAAAGACATACCCGAACAAGATAATAATGACTTCCAAGAGACGAGGAAAGGCATACAATCCCCCCCTCCTGAACTTAACGCAGCATCAACTCCTTGGGATGAAAACAGCACGATGACGCCTCCACTTTCTTCTTTAAATAAAAGTCGCAATCAATCTTTGCCAAATACGCATCGCGCCCATCATTCTCAATCAGAACCTTATCAGAAAAAAGAGTCCTTTTTTTTGAAACAGATTTTCGATGACAAAGAAGTTTAGAGACAAAAGCCATGTTCATTTACACATCAATCTATAAAAGGAGTCACAACAATGTCTGATCAGTACCTCAAAGGGGCTTGGTTTCTTAATTTAAATACATTACTCACTCGGATTATGGCCAATAACGCATTGGATGAACCATATCAAAAAGATTTACTTCTCTTTGAACAACAAATGAAATCATTTCTCATTCAAGTTAATGAATATTATCTCTACCCTAAAACAGCCACTCACGATAAAAAACAACAAGCTGTCGATTTTAGCCAGCAGTACTCCAGTTTATTATTTGGGTTAAGTCAACTCTATATGGGGTGTCTCGATCCTGAAAGTGCTAGAGGACGCTTTGATTACGGTAAAGAAAGAGTCAAACGCAAAAAACACCAACAAGATGTCATCGAACTTTACTATTTTATTCAAAAATTTTACATCCAACTCGTTAAACAACATCCTTATCTTCCCATACCCAATCCTAACATTACGCCGATTTATCCCGTAAAAAATTAAGGATAATAACGCAAATAAGGCACGTTTGTGCGGGATCCCAAAGATAACGCACATTTATATTAAAACAGCATGAACTACTGAGGTAAATATGACGAACACTGACAATATTTTTGATTGGTACTGGCAGCCCAGCCAACAACTGGACACGGCCCAAATACTCAAAAGCACACAAGACAGCATCGCACTGGATAAATTAAAACAAACTACGCAAAATCAGTGTGATAAAATAAAAAACCAACACCATATTCATGCTATGGAAATGCAACAGATACTCGATAAAATGATGAAGTAATCAAAAAAAGAAAAGGGAATGGACATTAAAAGAGGAGAGGAAATGAAAGATAAGGTTATTCATCATACTATTACAACAGCCCTATCATAACCGTTGAAAGTATTTAAATAACCTTATTATTTTGCAGACGGGTGAATAACAATAAAAGTTAATATCGAGGTAAAAAACGCTCAAATGATTCTAATAAAAAAGGATATTCATCCGTAACATCCACTGCAGAATACCAATATTGCGTCCCTCCTTGGCTAGATTGATATTCAAAAATAACTTTAATGACATGCCTATCACCACTTTGCAAAGGCACTACTTGAATGTTCATCAATCTCGCATTAGGAGAAGCTTGTCCTCCACTGCTCTCTCCATAAAGCAGTTCATAGCTCCTCGAATAAATCGCTAAATTTTGATACAAAATATAATTCAGTGCTCGGTCTTGATCGTTATCGCCACTGTTAGTGCTTAATGATAAGATCTCAGCCACAATGAGTTTCAACTTATCCACATCAATATTAGGTAGGGTTGCTTTAATTGATTTAATAATAGAAGAAGGACTGACTTTCGTTAACCTCCTTACATCCACTACTGGCAAGTCACCATTGAGATTTGTTTGGCTATAACCCACCAGTACCATAGGTTTAGCAAGCTTATTTTTTTTGGGTTTAATAGCCTCAATCATTGTGGGTAATTGTGACTCCGTTGGGGTTAAATTATAAATGTCATGTCCGTAGCTATTGGTAAAACGCCAGGTCATCAGGCGAGCAATATAATGATATTCTGCTTTCGACACCAGATCATAGAGTTGCTGATTAAAGCCATCTTGTATTGTTTCGGTACCTGACTTTGATTGCACTGGTAAAAATTGTCGCTTTTCACCTTCATCACTGATGCAATGACAACAACGTTCAAATTCTTTTTGTAATCCTTTGGTGGGAAAATCTGCTTTTATATATCCATTAATATATAAATAGGTGAGTTGATTATCATCACTATTGGGTGTTATTTCATTCATCTTTTACTCACTCTTCATTGATTTAAATAGTCATAAATTGATTGAATCGTTGCTCCCTTAGTTAGAAGGCACATAATCCATTAAATTAGAATGAAGGAAAGGATAGAGGTCAGTGACATCAACACTGGTGTAATAAGTACTTTTTCGCCCACTCACATTACGTTGGTAAGTCAAAATAACATCGATAATCCTTCTACCAGGAGAGGTATTCGACGGCTTTGTTTCTAAATTCTCTAAAAACTGATCACTGTCTTTATCATCGGTAGCATTATTGTCTTTTTTCGGTTCTAATCCAGCGGTTTTCGCATAAATAGTGGCATAACGATAAGCCAAAAAGTTCTTTGCGCGCTCACTGTCTGACTCACCCACATTAGGTTTGGGTACTAAGGCCGTTAACACATCTCGTATAGCCGTTGTCGTGGTGTTATGTACACTGAGTTCTGACATTAATTCTGCTGTCGTAAAATGATACAAATGATAACACCTTACCATGTGCAAAGGTTGACCATTACTTAATGCATCCGGTGCAACGGGTCCTAACTCACCTATTGCAACCGATAACACTTCATCAGCCACATTGTGCTTTTCAGTCACTTCAAGGGTATTAATAAACGCATTCAACTCATCATGACTATTAGGTAATAACACATAAGCATCTTGATTATCTATGCTTAAAATCCAGCTAACTTGCTCGGCAAGATAGCGATATGGCTGGTTATCATTCTCATCTTTATAAGTAAACAATGTATAAAAGTCATTCGGTTTTAAATTTAATAATTTAGTTGCTGCTTCACTTTCTTTTTCTAATCCCAAATTGGTAAAATGAGGCTTTAATCGGCCCGAAGCATAAATAAATTTAGGCTCTGTATGGCTTGTTAAAGCTGGCGTTCTTTGTACTGTAGCATCACTCACTCCTTGTGCTTGAATAGGCAAATTTACTTCACCTCCTTCTTGTTTATGCTCACCTTCTAGTCTATCAACGGCTAGCAATGTTTTTTCAGTTAACGGCAAGGTAGAGTGAGGCACTTCTATTCCGGCTCCCTCTAAGCCAGCAATATTCGACTGGACTGCTGACTCAACTGGCGTCACTGTAGATAAGCTTGTTTGTTGCTGTTGCATATATTTTCTTCCTTAGTCATCAATGAAATATGTGTTGAAAGTATTTTATTAGGGGCTGGTGCTCTTTAATAAATAGATGTTCGCAATCAAAACCTGTTAAACAACATAAAAAAGTGAAGATCACAGCCTTTAACCAAACAGATCGAGGCGGGGCTTTCCTGCAAAATCATTAATGCTGTCTCCACGTATTGTTTGTCGACGAACCCCTTCTAAAAGATCGGCATGCATAATTTCACTGCTCCCTCTTCTCAATGCTTGTAAAGAGGCGTAACGGATAGCATTCATGATCTCAGCACCAGAAAGGGGATATTCACTGGCAATCAGCTCTAATTTGATAGTCGATTCCAGTGTTGATTGACTTGAAAAACCTTGACGCCATAAACATAAACGTTCATCCACACTTGGCAGAGGAAAGTAAATCACCGACTCGAAACGCCTAAAAAAAGCGTCATCTAAATTATCTTTAAAATTGGTGGCTAATAGACTTAACCCAGAAAAGCATTCAATTCGTTGTAATAAATAAGCCACATTTTGATTAGCAAATTGATCATTGGCCCCTGAAGCCTGTGTGCGCTTTCCAAATAACGCATCCGCTTCATCAAAAAACAAAATCCAATTTTTATTTTCTGCGAGAGTAAAAATATGTTCTAAATTCTTTTCAGTTTCACCTATGTATTTGGAAATAATTTTAGAAAGATCTATTCGATAAACGGGATAGGATATTGATTTTCCTAAGACACAAGCCGTCATCGTCTTGCCTGTTCCTGGTGGTCCATAAAACAACGCTCTAAACCCAGGCCTTAGTTTATTCATCAATCCCCAGTCATCCAATAAGGTTTTTCCTTGTTGAGCCCAAAACTGAATATCTTTCAAAGGCTCCACGACACTGCTGGGTAACACTAAATCTTGCCAACTCAATGCGCTTTCCATCTTAGTGGCACAAAAACCAGTCAATAATTCTGGACGATAAACTTGTGAAGTTATTAATGACTGTATATAGCTAGGCTGCACTCTGATAGGCGACTTCATTAATAAAGGATCAATTTCTGTGGCAGTCAGACTTAATATCCCTAGCAGTCCACGGGTACCCTTTGCCTGTAATATTGATTGCACTTGAATACGGTAACGTAAACTATCCCCACCTAATAAAAAACTGACAGTTTCCCCTGTGGCATACCAAGTTCCGTTGTCTTCAACACAAGCAAATTCAGTAAACGGTCGCAAAGTCAGTTCATTTTGGCAGGTTAATACGTCCAATATTTTAGGTTTTAATACAGGAACTAGAGCCAATATAAGTATTAACCTTGCTTCAAAATCAAGGCCATGTTTCATTACCCATTGAGCAAAGTTTGATAGCGAACACTGCAGATCGGGTTTGGTTATGTCAAACACCGATGAATAATTCACTTCTTGTTTAAAATATATTTTCAAACGCGTGTCTATAATTTCCTCACACCACGCCATTTCTTTTTCTAAATCTTGAATATTCAATTTATTTAAAGACAAATTGTCATTCACCTGATCCAACTCAAGGACATTATTGTTCAGCATAAGACGCCAATATTAATTAACCAAAAACCACTTTTAACAGAGCAATGACAATGCCAAATAGTACTAAGGGTATTTTTCATCCATAAGAAACAAAATACCGCCCATAACTAACCATGAATGACGTATTTTATTCTGATAAAAAGTTGAGTTTAAAATAAACATTTATATTGATATTATGCACTGGAGAAAAGCATCCATAAAAATAAAACAATAGGTCATTTTTATCTCGCAGACATATATCCATTAATTCGGAAAGATATGTATTAACCAAGAAATATCTTGAGTGACATTCTTCACTTCGATCATAATTAATAATAACCAAATCAAAATAACAAAAAAAATAAAATCAATTCTCATACACTTAGCCTGGCAACCTTAATTGAGCAATGAGCTCTTTTGCCCTATTACGATCCGTTTTAGCCCAATCTGAAACCTCTAGTTCTATTGCTGCAAAATGAGCTGCTCCTTCTGCTAACGCTGCTAATAAGTCTCGAGTCCGTAATACTTTATTCACCCCAATATCAAAAGCCATATTGATCAATACCGCTTGATGATGAAAAGGCAAGCTTGAAAAAGGTGACCAAGCCATACTTAATTCAAAATCAATCCGCTTTATGTCATTATCAAGTAAATAATGCGCTTCTTGTTGGGTGATCCCATTGTCAAACAAATGCACCCCAATATGATGATCTGATATTAGTGCGGCTAAAGATAGCGCTAAATCACCCTCCACTAATTGACACTTGGGGGATGATAGCTTTCCTTCTACATCAAGTAGGGAGTTAGCTCTTCTGACATCTCGACTGATTAAATAACTGGCCTCTTTTTCACTGACGCCATCACGAGATAAATTACGCCCAACACCAATAAAAAATTGATTATTTCGCGGTAAATAAAGACCACACATCAAGCCTTCATGATGAATAAGCTGGCGTCTTAAGCTGTCCTGATTAAATGAAATCGACTCTTTTAGTGGAGGAACTAATTCGATACATGTTTTATATTGATTATTCATAGATTGGCTCGTTTATAGGATTTGGCTATCAATAAATTATTTCTGATCGACACTCGCCCGTTTATGGGCAATTATCATCAATTTCTTACGATAAATCCGAATAGAATGATCTGCTAATGGCTTTTTCCAGCTAACATTTTTAATAATAAACCCTTTAATACGTCTAAAAAAGCTCACAGACACAAGCAACTGAACACCTTGATAATCACCATTATCACAATGTGTCATGTAACGCATATCCCCTCCGTGATAATACCCCCCAAATTTCTTTTGTAACGTCAATCGTAATGATTCCCCAAATTTAGGCATAAAGCGTAATAACCAACTCAATGTTGTAATTGTATCCGCCCCAGGGGGCATCATAGTGACACAGTCAGCTGCGTTCACGAGTCGATAAATTGGTGTTTTAATTGACATTACCCAAGTTTCATCACCCACACGCGGAGAGCCGAAAGTATAACAAGCAGCAATACCTCCTTCATGAATAAGTCTTTTAGCTGCAATCGTCGCCAGAGCGCCGCCTAAACTGTGACCGGTGATCAATAATGGTTTTTGTTTTTGGCCAATCTTATTCAATGCAAGCGTTAACGACTGTTCCACCTTTTCATAAGCCTGATTAAAGCCTACATGCACCCGACCTCCCGACGAACATTGGGTCGTTACAGCTTTCGCATCGGTTTTAATATCCTCTAAACTATCAGACTCAGTCCCCCGAAATGAGAGTATTAAAAATTGTGGACAACTCACTAAAATGGCTTGGGTTCCACCTTCATCAAATGTTTCAACAAGCTTCATTCGTAACCGTTCTAACTCACTTATTAGCAGTTTTCTCTCCGCTAAATGATCATAACCTAAGCTTTGGATCATCTGCAGTAAAGATGACTGTGACTGCTCGCCCATTAACTCACCCACTTGAGCTACTAACTGTATTTTAGCGGCATCATCTCCGATCAAAGGATTAAAACGCACATATGCTAGTTCCGATAGACATGCCATTAACCAAGCGGTTCTATCACTGTATGCTTGCCGATAAGTTGGTACTTTTCTATTTAATAGTGTTTCAACTTGTTGTTCATCCGTCGAAGTTTGAATAATTCCAGTTTTCAATGAATGGCTCCTTATTTTTGCTGGTGATGACTGCCCTTTTCGGCGTTTAATGCCCTAACGAGTGCCATGCCTTGTTTGGTTAACTGCGCTTGTTTAAAATCATCTGGCGAGCTAGCAATGTAATCAGCTGTAGCCAGTTTTTTATAAGAGGTAATCGCTCTTTCATCGGTGTAGCCTTGATTTTTCATTACCGAAAAAAATGCCTTCTCGGTTAATTTTCCATGACTGGAAAACGATTGAATGACAGCTTTATCCACCTCATCAAGCCCCGATAAATCGGTTTTAACTTGTAATTCTGTACGGTAAGACTCCAAGCTGTGAATCACTTCTTCTGAATCCTTCCTGCTTTTCAATAATGTGTTTAATTTATCTGTTAATTTAACTTCCACTTGATTTACTGATGCCATCGTCGGTGCTTCAAATTGGCGGCTATCTCGAATATTAGTTAACGGCTCTCCTTGAATACTGGCCGCCACTTCTAATAAAGACTCTTCATCCACCACCAGCGTCGACAAAATCATTAACACTAGCAAAGTTAATATATTCTTAGGTGCATTAATCAGCAGGAGTATCATGGATAATGCGCCAAATAAGGTCCATAATTGGTTTAATTGCCAACCCGCAATAATAAAGACTATGTTTAATATGCTTAAAGTAATTAAAATAATCGATAATCCAACACTAAGGAAATAGGTGCGTTTCTCTGTTAATAGTTCAATATGGTTACGTATATTCATAATAAAAAATTCTTAATTTAAATAAGTTATGGGGGGCAGCAATACTGAAATAGATAAGAAAAATAAATACCCACCTTGATTTATTAATAGCATATTTAAAAAGTGAATATCAAAATAAGTAAGCAGCACCCCATAAACTAATCATCAAGACGTTTATTCATCATAAGCTAGATTATTTTCATCAATATTATTGTATAACCGACAATACAGGAAGTTATTTATAATGAAAAGAGATAAGCTTTATTCCTATGAAAATAGCCTGTACTATTTAATATATTGATTATCTATATCAAATAATCAATATATTGTATTTACTCAAAATGCCATACAGGGATCCCTTACTTCTCTGATACTGCTTGAGCTTGTTCACCGCTAACTACAAAGTTAAAAACAAGTAATGTGAGATACCCAAGTAATTTATCTATTGAAACCAATTGAATGACTCACATCACGTCCCCCTTTATTTTCGCTATTGAGTGCCTAGCAATTGATGATTTATAAGTCTTTGCCCATAAGAAGTAAACCTAGCAACTTAGTGTAGCCCCCGCTGTTAAAAACTTTAAACTCAATAAACTAGTAAAAACCACAGATTAACAATACCGTTTCGCTTATGCATTAATTTGAGCGGCCATATTGGCATGATTACGCAATTTACTCATGATGCTATTACCAATTTGCTCCGTTTGCACCGCATGATAAAGCACATTAATCATATTTTGAGTAAAATTAACAGGCGCAGTGTACTGCCCTCGAGAAGGGTGACTGGCTGCCACATTTGGGCCATTTGCCCAAAGCTCATACACATACTCACCTACTCGTGGTGGATTATGCCAACCATTATTTATCATAAATAGCCTTGTTGCAACCATGCCTTCTCCTCGTTTGCTACTGCTAGGTTTAGCCGTATTGGCATTATTATGAGTATACACTTCCACAGGATTAACATGAGACTCAACAGCAGGTCCGTAGGGATGATTAAGGCGTATACGGCCATTATTGCCTGTCGCAGCATCTTCAAAATAAATACTGCCAACAACACCATTACTGACTGAAACATATTGCAAATTCGCTAGGCTAAATAGCGCAGGCGCATTATTATTACGATACGTGGTCCAATAACCATTAATTGTGGCATTATCTAAAGGCGCTGTCCCATTTGCAACGGGATCATTTTGTAATCGAGTCGTTGCTATCCATCCAGCTTGCCCTCTGTATAACCCCCAACGATGATCTCTTGGGATTAATTTGACAGCAAAATTATTCACCCTATCATCCACAATATCAACTAGAGCCCCTTGCGGTACCGCAATGATTTCATTATGAGGTGATGCTGTTTGCCTCAGTCTGGTTACTTCTTTCGTTTGATAAAGCCCTCGAGCTCGCACTCTCTGTATGACTCCTAATAAATGAGTGTCTGATGCATAACAAACAAGTGGTGTATTTAATGTGTGGTGTAATAAACTTGGTGTCTTTTTTTGTATTGGTACTGGTTTTTTCTTTTGTGCATACATATTATAATCCTTCTTAAATTGGTCTTTAGCAATTGTTAGCAGACTATTTTTTACAACAAGGCTGAATCTTGCGTTTGAAATATTTCCAATATCCCACTTGGTCTGGCTTCTTTCATTACATAAGCAACCTAGATTTAGTACTGATTAACTAAAACTAGGAATGAATGCATGAACAATGAACAGATCGTTACAGGAGTCATAAAGCGCAATTCATAAAAAATTATTCATTGAAAAAAACACATTGAATTAAATAAAGGTAAGAAGATCATTTCTTTTTGGAATCGAGAAAACATCAGAGAAAAGTGAGTATTATTAGCTTACAATGTTAATTTTCTATGATGATAACTTTGTTTTTTGCACTGAAAAAAAGTCGTGGTCTCAAATGCATCACCATGCTTTCTATTTTCATTTTCAATCATGATATCCCCAATTGCATTAATGAATTGGTTACCAATGTCCACTTTATCAGGTGCACGATAGGTCGTTTTTTGCGATAAAACAACCTCATACTTGTCATCTTGTTGCTTACAAAACACACTGACGTCATGTGCTGCTTGTCGTAATACCGCCTTTTTATCATTCGCAAGGACAATGGATTGATACTTTCCACCCTCAAATGGAATCACAGTGCCATAGAGCGATTCATATGAAGACATGCACCCCATAGTAAACAAACAAAACAGTACGATTATAATAAATGTTATATTCATGAAAACTCACCTACTCTAAAGTCAATTAAGTGAAAAACAGTCACTGATGCACTAAAAAACATAAAAGTAATTTTTAAATCACATAGATAAAAATTACTTTATCCGATCACCGCTCTTTTTAATGCTTGCTCACCTAATAAGGTCGCATGTTGTTCAAGACGTTCATCATCATTAATATCAAAGCCATTGAGTGTTCGTGTGGGTTTAACCATACCTTTCAGTTGCTGTACAACATGACCTAATTCATGGGGTAAATGGTGTTCTTGTCCTGGCGCAAGGTAAATATCAAGTCCTTGAGCATAGGCATGGGCTTGAACTGTTGCGGGTTTGGGTGAGTTATAATGCACACGTACGCGCTGTAGGTTTTCCCCAGTAATGGCCTCCATAGCCGCTTTTAATTCAACGGGAAGATTACCAAAATAGCGATCACGCACTAAAGCATGTGTTGGCCAAGTGCCCTGCCTTGCTTTAACCCATGATTGGTTGGGCCAATGCCAAGCAGTAAACAATGCTTGTTGATGATAAAGCATGATGGTTTCCTATATTCACCTCAGTCATTAATGATTAATGCACTGAGTTTTAATTGGTTAGGTAAGAGCCCTTACCACTTTCTTACAGAGTCACAACACGTTAATGCGAGTGAATTAGCCTTGAATCGATGCACTGCATTTTTATTTTTAGCACTTAGATTTTAGCCAGAGCACTTAGCTTTTAGCTGGTGCACTGAGTGCCGGCGCTTCCGTTTGATCACCGCCCTTAGTGGTTTCATGTTTGATGCTGGCCTTATTCATGGCTTGTTTAACCGTCGTTTTAACTTGAAATAACCACCTAATAAGCTGATTGACATCATCAAGGCTTAATGTTGTATCCAAATATTGGTGACCCATTTCCATAAGCATTGATGGGCTATTTAAGGTCACGGTAAGATCCACTTCATTTTTCGCTTTATTGAAATTAAATGCCCATTGATCTCCACGGACATTATCCTCACAACCAGATTTAAAATGGCCGCTCACACCACTAAAAGCACCACTTTTTTGTAATACAGTATCATGAGCTTCTTGAGTCTTCCCCTCAGGTTTATCTGCACTTTGATTTGCTTTTTCACTGCCCGTTTCACTCATATATTTCTCCCTTATTCATTTTCTCTTATGCTGACTTCTCAACTTAATATTGATTGACCCTGCCTTAATTAAAAATATCCTCACCAAACCTAGTGAGGATAAGCATTACCTACACTCAGCCATTATTTATTTTGCGAAAATAACTTAGTGATCCCTAACGTATTTGCCGCCTGGCAAGTGACATTAGCTTGTTGTTGCGCATATACTGCATTCGCAGCCGCCATAGCAACAGAATTACCAATCGTTTGATATAAACTGCCCATTGCCATTGCTGGCGCTTCAGCCAACACTTTAGTATTGGTTGCTGATACTGCATCAATCACTGCACCGTTGACGACAGTCGGTTGAGTTGCTTCTGCCATGTTTTTTCTCCATTTTAAGTAATAATATTCATAAAAGTTAAATAATGTGGATGTTACTCCCCATTAAGATCACTTGTTGTCTGAAAACAACTTAGTGATCCCTAGCGTATTTGCCGCTTGGCAAGTCACATTGGCTTGTTGCTGGGCATAAACGGCATTCGCCGCTGCCATAGCCACTGAATTACCAATAGTTTGATACAAACTCCCCATTGCCATCGCAGGTGCTTCGGCTAATACTTTGGTGTTCGTTGCTGATACTGAATCAATGACTGCCCCATTCACTACAGTCGGTTGCTTTGCTTCTGCCATAATTGGTCTCCTTTGTTATGACGAGTTAACATAATCAATCGATAAGATTTAACGGCGGTTTATCAATTGATTATCCATTTTGAGAAAACATTTTTGTCACACCTAAAGTGCATGCCGCTTGGCAAGTTACATTGGCTTGTTGCTGAGCATAAACCGCATTTGCAGCCGCCATAGCGACTGAATTACCAATGGTTTGATACAAACTGCCCATGGCCATAGCGGGTGCTTCAGCCAATACCTTAGTATTTGTAGCGGATACAGCATCAATAATTGCACCGTTTACTGTGGTTGGTTGCTTTGCCTCTGCCATACATTTCTCCTTTTAGGGGGTTAAATTACACTGATAGATAGCTTCCTCATTTTAATATTCCACCTCAAGATAAAATATTGAGAAAACGTTAGATAACACTGAACAAACATCTTATTCAGTTTATTGCTGGACCATACCCCCAATATTTATAATAGGGAGATGGATTATCACAATTCGATTTAATCAATAAGCGAATAATTAAAAATAAAACTCATCTTTATTTTACAAACGCAAATAAAGTCGCTATTAAAATATAAATAAAGCCGCCACTCATATGCCAACAAATATTAAAATAGACTCAATAAACATTGCCAATGAGATAATTAAAATATAAACAATATTATTTTTTATTCGTTTTTATAAATAAATAAAATATTTTATTCACACATTATTATTGTTTATTTAGGCTTCAATTCTGACAACACACTGGCACCTGCTGTGCCCACATTGGCTAGATTCTCCACTGCAAAAGCTATATTTTGCGTGGCATTTTCAATGATTTCTTTATAGGCAACATTTGCAGGCTCTGCCAGCCATTTGGCTGACGCAACACCAATCACAGTTGTTTCTATAGTGCTAATATTACGCAACAAATCAGTGGCACTTTCGACAGCCGACGCAATGGACTGATTAATATTTGCCTGGATTAACTCCGTTGCATTTTCTTTTTCTTCTCCATCACTCATGGCTCACTTTGCCTTTTTTCATGGCCAGGGTAATTTGCTTTGACCGCACATCAATGTAATCACAAAATGAGGTAGGATCTTGATATCCATCAAACTCAAGTACCACTTTTGCCATTACCTCAATGTAAGCTTTGTCGTACTGTAAGGCTAAAATCGGTAAACTATCCGTTCCTTTTTTAGCGTGTAAAAAAGTGGACAATGCTGCCTGTATTTGACTCACCCCTTGTGCTGTTTTTTTCTCAACACTTCCCAAACTGGCAACCACTCCTTTACTCGTCTCCATAAATTCAGTAAATTTTTTCAGTTGATCCGTTTGGAAATCATCCGTTGTTGTCAACATTTTATCCAAATCAACTGTCATAGTATTACTTACTCATATTTTTAACGAAAGTAAACGACTCCATTTGTTCAAGCATGGCTTGCCTCATCTCATCAAATTGCTTACGCATGTTGTCAATATAATCGTGCTGACCTTCTACAAAGTTTCGCCGGTAGCTCTGCTTAAACACACGATCAGCTTGCGCGGCATCAAAGGCTTGATAATGGCTTCCTTGCTGAAAACGAAAAGAGTGATCCTCATGAAAATCTTCATCAAAATAAGGCTCGGCCTCAATTTCAGACACAAGATCGCAAATAAATTCCCCATGACTGTTTTTGGTGGCTTCAAATTCGTAATTCACTCGCCGTGTCATACTTACTCCTCTGTATTATCGATGAAAGGTATCGTGTCGCCAATGTTCTCCAATAAATCCGCTAACCCCATTTGATGCACCGCTTTAATTTTCTGCATACCCGCCAACGGCGGTAATAGTGGCCCTTTTAAACGTAAGCCATCTAAAGATGACAACGTATTTTTCTCCACTTTGGGGGCTGAAGTGACCATTACCGTCGACAGACTTGCCGCTTGCGCTTTAAGCTCTGTGAATAGCAGATTCAATTTTTCTTTTTCTTGTTGCTTTAATTTAACGATATGCTCACTGGCATCCATTCCCATTGCTTGTGCATTCAATTGGACAGCATCTTCGAACGGATCATTTTGGAACGACTCATTGACGTGGACATTAGAGATATCATCAAGAGGCATACTATCAATGACTTCGTTATTTAATATTTCTTCCGTTATTGACAATACTTGCTCATGAGGAAATGACGTTTGTGCCTGAGTATTCACTCCCCGCTTTTTCTCACTACTTTGTTTTGTCATGTAGCTCCCTTACACTAAAATGTGCCATTAATTTGATGCAAACGACGCTCAACCACTTTTCGATGCACACCTAACAATGAAGCCGCTTTCGTTTTATTGCCCTGGCTTTGATCCATCGCCTCTTGCACTAGCGCATCGTAAATCGCTTTTATTTTATTCTCTCTCGGTAATTCAATAATTTCTTTTGCCAGTTGCTTTAATATATGAGGATCCGTTTCGCAGGCAAGTAAATCTTGAATACACTGAGCCGATAAATAATCGTCATCGGCTAGAATAACCAATTTATCAATAGTATTTTTAAGCTGTCTAATATTGCCTGGCCATAATGCATATTTCAGTAATTCCATCGCACATTGACTAAAAATCATCTTTTTAGTTTGCCCCGCAAAATGTTCCACTAATAATGGTATATCTTCACGGCGCTGAGCCAGAGAAGGAATAGACAACTCAAACAAATTCAATCGATAATATAAATCTTCACGGAACATTTTATCTTTAACTCTCAATTCCATATTTTCATGGGAAGCGGAAATAATCCTCCCAGTAAATTGGCGTTTTTCAGCGCTGCCTATTCGACTAAAAGATTTGGTTTCCAGTACTCGCAATAATTTAGGCTGGTGTATCAGAGGCAACTCAGCTATTTCATCAAAAAATAACGTTCCTTGATGTGCTTGCGCAAAGAAACCATCATGACTTTTATCGGCGCCAGTGAACGCCCCTTTTTCATGGCCAAACAAAAGTGATTCAAATAAATGTTCCGGTATCGCACTGCAGTTCACAGCAATAACCTCTCCAGTGCGGCCACTCAATTGATGAATTGCATTCGCAAATAATTCTTTTCCCGTTCCCGTTTCCCCTTTTAATAAAACAGGATGATCTGTCACTGCAATTTTATCAATTTGTGCCGCCAATGCATGAATAGAAACTGCATTCCCAATAATGCCGGGTAAAACTGTTGTCGAGCACGTCATATTTCATCTACCTATCCTGGATGGGTTATCCAAATTGGATCCCCCTAATGTGTTTCAACCTTTTATTGACACAAGGTTTTGTGCATCTTCTCTCCACCAATGAAAGGGGGAACATAGCGTTATCATACTCACAATGTTCCAATGCAGCTCGACTGCCTTAATCTTTAAATTTATTGGTATAGGATTGTTGATAAACGTTCATCACTTTTGTAGCGGTATCAAAAGGCGTTTTAGGATCGCTCACCTTTGCCTCCTGAATAATGGCACTGTACTCATCTTGCATCATAGGGTTCGCCAACCATTTAGCGTAAGCGCTTGCCATCACCGTGGTTTTAATAATGTTTTGGTTACGAATAAGATCCGTTTGATCTTGAGCTGTATTTGCCACCGTTTGTGCCAATGCCGCTCCCGCTGCTTCATGAGGATTAATACCAATATCAAAATCTGTTTTTTCAGCCGGCTTTTTCATGTTCATTGTCGCTCCTTGTGATGTCAATTCAGGCTCTACTGATCATCATGAAAATAGAAATGTCACCCGTATTTAGGCCAGTTCTCATTAAGTTGATGGAGGAGTCACATTGACGGCGTTAGTACCTTTTCCTGATCCACTCTTTTTCGCCGCCTGCATACTGGTTTTTACTTGAAAGAGCCATACTAACAACTGGTTAAGATCCTCAAGAGCCAACGGCGCTTCAAGATGCTGATTATTCATATCAACCAACATAGTCGGCGTATTAATCGTGACATTTAAGCTAATTTGATTCTGAATTTTATTGAAACAAAATGCCCAGGTATTGCCATTTGAAGTATCTTCTTTTAATGGCTTAAACAACCCACTCACACAACTCGATACGCCTTGAGTATTATTTTCTGAATCACTCATTAATTTCACTCCTTACATGCAAATTATCATTCAACTGCCTAAGATTTTTTCACACGCTGCCACCATGGCTGAATTGCCTAAGTTTTGCGATGCATATTGATTGGAGGTATTGTTTAACATACTCAGTGATAACGCATTCACTAAGCCCCCCAATGATAATGTTCTTAATGTCGCTGCACTTTGTTCTTGAACTTCATCATTAATCGCTTTTGAAGATGCGATATACTGGTTTTCATCTTGACTCATATTAATTAACCTTATTTATTTCTAATATGAAGGTGCAGATAACCTCTACATCAATATGCTTTTCTGCACCTGTAATAATCAATGGGGACGTTATCGTTTACTTATTCGCTGAATACAGCTTAGTGATCCCCAATGTTGTTGCCGCTTGATAAGTCACATTTGCTTGTTGCTGCGCATAAACCGCATTTGCTGCCGCCATCGCCACTGAATTGCCAATGGTTTGATACAAACTCCCCATTGCCATAGCCGGTGCTTCTGCAAGCACTTTGGTATTAGCAATACTGACAGAGTCAATCACTGCACCGTTCACCGTTTCAGGTTGTGCCATAATACCTCTCCGAAAATCATGAAATATACATTACCAATAATGTGGTTTACTTATTTTGTTCAAACATTTTTGTTATGCCTAACGTTGTTGCGGCTTGGCAAGTCACATGGGCTTGTTGCTGCGCATAAACCGCATTTGCTGCCGCCATCGCCACTGAATTGCCTATGGTTTGGTATAAACTGCCCATAGCCATTGCTGGCGCTTCTGCAAGCACTTTAGTATTCGTGGCTGAAACAGCGTCAATGATGGCGCCATTCACTGCTTCTGGTTGTTTTGCCTCTGCCATACTCGTTCTCCTATTAAGATTAATTTATCGTTTGTTTTACTCTGAAAGACACTCAATTGTGACTATGATTAAATCAAGTGTTAACAGTCTTATTAGCCATTGGCTTGTTCACACTTCCTATTCAATTTGCCAATGAATAGAAAAATAGAAAATGAATAAACTTATTAAACTTATTAAACTTATTAAACTTATTAAACTTATTAAACTTATTAAACTTATTAAACTTATTAAACTTTACACATTTGAAGTATTATGGTTGATGTTAAAAATGATTGACATCATAAACATAAATAATTTTTTTGATGACTACTTTTCACGTTTCACTAAATAAAAGTCAGTTAATTTCATTCTAAATGACGGCATAATATAATCATTTACCGCTTTATTCACCTCGTTAAATCCTATCTGATGAAACATTTTCTTTATATTCGGATTATAAACATCAGCAATAACACTGGTATATTTATTTTCAATAGCATGGATCACCACATTCGATATTAAATTTTTCAACAATGAAAAATAGATACTATGTCTATCACAACCATCATCTCTAAGTTTTAGATCATGATTTACACGAACAAAATCATCATTAAAAAATGTCACATATAATATATAAAAACATTTATCCATTGAAAAACACACCAATTCTGATACGAGGTTATTGATATTATTTCCCATACAATTAACGAACACTCTTTGCCAATGAACATTATCATTAGGAATGACATTTAATATATCAGTAACATTCCCTTTTGCCAATAAATTAAACACCACATTATTAAATTGAGAGTCAATAATAGATCTGTTCAACACATTAATGATAGAATAAAATGTACAAGGTAAATCCCTATATAATAATTTCATATTATCACTTTCAGTGAAATATAAATTAGTTCCATACTCTATCATTAATTGCTCTACTGGTAATAAATATTTCTTGTGTGCCATAACCTATTTTAAATATCATTTAATTAAATAGAATTGAACATATCATTAATTGAATTTAACCCAGGATCATTACTTTCCGAACCATCTTGAGAATACTCATTGTTATCAGAAGTCATTTCTTTATTAAGCTCTTCTGGTTCATTGAATAAATTTTCTTGCGCACCAAATAAACGATTAGCTTGATTAAAAAATGTTTGATCTGAAACTTGTGGTATAGGGTGTGTATTGATATCGTTTCCTTGAATAACTTGAGGAATAGCGAGAGTAGCACCTTCAAACCCTTCTATTCCGCAAGACTTTATTGCTTCATCAATTAAAGACATAGATTGTTGATATAATTGCTCTGCTGAAGGAGCATTATTTTTTTCTTCTTCATTACTCATGATATCCCCTTAAAATATTGCATTCATCAATCAAGTTAACTTAACTAAAAGCATACATTTTTTTTATTCCAACAACTAAAGCCGCTTGTTGGCTAATATGGGTTTGTTGTTGTGCAAAGACATGATTCATTGCCGCCATCCCCATAGCATTAGACATATTCATATACAAACTTCCCATGGACAGCGCAGGGGCGATACTCACATTCATGGTATTAATCAATGCAATAGCATCCACCATTTTATCGAGTGCTGTCATGCTTAGCTCCTAGTATGTTCTGCTCCATTCGAGCCTGATCTCATCATATCCGCTAAATCAATTGCCCGTTGCCCCACTTGTCTAGCCCACTTTGACGCTAACATTTCATCTGCAGCCATTTGATAATTGCCTAATTCCACGGCTCTTAGCATACGTTTAAATTTAAGCAGTCCTGCCATCCCTAGATTAAAAGCCATATCACACAAAACAACTTTACGAATATCATCTAACTTATTAATAAAGTTTATATTTTTTAATAACTGAGACTCCACTAACTCAATATCATTATCCAGTAAATATAAGGCTTCCTCGAATGTGATCCCGCCTTGACATAATGCCTTAACATGCTCACTATCACTGGCTATTTCAGCAAGTGTCCACATTTCATCCATCTTCATATGATCTTTATGCAATATATCCACTCTATGATCATTATTGGTTATCAACGCTTCCACTTCTTTGATTGATAAGCCTTGTGCATCGAGATTTCGTCCAACACCTATCGTGTTTTTCCCCACTGAACACTGATATATTTCACACACTAAACCTTCATGCTTAATTAATAAATCTTTTAATAAGGATTGATATTTCAAGTTCAATAAACTCATTATTTTTTCCTCTTAATTTCATTAAAGTTTAATGACATCATTCATTGATATGTCTAAAATAAAACTGTGCTTTAACTGATGAATGTGTAGAGCAACTTTACTTTTACCTTGAACTTTTGTTAATACGCCCATATAACCTTCGAGTGGACCGGATAGGATCTTTACTTTATCCCCCTTAATAAGCTTCCCAGTAATTTCTTTTTGATTAAAATTTTCAACAATAACTTTCATCAATGTCATTTCAGACTCAGTAATGGTCGATACTTTATTTCCGAAACTGACATATTGCAGAAAACCTGGAAAGCTTTTCACTTTATGGTACTCATCTGTATTTTGATAAACAAATAAATAAGATTTAAATATGGGTTTGGTAATTTCTTTTTTTCTATCGCTCCATTGACGCATCATTCTCTCTAATGGTAAATAAGCTTCAATGCCTGATGCTATCACTCTGTTGTACAATTTTTTTTCTGCATTTGCAACTGTATAAATAGCATACCATTGTTTCACTATTCATTCCCCATAATTCATCATTATGCAAGCTCCGCCATCACAGTCCCATAATGTTCTGTATTCTTTATTCGACAGATAAATTTTAATAAAATAACAATATAAGTTAATATAATATGTAAGATAAAAAAAACATTTGAATACGAATGATTTTATTCATTTATCATCAATATCGTTCTTTGTTCCCTGGGTGATAAATTAAAAGATTTTTTATATAATGTAGAGAAATTAGCCGCATTCGTATAACCGACCTCAAGTGAAACCTGCTGAATCGACATTCGAGTACTCACCAAATAATATTTTGCTAGTAACATTCTTTCTTTTCTCAGCCATTCAAACACACTTTTATTTAATATGAGCCTAAATGATGCAGAAAGCTTGCTTCTATTCGTACCCATTGCCCTTGCTACACCGTCTAAACAAAATTTCTTATCGATATTGTCAATAAGATATTGGCATGTTCTTTTAACTAATTTTTTCTCAGCACTTTCAAAATCAATATCATGAAGATAACCAGCCATCTTATTCATCTCAATTGATAGATTACAGCCTTCATTCTTATTTTTATAAAAATAATCTATACCATTCTCAATACGATAAACCAACTCCTTGTTGTTCATCGGATGAAAAAGATAATCTTGAATACCTTTATGATATAAATCAGTCCGAATAAATTCATCGTTAATAAGAGCCAATATAGGTACGGAGCCCTTACCTTTTAAATATTCTAATACTGAATCAAAATCCATTACAGGATGAATGGAGTCGAATATAATGATATACCGAGAATCAGCTCTCGTATCTATTTCCAATTGATATTTAACTTTATACCCTGAACAATGAAGATAATATGAACACCTTTCTTTAGTAACAGCATTATTTCCTAGAAAAATAACTTCGTCCTTCTCTGTACTCATAAACATCCCTTACGTCAATATTAACATTTATTCAAGCCAACACTACTCTTATGTATTCAGTAAAGTAAAAATACGAATTGCAATCATTTTCGCTGCTTCAATACATGAACTAAACTAAAATAGTATGAGTACATTGATTAAATATTCGTGATCTGCTCACAAACTAACGCGCTATTACAATCAATTCCTCTATTAGCGTAAATGATACCTTTGTAGGCGTAAATGATAATACAAATGATAAAAATATGTTAACATTGTGAATGTTTTATGTAAAATCAAAAGTAAGAGAGTGCTGCTTTTAAAATAAACAACGCTGTTTATACAAAATAAATATTACACTTTTCATGTAATAATGAGCCTATCAAAAACATTGGCAATGGATTTTATTAACCCCCATATCATTCACATCGATACTCATATTTGCTCACTAAACGTTAAAATGAATAATCTCCCGCTATATCACCTGTTCATTGGTGACTAAGTTAAATTGAGTTGACTTGAATTGAGTTGAATTAGGTTGACTTGAGTTGGCTTGAATTGGGGTGAATTAGGTTGAATTGGGTTGAATTGAATTGAGTTAAGTTGAGTTGAGTTGAGTTAAGTTGAGTTGAGTTGAGTTGAGTTGAGTTGAGTTGAGTTGAGTTGAGTTGAGTTATGCAATAATATTAAAGAGGAGAAATTATTCAAATCACTATGCCCACCACAAGGGTTATTTTCACAATATAGTGCCAACAATACATCCGTTAATTCGCCTCTCACGAGAGTATTGATTTATAAAATAAAAAAGGCGCCGTAGCGCCTTTAAATCATTCTTTATCAATAGCAACTGTTATTGCGCTAATTCCTTCTCAAGTTGTTTCGCTACTCGCTCAGGGGAACCAGAGCCTTTTGCTAAAATAGAATAAGCCACAGGTATAACAAATAACGTAAAAAACGTCGCTAAGGTGATCCCCGATAATACGACAACACCTATCACAAAACGCGTTTCCGCGCCAGCGCCGACAGCCATAACCAAGGGGAGCGCGCCAATTGCAGTGGTGATCCCAGTCATTAAAATAGGCCTTAATCGCTGACTCGATGCTTGAATAATGGCATCAGTAAAGGTTAATCCCTTATCTCTTAACTGATTAATAAACTCAACAATTAAAATTCCATTTTTAGCCGCTAAGCCAACCAACATGATAATGCCAATTTGACTATAGATATTTAAACTTTGATCTGTCACCCACAAACCAATCAAGGCCCCTAAGGTCGCCAAAGGCACCGTTAACATAATCACTAATGGATGCACGTAGCTTTCAAATTGCGCCGCTAAAACTAAAAATACCACCCCTAAAGCCAGAATAAACACAAAATACATCGAATCACCAGACTCTTTATAATCCAATGATTGCCCCTTGTAACTGATCACCGCTTCTGCTGGTAAATAGGTATAGGCAATGTCATTTAAATCATCCAACGCTTGACCTAAACTGAAGCCCTCCGCAAGATTCGCCTCTAATGTAATAGCACGCATTCGATTATAACGATTTAGCGTACTCGCATCGGCAAACTCTTCAACAGAGACCAAATTAGACAAAGGGATCAACGCTTGCGTTCTATCTGAACGGACATAAATATTCTCAAGATCATTGGCCGTATTTTGCGTATCACGCTCACCTTCAATAATCACATCATATTCACGTCCATCCCGCATAAAAGTCGTCACTAAACGCGAGCCTAGCATCGACTCAAGCGTCTGCCCAATATGGGATATTGATACGCCTAACGATGCTGCTCTGTCCTTATCAATAATGACTCTAAGTTGAGGCTTAGTCTCTTTATAATCATCATCAAGTCCTACTAAACTCGGATAATCTTTGGCTTTTTCAAGCATAATATCACGCCAATGAGCAAGCTCCTCATAACTGGTGCCGCCGAGTACAAATTGCACTGGTTTCCCCACTCCTCGACCAAAAGCTTGTCTGGTGACAGGAAAAGCCCTCACTCCAGCTAAATCAGCTAATCGACCGCGAATATCATTGATGATTTCCCCCACACTTCGACGCTGACTCCAATCTTCTAGCACGATAATGGCCATCCCATTAGAGAAATTGGCGCTGGTACCAAAAGAGCGAGGCGCTCGGATCAGCAAACGCTTGATTTCTCCACCTTTCACTAAAGGCATCAGCCTATTTTCAATTTCATCCATGTAAGATTCAATGTATTCGAAACTCGCCCCTTCAGGACCATTCACAATGAGAAACAAGGACCCCCTATCTTCTCTTGGAGCAAACTCCTGTGGAATTTTTGTCATTAAATAGCCACTACACACTAATGCAATCAGCACAATGGAAGTTACAAAGTACGGGTGTTTCATCGCATAAGCTAAGCTTTTTCGATATTGACTAGACACGGTATCCATTCCCGCATCGATTTTTTGTACCAGCCAAGATGATTCACGGGTTGGTTTTAATAACTTTGAGCACATCATTGGGCTTAAGCTTAACGCCACTATGCTTGAAAAAATGACCGCCGCACTCATTGCCACTGCAAATTCTTTAAACAGTTTGCCTAAATCCCCTTCTAAAAAGGTGATTGGCATAAAAACCGACACGAGTACAAGCGTTGTCGCCACAATGGCAAAGCCCACTTCTCGGCCCCCTAAAAAGGCTGCTTTTAGTGGTGAGTCCCCTTCCTCTATTCGCCTATGAACATTTTCTAGCATGACAATCGCATCATCAACCACCATACCAATTGCCAAAATCATGGCAAGTAATGTCAATAAGTTGATTGTAAAACCTAAACTATACAACACAATAAAAGTCGCCATTAATGACACAGGTACTGTCAAGGCGGGGATCAGCATGGCCCTAACACTGCCTAAAAACAAATAAATGACAATAATGACCAAGAACATGGCAATAAACAGGGTTTGATACACTTCTTTCACTGACGCTTCAATAAATACTGAACTATCATAAGAACGTTTGATTGACATGCCAGCAGGTAACGTTGGATTAATTTGATCCACTAATGCATTGGCAGCACGAGCGACAGACAAGGTATTGGCCGTCGATTGTTTTGAGATCCCAAGACCAATCATAGACTCGCGATTACCGCGAAACATGATCCGTTCTTCCTCAGAACCCACTTCCACTTTAGCCACATCACCCAATTTAACTAAATAGCCATCTTCACCTTCTTTGAGTACCAAATTAGCAAAATCATCAGCATTGTTAAAACTGCGCTCCAATCTTACCGTAAAATGCCTATCTTTAGATTCAATACTGCCAGCAGGCAATTCCACATTCTCTTCTCGCAGTGCAGACTCAATATCGTCTACCGTTAAATTACGAGCCGCCAATGCTTGTCTGTCAATCCAAATTCGCATGGCATACACTTTACCTCCACCTAAACGAATATTGGCTACACCATCAAGTACCGAGAAACGATCGACTAAATACCGCCTTGCATAATCTGTTAACTGCATGGTATTCATTTGATCTGAGACCAAATTTAACCACATAATCACTTCATCTCCCCCATCAGCCTTCTCGACTTCAGGTGGATCGGACTCCTCAGGCAAATTATTGAGCAGGCCAGAAATTCGATCGCGTAAATCATTCGCCGCCGCTTCGATATCTCTGTCAACGCCAAATTCAATGGTAATATCGGAACGACCATCACTGCTTGATGAATTAATATTACGTATACCCTCGACACCACTGATCCTATCTTCAATCAATTGCGTGATACGGCTTTCTACAACGGAGGCAGAGGCTCCTCGGTAATTAGTTTGTATTGAGACAATAGGCGGATCAATATCAGGGTATTCTCGAAGTGGCAATTTATCAAACGCCACCAAACCAAAAACAATTAATAAGATACTGATAACTGAAGCGAATACCGGCCGCTTAACCGAAAGATCTGTGAGTATCATGCGATGGGCTCAACCTTAGCTTGTTCTAAAAAGCTAAAATTCTCACTGAAAGAAACGACCACTTTATCACCTGGGCGCACTTTTAAAATGCCGCGTACTATCACCTGTTGATCAAGCTTAATCCCACTAACGATTTCAACCCAGCCTCGCTTACGGATCCCAAGCTCCACTAATTGCCGACTCACTATGCCTTCGCTATCCACCACATAAACATAATGTCTGTCTTGAACAGGAATAATGGCAGACTCTGGTAAAATCAGTGCATCACGGCTCGTTTTGATTAATTTGACCTTCATTAACATGCCAGGTAATAATCGACCATCTTTGTTAGGAATGTCTGTTCTCACTATCACCGCGCGGGTTGAAGGATTGACGCGACTATCAATTGAGGTCACTTCCCCGATAAACGGCTCATCGCCATATGCCATGGCTTTAGCTTCCACTTTCTGGCCAATTTTAATGGCTTGTAAAAAGCGCTCGGGCACAGAAAAGTCTAATTTAATAATGGAAATATCATCTAAAGTGGTAATTTCATCACCGGGAGAAACTAATGCCCCTACACTGACTTGGCGCAAGCCTAACACACCAGAAAATGGAGCTTTAATCCGTCTATCCGCTAATGCTGCTTCTGCTTCTAGTAATTGGGCATTGGCTGTATCAATGGCAGTTTGTAATCTATCCCGCTCAGAACCTGCAACAGTTTGAGACGTCACTAATTCACGGATCCGGTCAAATTCACGTTTATGATCGTGTAACTGGACTTTAGCAATCGTCACTTGAGCTGCTTGACCTCGGTCATGTAGTTGAACCAATAATTGGCCTTTTTGAACCTTGTCACCATCATTAAAATCCACTTTTGTGATCACATCACTGACTTTCGATGTCACAATGATGGATTCATTGGCCTGAGTCGTCCCTAACGCCTCAACTTCTTCTCGAATCGGTCCCAATCCAACCTTTGCCACAACCACATTGACTAAAGGTCGACTTTTCGCTTGTACAACCTCCTTTTTATTCATCAACTGATAGCTAAGCCCCATCAGTACCAACACAATAACAAACAATATTTTTTTCATTCCCTTTCCAAACCACCCTCTTTTAATATCCTTTAAGTTTACCTTTATCCCTCAATGAAACAACATCTTTTACTTTTGGTTACAATTTATAATCTCACTAAAAACATTCAAAAAGCCAGTAAAGATGCTTTACTGGCTAAATCAGGATTAAGTAACCTATTGACCTTATTTTGGACCATTACTGTTCAAAAAATATTATAAGTAACGATCACTTAAATGCTGTTTAAAATGAGCCGCATTCAATATATCTCCTGTCGCATGTTTCACCAGCTCATTGGTCGTCAATAAACTCCCCTGAGACCAA
This sequence comes from uncultured Shewanella sp., assembly GCF_947501665.1. GTDB lineage: Bacteria > Pseudomonadota > Gammaproteobacteria > Enterobacterales > Shewanellaceae > Shewanella. The sequence continues at coordinate 86,576 of NZ_CANMWS010000018.1, read as the reverse complement.
ATATTTTTCTCAAGCCAATTAAAAATAGGGGATAAATCACCACTTTTAATAACAGTATTAACATCGAGTTCTTGTTTCATTGACATCATAAATTGCGCGGCATACATGGCACCAAGGGTATAAGAAGGAAAATACCCAAACGCACCATCAGTCCAATGAATATCTTGCATACAGCCATGATTATAATTACCTGTCGTTGATAATCCCAAATAAGCTTTCATTTTTTCATTCCATAATTCAGGCACATCAGTATGCTTTATATGGCCATTCATTAAATCACGTTCAATTTCATAGCGTAAAATCACATGGGCTGGATACGTGAGTTCATCCGCATCGACACGAATAAAGCCTTTTTCGACACGGGTATACAGCTTTTGAAAATTGTCTTTATCAAAAATGGCTTGGTCATGTTGAGCAAATGTGTTTCCCGCTAAACGAGATAAGTGTTCTATAAAAGCGGTACTTCTACCGACTTGCATTTCAAAAAATAGAGATTGTGATTCATGGATCCCCATGGAACGTGCACTACCGGCAGGTAAGCCAGCATACATTTGAGGCAGCCCTTGCTCGTAACGCGCATGCCCAGTTTCATGCACTATCCCCATCAAAGATTGCATAAATTCATCTTGATTATAGCGAGTCGTGATCCGCACATCTTGAGGTACACCACCACAAAAAGGATGCACACTTTCATCTAAACGACCATGATTAAAGTCAAACTGAAGTAATTTCATCACTTCAATACCCAATGCTTTTTGCTGCTCAGTTGCAAATGTCCCTGAAGGGGGAATAAAGTGCTCTGACTTTTGCTTTTCAATCACTTGATTAATCAATCTTGGCAACCAATCTTTGACATCAGCAAATACCCTATCCAGTTGGGCTGAAGTCGTCCCTGGCTCATAAATATCTAACATGGCATCATAGGCTGATAAGCCTGTGGCCTCTGCGCGTATTTGCGCTTCTTCTTTAGACAATTTGACCACTTCAGACCAGTTTTTCTCAAAACCTTGCCAATCATTGTCTCCCCGTTGGCTACGCCATGCATGTTCACATTTTGCCCCTGCCATTGATTTTGCTTGCACAAGCTCTTTTGATAACACATTGGCATGTTGCCATTGACGTTGCATTTCACGTAAACTGGCTTGCTCATGGGCTGATAAAGACTCACCTTGTGCTTTATCAAAAGCTTCTTCTAATTCAGGCGCTGTTAATAAAGCATGGATATGAACCGACAGCTCCGCCATCGCCTCTGAACGTGCCTGATTGCCACCGCTGGGCATTTTAGCGGCTTGATCCCAACCACAAATGGCTTGCAAATGTTGAAAGTGTGATATTTTTTTAAAATTGTCAGTAAGCTGCTGATAAATACTCATGATTTTATACTGTAAGAACAAGATAAATTCTTTTTATCATAAATCAAAAATACGCACTAGACTTTAATCCTCTGTCATTATTTTTATTAACCACTGTGACTATTGACCATCTTTTAAAATGACGATTTTTCGCTCTCTCAAAAGTGAGCAAAATGGAATCGAGCGCACAATAATTAGATAAGAAAATAGCATGATTAATATTTACCCAGTAAGATGAAAATTGATCTGAAGTTTATCTTCTTCATAACATTCATTAAGCAGGTAATAGATCATATCGTTTATTGTTCTTAAACGGGTGTAATAACGACTATAATTAAATGGAAGATTAATGACATGCTCTATTATAAAAAATCTTTATTATTGATTACTTTACTCGCCTCATTTAACAGCTCAGCTCATCCCTTACTTGATAGCCAGTCAACAAAACAAAACATCAATCATTCAACAACCGCTTTTCCTGTTAATGCCCAAGTCAACTTGACCTCAACACCTCAGGCATTACTCGCTGCAGAAAAAATTTCAACATCCATTTTTAAAACAAAAAACCTTCAGCGAGCTAATACCGTCAGTCCACTCGCTTACACCCCTTTATGTACAACATTAAATACTGGGGTACTTTATACGCTCAATGGCACCCAAACAGGTGGGACCTATTGTTATCATTTTACAATACCTGAACAGGCAAAAACCACCGCTATTCTAGTGGGGCAAGACGCACAAACAGATTTTACCCTATCCGTTTATCAAGATATCGATGGCACCATTTATAACTTAGGAACGTCTAGCAATGCCGCGAATGCTGACGAAGTGGTTAAAGTCATCACAGAGCCCGGTGAGTACTACTGGTATATGCAAGCAGTCAGTGCCACCAACGCGACAATTAATTTTGGCGCAGAAGTGGCGACCAATATTGACAGCTATGAAGTCAATGATACCTATGCCACGCGCACTTATTTAGCAGAATCTAGGAATTTTATTAAAGCAAATCATGAAAGTGGCAATGATATTGATTACTTTGTTTATCAAGCCACCACGAATGGCAATATCGATTTAGCATTAAATGATACCGAAAACCCCAATCAATGGATTTTCGAGTCACTCGATACTAATGGTATCTGGCAGCCTTTACTCACAGGTGCAGGCACAAACAATAATCAAAGCGTCACTACAGGACAAATTGTGGATGTGCGTGTGCGTCCTAACTTGAGTGTCACAACAGATCCAAACAAACATTACCGTATGAGCCTAGGGACAGCAGCACCACAATATTATCAATATAAAATGGGAACATTTAGTGGCACCGTTGCCCTACAACAAAGAGTCAATCAATCCTTTACCGTCACACCAGGCAGCCAATATGAAGATTTAATCAGTGTAGTAGTGCTCCCCAACATCAGTGGCAGCATCAATGGTATGAATTGCGATTTAGACTTATACAATCAATACAATCAAAAATTCGCTTCTTATAAATGCTCAGCCAATAAGCAATATAACTTACCCACCAATGCCATTATCAAACCCGGCACTGTGACGGCTAAAATGTCGATTTATCATGCGAGCTTTTCCGATCCTAGCACCCGTAGCTTTACGATTCCAGTAACCTTAAGTTTTGGTTCACCATTGGACTTAGATAATGACTCTCTGCCTTATTGGTTCGAAGCCAAAAACGGACTCAGTGATGAAAACCCCGATGATGCCCTGATTGACAGTGACAATGATGGCTTTAGTAACTTAGCAGAGTTTAATGCCAATACTTCGCCGATTGATGCCAATAGCCATCCTTAATAAAATGCCTTTTAAAGCACATAAATTATTTTATTGCTGCGTTTAGATTTTGATATTAGATAAGCTGAAAGCCATTACTTTTAGCTTATCTTTTTTAGGTTAAATACCTATTGATTATTCACACTCATATTTATGATCGCTGCCATCTCCGCCCTCACATGAGTCTATTCCTTCTCCACCATAAATATGATCGCCACCACTTTGCCCCTTGATAATATCATCACCCGCATCACCATAAAGGTAATCCCCGCTCGAACCACCTTTTATAGTGTCATTGCCATCACCACCATGAATCTCATCGTTATCATCGCCACCATCTAACCAATCATCGCCATCACCACCATAAATCGTATCATCGCCATGACCACCTGAGATCGTGTCATTGCCTGAATCTTCCAGAATATCCATTCTAACCTTCAACGCCTCAAGATACTGCGCTTCGGTCTGCTCATCTTCTTTATACAAAAACTCACCTGGAGAACCGCCATAAATCAAGTCATTTCCATGGTCACCTTTTATAATATCATCACCCTTACCCCCTTCAATATAATCCCAGTCATCTCCCCCTTCGATAGTATCTTTCCCGTCATCACCAAAAATGTAATCATGACCACTGCCACCATAAATCTTATCCTTTCCAGAACCACCATAAATCAAATCGCCACCGCTATTTCCTTTTAGCGTATCATCCCCATCTCCACCATCAATCAGATCAGCCCCATCTCCTCCTTCAATGTAATCATTCCCATTGCCGCCACAAATAACATCCGTTCCACCTTTCCCATAAATGGTATCATCACCTCCAAATCCCATAATGACATCTTTGTCACCAGTACCCGTTAACTTATCATTTCCAGATGTTCCCCAAATCGTTGGCTTTTCTCCATGACATAAATCTTGGGTTAAAGGATCAGTTTTAGTGAGTTTAACTTCATCCCAATCGGGTATACCATCACGGTCGGTATCATTGCTGATTGGACTAGTCTTATAAATAAGCACTTCTTCGCTATCAGTTAGTCCATCACCATCTTTATCTGCATTACTGTCATTTGGATCGGTTAAATACATGAAAATTTCTATATTATCGGCTATCCCATCCCCATCTGTATCACTATTGTTCGGATCTGTCCCATATAAATTCAACTCATCAGCATCCAAAAGGCCATCACCATCGCTATCTTCACAGACATCGCCTAACGTTGAACCAGCACTGTCTTTTTGATCGGGATTAAACACGCTAATACAATTATCATTGACATCGGCAATACCATCACCATCACCATCGTCAGGGTCAAATCGCTTCCTCTCAAAAGTCCAATCGATAGAGCTTGAGCCATTCACCTCATTGAGAATAATATGCAACCTTTGGGTTGTATTATCATACTGTAATAAATTCACCTTCATACTAGGATGGGTCGTCACTGAATTTGATAAATTCGATACTGTTTTCGTCAGTTGAACAGTCTCTCCCAATGCTAATTTAAGGTTTTTTCCAGAATAAGAAAGACCAAAATTAAAATAATTAAAATCTATTAAAGTAAAATTATCAATACCACCACTAATCATCGTATTATAAAAATTGTCATTAAGGACTAAAATAGGATATCCATCAACGGAGGATATCTCTGGGACAATGGAAAATACAATCGGTGGAGTAAAATAAGATTGTTCTGCATTAATATCTATTGTACTAATTGCACAGTTACTGCATTTATATAAATAATGATTAAAACTTAACTCTCGTACTTTATCCCATGAACTCCTAACAGCATAAGGGTCAATACTAATGGGGTTACTAATATATTCATCTGAAAAATTGAATTTGTATTCTATTAATTTCTTCTTCCCCCCTTCCATGACAGCAATCCCTTCCAATAAACAATAAGGCGTATCTATACTATAAATTTCTGGTTCTGGTTCCTCTGGGTTCATATATCCTGTTGTACTCCAATTCACTGCCAGTGATGATTTAAAAAACTGAATAAACTCCAATTTATCACCTGAATCGAGTAAGTCTTTTTTTCCTGTTGACTTATTATAAACAGTAGAAACACTTGAAACATTAACTAAAGGAATTTTATTCAAAGAGTATCTTTTCTCTTCACTTAACTTATCATTATCTCCTAAATAAGGATAGGCAGTTACTTCAAAATCTTGACTGCTTTTATTAATATTATATTCTAACGCACTCACTTTTATATTTTCAGGAGATGGGCAGTATATATAAGTTGTATTTTCTGTAGAACTCGATGCATTTATATTAATTTGGCTATCATGATAAATCCGAATGCTGTATGCTGATTTATTGTTAACGGCCTCATATCCATCATCATAATTTAATAAATAAAAGCCTGAGTTCATTGATAATGTTTCATAGCGCTTCGTAAATAATTCTACTTGTTGCCCAGGAGCTATAACCATCTGACTTGAATACACAGGATAATCACTATTATTATTAATAACCACCGAATACAGTATTTCATCATAGGTAGACATTGCATCCACCCCTATTCGATATAAATCAAAATGTTGTTCTTCGTTTATATGACCAAGAATAACATCACCCGCGATTCCAGAATTAGCTAACCAAAACAGAGAAGTATCAAATATATTATTTTCTTCTTCCAGCGAGTACCAATTTGGATTAATTTTCGACCAGTCATTATTAATTGCACTGTATATTCGAACATTGTCTGTAGCACGTAAAGCTAGTTTATCGGCAATAATCGCAATGTCACTATCGCGATTGTCAAAGTCTTGCACTGGTTTAATGCTGGACTGGTATATTTCATTTCCATCATAATCAATTTTATAGATATCTACACCTTGAGTATTCATTACTGCAATTGCTTCACCGGTATCTGTCGATATCGCAAACTTTGAACCTAACACATTAAACTCCCCTTTATGCCAAGAATTCAACTCTCTGTCATAAAGGTATTTTTGTATATAGCCACCTGTATTAGCAACATACAACATATTAGGATAATAATTTAAAAATGCTAATCCACGGCTTTCAGAGCCTGTTTCAACCTCAACATCAACTTGACTCGATAATGCCCATACACCAGAACTAGAATCCACCTCATAAATAGCAATACTGTCTGACTGCGCCAGTGCAAGACGTTCACCATAATCACTTATCGCCAATATACCTGAATAAACCTTCTCCTCTTCAAGCGTTATTTCAGCCATAACAGGTTTTTCTGTTAAAGGAGATTGTATCGTAAATAATTGCGCAGCGCCTTGAGCATTAACGACCAATACAGCCCATAAATCCCCCTGGCTCGTATTGACAATCGAAACAACATCGGCATCGATATCCGTTTCTAAAGTGATGCTTGATACCTCTGAGATATCTTCTCCATTATCTAAATAAAAGTGAACATCCACATTACTGCTATCCGCTATCCATTCCAACCGACTGATAATGGTTCCTTGGCCCCATACATAATTACTGGCAGCAGTAATGTGCGATTTATTACCATTAACCTCAAAACTCTCAGTTATGTTTAAATGGTTATGCCATGCCGTATTCGTATCAAAGAGGCTGGGTTCAGGTATTGTCAACCAACTTATAGGCAAACCTATTTCTTGATTATCGGGCCCAATCACTTGCAGCATGAGTTCTATCGACCGCCAACCAGACCAAGCACCTAAAGACATTAAATACGTTTGGCCCGCTTCTAAGTATTGTGATTGACCCCATACCGTTTGATAATCATTACTGCAATTAATGCCCGTAAAACTATAAAGTTGATAAGGCAAATGTTCCATATCATAGTACGCCCCTTCAGTTTCACCTAAACGAGTGTGTACGAGTCCCATCCAAACTTCTTGAGTATAATTCTTATATCCATATATTAACGAATCAGAGCAATTTGTCGCATTATCATCAAAACCATAAGTTTCTCTATTCTCTAATGCCCATGCATCTTCACTTAACAATTGCATCGTTTTCCCATGCACATTTTCTATCGATAAATTCATGCCTCCAGCCGATCGTCGTCCAAAAGTATAATTACCTGAAACAGGTACATTTAAAAAAGCATAGCCTTTTATCCAATACGCATTGGTAAAAGGATAATTAATTAAAGAAGGCCCTGTTAATATCCAGTCATAGTCAAACACTTTACTATTTCCTGGATACTGAACTAAATTATCAACACTGGGCTGTATTTTATTATTATAAAAGTTATCTCTTGCTATAATATCAGGGTAATCGAGTTTCATTTTCATTGAATAATAATGTGTATGATGCTCCCGTCCAGAAAAAGGGTTTTCATTATCATCAAAAAACATAGAATCAAAAGTATTATCTTTTATTTCTTCAATATCCATAGACAGTCTATGAGTGTAATCATCAGGAATAATAGATGGATAGGCGTTTAATAAATCAGCAATGTCATTGCCCAGTTCTTTATCAGATAAATACAATAGGAACTCATCGGTTTCACTTCTATCCCCCTTATCAACACCACTTCTGTCGTATATTTTAGTTAACTGTTCTAATGCCGTATCACTCGCTTCAGGCAACATACTGTAAACTGAAAATACCATGCCTTGTTTATGAGTATCACTATTGAGTGATGTTGTTGACATTGCCATCATACTTTGAGTCGCCGGATTCATATCAATATGAATGATGTCTTGAACATCAATATCTGCATTGGTTAATCCACCATTAATATAAACGCTCACTTGATAATCACACCCTTCAGATACCCCATCAGGTAACGGCCATTCATTTTCAATTATCCAGCCAGATTCAAATGATGCCAAACTACAATCAGTATCGATAGGCGAAACTATATAATAATAACTCATTGCGTTTTTATTATTCGCTTCAATTAACTCATTTGCCAAAGTTATATTACCTATTAAAGATATAACCATAATAAAAAACATAAAAAAACATCTACTTAAAAATATCATAATCATTCTCAAACAATGTTGATTAACGGGTTAATTTAAAACCCATAAAATGAATAAAACACAGACAGTTCCATAAGAATTTAATAGAGTCATTATTATGATATAATGACTCTACATATTCCTCAGTTAAATGCCGTAATTGCCCATACTGCTGTATCTTGAAGTCGTCGAGTTTTGCCTGGTCATATTAGGCGTGGTTAATTGTGAATTATAGCGAGAACTTCTCCAATCCCGAGTAGAAAAACGTGCCCGAGTATTATTATCAATGAAATTTTGCCAATTATTAAGTTGACGATTTACCCTAGCTCGATAACGATATTTATCCACGCCTTTACGCACTCCTCGACCCACACCATAGCCTACAAAAGCCCCCAGTGCCGTATAACCTGCTGCGATACCAAACTTGGTGAGCAAACTTTTCCAGCTATGATCCCCATTCGAGTAGCTAATCGCGACCACTATGCCTCCTGCTATAATTGGCGTAATAAGTAAACCAATCACCACCGCCGCAACAATACCGACAGCAAAAACCCCTAACACAACTCCCACTAACGCCCCTGCAATAAACGCCCACATGTAAGGGTTTTTCACATTCCAAAACTTACCACTTAAAATATTGGTATTCTCATGCTTATTTTTCGCACTATGTCCATTAGGATCGTGTAGATTAATGGGATCGCCATTGGCATAACTATAAGGACTGCTCCCCCCATTTAACTGCGGATCAAGTGTGGTAAAACTGTGTAATGTGGGCAAGTACACCCGCGCCCCCATTAAGGCCATATCAAACACCATCCCTTCAGTTTCAACACCGCTGCCACTGTCAAATCCAAGATTAGGCGCCCCTTCTATATTGGTATTACTGCCACCTAAACGCTCACCATAAGGACTGAATAAGCTCATATCACTCACAAGTGTCTCATTCTGTGTCACATCAAGAGCAAACAAACGATGGCCTTGTAATGAGTTATACCCCCAGTTTTGACGGGACTCATCCATCATCATTGACACCACGGCCCCACCGGGTAACGCTATCGTTTGCACAAGGGGCGAGCGATTTTGTCCTAAGCTTAGGCCCATTAAACTGTATAACAACATGCTGTCCACACCATCAAAACTTGATTGTTTCGCTAGCACGTGACCTTGCGCATCTCGGGTATAAATCACTTGATTACCTAAGTTATCATCAGCCTGAATTAAATCATTTTTTTCATCATAATTGAGTGACAATATCGCGCCATCGGATCGCTCGACTGAGGTCATCGCATAACCACTCTCATCATAATTGACCTGCAAACTCTTGTTTGTCAGCGCATCATCAGTCTCATCACCCTCTGGCCATACCTGGGATGCAACCCCTGTCACCCCATCCGCATTGTGATAGCTAAAGTCTCGCTGCTCTTTGCTGCCATCAGGGTATGAAATAAGCTCTTGCGTCACCGCTCCATCTTTACCCGCTTGCCCTTTATTAAAATCATATTGCCACTGATACCCTGACGAACCTAACGCGGCCTGCGTGCCCGATAACCCCGTGGATATCAAGCGTAACTGCCTATCATAACTGTGCTTAAACACCGCAGTCTTGCCATCAAAGTGTGTCAATGTTTCTTCTAACACACGCCCCGTTGGTGCCATTAATCGGTAATCTGTTATCTTGCCCCCATTAGGCAGTGACCATTGCCCATAATCCACTTGAGAATAAGCGTTACGAGTAAACACCACTTGACTGTCATTACCATAATCAACGCTGCTCAATTCACCTGATTGATAGCTCATACTTGCAAGCGTTTGTGCCACACTACCATTACTGCTTCGGGTTATCGTAAGGGGCTTTCCTGCATCATCTAAGGTGAAAACAAGCTCTACGTTCCACTCTTCCCCCACTTCGGGCATACCGGAAACTTTTTGTGTCAATGTTTGTCCCGCTAAATCCATCTCCTGCGTAAACACACTGCCCCATTCATCTTGACTGCGCGTTAACTGGCCTCTTAAATCAACTTGCGATAAACGTTGACTGCTCGTATTGTCGGCAGCAATATTACTCTCCATTAACTGCACTAACTCGCTACCAGAAAAGTGATAAGCCATCTTGATACTTTTAAGCGTGTCCCTCCCTTGACTCACCGTCATATTACTTAACCGATAACGTTCATCATAGTCGTAACACACCTGCACACCATCGCTGGACTGCTCACCAATTTTAACCCCAGCTCTATCATAGGCATACTGCATTGTCATCGGCCCTTTACCGGCAGAATCTATCTGTAAACTGGCCAATTGCCCCGCACTGCCCTGCGCGTCAAACCCCGAGCAAAATCCACTGGGTTCTCCCGTTGAGTCATATGCGCCATAATAGGTAAAATTCGTCCCAAGCCCCGAACTCAATGCTTGCCTCTTTAAACGTCCAAACTCTCCCACATCATCATAAGCCAATGACAGTTCGTTACCTTCCGTTTGCACACTCAATACGTTCCCTAACATAGGGTCTTGATATTGGCGTGTTGTCATTAACGTCGTCATTCCGCCATTACTCGATAATTGCTCACTATTACTTTCAGAGGTCACTAAACCTAAACCTGGTGTTAATTGCATGGCCGTTATGCCTTGCCAGCCACTAGCGTGCTCACCATCTGTGGTATACTCAAGCGATAATGCACCACTGGGGCTATCACTGCCTGACACAAGAATATTCAGTGGGATTGCATCTCCTGCACTAACATTCGATAACACCACTGTCGACCCATCAATCACTTCAGCGTCATTGACTAACAATTGGAAATGACCTGTCGACTCAGATAACGTCCCCTGCAACACAATGTCACCGCTCACTGGCGAGATGAAAACCGTACTCATTAAGGCTGACCAGCCTTCATTGCTGGGGGTAAAATAAGATAATGTGTTTAAATCAAAATCGAGTTGCCCAGTCCCTACATCCTGTGGTGCTCCTGAAAACTCGGCATTGTTCCAAGCTCTTATTACCAAAGGTGCAATCCCTTCATCGTACTGACGTGTAGATATTGGCGCATCATCAAATTGAGAAGCCGGAGCCGGGCCCATTACCTGTGTTTGAAATCCTAAACTATTATAATTAATGCGTACTTGTGATTTTTCACCGCTCACCATGTCACGCTTAACTTCTGTTAATAAGTCGCTCTCATCCCAAACCCACTCTGAAGTTAAATTATCCATTAAATCCGTTGAACGCGTCACTCGCCAGTACTGGTCATAATATGCCGTTTGTAACGGCACGCTTTTACTGCCTACAAGCCGAGTTACTGTGGTACTACCACTGTTATCAGTATTTGCCTGATATTGGTATAAATGACTTAACCTGTTTGCCCCCAGTGTATCTGCGGGCATCATTATGCTAATGACCTTACCTAAGTTTTCACTCTCAGTTCCATATCGGATCTCATAACGCCTGTCATTGGATAATCCGCTGAAATAATCTGCATCTGCCGCCTCAGAAGTCCTGACACTGGTTAAGTTATTCGCACTGTCATAAGCAAAATCCACTAACGCACCATTACCCTGTGCCATGCGCGCTAGATTGCCATTACTGTCATACCACAAGGTGATCTTAGTGCCATCAAAATTAGTAAAGCGAGTCAACTTTCCATTAGCGGGTCTAACAAAGCCTTCTCCGGGACGATAGGGTCCATCTGCATCAGCCAATGTCGTGTAATTAAACGCAGCGAAACGTCCACTCACGGGATCATAAATCTTTTCTATTCGACCATTCGTCCAAGTAACAGACCAAACGGCATCTTTCAACTTACCAACTTTACTCTGACTTGTTAAATATCCGTTCGCATCAAACTCAGAGACATTACCCGAAATATCCGTGTAAATAATGGAGGTGATCACATTCTCACTGTCTGTGTTCACCCATAAACTGCCTGACAATCCTGAAGGAAGTGCACCACTGGTTTTTACTTGCCATAGATTTGTCTTTTCATCTAAGGTAAAACGCAACCGACTTCCCGCTAGACTCATCAAGCTAATGGCATGGGCTTGCCCGTCACTATCCACATCATCAAACTGAGCCTGCACATAACCTAATGATGACAAGCCTGCAATATTCCAACCTTCTGATAGATAACTATTACTGCGTTCACCAGATGAATACGTCAATGATAATTGCATCGTATCCGCCATACTATAGACACCACTGCTGACAAAATTAGCCACAAGCTCTCCCGATGCTAATCCCACCGTTAACGGTCCCACCTCATCTCTGGGCTGAAAATCGCCCCGATGGATATCCACTGAAAAGCTAAACCAGTCGGAGTCCACACCATTGGTCAAATCTATCACCTTCCAAAAATACGTTTCACCTTGAATAAGCGGTTTATTGACTTGCCAACTGCGGCTATCATTAATCGTACCAGATTCAGCCATGCTACTTTCTTCACCGGTTTGCGTCGGGGAGTTGGCCACCACAAAAAACAATGAAGGCCCAGTAAACTCTGCTGGAGCGATGAGTAATGGCTGCAGTGACGTCACCACTCTACCGTCTTTGGCATTAATTGCTGAGCTTAATGACAGTGGAGAAACAGGGGATGTTGACGCCGCCGTTAATGCTGGAAGCCCTAGCGTGTCAGTCCATGAGACACTGCTTCCCACCGCTTGAGGCACAAACAAATCACTGGGAGTGGTACCGGTACTGATCATTTCAATATTTGAAGGTAGTTCTGCAGTATTATCGACTGCTATGGCTCGACCCGAAACAGACAAAGTCAGCACCATAGTAAAAATAACACTCGACACAATAACACGTGTAAGAACGGACTCTGGATTAAACATCACTCCCCCTCCCCACCAAGTGGGTGACAACCATTAGGACATAGGAGTTTAAGTATAATGATTAACTTTTATTAATGTAACGTTAATGTGTAACAGAGTGATAATGAAATATATAATTGCATTTAAACAATTAAATTGGTTAACAATGGATTTTCAAAAGATGAAATATGTCAAAATGTAAATTAGAAGCTAACAATTCGTTTGAATTCTAAAGTAAAAACAGTATCAGCCACTAAAAATCAAAAGAAGCCCCAAAATAAACAAGATTTAATTGACAGAGTAAGGTATCAAATGTTCTTATAGTGATTGTTAGCGCCATCTTTTTATTTAGCGCAATAAATGACATTTTTTAATCACTTTTTGTAAAGTCAATTTTTGATAGTGAGCCTTATGACACAGTTTAACGTTTCTTCACACATTTCTTGGTGGTGGCACTTCCCAACTTAGCGGGTCGTGTGAAACTCTGTGCTCATAAAATGAGACAAGATTTAAACAAAAAGCCCGCACACATTGCGGGCTTTTTTGCATTTTTAGCTAAGGCGATGTGTTCAACCAGCAGACTGCAATACACGAGGTATCGTAATCAATTGAAATGCATACACTGAACTTATTTTTAATTTAGCCGTTTTTTGATTTAGCAGGATGATATTTATGACACCCTCAACCTTAGCCAGCGTCATTACAGACAGTGAAAGCATCACTTATCATGATGATCCCCTCATGCTTTATCAGCATCTCACTGGTGATGCGCCTCATACTATGTTGCTTGAATCTGCTGAAATTGACAGCAAAGCGCACCTTAAAAGTATGCTGCTGACCCATAGTGCCTTAATGATCCGTTGCGACCGCTATCAGTTATCGTTTAGCGCATTAACAGACAATGGTGCTCAACTACTTAACCCCATCAACGATTTCTTCGCTGCCCAAAGTACAACACAGTCTACTTCACACCAAGACAAGCAATTAATTGTCACATTAACCAAAGTAACCCAACAGCAGGATGAAGATGCCCGCTTAACATCTGTCTCTCCCCTTGATGGATTACGTGCCTTAGTAAAGCACATGCACAGTAAGCAAGCCCCAGCATTTGAACAACTCTTTCTCGGGGGGGTACTCGCTTACGACTTAATTGACAGTGTCGAGCCTCTGCCATCAGTGCCTGATAGTGAAAATACCTGCCCAGACTATCTCTTTTATCTGGCCGAAACCTTGATTTTAGTGGATCATCAAACCCAACACGCCAATATTATCACCCATGTTTTTACACCCAATAACCAAGAAGAAAATTCAAACACCATTAATACAATGGCAAAAAGGCGAAATGCTTTACAGCAGCTCAGTCAAACCCTGCCTCAAGTAGCAGAGCTCAAACCTATTGATGATGAGGTAAAAGTCAATGTCAGTGACGAAGATTTTAAAGCCCAAGTCACAGATTTGAAATCCCACATCATTAACGGTGATATTTTTCAAGTCGTGCCCTCTCGGAGCTTTAGCTTGCCTTGCCCCAATACACTCGGCGCCTATCGAGCATTAAGGCTTACCAATCCGAGTCCTTATATGTTTTACGTCAAGGGGCCGGATTTCACCTTATTTGGCGCATCACCTGAAAGCGCCATTAAATATGAGGCCAGCACCAACCAAGTGGAAATTTACCCTATAGCTGGCACGCGCAGACGCGGAAAAACAGCCGATGGAGAGATTGACTTTGATCTTGATAGCCGCATAGAGCTGGATCTCAGATTAGATAAAAAAGAGTTGTCTGAACACATCATGTTAGTGGATCTAGCACGCAATGATATTGCCCGCATCAGCCAAAGTGGTACCCGAAAAGTACCAGAGCTATTAAAAGTGGATCGTTACTCGCACGTTATGCACTTAGTCAGTCGCGTCACAGGTCAATTACGCCAAGATTTAGATGCACTGCATGCTTATCAAGCCTGCATGAATATGGGCACCTTAACCGGCGCCCCTAAAGTCAGTGCAGCGCAACTTATTCGCAGCGTCGAGCAGAGTCGCCGTGGCAGCTACGGTGGCGCCGTGGGCTACTTAAACGGTCTTGGCGATATGGATACTTGTATCGTGATCCGCTCAGCCTTTGTCAAAGAGGGTACCGCCCATATTCAAGCCGGTGCAGGTGTGGTATTTGACTCCGATCCTCAAGCCGAAGCCGATGAAACCCGTCAAAAAGCCCAAGCAGTGATCACTGCCATTAAAATGGGAGCTGGACAATGAAAATTTATTTACTCGATAACTTTGATTCTTTTACCTATAACTTAGTGGATCAATTTCGCAGCCTCGGTAATGAGGTCATTATTTACCGTAATGATGTCGACGCACATTTTATCGCAGATAAATTGCGCAACGATAATGAACCCAGCGTACTGGTGTTATCACCCGGCCCCGGTGCCCCTCATGATGCGGGCTCCATGATGCAACTCATTGCCTTACTTGCAGGCAAAGTTCCTATGCTTGGGATCTGTTTAGGCCATCAAGCCTTAATTGAGCATTACGGTGGTAAAGTGGAACGTGCCCAAGAAGTGGTTCACGGCAAGGCAAGTCCCACTATTCACCAAGGGCAAACCCTATTTGCAGGCTTGCCGTCACCACTGCCGGTTGCCCGTTACCACAGTTTAGTCGCAACCCAAGTCCCCGATTGCCTGGATATTATCGCCACAACAGACGAAATGCCCATGGCCATCTTGCATCAAGCACATCGCGCCGTCGGATTTCAATTTCATCCAGAATCGATTCTGACCACCTTAGGCAGTCAATTACTGACACAAACCTTAGCTTTTCTTTCGACTCAAGCTAATGAGGCCAATTCATGAATCAAGCGTTCAGCCAACAAGCCTTACTTGAGCAGCTCTACCAAGGACACTCTTTAACCCGTGATGAAACCCGCATACTCTTTACTGAGATCATGAATGGGAACATGAGTGAAGCAGCTATTGCTGCCATGCTCATCGCCATGAAAATTCATGGCGAAACTATCGATCAAATCACTGGCGCCGCCGATGCCCTTCGCAGTGTGGCAAAGGCTTTCCCTTCACCGGATGAAGCAGTTAAAGCAAAAGGTATTCTCGATATTGTGGGTACCGGTGGCGACGGTCACGACACCATTAATATTTCCACCATGGCGGCCTTTGTCGCCGCGGCCTCAGGGGCTAACGTGGCTAAACATGGCAACCGCAGCGCCACCAGCAAAACTGGCTCATCGGATTTACTGAGTCAATTTGGCATTAATTTAACCATGTCGCCAGAAGTGGCCTGTCAATGTTTAAACACCTTAGGTTTATGCTTTTTATTTGCGCCCCACTATCATGGTGGCATCAAACATGCCATGCCGGTCAGAAAAGCCCTGAAAACGCGCACCCTATTTAATGTACTCGGGCCACTTATCAACCCCGCGACTCCTGACTTCATGCTACTTGGCGTATATAGTCCTGATTTAGTCGCGCCCATTGCCCAAGTCCTCCAAGCCCTTGGCGTGAAACGCGCCATGGTGGTTCACGGCAGTGGTTTAGATGAAATCGCCATTCATGGCGAAACCTTAGTCAATGAACTTAAAGACAATCATATTCGCGAGTATCATTTAACGCCCACAGCCCTTGGCATACCACTGGCTAACCTAGCCGATATCAAAGGCGGTAGCCCAAGTGAAAACGCCCGTTACACTCAAGCTATTTTGCAAGGTAAAGGCCAAACGGCCCACACCCACGCCGTGGCCATGAATGCAGGCTGCGCCCTTTATATTGCGGGGCTTGCCGACACGCCAAAAGCAGGCACAGAGTTAGCCTTAAGCACACTCAAAAGTGGCCGTGCTTATACCCTATTAACTGAATTAGCCAATGCCAGTCAAACAGGCTCAGCCATAGTCACAAAGGAAGTATTGTCATGAGTAATGTCTTAACCAAGATTGTCGATACCAAAACCGCTCATATTACCGCGTTAAAGAAGCGTTTTCCTGAAGAGACACTGTCACCAAACATCTCCGATAGAAGTTTATATGATGCACTGAGCGCGCCTAATGCAGGCTTTATTTTAGAATGTAAAAAAGCCAGCCCATCAAAAGGACTTATTCGTGACGACTTTAATCTTGAAACCATCAGTGATGTGTATACTCGCTATGCGGCGGGCATTTCAGTGCTAACCGATGAGCAATTTTTTCAAGGCGATATGGACTTTATTCCTCGTGTCCGTAGCCGCGTCACTCAGCCCGTACTCTGTAAAGATTTTTTTGTTGACGCCTATCAAATCAAACTGGCCGCCCATCAAGGCGCCGATGCCATCTTACTCATGCTATCTGTACTGGATGATGGGCAATATCAAGACTTAGCCACAGAGGCTAAACGCTATCAGCTTGATGTATTGACGGAAGTCAGTAATGAAGAGGAACTTGAACGCGCCATTCAATTAAACGCACCGATTATTGGCATTAATAATCGCAACTTGCGCGACTTATCAACAGATTTAAGCGTCACCGAAAAGCTCGCGCCACGTATTCCAAGCGATCGAGTGGTGATCAGTGAATCCGGTATTTATACCCATGAGCAGGTTAAACGCCTTGCCCCGCTCGTCAACGGCTTCTTGGTGGGCAGCTCTGTGATGGCACAAGAAGATATTGATCTGGCCTGCCGTTTATTATTACTGGGCAATAACAAAGTCTGCGGCCTCACACGTATTGACGATATTCGCAGCGTCGCTCAAGCGGGCGCCGTATTTGGCGGACTCATTTTTGCTCAAAAATCCCCTCGAGCACTCACATTTGAACAAACAAAGCTGCTACTGAGTCAATTAACGCCTAATGATCCCAAACTGCAATTTGTCGGTGTGTTTGTTAATGAAGAGGCACAAACCATCGCCCATTTTGCACAAGCACTCAACCTTTTTGCGGTACAATTACACGGCAATGAAACCAATGATGACATCATAGCGCTAAAAGTGGCATTAACAGCACTGGGACTCCATACTCAAATTTGGAAAGCTGTGCCCGTATCGGCCAATAACGCCTTATCTGTCACCTTACCCACACATGCCGACAGACTGTTATTTGACAGTCAATCCCAAGGCCAGTTTGGCGGCACAGGCCAAACCTTTGATTGGCAAAAAGCCGCACTTCATAAAGAAGAGGCCATGCTAGCAGGCGGGTTGACTTTCGAAAATGCGAAACACGCCGCAGAGCAAGGCTTTTATGGTTTAGACTTTAATTCCGGTGTTGAGCAAAGCCCAGGTATTAAAGATCCCATTAAAATTGCCAATGTGTTTAACGCGCTACGTCAATATTAATGCAAAAGTACAGAATTGAAATATCAAAGCACATGATGAATACCACAATAGAATATTTAAAGAATGCAATGAGGAACACGGTATGAATAAGTTAAACCCCTATTTTGGGGAATATGGCGGTATGTACGTACCACAAATTTTAGTCCCGGCCCTCAAGCAGCTAGAAACGGCCTTTATTGAGGCTCAAGCCGATCCCGCCTTTCAAGCAGAGTTCACAGATCTACTTAAAAATTATGCTGGCCGACCCACTGCCCTCACGTTAACCCGTAATTTAAGCCCTAATCCATTGGCTAAAATTTACCTTAAACGAGAAGATTTATTACATGGCGGTGCCCATAAAACCAACCAAGTATTGGGTCAAGCACTACTGGCGAAGCGCATGGGCAAGAAAGAGATCATTGCCGAAACTGGCGCGGGTCAACATGGCGTTGCGACTGCACTTGCCTGTGCGTTATTGGATTTAAAATGTAAAATCTACATGGGCGCCAAGGATGTTGAGCGTCAATCTCCGAATGTGTTTCGCATGAAACTCATGGGCGCAGAAGTCATTCCAGTCACCTCAGGCTCAGCCACATTAAAAGATGCCTGCAATGAAGCCATGCGCGACTGGTCTGCCCGTTACGATAACGCCCACTACCTGCTTGGCACCGCAGCAGGCCCTCATCCTTTCCCCACCATAGTGCGTGAATTTCAGCGCATGATAGGTGAAGAGACTAAACAGCAAATACTTGAAAAAGAGGGCAGGTTACCCGATGCGGTCATCGCCTGTGTTGGCGGTGGCTCTAATGCCATTGGCATGTTTGCTGATTTTATCGATGAAGAGTCCGTTGCATTGATTGGCGTTGAGCCCGCAGGAAAAGGCATCGATACCCCCATGCATGGCGCGCCATTAAAGCATGGTAAAACAGGTATTTTCTTCGGCATGAAAGCCCCGTTGATGCAAGATGAACAAGGCCAAATTGAAGAGTCTTACTCGATTTCGGCAGGACTTGATTTCCCGTCTGTTGGCCCGCAACATGCCCACCTTGCCAAAACAGGTCGCGCCACTTATGAATCTGCCACCGATGATGAAGCACTTGACGCTTTTCAATTACTTGCCCGCTCAGAAGGCATTATTCCGGCATTAGAGTCGGCTCACGCCCTCGCTTATACTTTAAAACTTGCAAAAGCGGCCACCAAAGAAACCCTACTCGTGGTCAATTTATCGGGTCGAGGTGATAAAGATATCTTCACCGTATCGGATATATTAGCTGAAAAAGCAAAGGAGAATTCTCATGAGTAACCGTTATCACACCGCCTTTGCCGCATTAAAAGACAAGCAACAAGGTGCCTTTGTCCCCTTTGTGACCTTGGGCGATCCTAGCCCTGAATTGTCATTGAAAATCATTGATACCTTAATTGACAATGGCGCCGATGCATTGGAATTAGGCTTTCCTTTTTCCGATCCCTTAGCCGATGGCCCGGTTATTCAAGCGGCCAACCTACGTGCTTTAAGCGCGAATACCACGCCCAAGATCTGTTTTGAGATGATCACAAGAATCCGTGCTAAGCACCCGACTATTCCAATGGGCTTACTGCTTTATGCCAATTTGGTGTTTGCCAATGGCATCGATGCGTTTTATGCCAAAGCAAAAGCGGCTGGCGTCGATTCCGTATTGATTGCCGATGTGCCTGTGGAAGAAGCCGAACCCTTCATTAAGGCAGCCAAGGCTCACAATATCGCCCCGATTTTTATCGCGCCGCCCAATGCCGATGAAACCACATTAAAAGCGGTGAGCAGCAAAGGCGAAGGCTATACCTATTTGCTATCGCGCGCAGGTGTGACAGGTACGGAATCTAAGGCTGGCATGCCTATTGGCGATATTTTACAAAAACTCAATCAATTCTATGCCCCGCCGCCACTCCTAGGCTTTGGGATCGCCGAGCCCTCTCAAGTGCATGATGCCATTAGCGCGGGGGCAGCAGGCGCAATTTCAGGCTCGGCGGTGGTCAAAATCATCACCCGATATAAAGATGATGAGGCTCAACTACTAGAAAAAATGGGCGAGTTCACTCGTAATATGAAAGCGGGGACACAGCTTTAATGTCAATATACTAGTTGACATTATTTTTCTTAAACTCTCCAGTAAGCGCAATTTATTCAATAAATTGCGCTATCCATTTTTCATCTTCGTTACTTGATTCAGTTGCTTGGTTCATTCGTGCTTCATCACACATCGATTCATAACATAGTTAATGGTTAATGGTTAATGGTTAATGGTTAAACGCTAGCCTCAAGCCACGATTGCAATAAATCCGCTTCTTTATTTCTTCTGGTTGGATAATTATCACCAAAATGCCTCAAATTACTGAGCGCACCTTGCCAATCCTCCGTTGTCACTTGTTGCCAAAATTTGGGTGTCGGCTTAGATAAGGAACCATATTGAAATGCCACAGAGCACATAACTGTCGCGCAGATACAATGTAATTGCTCAAAAGGGATTTTAGAGCGACTAGCATTCCATTCATTGGCTATTCGATTAATCGTACTTGAATGGCTATAACGGGTAATTTCTTGCGCTTCTACCGTTGAAATGGTTAACGGTAGCGCTGCTAACTTTATCACAGCATCCATCTTTTTCAGTGTGGCATAGGGTTTGAGCTTTTCAAAAAGTGAAGCAGAAAATGCATTTTTCAGTTCTAAAACAGAGCGCTGGCCAATATCAAACCCTGAGCCTATTGTCACACCAGATTGACTTGACTGCGCATCTGGTACATAACCTATTAATGTAAAACCTTCCAATTGTTCAATAAAAGAAAAATCTATATTGGTATAATCTTCCATGTATCAATCTCCATAGCGCATGATGGCATATAAAATGCCCTTAAATAAGGTTCACATTAAAATCTTACCTTTTAGATAATAATAAAAGCAATTATTGAGTTACCTGCATCAATGCATTAAACAGCAACTTTTTATCGGCTTCAGTGACGTATTTGACCTTAATCGCATCACTGAAATATTGGTATTGTTTCGGCACGAAATGACCACCTTGTTTTACATACGCTGACAGTTCAGTATTTAACTGCTTACCTAACTGAATAAGCGCAGGCCTCACTTGCGTTTGCAAATCTTTTGGAGTAGCTAAAGTGGGCATCGCCAGCCATTGGGCACGATAACGGTATTGAATCGCTTTTGCTACGGCAATTTGGGCCTTGAAAAAAACCTCCACTTTATTCGCAGGTAAACCCAGTTGACTCGCCGCGTGTGTTGCACTGGCTAACACTTTTTTCTCCCGTGCTATGTCTTCAATGGGCAAATGATGCTGCGCCTTATAAAGGGCGACGTCTTCCATGTACATTAACCGCTCATTAATGGTCTGGAAAATATTATCAACATTAGCCATGGCAGCAAAAGGAAACAAAAGCACTAAACAAAAAAAGCCATAATGTTTCATTATCATTTTCAATAATGGTTTCATCTAACCCTCTTTTTTTATATAAAGAAACTTATGATAAATCATCCCATATCATTTTGTCTGCGCGCAATCATGTCCCGTAATATAACAAGCCTTACAAATAAGGTATCAACATCTCTTATTGATTCATGCATTAAAAAAAATCATACATTAAAAACAATTAATAAACATATTGATTACAAATCAACATTTATTCAGGTAGGTTAATGCGTAATGACTACATTAGCACTCGGTGTTTTCTTTGTCATTAAATTAGCCTTAAGTTAATCATGATTATGTCAATGATCCACAGGGAACGGCTATCGATAAGGTCCGAATTAACAGTCCATTTTTTCTTAATCAATAGCCGTTATACAATAAGGGATCGACTCAATGACATCTTCATTTTTTACATTTATGTCAGCTGCTATTCTGGCTTGCTGTCAACTCAGCTTTAATGTCAACGCTGACAGTATTTCAGATTTTAATGCTTCTTGGCAAGGACAAGCACTTGCATCACAACGCTTACTTGATGTTTATTCTCCTATTATCGACAATAATATATTAGGCACACACAATAGTTATAATTCCGAATCTTATACAAGTTGCAATTTCTCAGTGGGTTGCCGTTATCTCGATCCACAACAAAAACACAACTTACATGAACAACTGCTTATGGGCGCTCGCTTTATTGAACTTGATGTGCACTGGACAGCCAAGATGGAAAGCTTATTTTCCTATCCTAAACGTTTACTTTTATGCCATGGTTTTTGCAGTCTGAATGATAAATATTTCACTGAAGGACTCAATGAGATAAAAAATTGGCTGAATAGCGCTGATAGTGAAGATCAAGTCATTATTTTATACATTGAAGATCATATGGAAGGCCATCACACCGATGCATTTAATCAAATAAATGAGCGTTTCGGTCAATGGATTTACCAGAGTCAAGGTTGCCAGTCTATTCCAGATAGCTTAACCAAAGCCGATGTCATAGCGGCAGGGAAAAAAGTCATTCTTTGGGGAGATGGCGGTTGTAGCAATGAAATCAATTGGAAAAATACGGCATACACAGGATTGGGTAACGTTGGCCGTATTTGGGAAGACAGAACGACTAACAAAGCCATAGCCGATATTTTCACTGGCGGCAGTGACAATTATATTACAGACTCTGATGTCACTGATTTTTTTCAGCAAGGCGCCAACATCGTAAATCTTGATGATATGGTCGTCAGGGATAACCGCCTTGCTTCGGGCATTTGGAGCTGGGATGTCAATGAACCCAATAATGTGGGTGACAGCCAACATTGTGCGTTGCAATGGAGTAATGGCCGCTGGGATGATCAATTCTGTGGTAATGACTATGCCTACGCCTGTTATGACAGCCAAAATAAGCTATGGCAAGTAACTGATAATACAGGTTCTTGGGACGGAGGAGAACAAGCTTGCCAGGCACTCGGTAGCCAATTCCATTTTGATGTGCCAACAAACAGTTTTGATAATGAGAAATTGAAAGCGGCTAAGGAAGCAAAAAGTCATGCGCAAGTTTGGCTGGATTACAGCGATCAAATCACTGAAGGAGAGTGGCGTATTAACGGTCTCAATCCTAATGAACTATGAACTATGAACTATGAACTCACTATAAATGTATAATTTTTTAATCATAGCGCCCTAATTCCATTTAGGCGCTATTTTTATTTTAGTCATGCCCTATTATTTATCACTTAGCTTTTTTCAAAACAAGTCTATTTATCCTACACTTTTAATAACCTTAGTCTTATTCCCCTTGGAACTCCAATGTTTAATACCATTAAGAATGACTTTTTTGTCTCTATTGTTATCTGCCTTATTGCCCTTCCATTAAGTCTTGGGATTGCGCTTGCTTCAGGCGTGCCTTTATTTGCGGGGATTTTAACAGCGGTGATCGGTGGTGTTATTGTTGGTATGCTTAGTGGCTCTGCCATCAGTGTCAGTGGCCCTGCTGCAGGTATGATCACCTTAGTCATTGCAGCCATCAGCCAATTAGGTAGCTTTCAAGCTTTTCTATTAGCCTTATTGTTTGCAGGTATATTGCAAATCATCATGGGATTTTGTAAAGCAGGGGTATTGGCAAATTACATGCCTTCTAATGTTATTCAAGGCCTTATTACTGCCATAGGTATGATTATTATCATCAAGCAAATTCCCCTCGCTTTTGGTTATGATGGTACTGCTAATCCTTGGGGCAGTATGATTGATGCTTATCAAGGGATGGCGTTGGATCTCACTCCTCTGCTTTACTTACTCAAACACATTCACCTTGGCGCAATAATCATTTCAATCATTACACTCATCTTACTCATACTTTGGAGCAAGATCCCCACTAATTTAGCGAAATTTCTCCCTGGTGCGTTTATTGCGGTCATAGTAACAACACTGATTAATTGGGGCTTTAGTCGCTTCGCCCCCTCTCTTTATTTAGATGACCAATTATTAGTTCGCGTCCCCAAAATTAATAGTGTTCAAGACTTATTAAGCCAATTACAGTTTCCTGATTTTAGTCTTTGGGCCAATGGCCAAATCTATATTTTTGCTTTAATGATCATGGCTATTGCCTCCTTAGAAACCTTATTGAATCTAGAAGCTGCTGAGCAACTCAGTAAACAAACTAAAAGAGCTTCAAGAAATCGAGAGTTAGTTGCACAAGGAATAGGAAATAGCATTTCAGGTTTATTGGGCGGCTTACCTATCACTTCAGTGATAATCAGAAGTTCAGCTAATGTCACACTGGGCGCTAAATCTAAACTATCTGCCATTTTTCATGGCTTATTACTGTTAGTTTCTTTACTATTTATTACCAGTTGGTTAAGAGATATTCCTCTGGCTACATTAGCGATGATTCTAATTTTTACGGGTTATAAGTTGTGCCGTTTTGCCGTATTTAAAGCCATGTACCAAAATGGTGGGCTGTACTTTATTCCTTTCATTTTAACTTTGGCTGGTATTCTTATCTGGAGTTTGTTAACTGGTATTGTTATTGGGCTTATTGCTAGCAGTTTAATTATTCTTTATCGCCATTCTATTTGTCATATCACACAAGTTGAAGAACATTATCCCGAAGGCATTATTACCCGTATTTTATTACCCCAATCAGTGACTTTTTTACATAAAAAAATGCTCGCAAAAACACTAAATAGTTACCCCAAAAAAACTCAATTACTGATCGATGCCTGTGGCACTAACTATATCGATCATGACGTTGTTGAACTCCTAAAAGAATTTAAAGAAAAAACAGCGCCTACAAAAAATATCACCGTTAATTTTGAAGGCTTTACTCCCCCATACGAAGACCTAACCCAAGACAGCATCATTCGCGTCACAGGAATCGATTCCCAGCAAAAGCTTTCTCCCGAACAAGTGTTGTCCATATTAAAAGAAGGCAATCAACGTTTCTTATTAAATCAGCAGATCCACCGAAATTACCCCCAACAATTAAAAGCCACAGCAGATGGCCAGCACCCGCTCGCCATTGTACTGACTTGTATTGATTCAAGAGTCCCTGTAGAGCTTATTTTTGATTTAAGCATCGGAGATATTTTTGTCTCACGTATTGCTGGAACCGTTGTCAGTGAAGATGTTATTGCAGGAATGGAATACGCCAGTCATTTTGCAGGAGCAAAACTCATTGTTGTTATGGGGCATACTCAATGCGGCGCGATTGGCGCCGCTATCGATAGCATCAAAGATGAGCATTTACAAAGCCTAGTCGAGAAAATAGAACCTGCTATTGCTAAAGAAACCGATCTTCCAACAGAGAAACGCACTAGCCAAAATAAAGACTATGTCAATGCTGTTATGCGTCGTCATGTTTACTTAAGCGCTGAGCATATTTATCATGAGAGTCAAACTATTCGTACATTAGTAAACAACCAACAGTTAGGGCTTATTGATGCGTATTATGATATTCAAACGGGTGAAGTAAAGTTTAATGCATTTCATCAGCCAAAAATATAATATCGATGATAAACACGTTTTTAATAGTCTAATCATAGGCTATAACAACCATGTTCACTAATGAGTTATTCACCTTACATCAGCCTAAAAAGGATCGCTGTCACAATGATAACAATAATAAGAATAGGGATGGTGGGGCTCAACCTTATTGCCCTATTATTCATCAATACTGTTAATGCCCAATCCACCTCAACAGAGGTGATTGCTAATAATCACCAATACGGCATCAACCTTGAAGGCTATGCTTATCCCTACCCCGTGCACTTTTTGCCTGTAAATGTTCAACAGCAACAATTAAAAATGGCTTACATGTATGTGAAAGCCGATAACCCAAATGGCCACACTATTTTACTCATGCACGGTAAAAACTTTAATGGTATGTATTTTAAAGATGTCATTAAACAATTAAGTTTAAATGGTTTTGATGTATTGGTACCCGATCAAATCGGCTTTGGTAAATCCTCAAAACCCACTTATTTTCAATACACTTTTCAACAGTTAGCGCAAAATACAAAAGCCTTATTAGATAGCCTTAAGATAAAAAAAACCATGGTGTTGGGCCATTCTTTAGGTGGAATGCTTGCCACCCGCTTTGCCCTCATGTACCCACATTCAACGACCAAACTGATCCTTGAAAACCCATTAGGACTTGAAGATTGGAAAACCAAAGTCCCTTATCCGCAAGGGGGTGTTGATTATTGGTATAAAATCGAACTTGCTAAAACACCAGAAAAAATCATGCAATACCAAATTAATAACTACTATCAAGGTCATTGGAAACCCGAATATCAACCTTATGTTGATATTATTGCTAGTTTTATGAGTAGTCCTGATTACCCTAGATATGCATGGAATTCAGCCTTAATCTACGACATGCTTTACACTCAACCCGTAGTCTATGAATTCAAGAACTTAACTATGCCTACCTTGCTGATTATTGGACAAAGCGATAAAACAGCACACGGTAAAGAAAGGGTCACGCCAAAAGTGGTCAAAACCATGGGAGACTACGCCACACTTGGCAAAAAAACGGCTAAGATCATCCCAAACGCCACCTTAGTCGAACTAGATAATGTCGGGCATGTGCCCCATATACAAGCCTTTGACCGTTTCATGCCCACCTTACTTCATTTTATACAGGCTCAATAATAGCTATTAAACCCAACATTAAAGAGTAATCGATACATTATCGATTACCCTTCAATGTTTAATCTCACTCTAATACTTGTTCACACATTGAAAAATGAAATGCCTCTGTACCTAGCGTATCTTGTTTCACGACAATATCTTGAATAATGCCATTGGGGTCGGTCATCACCGACAACTGACAAATGCGCTCAGAAGACGTGCTACCAACCTGATCGATTTCGTCATCACTGCCTTCAATGATCGGTGGCCCATTATGGATACTTGTAACAGGCACTTGGATCGTTTCCTTAATCAACCAATTAAATTGATTATTACCTTCTTTGCTACGCACCTCTTCCTGAGGTAAACCAATACGCTCAATTAGCGATTGAATTGGCTTTCCTTTATACGTGTTATTGGCCCTTGTTTGAGTCGATCCTGTTGCTGTACAAGCTGATAAAAGCAACACAATCAATATCGCTCCTACAAGGCGTCCTTTTTTTGGCACAATAGCGGTGAAAAAGTCATTCATCAGTTTAGCCTCCTTAAACTTCATTAATTTAACCATCAGATATTACATAGTGGTGAATAGTGGTGAATAATGACTATCATTGACTAAAGTATCTGAATGCACACTTGATGAATTAACTTTAATCTTTGTTAATTCATCTCCACTCCTCCTCCCTTCTTAGAAATGCTCATTAACCTGAACTCGGGATAATGAGTGCCAGATATAAATTTAATTACACTTAAAATAAAACACTTAATTTACTTTATTGTTTTTATTTGTTTTACTTTTTGCTAATTGCCAACATTTGTGTCGAGATCAAGTCGCTGCTTCATACCTAATACCAATGACATTAAATAAATGATCATTCAGCGGGACTAAAAAATCCGATAGGCAAGGTCGTTGATTGCGCCTGCTTTAACAGACATTCTCACCATCTGATGTTTACAGATGAACAAATGCCGCGTTCATATGGATATGAATGAACAGACATGGCAATCACGATTGTTTGACGCGAATAGTTGAAACCATCACACCGAGAGGAGGTTAAATGAGCAACGCTGCTGACCCCGAATTCAGGTTCATTACAAACAAGTAGTATGTGTAGCTAAATCAATATACCAAAGGTTAACAGAGCAGGCTGCCACAATCGCTTTAAATGCAAGCAAGCATAAAAAAAGGAGCCATAAGGCCCCTTTATTTAAAGTCGAATTAACTTATTTAGCTAATGCTTCTTTTGCTTTTTCAACTAAAGTTGTAAAAACAACTTTATCGAAAACAGCGATATCGGCAAGGATCTTACGATCGATTTCGATAGAGGCTTTCTTAAGACCGTTAATAAAACGGCTGTAAGATAGACCATTTTGACGAGAAGCCGCATTGATACGTGCAATCCAAAGTTGACGGAATTGACGTTTCTTTTGACGACGGTCACGGTAAGCATATTGACCAGCTTTAGTTACAGCTTGAACTGCAACACGGTAAGTACGTGAGCGAGCTCCGTAATAACCTTTGGCTAATTTAAGTACTTTCTTGTGACGAGCACGAGCGGTTACACCACGCTTAACTCTAGGCATTGTTCATTGCTCCTTTAATTAAGCGTAAGGTAGTTGACGTGCGATTGCTGGCACATCAGACTTGGCTACTTGACATTTTGCACGTAAGTGACGTTTACGCTTAGTGCTCTTCTTGGTCAAAATATGACGTAAATGGGCTTGTTTGCGCTTGAAACCATTAGCGGTTTTCTTAAAACGCTTTTGTACACCCTTGTCAGTTTTCATTTTAGGCATTGCTAAAACTCCGCATTGGGACATTAATAAAACGCAAGGCGAGCAAAGATCTTAAAAAGATCCTTGCTACTTTTAGGGTTGCCTTACTATTTCTTTTTCGGCGCGAGCACCATGACAGCTTGTCGACCTTCCATTTTAGGGAAAGACTCGACGACTGCTAACTCTTCCAAATCCACTTTGATACGGTTCAAAAGATCCATACCTAGGTTTTGGTGAGCCATCTCGCGACCACGGAAACGCAGCGTAACTTTCGCTTTGTCGCCGTCATCTAGAAAACGCTTCAGGTTGCGTAGTTTTACCTGATAGTCATTTTCATCAGTACCGGGACGGAATTTAATTTCCTTCACCTGTATCTGTTTCTGCTTTTTCTTTTGTTCTTTTTGAGCTTTCGCTTTATCAAAAAGGAACTTTCCGTAGTCCATGATACGACATACAGGCGGCTCAGCGTTAGGGCTAATTTCAACGAGGTCTACACCTGCCTCATCAGCAACTTCTTGAGCTTCTCTAATACTCATGATACCTAATGGCTCACCATCAAGACCGTTTAAACGGACTTCAGAAACACCTGTGATGAGTTCGTTGATTCTATTCGGGGCCGCCTGACGCCCTGCTGTTTTTTTGATCTTTATGACCTAATCCTCCAACAAATTGAGACTACGGAGCGAAATCTGTTCGCTGATCTTGGCTGCAAAGGTTTCGATATGCATTTTACCTAAATCAACACCTTCTCGGGTTCGCACCGCAACTTCCTTATTTTCTAATTCTTGATCGCCCACGACCAATAAATAAGGAACACGCCTTAAGGTGTGCTCGCGTATTTTAAAGCCTATTTTCTCATTTCTCAAGTCTTTAGTGGCTCTAATTCCGCGTTCTTTGAATAAATTCACGACCTCATCGACATATTGTGACTGTTTATCAGTAATATTCATCACAACTACTTGCTGTGGCGCTAACCAAGTGGGGAATTTTCCAGCGTACTCTTCAATCAAAATACCTAAGAAACGCTCAAGTGAACCTAAAATGGCACGATGGATCATCACAGGCGTTTGACGACTGTTATCCTCAGCAACATAAGTAGCCCCTAAACGCCCCGGTAAAGCATAATCGAGCTGCACGGTTCCGCACTGCCATGCTCTGTCTAAACAGTCATGTAAAGTGAATTCAATTTTAGGTCCATAAAATGCACCTTCACCTGGCAAGATTTCATATTCAATCTCATTAGCCGTGAGTGCTTGTTTCAACGCTTCTTCGGCTCTGTCCCACATGGCATCATCACCAATACGCTTTTCTGGGCGTGTTGATAACTTGACAACAATATTTTTAAAACCAAAGGTTTCATAAGTGTCGTAGACCATTTGAATACACGCACTCACCTCCTGTTGCACTTGATTTTCTGTGCAAAAAACATGCGCGTCATCTTGGGTAAAACCACGAACGCGCATTAAACCATGCAGTGCACCTGAAGGCTCATTACGATGACAACAACCAAATTCTGCCATACGCAGCGGTAAATCACGATATGATTTCAAACCTTGATTAAAGATCTGTACATGCCCCGGGCAATTCATTGGTTTAATGGCATATTCACGATGTTCAGAATGGGTCGTAAACATCGCATCAGCATATTTATCCCAATGTCCGCTTCGCTCCCATAAGCTTCTGTCCATCATTAATGGGCCTTTCACTTCTTGATAAGTGTATTGGCCTAATTTCTGACGAATAAATTTCTCAAGCTCTAAAAATAAACTCCAACCATCATTATGCCAAAACACCATACCGGGTGCTTCTTCTTGCATATGGTATAAGTCTAATTGCTTACCAATTTTGCGATGATCACGCTTTGCCGCTTCTTCAAGACGATTTAAATGCACTTTTAAGGCTTTTTTGTCTGCCCAAGCGGTACCATAAACACGTTGCAGCATTTTATTGTCTGAATTACCACGCCAATACGCCCCCGCCACACTCATTAATTTAAAGTGTTGGCAAAACTTCATATTGGGTACATGGGGACCACGGCACATATCCACATATTCTTCATGATGGTATAACGCTGGCGTGTCATCTTGACTGATGTTTTCATCAAGGATCGCCATCTTATAGGTTTCACCGCGCGCTTCAAAAGTATCACGGGCCACTTGCCAGCTACCCACCCGCTTTTCAACTTTATAGTTAGTCTTAGCCAGCTCTGTCATGCGCTTTTGCAGCGCATCTATATCTTCCTGTGTCAGTTTATGATCAAGGTCAATATCATAATAAAAGCCATTATCAATAACCGGACCAATGGCCATTTTCGTTTCAGGAAACAATTGTTTAATAGCATGACCTAACAAATGCGCACAAGAATGACGTAATATTTCAACGCCTTCTTCATCTTTGGCAGTAATAATAGCCAGAGTTGAATCTTCAACGATTATATCGCAAGCATCTTTAAGTTCACCGTTAACTCGACCAGCAA
Organism: uncultured Shewanella sp.; assembly: GCF_947501665.1. Lineage (GTDB taxonomy): Bacteria > Pseudomonadota > Gammaproteobacteria > Enterobacterales > Shewanellaceae > Shewanella. The sequence continues at coordinate 55,581 of NZ_CANMWS010000018.1, read as the reverse complement.
TACAAGCCTTAGCTAAACCAGGGCCAATATCAGCAGCAACATCAAGGGTAGAAACTGGCGCGTCAAACTCACGTTTGCTGCCATCAGGAAGGGTAATTACAGGCATGAAAATTCCTTATCCAGTGGTGATCCCCACGTAGGACCACTTGGGTTTATCTTAAATTAATAGAGAATATCAACACCATCGAACAAACAAGCAGTACAGGAGCCGGATGCAAGATAGTGTAAAAGGAGTAATACTAAGGGGAACAAGGGGGTAATAGCAAGACTAAAAACACGCACCATGCCTAAATCCTCCTTAATGGCCATAAAACCCTATTTCATTGTCATCCACTTGCCCAAAATATGTCACTGGGTTGTCATTAATAAAGGGTACGATGGCGCCAATTGATGCATGGGGTCCGCTTTTCACTGTATTTTGGCTTAACCACTCACAGTGAGCCCGCTCACTCAAACAGCACGTCACCAAGGCAAATGAGTATTGATAATGGAGTCTATCATGATGAAAGCATGGGTTCTCGCAGGTGCGCTGGTTCAACAAGACATTCCTTCACCGTCACCGATTAACAATGAGCTTATCTTTGATACAATTGCTATAAGTCAAGAAATCGAAATCAGCTTAAATGAGCAAATGGCCCGTTTAATCGAACAAACACAACACACTTTAATGGAGCTTGAATCACCAAAACCCACACTAGCGAGTCAAATCGAGCCTCACTTTCGACAGCCACTTTCTCCCCAAGAGTAATGGATACTCTCCTCTTACTTAGCGCTATGAAAATGATAAACTACAGACTAAACAATTTATCATAAAGAAGAGCGACATGGAAAAATGGGCATTAGTCACAGGCGCAGCCAAGCGTATTGGTCGAGCCATTAGCCAACAACTGCATCAAGACGGCTATAACATTATCATTCACTTTGGGCATTCTCGAGATGAGGCACACGCGTTAGTTGATGCATTCAATCATAGTCGCGCTGGATCTGCTTTTTGTCTGCAAGCTAATCTTAATGATGAAAATGACATTCAGACGATGCTCAATACCATCAAAAATAAACACCTTCCCCTTGCCTTATTGGTGAATAACGCATCGACTTTTTCACCCACTGCATTAGGCCAAACCACCTTTAAGCAATGTCAAACGACTCTTACAGCAAATTTAATTGCCCCCTATTTATTGTCTCAAGGGTTATTTCCATTACTGAGTCAGCATCAGGGTCTCATCGTTAACCTACTGGATATCCATGCTAAGCGACCTTTAAAGCATCATGGACTATACTCTATATCAAAGGCTGGGCTTGAAATGGCCACCTTATCACTGGCTCAAGAAATGGGACCGACAGTTCGCGTCAACGGCATCGCCCCAGGCGCCATTTTATGGCCCCATAACAGTGATAAGGATGCACAATCCAATGTCATTGATGCTATTCCATTAGCGAAACTTGGACACAGTGATGATATTGCTAAGTTGGTGAGTTTTTTAGCCAAAGCACCTTATATTTCAGGACAAGTCATTGCCGTAGACGGCGGACGCAGTGCAACCGGCTTTAAAGGAGCTGAAACTATTGAATAATGGATGACATTGCATAAAAAACAGCCTCCATAGACTGGCTGGCTCACAACGTTTGAGGTATGAATCATGTTGTATCACACTAAAACGATCAGTTGCCCACATTGCGGGCATCACCAAACCATTGATATCGATGCCAGTGCAGGCGATCAAGAATACTATGACGATTGCCGTATCTGTTGCAATCCAATGCATCTTCGCCTTCACCTAGACGAATATAATAAAAAGATAGAGCTCTTTGTGGATTGTGACGACGAGCAAATGTATTGATTCTCAATCAGCCAAGTTTATATATTTAAATAACATTCAGGTAATGTTAGAACTATGAACGCCTAATGGCTAAACGCATTTTCATTCAGCCAAGACGTTTGGCCAACACACGCTCAACAGTATCAACAATGGCTTGAGTTTGGCTGTCTATCTCGATATTCAGCTTATCGCCCACTTTATATTGCGCCAAATTCGTCAATCTCAAGGTTTCAGGAATTAAGTGCAGCATAAAGCTATCTTCAGTCACTTTCCCGACCGTTAAACTGCAACCATTCACGCCTACAAACCCTTTATAAAGGATATAATTCATCCAGTTGGGATCAACACTCAAAGTAAGATCGTAATGACTATTTGTATCACTTACTTCACTTATCGTCGCCTGAGTATGCACATGACCAGACAATATATGCCCACCAATTTCACTGCCAAAAGTCAAAGAACGTTCAATATTAACCCTATCGCCAACTTGTAATAAGGCTAAATTGGTTAAATTGAGCGTTTCTTCCATCACATCAAAAAAGACCCGCTCTTTCACTTGCTTTGTCACTGTCAGGCAAACACCATTGGTGGCGACACTGGCCCCAACTTGCAAGCCTTTACTCAATGTATCGTCCATCGAAATTTCATAAGTATTCAATCCCGTTTGACGATGAATCGCCATCACTTCACACTTTGCTTGCACTATGCCCGTAAACATCTCTGACTCCATTACCTCTATTCACTTTCCTTTATTTTACCCTAATCCCATCTATAGCTAAATATATACCCCTCACTGAGGGATCCCCCTTCTCCTTACTAACAGTCTCTAGCATTAAGCCTTCCCCTAAGAACGCAAAAAAGCAAATACATCAAAGCAAACAGAATTAAAACAAAAATAACATTTTTATTTCAATAAATTAGTTTACTTCCCTTCTCATTAAAAACACTTTATAATTTACGATTAATATCATCACAAAATCGTTTTATCGTTCCAACAACACGCCAGAATCAGCCTCCATATTCATTTCACAATAATAAGCAGGCCAATATCACTATGATAAGCATGCCTGTGACCGTAACGATAAATTTTCTCGCGTCATATTTCGTTTTAAGGTAGCGCAATGGAACATTCCGGCTTTCAAGCCAAACGCTTAATACAACTCGCCCTTCCGGTACTTATCGCACAAGTGACTCAAACTATGATGGGCTTTATTGATACAGTGATGGCGGGCAGTGTCAGCGCCCTTGATATGGCTGCCGTTGCCATTGGAATGAGTCTATGGCTACCCGCAGTCCTTTTTGTACAAGGACTCTTACTCGCTTTCACACCTATTTTTGCCCATTTACATGGTGCGCATAAAGAAGAAAAGATCCAACCTCTTGCATTTCAGGCCATTTATATTGCACTTATTGGCAGTGTTGGCGTTATTCTTTTTCTTCGCTTGTCTGAATTGGTCTTTAATCAAATGCACCTCGAGCCTGAGTTGATCAAGGTCAGTGTCCAATACATCAATGGACTCATTTGGGGCGTTCCTGCTTTTATCCTTTATCAAGTTTTTCGAGGTTGTAGCGAAGGCATCTCCCATACTTTACCCACTATGGTCATAGGGTTTGTAGGCCTAGCCGTAAATATTCCCGCGAATTACATCTTTATTTATGGTCACTTAGGCATGCCCGCTATGGGCGGCGCCGGTTGTGGTATCGCCACCGCATTGGTGTTTTGGGCCATGCTTATCACCATGCTCATTTATATGCAGCTAGATAAGACCTTTAAAAATATTCGAGTCTTTAATGCATTACATCGCCCCAATCTTCAAACCATTGTGCAAATGAGCAAACACGGTTTTCCTATCGCCATGGCCCTCTTTTTTGAAGTCAGCTTATTTGCCGTTATTGCCTTACTTTTAGCGCCATTAGGCGCCAATATTGTCGCAGGACATCAAATTGCCCTTAACTTTTCATCCATTGTCTTTATGTTGCCACTGTCTATTGGCATTGCCACATCAATTCGCGTTGGCTATTACCTCGGACAAAACAAAGCCCATATTTCAGCATTAGTAACCAAAATAGCGCTCATTATCTCATTTTCCTTAGCTATCGTTACCGCCTTTATCACCATTGCATTTCGGCAGAATATTGCCCTGCTGTACAATAAAAACCCCGAAGTCGTCAGTTTAGCGGGTAGCTTAATGTTACTTGCGGCTCTGTATCAGTTATCGGATTCCATTCAAGTGGTGGCAGCGGGTGCCCTTCGAGGCTATAAAGACACCAAGAGTGCTTTATATATCACACTGGTGTCTTATTGGTTTATTGGCATGTTACTTGGTTTTGTACTTGCGCGTACTGATGTCATTGTTCCTGCCATGGGCGCTCACGGCTTTTGGATTGGCCTAATCGCTGGGCTCACAGCCGCTGCCGGACTGTTTGGGTTTAGACTGCGCTATATTCAACGCAATCCCCTTAAGGCAAAAATGCTAGAGCATGATTAATTTTTCTGTTTCTCAGTCTTTTACTTAAATAACCTGTAATATTTTGCTTAGTTCTACGTCAACTTGAACAGCAAAACAGCGTTTAACATAAAAAAAGCATTTTTTACTTGCCATGAGTGCTATATCAACCTTAATATAGCGCTCGTTCTCAAGGGAAAATTAAAGAACAGCGTAGTAAAATGCAATTTACAAGCATAGCTTAGTTTGTAACGTAAAGAGAAGCACCACCTAGTCTTTATAACAAATTGAATATGAATGTAAAAATAAAATACAACCGTAGCTCAGCTGGTTAGAGCACCACCTTGACATGGTGGGGGTCGGTGGTTCGAATCCACTCGGTTGTACCATTTCTTTTGAAATGAAATATCGCAAACACTGAAAAAGCTAAATCAATACAACCGTAGCTCAGTTGATAAAATAAAAAGCAGCACTACCTGCTCTTTATAAACAATTGGATATGGATGAAAAAGATAATACAACCGTAGCTCAGTTGGTTAGAGCACTACCTTGACATGGTAGGGGTCGGTGGTTCGAATCCACTCGGTTGTACCATTATTTCCCTTTTATTCCTCAATATATTTTACAGTCAAAAATCTCCCTACTTTTTAGCTAAAACACCATCTATTTGAATGAAATATCGTAAAAATTGATATAAAGAATGCAATACAAGCGTCGCTCTGTTGGTTAACGCACCACCTGCTCTTTGTGAAAGAATGGCGGTAGGGGTCTTTCTCTAAGAAACAAAACAAATCGACTTAGGTGTATCATTTCCTCTCGTAATATTCTGTTGTAATATTTCCTGAGTCGTTTACCCCCTAAATTCATATCATAAATGTAACACTCATGGATAATCAGGTGAGGAGAAGTGTAGTTATATGACATCTCTAAATAACCACTAATTAATATCAATATGAGGAGATGATACGACTAAATATTTCCTTTCAATGATACATTATGTTTATTTTGTTGCACTTTTATTGCAAACTAGTTAACGTTAGACACATCTTTAATCTTGTATCCCATTGAATGGATGCATCAAACAGAAGTTGAAATCACATGAAATATGCTTCCCTATTTTGGCCGACATGTGTCTTCGGCCTGCTATTTAGCCTCACTTGTTCAGCCCAAACTGAATTACTCTACAGTCAGAGTGAGCATTGTCCCGCCGGTTTTCGTCTCGCGGCGATTCCAACTCAAGCGCCGCAATTGCAAGCCATGTGCGATCAAATCGGTCCTTGGGATATTGTAAGATTAGCCCATCAAGGATCCATCAGTGGCTCAGGTTATGGCTGTCATATCATAGATCATGACACCCGCGGCCTAGGCCATAGTCTTTGTACGCCTGTCGATATTCAAATCGTCACAGGTCAAACTTGTCCTGAGCATTACAGCCTTGTGACCCCCAATGAAGTGCGCGCCAATACCAGTCAATATTGTGACATGTTAGCCCCAACATCTGCTGTACTCCTTAGCGATAATACCCGTTTAAGCGGCATTGCCGGTCACTGTGACATGCATTCGCTGGCGTTAACGGATACAAATACTGCCAATACCAACCCCATCGATGAGGTAACAGCAATTAACACGGCTTTGTGTGCTCGTGATGATAGAATTAAAAGCCAAGCTGATTGCCCCATTGGCACCGAGTTCTTACTGGGCAGCAACACGCCTAACTATTGCATTGATATTCATTCCACTTCCAGATGGGATCATTTAGGAACCGACATGTGTCAGGCGGCAGGCAAAGGGGATTTCGTCGCCATAAAGCCCATTTTTTTCAGCAGAATGCCGATGGCGTCACAGCTGTTATTGGATGACAATAACCAGATTGTTGAAGCCAGAGCGGGGCAACCCACACTGATCTGCAGTGAGCGACCACTACCCACCTATTCTGCCAGCGGCCATATCGTATCTTGTCCATTAGGCGCTGAGATCATAACAGGCCAAAGTGCAGCGACGCATTGTGCCTATATTTGGGGCACACCCGGCTTAGATACCTCAGGCAATGAAGTCTGTAAACAGTTTGGCGGGTTTAAAGAATATATTTACCGTATTCCTCGCAGTCCAATGGCCACCTCCTTTACCACTTTCGCTAATCCTTTAGTGAATGTGGGCGATCCGAACCATTATGAAACCGTGGTGCCAAATGCATCTCGAATCGCATTATGTCAGCAAGAGTTAGCACCAACCACCGATGATGATGGTAAGATCATCGCCTGCCCCGCTTATGCCGAGCTGATTTTAAGTGCCAGCGCCGGTAACCATTGCGCTCTATTGAGTGGCGATCCCGGTTATGACATAGACAATGATCAAGACGTCTGTCAAAAAGCGGAGCAAGGAGATTTTGTGCGTTATGTCACCACCCAAGATGCTGTCACTCACCAAGAGCAAAAGATCTTAACCTGCAGCAAGGAGCCTGCCAGCATTGCCGCAGCAACGGCATTAGTGCAAACCCTCAACTGCGCTGCTAACGAAGTGTTTATTAAATCTGCCAGCTTTCAACCTCAAGTCTATGATCACTGCGCCTTAATGGGAGAAAGTTCAGGCTTGGATGCCCAAGGCAAAGATGTGTGTTTAGCCTCAGGCATGGCCGGCTTCAAAGAATATTTTTACCCCGGCGGCGTGAAGACCCTATTGTGTAAATGCCCTGCTGGAACGGCTAACTGTAATCAAGGTAATGGCGGGACACGCGCTTCTGGTAGTGGTGGCAATATCAAGGTTAATTAAGCTGAGTATAAAAGACTGTGAATTTCGCCCCTATTTCGCTTCAAGCGCTTAGGGGCATTAACCACTAATAAAAAATACAATAACCAATAAAAACAAACATAAAGGCCACAAAAATGACCGTACAAAAAATAAAAAGGTTACTGCTCATCGCCACTTTAATATTCATTCCACTGCTTAGCATCAGCCCCTCTGCCCAAGCCAATGACAGTTCATGGTGGGATTGGGGGCAAATCGAGCCCTTAGGTGGCGGGCCTCGTGCTTCAGGTACTGGTGGCAATATCAGCATTAATTAGGCTGAGCCTAAGGGCGCTTAATTTAAACCCTATTACTATTCGAGTACCAAGGGCCGTTTATCGTTACAACCAACGTTAAGGCCATTAATAAAAACAAACATAAAAGGCACAAAAATGACCGTACAAAAAATAAAAAGTTTACTGCTCATCGCCAGCTTAATATTCACTCCGCTGCTTGGCATCACCCACTCGGCCCAAGCCAATCACAGTTCATGGTGGGATTGGGGGCAAATCGAGCCCTTAAATGGCGGAACACGCGCGAACGGCGGGGGCGGTAATACGCAAGTTAATTAGGCTGCACTGACTATGAGCAATACTTTATATGATTGCGACTCTATATGACTGCTAGTTTATATGACTGCTACTTTGATATGACTGAGCACTTGATATGGCTTATGGCGTTATATATGGCGGGGTTTATGGCTGCTGTTATGTTATTAATCACTTGGCTGGCTAGGCATAGTGTTGTTCGATGCTGCTGTTACTGAAGCAATTACTCACTCTATCAATAAATCGTTCACTAAAACGATCACTAAATCAATCACTGAATCGATTAACATGGCTGTTATTCGCCGCCTTGTTGAGTTGTCTTTGTCTGTTAGTGACTGCAAAATCGGCCTTTGGGCTAGCCGTACAAGCTAAATTTAGCCATGTCAATGTTAAGCATGGGCTATCACAAAACACGGTGACCGCCATGGCCCAAAGCGCCAAGGGTTATCTCTGGCTAGGCACCCAAGATGGCCTCAATCGCTTCGATGGCTATGATGTGACTGTGTTTCGCCACGACAAGGCGCAAGCTCACTCATTAAGCAATCATATTATTCGCAGTTTATATCTAGATAGTGGCGATCGACTCTGGGTCGGCACGAAAGCGGGCCTGCATTATTATGAGGCAAACCTATCCCAGTTTCATCTTATTGAGGCAAGCCAAGGTTTAGATATCGTCTCAATACTGGAAATCGATGCACACACCTTATTGCTTGGCAGCCGCCAGCAAGGGCTCTTTTATGTCAACCTTAGCCGCAATCACTTAGCCGCTATCCCCTTGCAAGGCACAGCTGCCACTGATTTTCAGCGCACCCGACTTTATGCCATGGCACAGGCCCCCAATGGCGCAGTGTGGCTAGGCACCATTAACGGACTGTTTATTTTACATCACAATCATAAGATCAATCAAATTCGCTGGCCCGATACCGGGATACCAGATCCACTAAAAATCAACGATATTTTGTTTATTAACGATGCAAACGCCTTCATTGCGACGGACTATGGTTTATATCGAGTGGATTTATCTGGCAAGGTGCAACAAGGTTTTATCCATGATAGGCATAGGCAAGACAGCCTGCCCCATAATATGGTCAACAGTCTGGTTAAAACTCAAAGTGGCGATATTTGGCTCGGCACTCGAGGTGGACTAAGTCGCTTGCATCCTCAAACGGGTCACTTTCAAACGTTCGAGCATCAAAGGGATTATGCCACCAGTCTCAGTGACAATGATGTGTTAAGCCTATTAGTCGATAAACATAATAACCTCTGGGTAGGCACATTCAACGCAGGAGTGAATACCTTAGCCTTAACCAATCTAAATTTTGGCCTGCGCTACGCCACAACAGATAAGCTTGATTGTTTAAGCAATAACCAGCTCTATAATGTGCTGCTGTCATCCGACAATGCCCTTTGGTTAGCCGCCGATAACAGCGGTGTACACAAGGTGCAGTGGCCTGATGGCCCTTGCACTTGGTATCGCGCCACGTTTGACAGCACAAAATCAGAACACAGCCAACCTCTTATTAGCAGCAATGCGATTAGTGCCCATGCCCTGTTTGAAGACGCTCAGCAGCACATTTGGTTTGGTACCCACAATAGCGCCATTAATCGGCTTCAGCTGACACCAAATAAGGTGATTTATGCCTACCCAGAGCCAAATACCACAGGACTCAGTTCCAGCTCTGTGCGCAGCATTGTCACTGACAGCGAGCATAACTTGTGGCTGGCCACCGATGGCGGCGGACTCAATTACTATCAGGCAGACACCCAAACCTTTCACCATGTGGGCGCTCATGTCACAGACACGCCCTCAAATACAAACGCACGGTTAACACAACAAAATAAAGAAATGAATAAAGCGGACTCATTGGCTATGGCGCAGGTAAGCAGCCAATACTTGTTTGATCTGGCCATCGATGAGCAAGCCTTGTGGATCGCTACAGAAACGGCGGGGCTCGACCGGCTGGATTTAAGCACTTATCGAGTACAAAACTTTGGCCAAAATACTCAAAGGCCGACAGGGACGCCCATGCATATTTGGGCATTGCAGGATGACAAGCAAGGGCATTTATGGCTCGGCACACAAGGAGAGGGCTTAATTAAATTTAATAAACAAGACTTTAGTACCGAGGCCTTCACCACAGCCGATGGGCTAGCTAATGATAGCATTTATGCGCTGGAGCAAGACAATGAGGGCATGTTGTGGCTAGCCAGTAACAAGGGCATTAGCAAGTTTAATCCTTTTAACCACACAGTTGAGAATTATCAAGTGGCTGACGGTTTGCAAGGCAATGAATTTAATGTCGGCAGTTATTACAGTAAAGAGCAAGACCTCCTATTTTTTGTGGGTTCCAATGGCTTTAACGCCTTTAAACCTGGCGATATAAAGCCCGATCCTAACGCTCCGAATATGGTGATTAACCACTTTTTACTCTTTAACCAGCCTGCGCCCGCTTTATTTGATCGCCAGCACGCTCACATAACCTTAAAGCAGGCACAAAACTTAATTGGCTTCGAATTTGCTGGCATTCATTATGGGGATCCCAGTCGACATGAATACCAATATCAACTTGAAGGCTTTGATGCCAACTGGCGCACCACCAGCAATCAACGCCGCTTTGCCACCTACACTAACTTAGATGCTGGAGACTATCGCTTTAAAGTCAAAGCCAGTAATCATCACGGTGTATGGAGTGCACCTAAAATCGTCACCTTAACGGTATTGCCGCCGCTGTGGCTAACCTGGTGGGCTAAAATCGGCTATGTGCTCATTAGCATGATACTCATCTTCGGGCTATACCGTTATCGCACCGCCAGCTTACGTGAACGCAATACTCAACTGGAGCAAGGCGTGGCACAAAGAACCTTAGCGATCATGGCCCAAAAACAAGAGATCGAGCAACTCTTAGCCAACAAAACCCGCGAGTTTGACGATATTTCCCATGAATTTAGAACTCCACTGGCAGTGATCTTAGGCCGAGTAGAAAACCGGCTCACCCACAATCAAACACAGGGTGATCAAGAGGCGTTTACGGCTATTGAAACCGTCGCAAAACGCTTGGCTACCATGGTGGATGATGTTATCGACATGGGGCGCACCCTCAACACGGCTCAAGGGACAGACACCAGCTGCTTATGTTTATCGCACTTGTGTCATGATGTCGCCAACAACATGAAAGAATACGCCAAGATAAAAAAACAACACTTATATACCGATATTACGCCAAATTTGTCTATCGATTGTTTACCTAAAGCCATTGAAAAAATGCTCAATAATTTACTGAGTAACGCCATCAAGTACACTCAAGAAAAAGGCCACATTCACCTGAGTTTATCGCCTTTAAAAAGTCACTATTTACAACTGATCATACAAGATAATGGCCCTGGCATTGCCAAGCAATATCAAGAAAAAATCTTTGAGCGTTTTTATCGTATTGCCGATAGCGCCCACCAACCGGGATCGGGGATTGGCCTTGCATTAGTACAAGACGTGGTTAAGGCCCATCAAGGGGAGATCATGCTTGAAAGTGACCTAGGCCAAGGAAGCTGTTTTCACATCTATTTACCTTTAAGTGCCAGTAACATCAAGACAAATCAACGCCAAGTCATGCTTCATCCTCACAAGCAACACCCAGAAAAATTAACGCCGTCACCCATTGAGGAAGCCAATAATCCAGAGATAGCTAATCGCATTCGCGCGAATGAACAACATAATGTCACACCTGAGCCCTATACCGATTATTGGCATTCACTTAGCGCCTTAGATCCCGAACAAGACAATACCGCGCTCGACACGCCTGATCCCGTTACCAAGCTGAGCAAGAATAACCCCTATTTGTTAGTCGTTGAAGATAACCTCGAACTGCGCGCCCTGTTAATTGAGCAATTATCACCCCATTACAGGATTATTCGCGCCAAAAATGGCCGCCAGGGCTTACAACTGGCCGAGCAAGAAGTGCCACATTTGGTGTTGTCTGACATCAATATGCCTTATATGAATGGCTACCAATTAGTGAGTCAATTAAAGCAACGTAGCGCCACCAGCCATATTCCGGTGATATTACTCACCGCCAAGAGCGATGTGCAGTCTCGTATTCAAGGGTTTGAGCACCAAGCCGACGGTTACCTTGCCAAGCCTTATTTGTTAGCCGAATTAATGGCCGTGATTGACGCCCAACTTAATAACCGACAACGCTTACAGCTGTATTTTCAGCAACAGGATCCCAGCGCAGTATTATCCCCCGCCAAGGGCGTTGACCCTCATTCACTCAAAGCCATCGACAAATGCCAAGCCTTCATCGAGCAGCATTACCGCGATTCAGGATTGTCTGTACAGGATTTAGCCAATGCCGCCCATTTAAGTGAACGCCAATTATCGCGTAAGTTTCAAGCTATTTTAGAGATCTCACCCTTGGAATTTATCACTGAATATCGACTGGCAAAGGCCAGGGAAATGTTGCGACAAGGTCATCAAATAAACCAAGTGGCACTGGAAGTCGGCTTTAACTCGGCAAACTATTTTTCACGGCAGTATAAGAAAAAATACGGTGTGACCCCCTCTCAAGACAAAGCCGTCTTGAATGAAGAGCGCTTTGAGTGAACACTGCTCACTAAAACGATTAATTCAGTGATTAACAGCGCCTAACCTTGTGTGAAGACAAACTCATTCCGATCGACATCGAGAAATAATCGTTTTGCGACATCAATCTCTAACGCTAAAATGAGATCGGCTAGCGGATTTTCTATCCATTGCTGAATAGCTCTTTTTAAGGGTCTGGCACCCAATGCTGGCTCAAACCCTTTCGTTAATATACTCGACAGTGCCATCTCTGAGTATTCCAAGCAAATATCATTAGTTTGCAAGCGACTTTTTAGCGCGTTTAATTGAATAGCGGCGATTTTTTTAAGGTGTTCTTTTTCTAATGAGTGAAATACCACTGTTTCATCAATGCGGTTTAAAAACTCGGGTCTAAAATAGTCGCTAATCACGGGCGTGATTTTCTGTTTGAGATCCGAATAACTTAGCTCGCCATTAGCAGCCATGATCAGATCAGAGCCCATATTCGACGTCATAATCACGACCGTATTGCGAAAATCCACCGTTCTCCCTTGCCCATCGGTTAATCTGCCATCTTCAAGCACTTGCAATAAGAGATTAAAAACATCGGGATGGGCTTTTTCGACTTCATCGAGCAAGATCACCGAATAAGGTTTACGCCTCACTAGCTCGGTTAAATACCCTCCATCTTCATAACCCACATAACCAGGAGGTGCGCCGACTAATCGAGAAACCGAGTGTTTTTCCATAAACTCCGACATATCCACACGGATCATGGCCTCTTCTGAATCAAACAGAAAATGGGCTAACGCTTTACTCAGCTCGGTTTTCCCCACCCCCGTGGGCCCCAAAAATAAAAACGAGCCGCTCGGACGTTTAGGATCTGACAAACCTGCTCGAGCGCGCTTTACCGCGTTCGAAATAGCATTAACAGCTTCTGTTTGACCAATCACTCTTGAATGTAAATGTGTTGCAATGTTGAGCAATTTCTCTCTTTCTTCTGCCAACATTTTATTAACCGGAATACCTGTCCATTTAGAGACAACATAGGCGATTTCATGCTCGCTGACCTTATTACGAATTAAGGTGTTATCTTTTAACGCATTAGTATGCAGTGCAGCTAGATTTTGTTCTAATGCGGGAATTCGGCCATATTGTAACTCAGACATTCTTGTTAAATCAGTAGCACGTGTCGCAATTTCCAATGCTACTTTTGCGTGTTCTAACGCCGTTTTAAGGGTTTGGATTTCAAGAACGTCGGACTTCTCACTTTTCCAAATTTCATCCAAACCGATAAACTCTTTTTCAAGCACACTAATTTTTTCTTCCAACGCTAACAGACGTTTTTTAGAACCGTCATCTTTTTCTTTTAATAAAGCTTCCTTTTGAATTTTTTGTTGAATAAGCTTTCTTTCCACTGTGTCCAGTTTTTCGGGTTTTGAATCAATTTCCATACGAATTAAACTGGCCGCTTCGTCAATAAGGTCAATCGCTTTGTCAGGTAATTGCCGGTTTGTTATATAACGATGAGACAAGGTCGCCGCCGCAACAATGGATGGGTCAGTAATATCCACACCATGATGAATTTCATAACGTTCTTTCAGACCGCGTAAAATAGCAATAGTATCTTCCACGGTAGGCTCTTCAACCAGTACTTTTTGAAATCTTCTCTCTAATGCAGCGTCTTTCTCTACGTACTGACGATATTCATCCAAGGTTGTTGCGCCAACACAATGTAGTTCACCCCGAGCCAAAGCAGGCTTCAGCATATTACCTGCATCCATAGAACCTTCACTTTTTCCTGCGCCCACCATAGTATGGAGCTCATCAATGAACAGGATCACTTGTCCATCTAACGCTTCTAATTCCTTAAGCACCGCTTTAAGGCGCTCTTCAAACTCGCCTTTAAACTTTGCGCCTGCAATTAACGCAGCAAAATCTAACGATAAAACCCGTTTATGCTTAATGCCCTCTGGCACTTCTCCGTTCACGATCCTTTGTGCTAAGCCTTCAACTACAGCCGTTTTACCGACACCCGGCTCACCAATTAACACGGGATTATTCTTAGAACGCCTCTGCAGCACTTGAATGGCTCGTCTTATTTCTTCATCTCGCCCTATCACCGGATCGATTTTCCCCTGCCTTGCGCGTTCAGTCAGATCGGTGGTAAATCGGCGCAGCATCGCTTCATCATCGTGTACCTCGGCGTCATCAAGATCACCAATACTGGGAGTGTACTCCATGGCCGCCAGCATGGCGTCTTTATCAGCGCCCAATGAATTCAATATTCGACCCAAGTCGCCTTTATCTGCAATAGCGGTAATAACAAAAATCTCACTGTTCACCATGGTAAAGGTGAGCTTATTGGCCAATGTATGGCTTTGCTTAACCAGTTTCGCCAGTTGTTTCGACATCCCCACGTCACTTTGGTGGTTTTTATCTTTTTTAAAACCACTAATCACCGCATCGATTTGCGAGTGTAATTCAGTCATCTTTAATCCATGTCGAAGCAGCATATCGCAGACAGCACTATTCGGTAAATTCAGCATCGCCTTCAGTAGATGGACTGGTTCAATAAACGCACTTGCATTAACGGCCGCAATTTTTTGAGCATCAACCAAGGCAAGTTGAAACTGATAGGAAAATTTTTCCATTTTCATAGGAGATCCTTGCGGTATTAGTAGTTTATGATTATGTTGTAAGTAATATTTTTAGATTAACTAATTGGACTAATAAAAATAGTAATATTGAACGTATTACATTTTATGGGTGGCAATTTGTAGACATGAGGCTCTTGATTCTTGTCACTGACTGCACAAAGTGTTGCGTGTTCTAAATTATCTAGTTATTGAAATAGACAAAAGGGATTAATGACAACCATAGTAAAGGGGTTGAGCTTGTGCAATTAACTATGCTTATTCTAGTTAATTTTTCTGCTGGGTTAATAAGGTGCCTTTGAAAAGTTGATGCCATCGTTGTAGCACCTCTTCTATTGACCAAGCTTTCGCGCTAACTTCATCAATGAATAACACCACATGGGTATGGTTGCTCATGATCGCATAAGCACAAACATCAATGGCAAAGACTTGGCTCAAAGTTACTAACTTACCTTCTACCCAAGATCGCCTGTGCTCAAAACTCTTTCCGCTGACCTTATCTTCTCCGCATAAATAGGCGCGACGTACACATCGTGAAACACAGTGATAATAAGACATATCGACTAAACTTATCAGCTGTTTTCTCGCGTTAGTCATATAAAAGCTCCTACCTTGACTAGTAAGTTAACCATAGAAAGGGTTGAGCTTTTGCAATTAACAGTGGATGTCCTAGTTTACTGCTTTCGAATTAACTAGTCGGTACCACTAACAGCACAAAAGCTTGTGTTCTTTAAATTGTCAGCTATTGAAAGAAACAAAAGAGATGAATGACAGCCATAGTTAAGGGGTTAATATTTTGCACTTAACGATGGATGTTCTGGTTAATTACTAGAAACTATGTCTTTTCTTAAACCAGACTTAATTAATAGCAACTTTAACACCTCATGAGTTTTCTTGTGGTATTGTAGAAGATCGTTACTAAGTTCTCTCTTATTTTGCATTATGTCGTATGTTGCTTTGTAATCTAACCAAGGTAGGAATACTGAATCGTCATAAAAATCTGCTTTCGAAGCGTATTTTTGTTCTTTTTGTTCTGGAGTTAACCCTAAAAACAATCTAGCCGCAGTTGCTTTCTCTTCTTTTGTTTTTGACGTGTGTCCCCCCAATGCTGGAAGGTTTTTTTTCGTAGTTTTTATTACCTTGTCAAATCTATGATTAAACTCTCTAGACATATTTATCGTTTCAAGTTTTTTTGACCGCAGCTGATGATAACTCTGCTCGCTATTGGGCAGTACACTGAGGTCTAATTTGTTGAACATTACTAGACCGATTACATATTCAGGAAAATCCGTTGTTTGAAACTGTCTAAACAATTCATTCTCTCTACAGTTTTCTCTAAAAACTTTAGTCTCTGGCATGTTACTTAAATAGGCCCAAAACCAATCTCTCCAATTTATTAATTTGGAACCAGCTTCAACCTTTCTTTCATCAGTCATGAAATATGCCGCACTAGCTGCGCAATCAGACAAACAATAACTTACAACTTTTAACATATTTAATGTTGGAGGTAATGAACAGATTCTAGTCGACCCAAAATAGGCCGAAATTAATTCATGAATTAGTGACAAGGCTACTGCCAGTTTATTTGCCCGCTTCTTATTATCATATTTTTTAATAGATTTGTAGGGTAATGAATCAATTAAGCCTTTGACGTGCAGGTCGACTCGATTGTCGAAAACAATTGAATTACTTCCTATTAACTCGTCTTTGTAAGCGACATATTTTGCCTTAGTTAAATGAACCCTAGATCGAGTTATTGAATTAAGCAACTCAAATGTCTCTCCACTAGTAATGGAAGTCCCCTTGAGTAACTTACTGTAATTTTGGTCCTGAAAGTTATTTATATTAGTTCTAAGGTTGTGTAGTGTTTTCCACATCCGACTATTTTTTGTCATGTAAGAACTAGCATTAACACCCAACTTATTAATATCAGCTAAAGATATTAATTCCCCTTGTTTATCTGTAAACAATCCACTTTCAAGGTCTCGTATTCCATCCTTTTGACTAATGTCTGCTATCGATATTCCAGCAAGCACTTTTAACTTAGCAGCGTTAACTTCATTAATATATATGAAGCGTAGCTTATGTATTACTTTTTCTTCATGTTGATCTACTTCAAACGCTAACTTTTTCACTATATCCTTATTCATACGATATTTACTTTTATTAGTCAGAGCATCGAACTTTCCCTTTAACTCCTTAGATGCACAACTCACCCATTCCAACTCCATTCTTTCCAATTTCATTCGATCGTCATCTTGAAACAAAGTAGGGTTTCCTGTCGACAAATTATATCCCTTTGCACCATCAACAGTTAAAGCAGAGCTAACGCCATTTGAATGGTCGCCAAAGAGACTAAAACCTCCCCCGGAAAATACCGTGCCTTTTGCATCACCATGACCTGATCTGAGAACCTCGTATGTCCCATTCAACGGATCTCTTATTATTTTTTGTAAGAGACCAGCATACCCCCCTACAAAAGGTACACTTTTAAGACCCGCAAGTACTATCGCGGCAGAAAACTTTGCAACCGTTGCACATTTTTGATCAAACCGTTCATCCCAACGAACCATATGTCCTAAATGTAATGCTTCCTCTTCAATTTGTCGATTCAGGTCATTAGTTAATTCTGCACACTTTTGTTTTCTATATTGACGTTCCGCTACTTGTCTTGCATTATCACTGCCTTTCCCTCCCCTACCTTTGACTTTGTACTGAGTTAGCTTTGTATCTCGGTCATATCTTTCTAGAGTCATAATTCACCTCATAAATAGTGCGAGAATAACTCGCTTTGATTAGCTTAAATTGATAAGTATTTTAGAATTAACCCGTTTCTCTTATTGTCGTAGATGACAGTTGGAATTTTGATACAGGTAATTCTTAAATTGCATAGCTACATTGCAAATAGATAGAATGATTTATATTCTTTGTGCATCGTGCTATCTATGCAAAGTTCTACTTTATTGTTGTTTTATCATTTTTTTTGATATTTAAATTTACAGTTCACCCCCCCGATATAAACTGCAATACCCCTCTTTGCTTGCCTACTTGTGCAAAAGACGTCATCACCACATCAAGTGGGCAAATATTTTTGTCAGAAGCATTAAAGAAAGCCAATAACTTAATAAAATCTGTTGCTGGGATCTGGGTTTGTCGATTAAGTGCCTTGGCTTGATAATAATTAAACGCATTCAGTAATGATTGACCTTGATCAATATACCAATACTCTGTTGATTCTAATGCGTGCGCTTCAAAGGCATCGTATCCTTCCATGCTTTGCATGTTGTGCACCACCAGCATCACGTCGGTTTTTTTACGCCAAGCAGTTAGTTCACCAATAATTGAATTAATGTCATGAATTAGCTGATGAATAGCCTCGGTGGTTAACGACGTCAAATGTCGCGCATTAAAGGTCAACATGATCTGTGATGATGGATAGAAAAACGATCCCCGTAATTTCATTAGTTGCAGTTTCGTTTTTGGTAACACATCCCCAATAAACTCACTGGGAATAGACATGGGATCGACTTTTTCACCCACGTGATGTTTAGCATACAGCTCCGCCAGCTTGACAGGGTTGGGTTGCTCATGACCAATAATGAGCAGTTTTCGCGTATAAGCTTGGTATTTTTTCCAATATTGATACAAAACATAAAAAATAATGGCACTGATAACAACGACAGCCAACACCATAGCCCCTTTGCTTAAATCTGTGAGCAAGACCTCTGATACGACTTGCTCTTGACCCACTATATTCCTCAATAGAATAAAGATAACGGCACTGATTAAAAACATCACACACAGTGATATGCCGATTGATATGACTGACTTATTCATAAAATAGCCTCTACTTTTATTTGTCCAGGTTGTTGTATTTCGATGACACCACCCCACATACACATGAGCTTGCTGTCTTTGGTTAAAATTGGCGCGCCCGCTAGCAACACCGTTGGATCGCCAGGTACCCAAGGCGCCATAGTGCCGGGTATACAAGGCATTGGCGTTAACGCTCCCAACGCGGCGGCTGTTGCGGCGGCTGTTGCGGGAAAAGCGAGTGATTTGCAGGGGCCAAACGTCGGAATATTCATCATAGGTTTGTGATCTAAAATGTTGGCACCTGGGGTCGTTTCAAATACTCTATTTATCGGTGGCACAATAAGCGCTGCTGGGATCGTTCCAAAAGGACACTTCATCAGTGCCCCCATACTCACACATTTAGGCATAGATTATTCCTCACGCGTTTGTAGAATGAGACTCCCTTCTTCTAATTGGATCAGTTCCGTGTCTTTACCTTTTATTCGCTTTAAACTCAGTACCGGTTTACTTTGCTTATATTCATGTTTGAGCGCAGTTTGGTCGGTTTCATTTTTTCCAAAGAGAATATGATTACCTTGGGAGCCAAGCGGCAACTTAACATCTTTACCCCAACTCAATATTTTGGCAATTGCAGCGCGGTTTAAGTCAAATTTCACCAATACTCTTGTCTCTTTGTATAACGGGAAATAAAAATGAGCATTAAGAAAATCTGGCTCAAAAAAGACTTTGATTTTCTTCCCCCAAAGCGGAATAAACACTTCATATTCTTCTTGCCTAGATTTATCATTTGTTTGAATATGATAGGTTTTATCTTTTTTATCGCCAATGCCACTAACAATCCTTCCTTCGACAAAGAAGGGATAATTCGTCGGTGTTGAATCTGGAAAGCGTTTACAGGCGTTTTCTAGTAACTCTGCTTTTACCTCGTAGTGTAAAAAGTACTCTGTTGATATTGCATCCAGATCATTTTCTTGGTGTGAATTAACGGCATGGGTTCGTAGTGTTATTTGATAACTACGATATTTTTTATTTGAAAACAGTGCCGTCTTGCCCCACACTTTTTCATCCACCCTAAAATTACAACCTGGGTAATAATTTTGTAGTGGCCACTGTGACAGCTCTGCAAGCAGCTCTTCACCATGGGCCCCCAACAATGCTTGCTGTTTCTTTTTTGAATGATCAAATTTTGCGACAATGGGCTCTCGATACAACACATCATGATAAATGTTTGCATGGCTAAACGTTTGTTTAATCACTTCTGTCTTAGCGCCTTCGGCGATGCCGTTATTTAATCGAAGGGCATGGCGTTGAGTTTCAGGCCACACCGAGGTGATTTTTTTGACTTCATGAGGCAAAAATTCTTCTATTTTGTCTTCCGGTTTTTTCTTATCTATAATTTTGTATTGGTGGCTTTTATAGTCATATACCCAATACCCTTCAACCGAAATCAAATAAAGCATTAAAAAATCGTAAAAACTGGCCAGATTTTGTGGTCCCGTTGCAATTGAACTGTGTCCATTCGTCAAGGCTAAACCAAGCGCAATCAATGGCTGCTCTTCTTCTAATGCTGAGTGACTGTATTCAACCTTTATTCTTGCATTCACTTGGTTTTCGATGATCTTGCGCATTGTCGACTTAATTTCTAACTCACAAGGGTAGTGTTGCGTCCAAAGTGCTTGCGCGGCATCACAAAACCAGATTTCATAATATCGATAAAGCACCGGCCTTGCGTCCATCGCCAAGTATTGTTTTTCGTGAAGGGATTTTTCTTTAACAACTGCTTTAAAGGTCAAAGGTTTGATATCGTCTTCACCATGATCGATGGTGGGCAATATCTCTAACTTAATATCAATGATCGCTTCAGTAGAAAAAGGGGTCACTAATTTATCGGGCGTTTTATCGGTACCCATCCAGAAACCTAACCTACCATCAAAACCATAACTATTAAGCTCAACCTCCAGCACTTTGATATTCGCGCCAGGTATCAAATGCTCTTTCCCTTCAATCGTCAATGTCAGTTTTTTAGACAGCTTCTCAATGATTGGAGGCTCTTCTATTTGTGGTGTGGAATTAGCTTTGGCATTGTTAGTTGCTTGCTTATACCATTGAGGTACCATCAGTTCACTCCTATTAAGATCCCCTTTTACCCATTTGATTAACGGCTCATGTGGTGAAGGGTCGTGTGGTTAACGATAGTGTTGCTAACGATAGGAGTCATTATCGTCATCTTCTGGATAATTATTTCCAGCGTTTGACGGTGCTTCAGGCGTTATTTCAAGTGCTTTAAAACTGTCTATATCAACCGACAAGTTTTCCATTAACGCTTGCCATTGATTGGGTTCATGGGCGTGAATGTATTTCATAAAGCATGCCGAATTTTGCGCTTTAATCGCGGTATAACGCGAAAATACCTTGGGAAAATAAAGTAGCGGATTGAAGTTCGCTAACTCATATTGAATATTTTCTACCACGACAGCCCCCTTATAAAGCTCATCTCTTTGCACTAATACCTCAAGTAGTCTTATTTTTTCCATCAACTGGGCTAATGGAAATGAGCGTTCACCGTCAATGTTAACCGATTGAGAGTTAATCAGTTGAGTATTAACAGAGTCAATTGCTGGAGTCATTGATGACTGTGCAGAACCATCAGCCTTTATCTCTTCCTCTTCACCTTGAGCCGACAGCAATGGATAATAGATTGCTTGTATATCTTCAATAAACGGACAAGAAACTTGTAACTCAGGATACTGTTCTAACGTGACTTTTATCCGTTCTAACCTGTCATAAAGATCATTGATATCTTCTTGGATAGTCCCTAAAGAGGGCTTAAATCGTTCTAGACGTTTCAATATTTTTTTTAGAAACAACCGAATAGAATCGCTAAGGTTTGACGCCAACACGACGTTTGCTTCAGGCAAATTACCATACTCAATGAGCAGTTTTTCTACGACTTTCAACACATTTTCAAAACAATGATTTTCAACCGTTACCCAGCTACTATAGAGGTAATAAAATGTCATTCTAATATCATAGGCATCTGTCGGTATGATTTCATCGCCTAACTCAATGATTCTTGTAAAGTCTCCATTTATCCACCATCCAGAAAACTGTTGAAAGTTTTTCTCTATCAATATGTCTGAGAAATCACTCTCTATTTTAATGTCGCTAATAAGATGCGCTAAACCTGAATTCGGCATTTGTCTGTCCAATCACTATTATTTTGTTTTAGGGGCTTAACTCGCCTGACAAAACCACTATGCACCTCGACACCTCTCAATGCTTGCTGGCCAGTACTTAAGGAATGAATACCTAATCGACTCAAATTAACAAGATGGATATCTTGCAAGGGTTCATCAGTTTGAAAGTTAATCGTCAAATATATTTCTTTGTCATCAAGCAAAGGAAAAATGTAATCTTGCAAACGACGTTTAATTTCTTCTTCCCAATTAAAATAAAAGCGATAGTCTTTTGTTTTAAGTTTCAATTCAACCAATTGATTTAGGTTCGCCCCTTTGGCCTTTCCACCTAATGTCGTCAGGGATCCCATATTCGCTCGACCAAAAATTAATGACTTTGATCCCAGTGTTACGCCTGCAGTGTTCTGAGAAAATGTCAAATTAAACTCGGGAAAGACCAGTTTAAAGAGCCAGTGCAAACTGGTATCGGTCGGCATACACTCTAATACCATATGCTGCTTTACAAGCGTCGCCCAATTTGAAAAATATTGACTATTCAATTCTGGATAAATTTGCCCGATAAAGTCTTGAATAACGAGGTGATCTAAAAACCCAAGTACTTTACTAAGTTGTTTTCCATCAACTTCATCGGTTTCAATTTGCTTTAACCAAAACGACGGTAATGGTGTTTGTGCACCAAGAATACCAAAATTGATAACAATTTGGACTTCTTCACCATAGAAGGAAATGGCTTCTATTAGTCGATCTTGTGATGCGAGTGAGTGATTACTCGTAAACCAAATTTTATCTTCACCAAAACCGTAGTGGTTCAACAGCCTATATAATGCAAGCAAGTCGAATCGGACCAAATTCGCTTTTATCTTATTTTCAATTGCAAAAGAAAATGTACTCATATTGACAATTCTGGTTGCAATTTATTCATAGGAAATCGTTCTAATTGAACCACTGAAGCATAAGGGTTAGGCCTGATAACCTGACTAATCACCTCTTCCAACTTATCGAGATAAGATTGCTTTGCTGTATTATCTAAATAGTAACGTCCAACAAACCCTTGATTTAAACAGAAGTAATAAACATCTAAAACGTCAACCATCAGTTCACTTTGCTCGAGTAGTTTATCCAAACAAGTGTAAAAATAATGACCTCCTGAACGAATATTAAGCTTTGAATGTTGTACCCCTCGCCATTTTACCGGATCAATGCCATTTTGAGCGATACGAGCACATTCATCGCTATAGATAGTTAACGCGATCATTATCCAATTGACTTTCTCTGGCTCAAGTTCTTGCAGAAGGGATGCTTCACATTTATCTAATGCACTGAGAAGAGCAGATTCAATTAAGTTTATCTCAATATTACTGGCGACCTTCTCTGGCTCAATGATTGACAATTCGGCACTGACTCCCTGTATCATTCCTTGCTGTTCAAATGATCTGCCGCTTAGAAGTTGCTCCCTCTCACAGATAAAACGATAGATAGTCTTCCAACCGTTAACCTTCATAATTCCTCCTGTTTTTATAGGTTATTTTTAGTTATCCATTCGACTGTTTCTGACTCTACTATTCTCGAGATTAATTAACTCAATGAGAAAGTTGGCATTGTGATTGTCACACAAGTCGTCATCAGCCATTGTGCTGCTACATCTGATAGTCACATTTTATTTTAATGGGTATTGCACTAATCCAATGGGTTAATAGGTGTGCTAAACGTCGGTTAAAATCGATGACTAATGGCTCAAGATAATGATCAACATGATGCAGCGATAACACATACTCTAACCCTTTGCACGCCCTGCCACTGTCCAATATAAATGTCGACTCTCTTGCGTGAATCGTGTTTATCAATGATCGTATTACCTTATAGTCGCCTGCCCACACACTGCTGAGTGAATCGAGCATGAGGATAATGTCTCCTACCTCGAGTTTCGCTTTATTTTTCAAGGCTGATAAAGAGAGATACTGCTCTGGGGTCAACTCAACAGGGTCTTGGTAAGGCACTATTTTTTGCTGAATATTAGGCAATAACTGTAAGCTGAGTTCTGGACAGTCCATGTCATAAAAACGCACAGAAATATCTTTCCACAGTTGCTGTTTAAACGCGGGTTGGTGCCACAGTGCCTGAACAACTATTTGTACGGGTTCTTCAAATGACTGTGGCATATTCAAAGATAAAGCAGGTAACCTTCTGCCATTAACTGAGTTTAAATGGATTTCATAATTTCCAGGCTGGTTTTTTATCACCCCCGTTTGCAGTGCAATTCTTTGGTTGTCTTCAATCAGATAAACGCCTTCTATCTGGCTTAATTCCATATCAGGCTTATCGCTAGGGGGCATAATTGGATAACTCGACTGAATACCATCACACTCAATCGGCTTTGCTTCATCCGGCAATCTGTTTTCAACAGCAATCACATTAAGTTGAAACATGTCTTTTGTTAACCGGAGACTTTCCGGCCAAGAGCAGTCTAAGACAATTTCAAAAGTACAGGTTTGCCACCTTTGCGGTGCTTCGATGAGATCAATATTAAAATAAGACGCTTGCAGCGGCATATGAAAATAATACCGTGCTAACGCTACCGGATTGATGTCTGAAAACGAACCACTCGATTGTAATTGACAGCTTTTAGGTCTACCCACGAAATATTGGCAATCAACTCGTTTTCCACCATCAAATACAGCATGCACCGAGATACTGCTATCACTCAATAACTGTTGCAACTTCAGTGTCGATATCAGATCATCACCAACCCGTAAAAATAGATTCATGCCATCCAAGCAATGAGGGATTTCTGATAAATTTGAAACCGTTATTTTTAGTGTTGATTGATTCACTTTACCACCAAAGCACTCTATATTATCGAGTTTAACTGGCTGTATTTTTTGATCAAACAATGTTTTAAAAATCGCTTCTTCACCATCATTAGTCGATAAAATCATCGCTGTATCTCGAGTCAAGACTAGCGATTCAGCTAGGTTCTGTTGATTAACTTTAATGAGTGACATGCTGGGTAGTGGCGAGACTAAATAAGGATACAGTTGGTAAAAAAGTCGGTTATACAGTTGAGCGATATGTTTTTCCCCCGTCACTCGGTTTCTCGCGAGTAACAATGCTATTGATTCTACCAACTTCTTAATTTCTGGATTATTTTCACCTATAGGCGCATCAATAAAGCGCTCGGTGTAAAAATGACGAAAGTCATTAATATAGGCAATTTCATCACTGTAGGCTGTTTGGAGTTCTGAATTAAGTTCCATCAGGAATAACCTCAAATTATTATTCATCACGTTGACTAAAACGGTCGACCAATGCTTTTATCAAATACACTGCACATTATTGAAGCTTGATCATCGCACCTTCAACCTTAACCAACCCCTGCCCCTTAATATTGACAGTAGCCGATTTAATCGTTGCCATTGCTTTGGCATCAGCGGTCATGGTTGTTCCACTGTCAATATTAAAAGATGACCCGCTAGACATGCTGGTCGACATTTTAGACGTGAATTTGATGGTATCTGCTTTAACATTGAAGTGTTTACAATCAATAGAAACCGCATTAGGGGTTTGTACTATCTTACTTGTATTACTGACACTCACACTCTGCGTGGTAATTGAACTGCCATCCAGTACAATGGTATGTTTTACTCGGCCTGATTTGTTATCAACTGTAATCGTCACCCCATCATTTTTGTTTAACTCTACGCGACAAATCAAGGTACCCATTCCACTCTCCTTTTAATCTCTAGGGGACGTTAGAAAGACTCGACTTTTTCACTTATTTCGAAGGGTAGCTTTCGGTATAGATAAAAGCTCATATGGCGATAGGCTGATTGGGCGTAAAACCCGACATCATTATCTTGCTGAATATGTTTCCTCTCAGCCGATGGTACAAGCTCGAAACATTGAATATTGTCACCAAACTCATAACCAAAAGTGGGATTGTCAACGGGAAGTAACTCCCCACCATGCAATGCATAATCATTGAGTACTGGCACTCGCGCGCGACTGCTAAGTGTTGGTAAATCATCATGGTCTAATGGTGCCTGATTGTGACAGTCAACGACGAGATAGAGCTTATCATCTTGTTTAATGCCCGGCGGAAGCGGTGATGAATAAACACCATCAGTCAACAAGAGTTCAAAACATTGTGACTCACTTTTATTGATTTTCATTCTCAGGACTAACTGATTAATCAGATGGTTAAACAACGAATGTAATTCTTGATGACGATAGGGACTCGGCTCTCTTTCTGGCCACTCCCCTCGATATAATGTGATATCCGTTAATAGCGATTGTAAAGACTCATACAAATAATACGGGTGTAGTTTTAATTCTCCATGGGTACGCTCAGAAATATTCAAATTCTCCATGAGTCGAATATTTTCCTGTACACTATGCAAGCATTGTTTGACCCCGTATAAGAGCGATATCGGCAAATTTTTTGCGCTATATTCTTGTCTTAAATCCGCTCTAAATCGTCTCATAACAATCAATAGTTGTTTCAATGATGGTGCAAGATACGGTGAACGGCCTAACTGTATTAATGGTGGCACGAAGCTAGACGCAAGTTGCCAATCACTATTATATGGTTTTTCAAACTGTCCCAGACAACCTTGTTCGATAACATCGTGATCCGTCAGCAAGTATTCAAAATCAGCAGGGAGCACTTGATTTGCGCTCAATATCAATTTAAATAAGCGGCGACTAATATTGTCATTTTTAGGGATTAGTGGGGTTACTGAGTGATGTTGACTCGGCCCATTTTCTTTAAGCACATAATAATAAACATTAGGATCTCTATGGTCTTTTAATTCTACAGGGGCTGTCAACACCGTGCTATTACCAGGGAAATCTATAAATACACTATTCGCTTTAGTTAATAACCTCAACCTTATGATACTGAGACACCCCTCTTCAGCTAGCAGAGCTTCATCCCATTTGATGCTACTAATCCCATAAGACGGAAAGCCAAGTGTACTCACTCGCTCTGACGCTTCAGCGAGCAACGACTCCTCCTGTGCGATTAAATGTTCAGGAAGTAATGGCTGGCCAATTTCCCACTTGACGGGTGCAGGTACTTGATGTGTCATGAGATTTCCCTCTTAAAATTGATTATTATGGGTTCAAACAGCTAAGAAAACCTATCAGCTGATAATGGTGATTAAGGCATTAACGAGTAAAACAGCTGATAGGTAAACGGCTTTATGCCTTTACTGTTACGCCCCATTTTTTAGCGAACTTAGACGTATTGGATACCGCCATATGGATATCTTGTTCTTGATCTTCTGGCATCACCCCTAAACAGAAGTAAAAATTCTTAGGTGAGACAATAGTGGTAGAAAAATCATTATCAATATGCAGATTAAGCTCGCCACCCGATTTGTTCACTAATCCCAGCAGAGGCGCTGTTTCTGTATGAAAATTCATATAATACACTTTGGCTTTAGGGTCATATTCATAAATAGAAAAACCAACGGATACACTGGTATTACTTAAGTTGCTGTGTTGAAGTAACGTCGCAGCTTGCTTGTTATCAATGGAAATTTGACACCCAAAACTAATTGGATTGGCAAAACCACCTTCCCAGTCAATATTAGACACAATACCGACAACTTTTTTACTGCCACTTTCATTGATTTTCGTTGGATCCATCACCGCAATATCTGGCTTAAATTCCTTACCAGCAATTGACAATGTATTAATGTGTCCGACTAAGGTTTGTTCGTCTTTTTGAAAGTTAAAGCCCTGTGCAATATCACAGTTATATGATGTTCTAGCCATTTTAATTTTCCTTGTGGGTTATTGATGATATCCGCAATGCGCATCGTTATATCGCCATACAACATTGAAATAATCAGGTTCTTACATCTAATTTAAGCTCTACATCCATTCCTTCAAATTGGAGATGAGGCAAAATAGATATCTTGCTGTTATACCAACCGATCATCCCTTCTCTTTCTTCAGTTTCAGCGCTGACGGCTTTAAATGGATAGTATCGAAGCGTTCTATCATCTGGATTCTCAACGGTCGTCACGTATTGCGATAACCAACTTTGGATTGCTTCATTAATGTATTCTGACGTAGCCGATGTGCCAATATTGTCTCTCATAATGCACTTGATATAGTGCGCGATCCTTGTGATAGAAAATGTATATGACAAATTTGAAACTAACTGAGAGTTTTCTGAATCTTTGGGGTCTTTATATTGCTTTGATTTTCTAATGGATTGACTACTAAAAAAACAAGCATCAGAGCTGCCCTTACGATAAATGAGTGGTATAAACCCAGCATTGGCAAATTGTAATTCACGATAATCAGGAATGGTCATTTCAATCGGTGACTTTAGCTCTTGTTGCCCATTTAAGTTAAAGGAATAGCTCGGAAGATATTCAATTAACCCACCGCCCTTCGGTCCTCTAATATATTGGCACCATCCAGAATCAGAAAAAGATTGGATCATATTTTTACAAAAAAGCAGTGCTGCATTTCCCCAAAGGTAATCTTTATGCCCTTCTACAATATCAATTCTTTCATCAAAACCAATTCCGCCTGAGTTCGTTCTCGCTTCATAAGGCGCTCGTAGTAGGAACTTAGGCAATGTCATCCCAAGATAGGCCGCCTCTTCTGATCCTCGTAATTCATTCCACTTATCAAACCTAGGATGATTCAGGTGTGCATCAAGATCTTTGATATCAGCAAGCTCTTGAATACTCTCGCATCCAAAAAACTCAGGCCCTACAGATGAAATAAAGGGTGCATGACTCGCGGCTGCCACTTTCCCCATAGTACTCAAGAATTTTCGATCGGGTTCACTATTTTCAAATTCATATAAACCAAGAATGGAGCCATAAGGATTACCACCATATTGATCGTATTCAGCAACGTAGATTTTCTTAAATAGATCACTATTCGTTAAATCAACTGAATTATTTTCTAAATCTTCCCTTAACTCTTCTTTGGTGCAATCTAACATATCGATCATTATATTCGCCGACCAATCTGTACTTTCTATCAATCCTTGCAAGCCTAACCAGTTTGACTCCAATGCTTTGAAGTTTTCATCATGTAAGATAGCGTTAAGGTGTTGGTTTATTTTATCGTCGATATCAGTACTTAAGTTCAATACTTTTTGACGAATATTTGCCATCGCCAAACCCGCGTCATCATCGTCCGGCAGAATCTCATTAAAAACAGCGGTCGCGATGCAACCTAAAAAATAATCGGCGGCTTGCTCGTTCTCACTCAGCAACAAGGCTTTATCTGATAGCACTAAATCGTCAAGTTCCGTTTGCTTCTTATTGAGCTTGTTAACATCCTTAACGACTCGATAATACGCATTTCGAATAGAGAATTCGATGTTAGCGGTCTCTTCAAGTTCAGGTGTTAATTCAGAAAACTTCTCATCGGCTAAATCGGAAGAAGTAATAATCGTTTCTAGGACACTATTAAGTGACGTAGAAAAATCACGGTCGACGGATTCTATGCTCTCGTCAAGAAACGACTTTGCTTCATTACACTTTTCTTTAATGGAAATAAACGATTTTTTATAGTTTTCGATACTATCATCTTCAAAGAAATCAGCCGCAGGCTCCAGTATTCTTGCCACTTTCTCCTTAAGATCATCGACTCTCTTCGTATTGGCCTTTTTGACGAGTAACGATTCGAGTGTCTCAGGCATATAATTCAAACTACCACCTAATTCTTCAAGGTGAGTATTATCAATAGTCAATATTTCAGTAGCCACTAACATTCTCCTTATGATTAATTGGGTTGATTTTCCGATGACATTAATGCAGGAAGAAAAGTTGAATTCTCTTCATAACTTGGCGACATCATCGTTCTTAGCGCCGCAACGGCATCAGGACTGTCAATGAGATTCTTTAACGCCTGACGAAACTTTCCGCTATTGTTGATGCTTGATAGCAACGTATTCAGCATTTTTTTAAACTTGACTAAATCATTCATATTTTGGATCTCGTTACAAACGCTATGCGGCATAAACGAGTCAACACTTGAGATTGGGACACTATGACTTATCCCATCAGCATCTTGCACCGATGCTTTCACTTTCATCTTCTCTAAAACAGCATTAAGATTCTTTCCATCGAACCTTGTAATACTTCTTTCAGAAAAGTCTGCTTTTTCCGAACTTTTTCCTGAGAAGTCCCCAAGAATTAAAATGCGTAATGGTAATTCAACATCTTCAGAATCTCCTTTTATTTCAGTATTATACCTAAGTGTCATTCTCGACTTTGGAATCGTATCTTGTACGGCCATATTTGATCCTCTCTTTAGTTTTATTGATTAAAGTTTTTTGATCACGCAGCATATTCCTCTTCTGGAAAATAAATGTTTTTGTCATAAACGTGATCAATACAGAAAGATAAACAGTTAGTACCATTTTGAATCAGTTATCAGCACATTTAGATAACTATGATTGGCAATATTTTTGTGACTACGAACCTTTTCAATTAACGCTAAACGTTTTATGGCTTATTGATAATGGCTCTGCAACGTTTAAAGATTTATTTGAATATCAGTATATTTAATAACAATATGCTGGCTGATTTTTATTAATGAATGAGGATTTTTAGTATAGGGTTATTAAACTCAATACTGTCCCAGGATTCAAAGGAACCTGGAAATTAATTCAATTACTTTATAATGAAAAAACCCCATAACCACTTTTATAAAAAGACGTATTATGAGGTTTATGTCAGTAATACAACGTCACTAACAACACACCATTATTAACTTGCCACACTTAACTTATATTACAATAAAAGCTATTATTAAATAATACCTTCTTACAATGACTACCATGTTGAATTTATTATTCGATATTATTTAGGATTGTTATTAGCCGATATAATTATAATGTACAGCAGAGATTTATTTGAGCTTGGGTTAATTTAATATTAAATTGTCCCAGCTTACAAAGCTTTCTGGAAAATAATTTAAATTTTTATCCTATTAACTGTATAACGCATAAATAAAATCTAACCCTTAATTAAAAAACTGCATCTTCAAGTGCCGATTTAATTGCGACTCTAATTCATAGGCATAAACTAATAACTTATCTAGCCTCAATTTCCAATGCCTGTCCCAACTACTGGAAGAGATATTGGCAATTTCGGCACGGCGACGCTGACTAAACGTCCCTAAACCGCTACCATGACATTTTCCACACTCATTAGCGACACCTCGACCTTTTTGAGCTTGAATGATGTGCCCTCTCCCTTTACATTTATTGCAGCGTACTCCATAAACCCCTTCAAGCATCATCAACCTAGCGAGTCCTTCTGTCTCATTAATGCCTTGACTCCATCGCTCAATTTTTACTTTCTCTTTAATAATTTCATTAAAATAATCCATCAGTTTATAGGTGGCGATATTATCACTGCAATATTTCGCTAAGCCAAAATTACATGCCGCTTCCGATAGGTTCCCAAAACTGAGCGCAGCGGCAACATCACTCGAACTGATTTCAGGAACGCCACCACGAACAATATCTAACGCAACACTGCGAGGCGTCATCTTATTCAATAACCGAATACTCATGCAGCCCCCACTATTTTTCTAACCGTTTCAGGAAGAATATAAAATTGATCTGCAATCATTTTATGATCCACTCCTCGCAGCTTATTTAACCGCTTAATCTCACCAATATCTTCCTCCTTTAAATTAAGTTCATTCTGATTAAAAAAAACTTTCACATACAAACTACGACTTGGCTCATCGTTTTTTTCACTTTTTCCTGCCGTTATCTCCCCATGCTCGACATATTGAACAAATTGGCGACAAGCCAGCTTATCTTGCTTACATCTAACCTCTTGATTACAGTAATCACATGGACTGTTGCCAATGTTCAATGCACAAGCCATCCAATCAAAACGCCGAACTGCTGGTTGAGGTACCACATTACCAAGAATATTCATTTAATCGTCCTTAAAGTTAATAAGTGTTTTAATTCAATCAGTAAGATTAATTAGATTACTGACCAGATAAAATTTACCTTAATTTTTTATCTTTAAAATACCGCGTTATACACTCCGTCTTATTTGTATTCTATAAAGGCCGAATTGTACTAGTGGCGGCGAAGGAATGAATAAAAATACGCCAGAATAACCGTGTGAATAAATTGCAACTTCCATGTGTCACAATCTAGTCAAGACATAATCTATAGAGATTAATACATCACAAATACTGGAAATATAAGCTAGCCAATCAATTATGTAAGATCGGTTAAAATCCGACCTTAATAATGTGATTCTTAATAATTGATAACAGTAGATATCAAGAGCCTATTTTGTTGATCTTTATGATTGTCATTGCCAATGATCATATTTGTCATTAGCTGGATAAACAAATTAGGTATAAGCCATATCATTTGTCTTTGTTGTGTTCTGTTAGATTAAGATCTCTTTACCTGAATAAACGGCTGACGATACAGTATAAGCCTGCTTCGTTAGACTGTACTGGTCAACCCGAATTGGACACTTTTTGGCTAATATGTTGAAATGACTTTTGCTTGGTTAACGGTTTAATGTTGACGCTTTGAAGAAACGATTTATTCATCTTTTTGGTTTGATAAACGGGCATCTCATCCCCTTTTCTTTAGTGAGAGACGTTAATGGATAATTATTTAACGATTAATAAATGGGCATATTCGGCATTAAAATAAAAGAAACAACTTATTGGAGTAGCGACTCACGCTTATGATAACGATAACGAATACAATAATAAAACAAGCACACTGGCACACTCCCCCCTCTCATGAAGTTTACCAAATATTTGCATATGAACGAGCAGCAACGCTTCTGTCTCACTGTCAAAAATAAAAGCCCAATTCTTGTTTTAAAGCACATATTTCCTTTATCTACTGCCGACATCGAACGAGTCCGTCACTGCCCAACACTAAAACGTTCACTTCTCATTGCTCAGCGCTTGATATCATTCAGCACGACCTTATCACCTACAGACTCAAACACATTTCGATATTACCTCGGGACCACTCTGCCCGTACTACCAGACATATTCACTTGTACTTTCTCACCAACGCTAAATATCATATCTGGATTAGCTTCTTGAACAATTGAAATGACATTGCCATTATCCAAACGGATTGTTAAGTTCACACCATTGCGTTCTCCTAACGCATTGGCGGTTTTTCCTCCCGCGTAGCCCCCCAACAGCCCGCCACCAATTGCCGCTAAAGTGGATCCTGTGCCTCCACCTATGGTTGAGCCTAATACTCCCCCCACAGCAGCCCCAGCCACTGTACCAACAATATTTGTACCTGATGACGCATCGATGTTAACCGGCTCCGTTTTTATAATGGTACCGTAATACACTTGCTGAACAGTACGTGTATCAGCAGAGCCATAAGAATTACCATAAGGGTTTGGCGTATTAGTACAGCCTGTCAATAAGAGGAATGATAAGATCATTAATAAGGTACATGAAATGCCTAATCTACATTTTATCATGATACAAACTCCGCAAATTATCGTTCAAATACAAGTATAGATAGGAAATAGTGACTCGGTGTTTTTTCAACAGGCCCTAGCGCCCTTAAATTAAGTCAAGTGAATGACGGCTGTTGAGTTAAGCCAAATCCAAAGAGATACCCACAAAAACATCACTCAACCTCACTTGAACTACGCCTGATCTGTATTACACTTTATATTTCATCCTTAAGATTACTCACTTATACCGATGTGAAATCAAAGTATGAATATCACTTGGGATCAATATAAGATTCGTTTATTAAATAGGTTTATTAATGGAAGATGCTAAAAACGGCAAAATTATTGAGATTATTTGTCCGAATAAATTGAAATTGACCCCAACGGGGATCCAAATGAATGCTTATGACTTAAGCAATAATAATGCTCAGTATAACCGCTTTATTTGCCCTTTATGCAGTGAAGAGCATGACTGGAATGTACATGATGTTGTTGTTTTTTAAATGGCACACTTTTAAGTATATGGCGAATAGAGCTTATTGCTTAGCTTATAGGAAACATGCCAAATGGATATGGATAACATTACATTCTGGATGATTTTCTATCTGATCATATTGATTATATCTGCGTTTATTGGCCACTTAAAAGGCAACACCATAGCAGGTTTTTTATTAGGTTATGTACTGGGACCCATTGGACTTGTGTTGATCTTATGCAGTAAAAATCGTCGTACTATTGAATGCCATGCTTGTCATGAAAAAATTCATAAACATTCTTATATTTGCCCTCATTGCCAAACAAAAGTCCAGCATAAACTGCTTAATTAACCTAAACTCGGGATAATGAGTGTCAAAGAGCATTGGTAACCTATTTAAAGTCAACAGGTTATAATCATACCGGTTATTCTTTATTGTTTAACTTGGCTAAATACCGCTATTTTTGTCTATATCAAGACGGGATTTCGTGTCTAATAGTGGGCTATTAGTAGAAAACACAACATAGATGGGGGCTAAAATAGCGCTATTAAGCGGCGCTGCTTATCCCGAGTTCAGGTTAATTAATTCAATAGTCCCTAAAAGGTAAAAGAATAACTGATGCTTATCGAACCATCGATGAAACGGCCAGTGTCTTCGCCTCGTTCACTACTATTCCAGCGGTTACCCGAGTAATTATTGTACTGCACCGTTATAGTACCAGGACGCCAATCAAAATAACCAAAACCATAGGTATAATCAGGGTTCCATGGCTGTTTTTGCGAACTGTCTAAATAATAAAATGCCGTCCCATTGACATACCAGTTACCGATAATAGCATATTTACACCCTAAACTGATGGTCTGCTGTCCGGTGTGGTATTCACTTGATGCTAAATCAAAAAACTCAGGAGTATAGTTATAATCCAGTTGACACCCTATTGCCCCTTCGTCGGTGAAAGATAGCCAATCTATCCAAGGTTCACCCACAGGGAACTTCCAGCCCAACGACCAAGTGCCTTGACCAAACTCAGTACTTTTCTGCCCAGGTTCTGGGGAAAAGCGATTTCCCCCATAATTTGAGTACAACAAGCTAAAAGTATAGGGTCGCCAATCACTGTAACCAAAAACATAGGTATAATCTGGATTCCACGATTGTTGTAGATCGGCATCAAAATAATAATAGGCTGTTGCTGAAATAAACCAATTCCCCAAAATCGAATATTTAAGGGATAACGTTGCGGTCTTATTTTGATTACTTGGCCCAGACGTCGCCCCCGCGGGCAAGACTTCTGGAGTATCAGCCAATGGGTAACCTAGACTGATATTACCACTCCACCTCTTATACCAAGGAGTGTCTGCATCCCAAGTAAAAAAAGGTAATGCAAACGAGCTACTCACCCCTTGCCAAATCTCATCAAGCTGGGTTGGATCGCTCGCAATATTCTCACTGCTCTCGCCCACTGATAACGGTGAACTTTGTGGTTTAGGCGCATGCTTAGCCATTTGGGTTTGATGATTATTGGCCAAACTGTCAGTGGCATAAAATAAGCCTATTGTGCTTAACCCAATTGACATCGAGGTTGCCCACCAATACTGCCATCGCACCTTCTTCCCCCCTTCCTTTGTCATCATCTTGTTATCGCCACTATCATTATTTCACAATAAAGATCTGCTGCCCAAACTCAAAATGGGGGTATAATTCCTAGACTTAAACCATAAACTGACTAAAATTAACGCATTAGTATTAATATTATATGCAATATTTGCCTTTCCATCAGAAAAGATCCCTGTCGGCACATGTTGATGCTTCAAACTGTGCTTGATGACTTGCTCTGCTAATAACTTGGCATAATCATCATCAAAGAGCACACTCATCGCAAAGGCTGCTTTATTACTGAAGATTTGCGTATTCGCTTTCGGTACGGATTGACCTGATGAAGACACACTCCACCAAGCATAACCTTGATAGAAAATATTATTATACAAAAACCAAGGTTTTCGATTAAGGGAATCTTCAGCATACACTTTTAACTGCTCGAAACGTTGATAATGCTGTTTATGCAACTGATATAACGTACTTAACTGAAACCAGCACGCCTGAGTAAACCCCACTTCAATGGCATAGAGTAGATAAGGGTCAAGGGTAAAAAAAGGTAGATTTCGTTCATCAATTAATAAACTATGCCCTTCAACTTGTACTTCACCTAATTCATCACAATCATACGCACTGTCCACATTTAGCCCGGCAAGTTGATAACCTTTCGCTGCATACTGTAAATAACCCAGCCTCCCCTCTTGGCGGAAATGCTCACCTTTAGCTGTAAACTTGATGCCAAACAAGGTTTCATCTTTAACTGCATAGCTTAATTGCCATTTATTCGTGACTTTATCTACCTGCTGCACCAACAAAGGTTTTTGTTGCTTTATAATCGCCAGCCAAATATACAGTCTGCCGAGATCTAATGCTGACCAACCATTACCATGACGACTGGAACGACTATAGGGCCCAGATGGCTCCCCAGTGACTGTATTGTATTGCCGATTTGGTAATTTATCGTCATACAATGGCATATTCATTAATGTCGATAATAGCTTCTCAAGTCTTATTTGCGTGAGTGCATTGTCTGTAACCCCAAGCGCATCTAGGGCTAAAATACCACTGATGGCACTGCCTACATCCCACATGGTCGTTTGAGTATAACCATTAACAGAGTCAATAAAACCAGTCTTATCATTCCAGTTATCATTCATAAAGCGCTGCGCTTTACTGAGCAAAAGCTTTTCTGATCGGCTTAAAGGGATCACCTTCATTGGCTCATTCGCTACTTGTTTTTCCTTAAAAGCAGGCTGGTTATCGGCAGGAACCGCTTTTTTATCACCAATAGGAATAACGGCACGGCGTTGAAAATGGATCCTTGGCTTATTGTCAGCGCTGGTATTAGTCGCGGCTTGTTGAGCAATCTTGATTTGAGGTTCATTAACCACATAAAGAGTGCCTAACATTCCTTCTCGCAGTTGGTATTCAAGCATTTCTATCACTGCTATAGGATGTGGTAAATAGGGCAGTGTTTCTTTGGAAGAAGGGGAGTAA
The DNA here is from genome assembly GCF_947501665.1 of uncultured Shewanella sp. Taxonomy (GTDB): domain Bacteria; phylum Pseudomonadota; class Gammaproteobacteria; order Enterobacterales; family Shewanellaceae; genus Shewanella. The sequence goes on along the minus strand of NZ_CANMWS010000018.1, from coordinate 18,726 downwards.
ATCGGTTTGATGCTTCGCGTTAACCCCGATGGAGTTTGGGGAGAGAGGGGTTCTGGGTTGTGCAAGACTTCATTGGCCAAGGCGATAAAAGTCATAAAGGCCATTATAATACCGAATATTCCTCCCACTTTGCGTGCTATCGGCATAGTTGGCCTTTTTATTGATAAGGTTTATTGCAATCTAACTTGTCCAGCCTTCACCTGCGTTAACCATTTGGATAATGACTGAGGTGACATCAAGCCCTGTTGTCCTAACTCTTTATCGGGCACTTCAGTCAACTCAGGCGGTAATAAATCGATGATTTGCTCAAGGTCTTTGACTGTTTTTACATGTTTATCAATCACTTCAGCCATAGCGGTATCATGTTCAACCTCTCGTGCTCTCAGGGCTTTAACTAATCCTGTTAATAAAATCAGCCAAGTGCTCATCGGGCCTTGCACAACAGATGCTGACTCTGCCGCGGAATCAATAAACGCAAAAGGAATGGTTTCAATCACGAGTTGTTCCTTCATTGAGGCTAAAATCCAATCAGTATCAAAAGAGAAATCAAACACAGTCGGGGCAGTCAAAATCGTGGCTAACGCATTACGACTAAATAATTTGAACGCCGCTTGCGTATCATGGATCCCTTTTGAGAAGATTTCACTTCCCACCATACGTTGCATATGCCTTAGGGTTTTAATACCCACCCCCCAACGCTCTTCTTGTTTCACCAAAATGGATTCAGTGTGTTTGCGATTGCCTAATACGACTTGCACATTCCTCTCTATAAAGGGCTCTAAAATCAACCCCAGTTGCCCAAGATGTACAGAATTGTCCGCATCAGTATAAATGATCGCATCCATTTGTTGCTCAAGTGCTTTTAAACAACCATAAATAATCGCTCCCCCTTTACTAGACTCATCAGGTGAAGCTAAATTCGCTAAAGGCCCTTTATGCTGGGCCACCCCATCTTTTAAATGCAATACACTGACATGCTCACCTTCATCATGACTGTCCACAATATCTTTTGCGATATCATAACTCTTATAGGGACAACCATCATCAACAGGATAAAGGGACCAATTCACCATTGAATCTTGGCATACCCATTTTAATTGCCGTATTTTAGCGTTTAATGAATCTTCTCCATTGGGATTATGTTCACTCTTCTCACACAGACGATTTTGCTCGCCCCACATGGCATAAACAATCCCAACATTAATCGGTCTACTGATATTTAATATATACCGTCGTGAGCAGACTAATTTAGCCGCTAATTGAAATTCAAGTGGACTGCTAGGTTTTAAAGACATTGTGATCAATTGCGAAGATGAAATGTCATTTAACTCCAATAAGGCATCCGCTAATAAGAGTAAATGATCTTGATGACTCGATTCCGTTAAATCAAAATGTTGATTGGCATGATTAACCAGTGTCTCTAATCTTGACGCACTACTCATAATGAATCCCTTCATATTATTAACAACTCAACGATGATTGCTTTTCATGATTCATAATCCCAATGATCACCAATCAACGCACATCCTATATTAAGGCTAGTAATGACGACTCAAATTGCAAGCCTCACGCCTATTTCTTCTCCCTATTGATTGATAAAATCCATCATGCTTCTCGGGCTCAACAACCAATGTGTCACTCAATAGCTTACTGGATAAGGTATTGACTTTTAGTCGCGTCGCAGATTGATTCACCCACACCGCATTCAGCGTAGCGTTATTGGTTCGCTGATTTACTTTTATGTTATTCACTGCTAACAGCCCCTTTGGCTTAATGCGTTTAGGAAGCGCGTTCACTTTAGTCTGTCGCCAATTATTCTCAGCTAAAGGCCGAGTTAATTTTTCAGCGCCATTTATCGCTGCCGAATTGTCTTCTGCTGGCTTATTGGGCAATTCATTTTCCTCCGCCTGAGCTGCAGGTTTATCCTCTGCGTCATGTTTTATATCCAGCTCAGAAGCACTTGGACTGGATGAGTGGCGCTTTTGTCTCGATTCGTACTGCTGCTCTTCAATGATAGACAAATTACCTCTCACCATCGGGCTGGGGGCTGTTGAGGGTTGAATATGTCCTTGAGCCGCCGAAGATAGTGCTGAATCACTTCCATTTATGACCGTTTCTTTACCCTCTATGCTACTGTCATCATTATGTTCCTCTTTATTCGAATCATCCGTTAGGTTTTTTTCTGGATCTAATTGATTCTTTGAAGACACATCATCTGTTTGTGTCACTGTCGGCGCGCCAATAAAGGACTGAGTTTGAGAGAAATTCGCATCAAATCCTGACAGTTTCTTTTGCTGCCCATTACTTTTTTCTTGATGCGTGGGGCGAGCTCGGTTAGTTTGTCTCACATTCGATGCAGCTTGATTTGTTTGACTCGGCTCAGTATATTTGTTGAGACCCAGTTTAGGAGCTGTAAATGCAAAAAAGTCGAGCTTATCATCCCAGACTTGTAATACAGACAGTTCTTTTTCTAAAGACTCATCAAGCCCACCAGTTACATCATTGACCTGTAATACTACCGATAATTGAGTATTAGCCGTTTCTAATCGTTGATGTAAATGCGCCTGCACTTGTTGCCAATTAGTCCCACCCGTTAATAAATAACGCGTGCTGTCAGCCCAATATTGATAAGCAATAGGATCGTTATTTTTGTCCGCAGCAATGCTGGCTAAGGCTGCTGCTAGTCCAGCTGATTGCCACATAGTCTGCTGATCGAGTCCATTGCGATTAGCCAACAACAGTATACTGAGTTTATCCCAATGCTCAGCCACCTGTTTATAACGCCCTTTGGACAATAAATAATTTGTTTTAGTATAAGGAGTCAGATCCAACTCTTTAGTCACAGCTAATACCGCACTGTGCCATGAGGCGCTCAACAAAAGTATCATCAACGTCAAAAATGTTAAGCCCACTCTTATCATAGTGTTCATCGAAACGTCTCCACTAAACACTTACCAGGATGATAAAAACGCGAATCAAACTGGACATCACGGTATTCTTTCTCTTCATTAGCTTGGTACAGCTTTCCATTGACCTTATAAAGCAACGCTTCTAACACACCCGCATTGGTTTTTAATGTAATGATTTTTTCATAACGACTAGAGGCTTCATAACGTCCTTCGTACCAACCTCTTTGAGGGTTATATAGTTCTCTCACTAAGGTCATTAAACGATCCGTATAATTGGTTTTCCAAAGCACCCACATTTGAAAAGCAACTCGTGTTGACACTAATGCCAGATGATCATGACTGCTACCATCTTCCGCCACAGTAATCCATGGTGTGCCCAATGCATAAATTGCGTCATAAACAAAATAAGGTTCGCCAGACACCACATGTTCCCCTCGAGCGGTATAGACTCTTTCTACATCCCAGCGACTTTCTTGCACTTGATAGATGGAATCTGCCATGGCAGCTAAAATCTCATTACTATGATTGGCATCAAATGAGCTATTATCGTCAATATCATCCCAATTAAACTCCAAGCCAAACCACAAAAATGGCGTGGGGAAAACGGGCCTAAGGACATCATAATGGCGGGGATCTCGACCATCAAAAAGCAAATCAATCCCATTAATGGTGGTCACTTGATAAGGCTCTAACGCAAGGGATTTTCCGGGGATAATTTGCCAATCCATATAACCATAAGCCGCATATTCTTCAATACCTAAGCGTCCTTCTTTATAAGTAGTCACTTGACCGTTATTAATATCCCCGCCATATAATTCACCTTTTTTGGATACTAATTCACAAAAATTCCAACGTAACACCGCTTTGTCGATATATTCAGTAAATTCAGGATTACGTTGTTTGGTAAAAGCCAGCGCAATCAATAACCGACCCGCATCAATCGCTGACCAGCCAATTTCTGCGGGTTGATTGCCATAATCCACCATTTGCCCTGTTATTGTTGAATAAACTTTATTGGGTACGCTATAAGCCACTAGGGGCATTGTCACGAGGAAATTAATTGCCAACGTCAACCTTTCATCATGTTCTTTAGTAGTAATTAATTCAAACTGACGACCGGCTTCTAAGGCAAATAAATAATCAGCAAATGAAGATAAATCCATATTGGGATAATTATCAATGGAGTTCACTAAGCCTGTGGCCAGTTGTGTATTATTTTCAACATAAGTCCAAGCAATTTGTGCCCATTGTAATTCTTGCTCTGTGAGTGGGCCATAGCGCCCTTGTCTTATCCACTGAGATTCATTGACGCCTGTCACCCCCGACTGGACACCTTGATATAGAGCGCCGCATGCCGATATTGTTAATACGACAATCAATAAACAAACCTGATAAATAATCCGTTTCAATGCTTAATTCCTCAATATCAATATGTTATTGAGGGCTAACGGCATCAAGGTTTGCTAAGGTTTTCGCTTTTTGATTATTCCGAGGTAAACATTGTCCTTCGTGCCCAAATTGGGTTTCTAGCGCCTTATCCCATAAACTTGGCGCAATATCATCTCGGTAAGTTAAAATTTTACCTTGGGTTTTATACAATAGAATCTCTAATAAAATGCCATTATTATTGGAAGTGAAAGTATCAATCAATCCTTTACCATTTTCGTAAATCCCTTCATAAAAACCTTTTTCTTCGTTGTAAGTATGACTCACATGATCAAATAATAAATCCGTATATTCTGTATCCCACAGCACCCACATGCCCATCGCCCCTTTAATGGCAACAGCTGAAAATTGCGGTAAATATTCGCCCACCTCTGAAATGGTATTCCATGCAAATCCATCGGTATAAATCGTATCGTATACAAAGTATGGCGGACCGGCGAGTTGATGCTCTGTTCGAGCCGTTATAATCCCTGTTTCACGGTAACGCGCTTCTTGAACACGATAGATTTGAATGGCAAATTCAGCCATCCATTCATGGGAATAATGACTGTCATGTGGGCTACGATCGGAGGTGACATCCCAACCTAATTCAATCCCATCCAGCACATAGCTTTCTGTTACAACATAACTGTGAGCTTTTAACTTTCGAGGATCCCGCGTATCATAAGGCACATCATAACCAAACATATTAATGGTACCGTAAGGCTCCGGCAGCAATGCTTGATCAGTATTGAATCCCCATAATTCAAATCCTTTTGCCGCATATTCTTCATAGCCTAAACGCCCTTCTTGTAAATACTGAACCTCTTTGCCTTTTTCAAGTAACGCCCCAAACATGGTGCCATTCTCATCAACCACATTGCAAAAGTTCCACCTCAACACGGCTGAATCAATGGCCGTCGCATATTCAGGAAAACGTTGCTTTATGATGTATAACCAAATCATTAAACGGCCTAAGTCCAATGCTGAATAACCGATTTCCCCTGGTTGGTTAGCGTAATCCACTTTCGCTGCGGTTTGTGTGTTGTACACTTTATTAGGTAATTCGCCTCGAAATAAATCAATGGTATTTAATGTGGCGACAAACTTAGTAAAACGGCTATTGAATTCGGCTTTATCAATAATACCAAACTCATAAACACTAACCATACCCGCTAAATAAGACGCCGCATCCCACCAAGTAACCGAAGGGTAATTATTCACAGCATTTACAAGTCCAGTTGATTCTTGGTAATTATTTTCAAAATATTTCCAAGCAATTTTGGCCATTTCTAACTCATGTTCAGTTAACGGGCCCGAACGAGGAACGGGGGTTGTCCAATGGCTTTCACGCTCAACCACATCGCTTGAAAAACCTTGATAACTATTGCCACAAGCTGTCATGAGTATAAGAAATAAACAAGTCAAAAAAACACGCATATGATACTCCCAGTTCAAAGCTGCGTATCGGCACCAATGTTTAACAACGCCCCATTTTGCATATAAGCCAGAGATTCTAATACAATGCCGTTAGTGTTAGCGGTAATAGCCGTATTGGTTTTACCGTCCCGCTCGTACTGCCCAGAATACCAACCTTTACTTTGATCAAATAAGGTATCAACACCTTGAATAAGCTTGGATGTGTAAGGTGTGTCATACAACGCATACCAGCCAAAAGCGGCTTTAGTTGACAAGGTTTTTAATTGAGAGGCATCTGCACCAGTATCCGTAATCGCATTCCACTCCTTGCCATCAGAAAACACCGTGTTATAGACAAAATATGGAGGTTGATCGATATTATCCTCACTGACTGCGGTTAAAATACCGAGACGATCAAAACGATTTTTTTGCGCTTTATACACTCGATAAGCAAAAATACGTGAAATACTGTCAGAGCCAAATTCAATTCCATCTAAGATATAAGATTCACTGACCACATAGTTATGAGCATGGTACTTAGCGGGATCGCGATTATCCGTTGGTATTTCAACGCCATCAATGGTAATTAATTTTAAAAAGTCGGCGTACCTCAAGGCATTAAACACATCACGTCCCATTAAAGCCAATGCTTTTGCCGCATACTCTTCATAACCAATACGACCCTCTTGCACTAAATCAAATCCACTTCCCGCTTTTTTAGGCCTTGAACCAAACAAATAGCCATCAATATTCATGGCCTCGACTTTCCAATGCTCTAAGACTTTATTCACTTGTTTATTAAAATTAGGGTACTTCCAAATCAAAATATTAAAAGGCACCAAAATGCGCCCCACATCTATCGCAGACCAGCCAATACCATCAGGTGCATCTTGGTTGGTATAATCCACCATGGCTAACGTTTGAGTATTGTAGGCTTTATTAGGCAGCACATTTTCCACCAACGGCAACCGTGCTAAAGTCACTAATGCCTTTTCCATACGTAAATCAAATTCTGTTTGCGTAATCACATTCAATTGCTGTGCAGAAATAAGCGCCATCAAGTACGAAGCCGTATCCCACATTGTGGTTGACGGATAGCCGTCTACAGAATTAACTAACCCAGTATTATCTTGATAATTATTCTCGAAATATTGCCATGCGGTTTTTGCCCACACATATTCTTCATCGGTCAACATTCTTGCTTCTCGAAAAGGAATAGGCTCAGTGGCTTTAAAACTCAAATTACCTAATACTTGGTTATAGCTGCGATTTTCAATAGAAAATGCCAGCACCAACGCCGTCGCTAACCCCGCAATAAACACAAAATGATGGCGTGCTTTGACCCAAGAGCTACTCGATTCCATAATCTAATTCCTCTCCTTGATTAGTGCTAGGTGACCAAAAAGCAGAGGCAATCATGCCCCACATCGCCATCATATTGTTTAACGTCCAAAAACTATTAAATATCAAACCGCCCAATGAGTAATCACCAAAAAAGCCACTGTAATAGGCGTACCAAGCAAATGCCATACTGAATAAACTTAAAAAGAACACCAGAAGTTGCGGGATCACTAAATGTAAAAACACCCCTTGCTGCCGATCTTTTGGCGTGGTTGGAAAACTGATTTTTTTACCTCTTAATACCGTCCAAAGTGCCCGTATATTCACTGGAAAAAAAGAGAGAAAATTCGTTTTACCTTGATATCCCGAGATCCCCCATGTCCCCACCATCATGGCTAACTCTGCCGTTAACACAAACGGAATAAAATGCATGTAAAAAGTCACATCATATGCACTAACAGGGGCAATACTGGTAAGAAAATAAATAATGGGACAAGCAAGAAAAATAACATTCCAAATAGCAGATAAATTTGACCAAAAGCTGGCTCCATACATTAATTTTTGCTTAAAACTCATTCCCTTTTTTAATAACGGGTTATCATTCATAAAAATATCAATTGAACCACCGGAATACTTAAAACGTTGTACAGTCCAACTTTGTAAATCTTGGGGCGATAACATTTTACTCTCGACTTCAGGGTGTTGAACCGAACGCCAGTTCCTTTCTGTATCACCATGAAGGATAATAGAAGTGTATATATCTTCAGACACATGAAATTTATAAGGGGTAAATTCAGTATCTAAAATAATTTCTTGCCGTAAGCCAGAGGACACCTCTTCATCAACCTGCTTTTCTTTGGTGAGTTTACGAATTTGTTTTTCAATCGCTTCATGCTCTAAGCTAATTTGATGACTGTAACTGCGAAGCGCAGCTTCCATCACGGCCTCACGACGATGAATGGACCCCGCACCACAACAAAAAGACGCATTCACCCAGTTACGTCTACGTTGGATCACGTCATAGAACATTTGTGGATCATTCACAAAAGGATCTCGGCCTAGGGTCACCGGACCATAAAACTTTTCAACCAAACGTCCAAACCAAGAAAAAGGTCTGCCTAAACGCCGCTTTAGCCAGTCTGGCAGTCTTTCTCCAGCCGGTAAATCAAAAAACCATTGGGGTGTTTGCACCCAAGCCACATCGGGATCACGAAAATAACCCAAAGTGTGTTCTAAAATCGTAGGGAAAGGACGGGTATCAGCATCACAAATAACAATAAAATCACCGTATGTTTGCTCCAGTGCATTACGAAGATTTCCCGCCTTATAACCCACATTATTTTCTCGAGTAATATATTCCACTTCCATCTCTTGGGCCAATTGGGCCATCTCAGATCTTTTCCCATCATCGAGAATAAAAATTTTAATTTCAATTTCATGAGGATATTGAATATTCAATGCATCTTGAATGCTTAGTTTTACCAGCTCTGGCTCTTCATCATATGTTGGAAACATCACATCGATACAAAGCGGCCTGTCCTCTGTAGGATCATTAACGCACTCCCCAATACTGCTGGGAGCAGGACTTTTAGGCTCATCTTTCGTTTTCCATAAGTTAAATACAAATAAAACCGAGCCTATAAATGCACAGGATTCAGCAAACACTAAAGGCAAAGAAAACCACATGGCATCATAGTTAAGCGCAAAGCCCCAACGCCAGACGAGATACCATATACCTAAGGTGATATTACAGGTGGCTAAATACTGATATAGTAACTCTCTAAAATGACTGTGTTTAACGGGATCTGGCGGCGTTCTATTTTCAAACTCATTAAAATAAAAATCCATTTCATCTCTCCCTTTTCCCCTGCTTTAGTGCCGCAGATTGTGCTGCTAATAAACCAATTAAACTGGCGTTATAATCAATCGCAAACTCATTGACCGCGTAAGATTTTTCATGATCCACATAGCTCAACATACCGAGCCCTTTGGGTGCAATTCCCGCTTGCGCATGCTCATTCGGTCCCCCCACCAAAAAACCCGGAATATGCACCCCGCTCGCATTTTGATAGAGATGATGAATATTCTTCACCGAACGACTGCCAAACCCTGTCACAAACGATAAATTGAACGCATTGGCCCCAAGTAAATAATCCAGTTGTGATTGACTGTATCGCCCATATTGAGCGTGAGTATTGCTCAGCTGTGATGACCAAGCCAATAGCAGTCCCACCTCTGCAACCATTTTATTGGACCCCCAAATAAAACGATCATTGGCGACAAAAAATGGCTGTGATTGGGCTACCTGCGCATATTGAGCGGCTTTGGCATGTAAATCCCTTTGCAACAATTTAAAGGCTGACTCTTGAGTGAGAATAAGATGCCAAATACCCATTAGTGCCGGATTTTTCCATTCAAAAATATCTAAGTATTCTGATGAATATAGGCTTAAGAAAGTCTGTTTGTATTGTGTTTCTTTGGTGGCTAGATACAGTTCAGCTAACGCCCATAACCTATCATCTACATCAGTTAATAAGCTGGTTTCGGTGTCATGCTCATTACTGATATAAGGACCGGATCCACTGTCATCCTCTTTTTTCCAATCCGTGAATTGCTTAGGCGTCATCGCTAAAAATGTCCATGCCTTTATCGCCGCGTTCAAGTAACGTTTCGCCAATTTCGGTTCAAAGGGCCTATAGATGCGACTTGCAAAAGCCAGCGTCGCAGCAAACTTTGCCGTATCAGGGCTACTCACACCAAAAATATAACGCAATTGAATATCATTCCAAGGTGCTATCACCTTAGGCCAATGCTTTCCAGATACTTTTCTATACACCGCACCATCCGAGCGCTGCATTTTCTCTAACCAAGTCAGTCCAATTTTTGCTTCTTGCAAAATATAGGGCAATGCCTCTTTTTGTAACATTTCTGGTTGAAAAAAGTCTGTTGTGAATAATTGTGGCGCCTGTCGGTAGGCCTCCAATAAATGCGCTACCGTAATCGTTGTTGTGGCGACATATTTCCCAAAATCTCCCGCATCGTACCAACCCCCATTCACATCTATCCAAGTATTTTTTTTATTCACCTTATCAGTGCGAAAAATAAGCGCATCATGTGTATGACTTGGAGGACGGGACATACCTGTTTCTCTATCTTCAATTTCAACACCACAGCGTTGTAAATATAATGCTCGAATAAGACGGTACAGTAATGGATGATAGACATCATCATTAATATGAAATGGCGCAGAGAGTTGTCTTCCTGCTTTAAATCGGTACCAACCTGGCTCCTCCAACTGACTGAAATCGATAGTGGATACGGTTTGTTTTTTCCCTAAAATGACGGAATTTATATTAACCGGATATTGCTTCACTTTACCGGTATGCATATTCATTAAGCTGACATTATCAGCCTTAGCATCAATCCAGTAAGCACGTTTTAACGCCAGTAATGGGTAACCTAACTGATTAACCACAAGATGGCTTTCGACAGTTTGTTCTTTCCCCGAAGCGGTAATTGATAATAAACTAAGACACAATAGAAGCAACAACCCTTTAATTTTCATATTAATTCTTGCTCCAATTGTTTAGTATTGTACTCATTAATAGACAATACTTTTCCGGAAGGATCCTTCACGATAAGAGAAAAATTCTCCATATTGAACCGAGAAACAGGTAGATTAATCCGAGTGAGATCATTGGGTTTAATGTCCACATTAACTTGTATCAGTACCGTGTCACTTGTTTCGTCAACTAACCATAAAGAAGCATTGTGGTATCGAATGCGGCTATCATTGACTAAAGCGACAACCAGCAACGGGTGATGGTTATTCGGCAGGGCTTCAACCACAGGAAGTAAGATTTGGTAAGCTTGTTTGAGAGTATCAAAACCTTTTTTAGGCCGACGTTTGTAATCTAACACAGACCAAGTGATTGAAGGCCAGCTATCGACAAACATAAACTGATAAATCGCGGCAATATCTTTTTTCCGGCGTAACCGTAAACTTTCGCTGGCATATTTAATTGAACGGGCTTGGTAAGCTTGAGAATGCTGAACAAATTCTTGTAAACTATTACCCATCGATACTTTGGCAATATTTAACGTTTGTTCCGGTTGATAGTTATGATATTTAAGTAAGTTAATATCCTCAAATGTCAATGGCCAAGAAATGAAATCAGCCCCATTTAAAGCAGTCATATTTTTTGTTGATTTAGCCAGAATTTTTCTCATTAAAGACACACTGGGTAACGCTTGAGCACCAAATTCACTCACAATGGGTGCAAGCGGTTTAGTGCGGTAAAACTGATAACGTCCCCAATACCATCCAAACCAAGGGTGCTCTCTTGTAAAAGAAGCCTTTCTCACAATCCGTGCATCTTGTGTTTTCAATAGTTGTCGATAAACCGCTTCTGTTAACGTTTTATTATGATTAGCTTGGTAATTTTTATACTGATGCGCCATCCAAGCTGCATCCCAAGGCGGTTCATTATGGCCACACCAAAATGCAATAGAGGCATGATTGTACAACATATCGGTCATGACTTTAGTCTGCCGCACCGCCTCTTTAGTAAAATAGGGCTCATCTAAATAACCCCATTGCAAAGGAAAGTCTTGCCAAATGATAAGCCCATGACGATCGGCTAATTGATAAAAGGCTTTACCTGCTACATGAGCATGTACTCTGACACTATTAATGTTCGCTTCTTGCATCAGCAGTATATCATTTTCATAATCCTCTACCGCCATTTCACCTAACCATTGACTGGCAATATAATTGGTTCCACGAATAAAATACGCTTCACCATTTACATAGAATGTTGCATTTTTTTCATCAAATTCAAACTGCCTAAAACCAATCTCCACTTTTTTAAAATCAGACACTTTGTCTAACCCAAACAGCTCATCAATAACCGCCACAGTCACTTTTAACGAATAGATTGTTGGATGCCCCCAGTCCCAAGGCCACCATAATTCACGGGGTTTTTCAGGTAATGTCCATTGAATTTCTTGACGGTCTTGTGTCATATTCACCACAGTACTGTGTTTACTATCAAGGGTATTATTAGCCATATTCATTAAATGAAAATCGACTCTGATTTGCCCTCTAAAATAACTGTCAAGCTCAACTGTTGCGCTACCGCCTGTATGACGTTTTTTTAAATCAATAATGCTCGGAGTCACTTTAAAACTCGATATGGCAACCGGCCCCGTAGACACTAAATTAACATTTCCCCAGATCCCGCCTGAATTTCTATCTTGTCCTGCTGAAGACCAAGCACTGCCTGGACGAGTATCATGATGACTCAATACCCCTTTGATGAGTGTTTTATTAAGTGACCAATCTTCACCATTTTCTTCTATTGGACTTGTGACCTTCACATCGATTTGATTTACTCCGGGGATCACCGCTTGAGTTATTTCTGTTTTAAAAGGTGAAAAATAACCATTATGTTGTGCCAATAATTTACCATTAACACTTAAATCAGCACTGTAGTCGATAGCATCAAACACCAACCATAAACGCTCATGAAGATTAATGGTGTCAACCAATAATTCACGATTATAAAAAGCCACACCATGATGATCTATTCCTAAACTAGACCAATTACTTGGCACCGGTATTTTAGTGGTAATAAACGGGGATGAAGGCGACATGGAATACTCAAAATGCCAAGCACCATTTAAAGATTGCTCACTGGTTTGCCAAACTGGCGGCAAACAGCACCCTAAACAAAAGATGAGTGAAACAGTGAGGATTGCGGCTTTCATTTACTCAATTCACTATGTTGTTGAGTATGACGAAATAAGGTTAAGGTATTTCGGCCAATTGCGGTCATATACTCAGTTTTATCAGTAAGTTCCTGTACAATTCTCAATCCCCTATTACTCACAGTCCATGTGTCAGGATCCTCTGGGTCAGGAACGACAAAATCTTCCTCTAATTTATTTGATAATAAATCTGACGGCATTGCTGTACCATAATCTGAAATTTTAACCACTAATGTTGGCTTTCCATTTTCACAATAAGACTCAACTTCAACCTTATCTCCTTCAACACTGTGATACGAATGTTCAAAAACATTATTCACAATTTCAACTAAACATAATTCCATTTGACAAATAAGCTCTTCAGCTAAATTAAGTTCATGCCAAAAGGGAATAATATCAGCTGAAACCGCTCTAGACGTGTCAAGACGACTGGGGTAACTACGATTAAATCCCTTTAATACCATAAGATTACATCCTTTTATTTTACAAACTGACCTTAAGGTTGTTTAACCTGCGATGCAACACCGGCCAACACATCCACACTGCGTTCAATGTTAGAAGTCCACTTGGATATACTTCTATTTTTTAGGGTATGAATATAATCACTACTCTCTATTAATTGGGTATATCCATCGTGCCCCAATAAGTAATCTCCAAACATGGTTTTATTTGCAATATACGCTTCTTCTGCAATATGAATATAATCACAAATGAGTGTATTACTGATTAATGCTTGTGGATCTATCTTACAATTTGCTCCAATAACAGCAGGGCCGACAATTGTTGCTCCATTACCTATTTCACATCCATTACTGATAATAACAGGAGGCGTGATTTGGCATTGCTCAATATCAATAACGGTATTAATTCCCACCCACACGCCAGGAACGACTTGCGTTCCAGGGATCGGATATCCCTTAACCTTTCCTTTTAAAATATCACTGGTCACAGACCAAATATCATGAACTTTTCCCACATCTAACCACTGAAAGTCCATATCCACTGCATAAAAATCAACATTCTTCTCAACGAGTAATGGAAATAAATCACCACCAATATCAAACTCTATATTGGAAGGAATAAAATCGAAAATAGCCGGTTCAAAAATATAAATTCCAGTATTCACTTGAGTCGATAATGCGTCTTCTTTCATGGGTTTTTCTTGAAATTGGGAAACTAAACCATGCTTGTCCGTCACCACGACACCATATTGACTGACATCCTCTAAAGGCACCTCTTTTGTTATAATGGTTGCCAACCCTCCACTTTCCTTATGATGGGTAACGGCTTGTTGTAAATCTAAATCAATCCAAGCATCCCCACAAACCACCAGAAAAGTCGTGTCAAAGAAGCCCGAAAAGTCTTGAACTTTCTTCATTCCGCCGGCTGAACCGAGTGCTTGACAAATGTACTCCCCGTCTTGTTCAATGACTTCATATGAATAAGACAATTGCACATTAAAGTGATGACCATCCCCAAAATAGCTTTCTATATTTTCAGCTAAATGGCTTGTATTGATGACAATTTTATCGATACCATGCTTGGCAAAAAGCTGGATCATTGACTCCATCACCGGTTTACCGAGAATAGGGATCATGGGTTTAGGGATCATATGAGAAATAGGCCTAATGCGTGTTCCTTTTCCTGCAGCCAATATCATTCCTTTCATCATACAATCCTCTATTGAGCAGAAGTGGCATCTTCGACAGTTGCATGACTTAAAATCAACTTGTCGATACGGGTCAACTTGAGTAACTCTTGAACTGACTTTTGTGGATTCACGATACTAATTTTGGTATTACGCAATAATTTGTACACGCCCATCACAGCACCGAGTCCACTGCTATCCATAAAACGCACTTGGCCTAAGTCCAGTACTAAATGCTCTGCTATATTTCCTTTGACTAAATCAATTTCATTTCTAAATGCCGGGGCTAACTTGGCATCAAACCTGTCTTCATTTATTTGAAATACTGTGTATTTGTTTTCTTCAATGAGCTCGTATTGCATGATTCATCTCCTTCTGGGTAACCTTTCCATTCAAAAACCAACACACTCACATCATCATCAAACTGCTCTTTACCTTGCCACTGTCTCACTTCATTAATGACAGTATTCGCTTGTATAGAAGTGGGTTGCTCTTTGATATCAAAAATCAATTCTTTTAATCTCGCCTCAGAAAACTGACGGCTGTCTTTTTCAGCCTCAGTTATCCCATCTGAATAAAGCCAAATTTTATCCCCTGCTGATAACTGTATGGTTCGTGTGGTATATTCTGCGAAATCAAATACACCGACAACAAAGCTATCTTGCTCAACAAAAACCGCTTTATCTTTATGATCTTGTACCCATACTAATGGAGGGTGACCTGCAAAAGCATAAGAGAGTAATCCTGTCTGCGTATTTAAAATGGCATACACCATAGTAAAATAGAGATCGCTTCCCTCTTGGCTCAAATACAATTCATTTAACTGTTGTATGACTTGACACGGTGAGGTGATTTTATAATAAGGGGGCGTATCGATTTTCTGCCTCACTAACGAAGAGCTATCACCACTTACACTAATACTTTGCTGTACCGAGAAGGACATCAGTGCTGAAGAGACACCATGACCCGCCACATCAAATAAATAAATGCCCACATTATTCTCATCGAGTTGCATACACCCCAGCATATCACCACCAATTTGTGCGCTGGGAATAGACACATAATTTAATTCTGCTCTGGCAAAATGGGGATCTGACGGTAATAATCGCTTAATAAACTCACCTGCAGCTTCTAAATCTTGCTTAATCGTTGCATAGGCAGAGTCTAATTCGGTATTTTTAGACACCAGCTCATTATGCAACTTCAATGTTCTAAAGCCGGCTTTTAAGCGTGCGTCGAGTTCTTCAATATCAGTATCTTTAGCAATAAAATCATCTGCACCTGCATTAATGCCTTGAATAATAGAGTCTTGATCATCTCTTGCTGATAACAATACAAAGAAAATATAACGAGAATATAAAGAAGATTTGACTTGCTCACATAGCTCTATGCCATCACATTCAGGCATAATCCAATCACTCAGCACCATTTGAACGTCTGGATGGGCTTTTAATTGAAGTAATGCTTCATTACCATTCATTGCCGTTATGACATGATAACCACGAGAAGTGAGTTTCTTCTGAATGATCATCAATAGGACTTTTGTATCTTCTACCAGTAAAATAGTTTTCATATTATATGTCAGTCCAAGTTATCTTGGTTGACTACGTATAAAATACGAACATCAACACTAATAAATCCTTTTACTGTTGAAATTCTAGTAATGAATTTCTCTTTCAACAAGCTTAGGGGCTCTGAGTAACAAGATTAATCGTACTATTTCACTTCAACAAAGCCATATTTACATCATCAATATTTAGAAATACAAAACAAAGCATCATCGTTATTATGCCTGAATATAGTATTATTTATTGGTATTCAATAAATTCCCTCTTATTTTATATATTGCCTCTTACCACAGATAACACTAAAGTATTAGCTCTTTAGTTTAAAATTCAAACAAAAGAGCTAGTCTAAATAAACCATAAGAAAAAAGGCCAAATTTTAAGCCAATACAAATGAAAAAGTAGGAGTATGGGGATATTCTAGGGGGCGCTGATAATTAAGTTAGCCAAATCATTGATGCCGCTAATTGAAGCGTCCCTAAATAGTGCTTAGCCTTTCTCTGATAACGCGTTGCTATTCTGCGGTATTGTTTTAATTTTTGAAATAATCGTTCGACAAGGTTTCGCTCTTTATATAAATCTGCATCATGAACTCGAGGGGCTTTTCTTCCTCGATGTGAAGGTATAACGGCTACAGCCCCTTTATTTTCAATCACTTCAACAAAATCATCTGAGTCATATCCCCTATCAGCTAAAACATATTCAGGGTGGAAATCTTCAATTAGGGCATTTGCTTGACCGTATTCTGAAGCTTGTCCTGCCGTCACTATAAATCTGATGGGATTACCTAATGCATCTGCTGTGACATGAATTTTTGTCGTTAAACCACCACGAGATTTACCTATTGCGTTAATATCCCGTTCATTTTTTTTGGTACACCATGTTGATGAACTCGAACAATACTCCCGTCAACCTTGATATATTCACTGTCTTTATCTTTTGTTAGAACTTCAAATAGATTGGCCCAGATACCTTTCTTGCACCCCGACTATAGCGCATATAAACACTATTCCAATGACCAAACTCGCTTGGTAAGGCACGCCGCACCTGACTATCCAAAGGACTGCTTCAAGAAAAAGACGATTATCTTTTGCGGTGACCCCACAGTCAGTGACTTTTCCTGGAAGTAATGAATTCGTTGCCATTGTTTATCGCTAATTATTTTACGGGACATATGAATTTCAAAGAGAAAAATTGTATCTTAATCAGATAATCATAGCCAATTGTCAACGCCCCCTCGTCACAACAACAAATGAGACACAGTTAACAGCAAAACACAAAATAATGAAAACAGCACCAAATAGAGATTAGCCTAGTTGATCATCATTAAACGAAATATTGCCTGCATCTAAATCACTCCATATGACAACATCTCCATCTTCGCTTGAAAAAACAAAACCTTGAAGCTGTTCTATATCGACACCTTCAGATTCATATTTTTCTTTTAGATCTTGATCTAACGATTGACTCGATAACATAGAATCCGACTGACTCCAATGATCGCCAGATAAGGTTAAATTCCCACTTCCCACGACTAAGAAATTACTTTCTAATGTCCCTTCGCCCTCATTTTCTAAGGGGGTACCAGCACCTTCTTGGTAAATTTTATCTAATGACAACATAAGTTGTACATCATCAACATCTTCATCAACGATAAAAGCTTCCACATTCTGAATAGCACTTCCAGTCATATCAATTACATTATCTTCTAATTCAGTGACTTCGACTAAGTCAAATCCCTCTCCACCATCATAGCGAAATTCTGAATTGTCCATAGTTCCATTTTCATTATCACCAAAATCACTACGATCAAAAATAAGTGTATCATCACCATCCCCCCCAAAGAGCATGTCTACTCCCGTTCCTCCAACTAACTTATCATCACCACTACCACCATACAGTTCATCAGTGCCACTACCACCATCAAGTACATCATCACCTTCACCAGCAAATAATGAATCATTACCTGACTGCCCTTTTAAACTATCGCTGCCTTCATCCCCAAATAACTGATCGCTCCCGCCGCCACCCAATAACTGATCCGCGCCTTCTGCCCCGTAAAGTTGATCGCTTCCCCCTCCTCCAGATAATTGATCATTCCCCGCTTCGCCAAACAATTGGTCATTACCGCTTCCACCGATAAGTGTATCTTGTCCCTCACCGCCAAAGAGTAAATCATCTCCCCCTCCAGCGCTGAGTTTATCATCGCCTAATCCTCCCTCTAAAAAGTCACTGCCACTACCAGCACTGAGATTATCATTGCCCGCATCCCCACTTAATTGATTATCACCAACCCCCGCATCAAGCACATCATCCCCTTCTCCACCACTAAGTACATCATCGCCCGAGCCAGCAACTAAGCTATCGTGACCACTCCCTCCGAATAATTGGTTATCACCATCACCAGCTTCCAGCACATCATCACCTTCATCACCACTAAGCACATCACTGCCTGCACCGGCAATGAGACTGTCATCACCCAAGCCGCCCGATAATTGGTTATCACCATCACCGGCATCCAGCACATCGTCGCCTTCATCACCACTAAGCACATCACTGCCTGCACCGGCAACGAGACTGTCATCACCCAAGCCGCCCGATAATTGGTTATCACCATCACCGGCATCCAGCACATCGTCGCCTTCATCAC